>NZ_BDJC01000018.1 GCF_002005565.1 Streptomyces sp. JHA26 | reverse complement strand
TCCGGGTGCCCCGGGCGTGCCCGGGGGCGCGCAGCCCGTGCCGCCGGGTGCCGTGCCGCCGCCCGGTCAGCCGGTGCCGGGTCAGCCGCCGGCGTACGGCTACCCGCAGCCGCCCGCCGGTCAGCCGACCGTCGGCCCCGGTTACCAGGCCGTGCTGCGCTACCGTGCGCAGGACGGCTCCGAGCAGCAGCTGATCCGGCGTTCGGCGCCGGGTACGCCGCACCCGGAGTGGCAGATCTTCCACGAGCTGCGGGCCATGAACGTGCCGCCGGGCCAGGTGCTGGAGCTGCACACCGAGCTGGAGTCGTGTGAGCTGCCGGGTGCGTACTGCGCGCGGATGATCCGGGAGCAGTGGCCGCAGGCGCGGATCACGTCCATCGCGCCGTACGGCACCGATCACGCGAGCCGGCAGCAGGGGATGCAGCAACTGCTGGCGCACCAGGGTGAGTTGCACCAGGTGGCCGACGGGCCGGCGCGTCCGGCGCCGGTGCGGGCGCCGCTGCCGCCGGTGCAGCCGGCGCCGCCGATCCCGCCGGAGGCCGTCGGACAGGAGCTCGCGGCGGCGTTCGGGCCGGGTGTCTTCCGGTTCGAGCAGGCCGCGGTGTCCCGGCAGGGTGTGCCGCCGGTCGTGGCGCACACGCTGGTGGCGGCGGGCCTGCCGATGGACATGGGTCCGTTCTTCTGGGCGCAGGCCCAGCCGGGCCGGCCGGTGCCGACGCTGGCGGAACTGGCCGCCGAGCGGGGCGTGCAGCCGGCCTCGGACGCGGGGTCGTACCTCGTCGTGGGCAGCGACTTCGGCAAGGCCGTCTGCGTGCAGTACGGCACGGCGAACATCGTGGCGGTGCCGGTGGAGGCGGGGCCGGGCGGTGCGCCGGTGCCGCCGCAGTTCGTGAACACGGGGCTGCCCGAGTTCGCGCGCAGCCTGGCGCTGCTGGGCCGGATGTGGCGGCTCAGGTTCGGGCTGAACCAGGAGCAGGCCGGCCGCTGGACGGTGGACTTCCAGGCGCAGCTGGCCTCGATCGACCCGGCGGCGCTCGGGTCGGCGGAGAGCTGGTGGTCGGTGCTGCTGGAGCAGATGTGGGACGGGCTGCTGTGAGGCGGTGCCGCTGACGCGGTCCGACGGGCCGGTCCGGTCTCCCTCACGGGGGCCGGGCCGGCCCGTCGGCGTTTCCGGGCCGGTCCGCTCCTCGAGGGTTGCCGGATGTGCGCGGAGTGTCGCGTTATGCCGGTTTACGGCTGATCCGTAAAGATGTCCGGACATCACGGATGTCTGTCGGTGGATCGGGCGAAACAGGGGTTCCGGCATGAGCAGCGCATCGGCGTCGCCGCACGGTTTCGTGACCGTGCGGGGGCGCGGCTACCGTCCCGAACAGGTCGACGCGTGTGCCGACGCCCTCTCGCGGGAGCGTGACGCCGCCTGGGAGCGGGCCGCCCGGCTCACCGTGCTGGCCCGCGAGATGGGGGCGGAGCTGGACCGGTTGCGGGAGACGGTGGCCGGGCTCGCGCCCCAGGACTACGAGGCGCTCGGGGAGCGGGCGCGTCGCCTCTTCCGGCTCGGGCAGGAGGAGGCCGACGCCGTGCGGGAACGCGGACGGTGCGCGGCGCAGGAGCTGGTGGACCGGGCGCGGGCTCGGGGGGCCGAGGTCCGGGAGTCCGCGCGGGTCGAGGCCGACGCCGTGCGGGCCGAGGCCGACGAGTGGGCCCGGCAGCGGCTGCTCGCGGCGCGTGCGCGGGCCGACGAGGTGCGGATCGCGGCGCGGCGCGAGGTGCGGGCGGGGCGCGGCGAGGCGCTGGCCGTGGTGCGGGTGGTGCGGCGGCGCGCCACCTCGCTGCTCGCCGGACAGGCGGGCGAGCACGCCGCGCGGTGGGCGGAGGCCGAGCGGGAGGAAGCCGGCCGGGCGGCCGCCCTGGACGCCTGTCACGAGGAGCTGCTCACGCGCGCCGAGCGGGCGCTGGCCGAGGCGGAGCGGGCGCTGGCCGACGCGCAGGAGGCGGCCGGGCGCCGGCAGGAGCAGGCGCGGGCCCTGGCGGAGGAGATCGTCGCGGGGGCGCGGGCGCGGGCGGAGGGGATCGCCCGGGAGACGGAGCGGGTGCTGCGCGAGCACGGGGAGCGCTGGGACGAGGTGCAGGACCAGATCAGCGCGTTCCGCGGCCGCCTGGGCACGCTGTCGGGCCGCGGCGTGGAGTGACGCCGCGTCGGCCGGGCGTGGACTCCGCCGGCCGGGAGGGAGGCGCGCCCGGCCGGCCGCGCCCGCGTCCCTTCGCCGCACCGCGCCCCGCCGGTCGCGCCTCGCCGGGTCGGCTCCGCCCGGGTCCCGTCGTCGCGCCGGCGCCCTGCTGACCGTGGGAGCGCGCGTTCCCCGCCGGCCGCGCGTGCGGTCTCCTTCGGGCGTGCCTGCCCCACCGCCGCGCCCCCGTCGGCGTGACGGCGGGGCGGACCGGCACGTCCTGCGGGCGGACGCCGCCCCGTCACCCGCGCCTGCGTACCGCCCCCGCGAGGAGCTCCGCCTCCATGGCCTCGTACCGCCGGCGCTGCTCGTCCGTCTTCCCGCGGCCGGAGGCCACCGTGCCGAGCCAGCCGAAGGCGAAGCCGGCCGGGATGGAGACCAGGCCGGTGGTGGTGAACGGGAACCAGTTGAAGTCGGCGTCCGGGAAGGCCGCCACCGGGGTGCCGGAGACCAGGCTGGTGCCCGGCATCAGCACCAGGACCGTGACCGTTCCCCCGATCAGGGTCCACAGCAGGCCGGTGCGGGTGAAGCGGCGCCAGAAGAGGCTGTAGACCAGGGCGGGGCACAGGGCGGACGCGCCCAGGCAGAAGGACATGGTGGCCAGCGGTTGCAGGCTGCGGTGCTGCACCAGGGTGGCCAGCAGGATCGCAGGCACGCCCACCGCCAGGGCGGACAGCCGGGCCAGGGTCATCTCGCGGCGCGGCGTCAGCTCCCGCGGCCGGGTGGCGAACACGTCGTGGGCCAGGGAGTTGGCGCAGGCGAGGATCATGCCGGCGACGGAGGCGAGCAGGGTGAGGAACAGGGCGGTGCTGACGGTGGTGAAGAGCAGGGTCTCCACCATGGTCACGCCGGTGCCGAACGCGGCCCGCGAGCCCAGCAGGTAGGCGGTGTTGCCGGCCGCGTCGAGGTGCGCGATCGTCTCGCGGCCGACCAGCGCCGTGGCGCCGAGGCCGACGACGGTGACGACCAGTACGAACAGGGCCACCAACGACACCGCCCAGGACATCGACCGCCGCACCTGGCGGGCGCTGGAGGCGGTGTACATGCGCATCGTGACGTGCGGCAGGCAGGCGCCGCCGAGGACCACGGCCAGCTGGGAGGAGACCATGTCGAGGCCGGGGTGGGGGCCGGCGGCGTACTCCAGGCCGGGGTGCAGGAAGGCGGGGCCCGCGCCGCTGCCCCGGGCGGCGGCGTCGAACAAGGCGCCCGGGTTCCAGTCGAAGCGGCTCAGGAGGAGGACGGTGACCACCGCGCCCGACCCGAGCAGCATCACGATCTTCAGGATCTGGATGAGGGCGGTGCCCTTCATCCCGCCGATCGCCGCGTAACTGATCATCAGTGCGCCCACGCCGACGATGCAGCCCGTCTGCACCGACTCGCTGGTGAACCCCAGCAGGAACGACAGCAGTTGTCCGGTTCCGGCCAGCTGCACCAGCATCATCGGCAGCAGCGCGGCGATGGTCACCACGCAGGCCGCGACGCGGACGCTGCGTGCCGGGGTGCGGCGGGACAGCACGTCGCCCATGGTGAACCGGCCCGCGTTGCGCAGCGGTTCAGCCATCAGGAACATGAGCAGCAGCAGGGACAGCGCGGTGCTCAGGGCGAGCACGACACCGTCGTAGCCGAACAGGGCGATCACGCCGCCCGTGCCGAGGACGGTCGCCGCGGAGATGTAGTCGCCCGCGATGGCCAGGCCGTTGCGCATCGGCGACAGGGAGCCGTAGCCGGTGTAGAACTCGTCCAGGTCGTCCCGGTCCGGGCCGGTCATCACGCACAGCAGCAGCGTGACCGTGGCGATGGCGGTGAAGGCGACCAGGGCCATCGCCTGCGCGTTGTCGTCGAAGCCGGTCACCGCGCCGCCCCCCGTCCGGCGTCCGCTCCGCTGTCGTGGCGGATGCGGTCGGCGAGCGGGTCGACGGTGCGGCGCGCGGTGCGCTCGTACAGGATGATCGCCAGCCAGGTGACGGGCAGTTGGAGCAGGGCGAGCAGCAGACACAGCGGCAGTCCGTCGGTGACGTCGCCGGTCAGGGACGACGGGGCGAACGCCGACAGGCCGAGGAACAGCAGGAAGTAGCCGAGCGCGGCGAAGGTGGCCGTGCGCCGCTGCCGGCGGTACGCGCCGCGCAGGACGCGCAGGTCGCTGTGGTGCCCGAGCGGCTGCCGGGGCCGGACGGCGTACGGCGGGGTGGTGCCGTAGGAGGGGGAGGGCCCGTAGGCCGGGGACGGCTCGTAGGGCGGAGAGGGTTCGTACGACGGTGGCGCGCCGTGCCGTGGTGGTGGGTAGGGGCCGAAGGACATCCCGGTGCTCCTTGCGCGGCTGGGGTCCGCGGGCGGACCGCAGGGAGGTGGGGGGTGGAGGGCCACGCACGTTACTCGCCGGTTTCCGGCCACGGGGCCTTTTCGGCGAACCGAGTGGTCGGTACGCCGGGGAAGCCGTGACCTCGGGTGCGTGGCCCACCGTCGCGCCGCTCCCGCAGGGCACCGGCACAACCGCCCCGCGCGATCAGTCCTTCAGCACCGGGAACTTCCGCGGCGCGACCACCAGCAGCACCACGAACGCCAGGGCCGCCGCCCCCGCCGCGCCCAGGTAGACCGCGTGGACGGCCTCGGCGATCGCGCGCCGTACGGGTGCGGCGGGGGCGCCCGTGTCCAGCGCCCGGGTCACCGAGTCGAGGTCGCTCGTCCCGCCGAGCCGCGCGGCCAGCACGCCGTTGGCGACCGCGCCGAAGAGGGCCGCGCCGACGGTCTGCCCGGTCTGGCGGCAGAAGAGGACGGACGCGGTCGCCGTGCCGCGCTCCGACCAGCCCACCGTCGACTGGACACCGACGATGAGCGGCAGCTGGAACAGACCGAGCGCGGCACCGAGCAGCAGCATCAGCAGCATCGGCTGCCAGGTCCGGCCGGGGTAGGGCAGGAAGGGGAAGGCGAACAGGATCAAGGACGCGGCACCGATGCCCAGCATCGCCGTGTTGCGGAAGCCGATCCTGCGGTACACGTGCTGGCTCAGCGCCGCCGACACGGGCCAGGTCACCGTCCACACGGACAGCACGAAACCGGCGGCCACGGGGGCCAGGCCCAGCACCGACTGGGCGTAGGTGGGCAGGAACACGGTCGGGGCGACCATCAGCAGGCCCAGCGCGCCGAGCGCGAGGTTCACCGCGGCGATCGTGCGGCGGCGCCACACCCAGCCGGGGATGATCGGCTCCGCCGCCCGGCGCTCGATCACCACCACGGCCGCCAGCAGCACCAGCCCCGTCCCGAACAGGCCGAGGGAGGGCGTCGACAGCCACGGCCAGGCCACGCCGCCCTGCACCAGACCGGTGAGCAGGACGCCGCCGCAGGCGAACACGGCCAGCGCACCCGCCCAGTCGACCCGGGGCCGCCCCGCGATCGACTCCCGCTGCCGCTCGTGCAGGTGGCGCACGATCAGCCACAGGGCGAGGGCGCCGACAGGCAGGTTGACGAGGAAGATCCAGCGCCAGTCGGCGTAGGCGGCCAGCACACCGCCCAGGCCGGGGCCCGCGATCGCCGACACCGCCCACACGGTGGACAGCCGGGCCTGGATCCTGGGCCGCTCCTTCAGCGGGTACAGGTCGGCGGCGAGGGTCTGCACCGTGCCCTGCAGGGCGCCGCCGCCCAGGCCCTGCACGATCCGGAAGGCGATCAGGGCCGCCATGTTCCACGCGAGCGCGCACAGCAGCGAACCGAGCAGGAAGACGGTCGCGCCCGCGACCAGCACCGGTTTGCGGCCGAAGGTGTCGGAGAGCTTGCCGTAGACGGGGAGGGTGACGGTGACGGCCAGCAGGTAGCCGGAGAAGAGCCACGAGAAGAGGGAGAAGCCGCCGAGGTCGCCGACGATCTGCGGGACGGCGGTGGAGACGATGGTCGAGTCGAGGGCCGACAGCGCCATCGCGAGCATCAACGCGGCGACGACGGCACCGCGCCGCTCCGTGCCGCCGCCGGATGCGGCCTCGCGTACCGCGGGTCTGGTGCTGTCCACCCCGGGTCTCCCCCTCGCGCTCACCGGGGACCCCTGACGTGTGCCCCGTGCATCCATCCGCCGGGTTTAGCTTGCCACTTGACCCTCGCGCGGCGGCAGGGCGGAGGTCCGGTGCGCCCGAGGGCGGAGAGCCATCCCCAGGAGAACTCCACCGACGGGTGGGCAGCCCCCACTGAGGCCTTCACGAGTTCGCTGGAGGGCATGGCCGGAGTGTGTGCTGTCCTGCCCGAGGAGGGGAATGGGAATTCGTCTGTCGAATGCATAACCCTTGCAAGGTGGTGTTCGTTGGGTGGAGTGGGTGCAGCTTCGAGGCTGAACCGATGGGGGCGGGGTAGTGCGGGAGTTTGCGGCGCCGTTCGTCACACCGGGCCCGTCGGGGGTGGCGGTGCGTACCCGGCTCAAGCAACTGACGCCCGCCGATGAGGAGGTCCTGCGGTGGGTGGGCGCGCATCTGGGCACGCTCGCCGGCCGTGATCTGAAGGCGCGCTGCCGTGACGGACTGGGCCACGACGCGGCAGCGTGGGCGGTGCGCAAGCGGGAGCTGACGCCCCAATCGTCGGCTCGGTGGGCGGGTGCGGTCACCAAGGCCACGCACGATCAGTGGGCGCTGGCTCGCCGTGGTGCCCACGCCCACCTCCAGTCGTTGGAGGCGGGGGTGCGGATACTGCGCCACCGGCTGTCCCTGCCGGTCGGGCAGAAGGGCAGCAAGCGGGCTCCGGGCGGGTATCGCAGCCGTCGGGAGTGGCATGCCAAGTCCCGACGCCTGCACGTCCTGGAGGACCGGCTGGAACAGGCGCGTGCCGCTTGGGTGTCCGGGACCGTGCACGTCGTGCGGGGTGGCAGGCACCTGGCCCAGCTGCGGCACCAGTTGCCCGCCGCCAGGCTCACCGAATCCCACTGGCGCGCACGCTGGGAAGCACAACGGTGGTTCCTGCAGGCGGACGGAGAGGGCGGGAAACGGTTCGGGAACGAGACCATCCGCATCACACCCGACGGCGAGGTGTCCATCCGGCTGCCCGCCCCGCTCAAGGACCTGGCCAATGCCTCGCACAGCCGGTACGTCCTCACCGGTCGCATCCACTTCGCGCACCGGGGACAGGAGTGGGCCGACCGGGTGGCGATGAACCGGGCCGTCGCCTACCGCATCCATCACGATCCGGTCCGTGGCCGCTGGTATGTGACCGCGTCCTGGCAGAAACCCGTCACCCCCACCATCCCCCTGGCCGCCGCACTGGCGGAGGGGGTGATCGGGGTCGACATGAACGCCGACCACCTCGCCGCCTGGCGTCTCGACGTCCACGGCAACCCCGTCGGCCACCCGCGCCGCTTCTCCTACGACCTCACCGGCACCACCGGGCACCGCGACGCCCAGGTCCGCCACGCCCTGACCCGGCTCCTGCACTGGGCCCGGTCCTGCGGGGTCAGGGCCATCGCGGTCGAGGACCTGGACTTCACCGCCGAAAAGACCCGCGAGAAACACGGCGGAAGGAAACGGTTCCGGCAGCTGGTCTCCGGCATGCCCACCGGCCGGCTCCGCGCCCGCCTGACCTCCATGGCCGACCAGACCGGCATCACCGTCGTCGCCGTCGACCCCGCCTACACCAGCAAGTGGGGCGCCCAGCACTGGCAGAAGCCCCTCACCAGCAAGAATCGCAGGACGACCCGACACGATGCGGCGAGCATCGCGATCGGGCGACGCGCCCAGGGCCGTCCGGTCCGGCGTCGGACGGCACCGCCCCGCACCCACCAGAGCGATGGATGCGGGCATCGGACCGTCCAGGCCCCACCGGATGCCCCCGGGCGTGAGGGACCCCGCCCCCGTATCCCCGGACCACGGACCCGATCCGTGCCGCCGGACACGGAGCGAACGCGGGCGACCAGGACACCCAACACCGTTCGGGATGTCCGCAGCGATCAGGAATGGGTCCAGGACCCACTCCTGATCACTGATTAGGAACGGTACCTCCGTACTACGGCCCCGGGTCGTACCGATGGAGGTCGAGACGGCTCTGCCCGGTCCTTGACCTTGAGCTTTCGAGGTCTAGATGGCAATCGGCTCTGTCTCACCTTCGGCGGTGCGGTACGTGAACGCCAGGCTCCTGTTCCTGGCGGCCCTGGACCGGTGTGATCACTAACGTCCTACAACAACTCGCGGCCCCTGCCGAACCCCGGCTGACCAGCAGCGTCCCGCCCCTGCGAGCAGCACCACCCGAACCGGAGCCGTGGAACCCCAGCGTCCGCTCGACGCGGCAGTCGGGCCATCAGCCCGCCCACCTGCAGAAAACTCCGACCCGAACGAGCCGAAAGGGTTCGTCAGCAAGCTGGCGGTCGCTTATGCAAGGTCGAGGCTGGACGGTCAGCCGAGCGCGCGGACGGCCGAGTAGTACTTCTTCGCCGTCTTGTAGCAAGCCGCCTTCAGCTTCTTTCGCTGGCCGGGCGTGTAGGGGTCTGCCCAGATGAACATCCCGCAAACCCGGTTCATGTCGCCGAGGAATGCCTTGTCGATGCGCAGCTTGTGATCCCGCTTGAACGCGGTCTTGCCGACGAGGCTCTTGTAGTTCCGGTACCCGAAGTCGTGGCGGTAGCAGGGGAAGGAGAAGTCGTACCCGCCGGGTATCTTGTTCGGGGACTTGGAGCAGTAGTCGGTCTTCCAGGTGAATTTGTACTTCGTGATCGCGGCCTTCTTCTGCCGGTACTGGCCGAGTGCCGTGAACCAGCGGTTCTGGGATGCCTCCGAGTTGTCGGTGAGGGACTTCAGCTTCGTCAGCTTCGCTCCCTTCGTCACGGCGGTGGCGGCCTGGGCGGCGTTTGTTCCGGCCGGAGCGGCGGAGTCCGCGAGCGCCGGCGTCGCTCCGGTGGCGAGCAGAAGGCCGGAAAGGGCGACAGCGGGGATTGCTTTGCGTAACTGGGTCATGCGCGACACCTTTCGGTTCGAGGTGGCGGCAACAGTTGCACAGGAGCCGACGGTCGAACAAGTGGATGAAGTGGTAACGGGCTGCACCCTTCTTCGGAATATCCCGTTCCACCTCTCTGAACAGCGTCAATGTGGCTGCGTCGAGCTTCATGTCGATCGTGTTATATGCCTGTCCTGCGATATCGGAAGGCGCTTTCCGTCGGCTGGCGGGCGGTATTGGGAAGCTCAGTTTTTGCTCAAATTGTGTCGTTTCGGCGGGTCGGCCGGTTACCGTCCCGGGCGTGGCACGGTTGAGTAATTGATGTTTTGAATTAAACAACCGGGGGGTGGCGGTGATGCGTCGATCGAGGGGAACGGGGCAGGGGATCGCGGGGCCTGGGCGTGCGGCGGGCGAAGGCGTCGCGAGAACGTGGGAGGCGTCGGTGGGCAAAGCCGTGCGCAGCCGGCGGGAAGCAGCAGGGATGACGCAGGTGGGCCTTGCCGCCCTGTCCGGGCTGACGCAGGCCGCGATCTCCCGGCTCGAACACGGCAGGTGCGCGCCCACATTTCCTTTACTGGAACGCATAGCTCAGGCGTTCGGTGCCGAACTGTTCGTGACCGTCGCACCGGGGCGGGGGGTGTTCGTCGCTTTCCGTGGGACCGGTGACACCGCCGTGCGAGTCGGTCCCGCCCTCCCGACCGTCCCGTCGCGGAGCGGGCCGCAGCGGCAGCATCCGGGTTTCCGTCCGCCCTCCGGCTGACGATGCGGGCGGACGGTCCGGCCACGCGTCGAGAGCCGGGGCCCTCCGGTCGGGGAGCGACGCGAGGGAGCCGGGACACCGCCTGGCCGGCGGTGCGCCGGCGAGCCATGGCGGGAGCCCTCGGCGGCGCGGCACCGGGCGGTGTCCAGTCGTACCCTGGACACCCCCGGCCCTCACACCGCCGGGTTACTCGTGTTGTACAACCCGGACGCCCAGGACCACACCCCAGGACGGAAAGCGCCCCGAATGAGCCTGCACGGTCTGCTCGACGCCGTCGTCAAGGACGCCGCCCTCGCGGAAGCGATCACCGCGGCCGCCGACGGCAACCGCATGCACGTCGACCTGGTCGGCCCTCCCGCGGCCCGCCCCTTCACGGTCGCCGCGCTGGCCCGCGAGACGAGCCGCCCCGTCCTGGCGGTGACGGCGACCGGACGCGAGGCGGAGGACCTGGCCGCCGCCCTGCGCTCGCTGCTGCCGCCCGAGGGCGTCGTCGAGTACCCGTCCTGGGAGACCCTGCCGCACGAGCGGCTCAGCCCGCGCAGCGACACCGTCGGCCGCCGCCTGGCCGTTCTGCGCCGCCTGACCCACCCCCGGCCCGACGACCCGGAGACCGGTCCGGTCTCGGTCGTCGTCGCACCCGTGCGTTCCGTGCTCCAGCCCCAGGTCAAGGGCCTGGGCGACCTGGAGCCGGTGTCCCTGCGCACCGGGCAGAACGCCGACCTGAACGAGATCGTCGAGGCCCTGGCCGCCGCCGCGTACGCCCGCGTGGAGCTGGTCGAGAAGCGCGGCGAGTTCGCCGTGCGCGGCGGCATCCTGGACGTGTTCCCGCCCACCGAGGAACACCCCCTGCGCGTCGAGTTCTGGGGCGACGACGTCGAGGAGATCCGCTACTTCAAGGTCGCCGACCAGCGCTCCCTGGAGGTCGCCGAGCACGGTCTGTGGGCCCCGCCCTGCCGCGAGCTGCTGCTGACGCCCGAGGTCCGCGAGCGGGCCGCCGCCCTCGCCGAGGAGCACCCCGAGCTCGGCGAACTGCTCGGCAAGATCGCCGAGGGTATCGCCGTGGAGGGCATGGAGTCCCTGGCGCCCGTCCTGGTGGACGACATGGAGCTGCTGCTCGACGTCCTGCCCAAGGGCGCCATGGCCGTCGTCTGCGACCCCGAGCGGGTGCGGACCCGCGCCGCCGACCTGGTGGCGACCAGCCAGGAGTTCCTCCAGGCGTCCTGGGCCGCCACCGCGGGCGGAGGCGAGGCGCCGATCGATGTCGACGCGGCCTCCCTGTGGTCCCTCGCGGACGTCCGGGACCGGGCCCGCGAGCTGGACATGATGTGGTGGTCGGTGTCGCCGTTCGCCGCCGACGACGCCCTCGAGGACGCCGACACCCTCAAGCTCGGCATGCACGCCCCCGAGGCCTACCGCGGCGACACCGCCAGGGCGCTGGCCGACACCAAGGGCTGGCTGTCCGACGGCTGGCGCGCCGTCTACCTCACCGAGGGCCACGGCCCGGCCGCCCGCACCGTCGAGGTCCTCGGCGGCGAGGGCATCGCCGCCCGCCTCGACAACGACCTGGACGAACTGTCCCCCTCGGTCGTGCACGTCTCCTGCGGCTCGATCGACCACGGCTTCGTCGACCCGGCGCTCAAGCTCGCCGTGCTCACCGAGACCGACCTGACCGGTCAGAAGGCCGCCGGCCGCGAGGGCGCCCGGATGCCGGCCCGGCGCCGCAAGACCATCGACCCGCTCACCCTGGAGGCGGGCGACCACATCGTCCACGAGCAGCACGGCGTGGGCCGCTACATCGAGATGGTCCAGCGCACCGTGCAGGGCGCCACCCGCGAGTACCTGGTCGTGGAGTACGCCCCCGCCAAGCGCGGCCAGCCCGGCGACCGGCTCTACATCCCCACCGACCAGCTGGAGCAGATCACCAAGTACGTCGGCGGCGAGGCCCCCACCCTGCACCGCCTCGGCGGCGCCGACTGGACCAAGACCAAGGCGCGCGCCAAGAAGGCCGTCAAGGAGATCGCCGCCGACCTGATCAAGCTCTACAGCGCCCGCATGGCGGCCCCCGGGCACGCGTTCGGCGCGGACACCCCCTGGCAGCGCGAGCTGGAGGACGCCTTCCCCTACGCGGAGACCCCCGACCAGCTCACCACCATCGCCGAGGTCAAGGACGACATGGAGAAGACGGTCCCCATGGACCGCCTGATCTGCGGCGACGTCGGCTACGGCAAGACCGAGATCGCGGTCCGCGCCGCCTTCAAGGCCGTCCAGGACGGCAAGCAGGTCGCCGTCCTGGTGCCGACGACCCTGCTGGTGCAGCAGCACTTCGGGACGTTCAGCGAGCGCTACGCCCAGTTCCCGGTCAACGTGAAGGCGCTGTCCCGCTTCCAGACCGACACCGAGGCCAAGGCCGTCCTGGAGGGACTGCGCGAGGGCTCGGTGGACGTCGTCATCGGCACCCACCGCCTGTTCTCCTCCGAGACGAAGTTCAAGGACCTGGGCCTGGTCATCGTCGACGAGGAGCAGCGCTTCGGCGTCGAGCACAAGGAGCAGCTGAAGAAGCTCCGCGCCAACGTCGACGTGCTGACCATGTCCGCGACCCCCATCCCGCGCACCCTGGAGATGGCGGTCACCGGCATCCGCGAGATGTCCACGATCACCACCCCGCCCGAGGAGCGCCACCCGGTCCTGACCTTCGTCGGCCCCTACGAGGAGAAGCAGATCGGCGCCGCGATCCGGCGCGAGCTGCTGCGCGAGGGCCAGGTCTTCTACATCCACAACCGCGTCGAGTCCATCGACCGCGCGGCGGCCAAGCTGCGCGAGATCGTCCCCGAGGCGCGCATCGCCACCGCCCACGGCCAGATGTCGGAACAGGCCCTCGAGAAGGTCGTCGTCGACTTCTGGGAGAAGAAGTTCGACGTGCTGGTCTCCACGACCATCGTCGAGTCCGGCATCGACATCTCCAACGCCAACACCCTCATCGTGGAGCGCGGCGACAACTTCGGCCTCAGCCAGCTCCACCAGCTGCGCGGCCGGGTCGGCCGCGGCCGCGAGCGCGGCTACGCCTACTTCCTCTACCCGCCGGAGAAGCCGCTGACGGAGACCGCGCACGAGCGGCTCGCGACCATCGCCCAGCACACCGAGATGGGTGCGGGCATGTACGTGGCGATGAAGGACCTGGAGATCCGCGGCGCGGGCAACCTGCTCGGCGGCGAGCAGTCCGGCCACATCGCGGGTGTCGGCTTCGACCTGTACGTACGGATGGTCGGCGAGGCCGTCGCCGACTACCGGGCCTCCCTGGAGGGCGGTGTGGAGGAGGAGCCGCCGCTCGAGGTCAAGATTGAGCTGCCAGTCGACGCGCACGTCCCGCACGACTACGCCCCCGGCGAGCGGCTGCGGCTCCAGGCGTACCGGTCCATCGCCTCCGCCAACAGCGAGGAGGACATCAAGGCCGTACGGGAGGAACTCGTCGACCGCTACGGCAAGGTGCCGGAGCCGGTGGAGAACCTGCTGCTGGTCGCGGGGCTGCGCATGCTCGCGCGGGCCTGCGGCGTCGGCGAGATCGTGCTCCAGGGCAACAACGTCCGCTTCGCGCCGGTGGAGCTGCGCGAGTCGCAGGAGCTGCGCCTCAAGCGGCTGTACCCGGGCACGGTCCTCAAGGCCACCGCCCGCCAGGCGCTGGTGCCGCGCCCGAAGACCGCGAAGGTGGGCGGCAGGCCGCTCGTCGGCCGGGAGCTGCTGGCGTGGGTGGGCGAGTTCCTGACCTCGGTCCTGGGGTCGTAGCCGCGCCCTCGGTGCCGTGGCGGAACGGCGGGAGGCCGTCCACGGGAACGTTCCCGTGGACGGCCTCCCGCCGTGTTCGATGGGGAGGGGAGCTCTACCGCTCCGGCCGGTCACCGCCCCGCTCGCGCCCGAAGCCGAGCTGGTCCTCGGCCCTCTGCTGCGCGGCGTCGACCTGCTTCTCGTACTTGCCGCCGGTCCTCTGATTGACCTGGCGTTCGGCGGCGTCGGACATCTTCCGGGAACGGTCCTTGTCCTTGCCGGCCATGCTCTTCATCTTGTCGAGGAAGCCCATGCGGCGCTCCTTCCGAGACGTGACTCACCTCCGACCGTACGGCAGATATGCCCCGCATGCCCAGTAAGGCCCTCTATGGTCTGAACCTCTGTTGTCGCTACGGTGGTGGGCGAACGGCGAGGAGAGGGGCGCGCATGAGGCCACGCAGCAGGATCCGTACCGCAGGAGCCGTGGTCGCGGCGCTGACCCTGGCCCTGGTCACGGGGTGCGAGAACCTCGGGAACGACGGGACCTCGTCGTCGGACAGCGACACCGGGGCACCGGCCGCGGGGCATGCCGTCAGCCCGCTGCGCAACCCCGACGGCACGAAACCGGGCCTCGCCCCGGTCACGGACGACGCCGACCGGGCCACGGCCCGCAAGCTCATCGAGAGCCTGAGGACCAAGGGACGCGGCCCCAAGACCGGCTACGACCGGGACGAGTTCGGCTACGCGTGGATGGACACCGCCGACGGGGTGCCGCTGGCGAGGAACGGCTGCGACACCCGCAACGACGTGCTGCGGCGCGACGGCGAGGACGTGCGCTTCCGGTCCGGCTCGAACTGCGTGGTCATCGCCCTGACGCTGCACGACCCGTACACCGGCACGACGATCGAGTGGCGCAAGCAGGAGGCGAGCGAGGTCCAGATCGACCACGTCGTGCCGCTGTCGTACAGCTGGCAGCTGGGCTCCTCGCGCTGGCCGGAGAGCAAGCGCCGGCAACTCGCGAACGACCCGCTCAACCTCATCCCCGTCCAGGGCCGCGCCAACTCCGCCAAGAGCGACTCCGGGCCCGCCACCTGGCTCCCCCCGAGCAAGGGCGTCCGGTGCGCGTACGCCGTCCGGTTCGCCCAGGTCGCCGACAAGTACGAGCTGGCGGTGACCGCACCGGACCGGGAGGCGATGCTGCGCCAGTGCGGCGGCTGAGCCGGGCCGCGCGGCCTCAGCCGCCGAGCGCGTCCAGGTCCAGGACGGTCCCGGTGGGCGCCTTCGCGGCCACCGGCTCGTCGTACGCGCTGAAGGTCATCGTGCCGGGGTCCTTCTCGGACGCGCTGTCGAAGCGCAGCAGGTACGGCTTGCCCTCGGTGGCGACGTACAGCGTGTTGCGGTCCGCGCCGTCCTTCTCGTGCAGGACGATCGCGGGCTTGCCGTCGACGGTGGTGGTCTTGCCGCGGGTCACGTCCGTGCTCCTGGAGTCCTCGGCATCCGCCAGCAGCGTGTCCAGGTCGCAGAAGGCCGTCAGGTCCTCGGCGTCCTGACCGGTCGCGGACATCTTGGTCCACCGTCCGGCCAGCAGCGCCACGGCCGCGTCGGTGTCGGCCTTCGGCTCGCCCTCGCTCTGCGCCCGCAGGAAGGGCTCGTCGTACTTCATGTAGAGCGTGTCGCCGGCCTTGATCAGCTCGGCCTCGCCCTGTCCGTCCAGGCTCATCGTGCCGGCGCACCGGCCCTGCCGGTCCAGGGCCATGTCGATCCGTATGGTGCCGCCGCTCTCGTCGTCGGGGACGTCGCCCTTCAGGCGCAGCGAACGCGCCCCGGTGGTGGCCGCCACGGCCCGGTCGGAGATCTCGTTGCCGGTCAGCCCGGCGAACGGCTCGGCGGAGGCGGAGGGCGTCGCGGAGACCGAGGCCGAGGCCGAGGAGCCCGCCTTCTTGGCGGCGGCCGCGTCGTCACCTCCTTCGCCGGACTGGCAGCCGGTCAGGCCGGCGGTGGCCGCGGCGGCGAGGAGGGCGGCGGTGAGTGCGGTGCCGCGGGTGTGACGGCGCATGGTGGGTTCCCCCGGGGGTGCGAAAGGGTGTGGGACGGGAAGCGGCGGACGGGGAGCGGGCGAGCACCGCGGTGTCACACCGCCGCGGTGTCGCGGTGTCGGTCAGAACTCGCCGTTGCCGAGGATCTCGCCCTCGGCGTCGTAGACGGTGACCAGGCCGTTCTCGCTGTCCTTCCAGTCGGCGAACGCCGAGGCGATCAGCTTGGCGGGCCCTGTGCCCTCGCCCATGATGCCGCCGGTGAAGTCGGTGTAGACGTCGGCGGTGTCGAGGATGTCGTTCTGCTCGTCGGCGCCCTGGACCTTGGTGATGTGGGCGACGGCCTCCTTCTCCGTAGGCGTCCCGTTCTTGTTCACGAACGCCTTGAACTGATCGGCCTGGGAGCCCTTCTCGGCCGCCTTGTCCTCGGCGGGCTTCGCGTCGGACGAGCCGCCCTGGCCGCCACCGGACTTCTCGCCGGCGCTGACGGACGCCTTGTCGCTCTTGCCCCCGTCGCCCCCGTCGCCGGAGTTCGCCGACACCGCGCCGATGACGACGATACCCACCACGGCGCCCAGCACGACCTTGCTCTTCATACCCATGACGCAGTCCTCTCCCTGGAACAGGACGCACCAACGCCCTGCCTGTGAACCGTCCCCCCTCGGGCCGGTCCGTGTCGCAGGTCAATAAGATCAGAGCTTGTGAATCGAGTCAACCAGGTTCACAGTGAAGTAGCGGTACACGATGTGAACCCCTGGGTCGGCGGTTCCATCGGTATGATCGGCACCACGCATCAGCCAGGGAGGGCGGTCGGAAACAGTGCAGGACGACAGCACAGAGGTGACCGCCGCGGGGATCGCGCGGCTCGCCGGCGTCGGCAGGGCCGCCGTGAGCAACTGGCGCCGCCGGCACGCCGACTTCCCCAAGCCCGTCGGCGGCACCGAGACCAGCCCCTCCTTCGCCCTCGCCGAGGTCGAGGAGTGGCTGCGCGCCCAGGGCAAACTCGCCGAGGTCCCCCTGCGCGAACGCGTCTGGCAGCAACTCGCCGGCCACCCCGAAGGACCGGTCACCGCCCTCACCCACGCCGGCTGCGTCCTGCTGCTCATCCACGACCGCCCCACCGACTGGCTGGACATGAGCGCCGGCTCCGACGAGCGCCTCGCCGCCCTGCTGCCCGCCGCCCTCGACCAGGTGCTCGCCCGGCGCTTCGGCACCGACCCGGGCCGCACCGTCGCCACCCCCGTCAGCCCCCGGCTGCTGCCCTCCGTCCCCCTCCTGCGCGGCGCCGCCGAACTCGCCGCGGGCCAAGGCGCCCGCCAGACCTACGAGTTCCTGCTCGGCCGCCACCTCGACGCCAACCCGCGCCAGTACACGCTCACCCCCGCGCCCCTCGCCGAGCTGATGGCCGGACTCACCGGCCCCGCCCGCACGGTGCTCGACCCCGCCTGCGGCACCGGCGCCCTGCTGCGCGCCGTCGACCCCCGCCCCGAGCAGCGGCTGTACGGACAGGACAGCGCCACCGAACTCGCCGCCCTCACCGGCCTGCGGCTCGCCCTGAGCACGACGGCCGCCGTGCGCATCGCCGCGGGCGACACCCTGCGCGCGGACGCCTTCCCCGAACTGCGCGCCGACGCCGTCCTGTGCCACCCGCCGTTCAACGAGCGCAACTGGGGACACGACGAACTCGCCTACGACACCCGCTGGGAGTACGGCTTCCCGGCCCGCACCGAGTCCGAGCTGGCCTGGGTGCAGCACGCGCTGGCCCGCCTGACGGACGGCGGCACGGCCGTCCTCCTCATGCCGCCCGCCGCCGCATCCCGCCGCTCCGGCCGCCGCATCCGCGCCGACCTGCTGCGCCGGGGCGCGCTGCGCGCCGTCGTCGCCCTGCCGGTCGGCGCGGCGCCCCCGTACAACATCCCGCTCCACCTGTGGGTGCTGCGCCGGCCCGAGAAGGCGCCCGTGCAGCCGGAGGTGCTGCTCGCCGACACGGGGCAGTTCGCCGGCGAGGGGCGCGGCGGACCGGACTGGCGGGCCGTGCGGGAGGCCGTGCTCGACGCGTGGCGGGACTTCGAGCGCACCGGACACCTCGACGAACGCCCGGGCCTGGCCCGCTCCCTGCCCGTCATCGAACTCCTCGACGACGACGTCGACCTCGCCCCGGCCCGCCACCTGCCGCCGCCCACGGCCGCCGACGGCGCCGAACAGCTCACGGACGTGCGCGAACGCCTCGGCGAGACCCTGCGCCTGGCCGCCGACCTCACCCCGCCGCCCGCCGGCACCGCACCGGACGCGCCCCGCTGGCCCCTCACCACCGTCGGCGAACTCGCCCGCGGCGGCGCCCTGAGGATGCGCACCGGCACGAACGGCGGCCACGCGCGCGTACCCGTCCTCACCGACCTCGACGTCCTCGCCGGCACCGCCCCCTCCGGCACCCTCCCGGAGGGCGACGAGGAACCCGTGCTCACCGAACCCGGGGACGTCGTGCTGCCGGTCCTCGGCGGCGACTCCGTCGCCCGCGTGATCGACGACGCCACCGCGGGCGCCGCCCTGGGACGCCACCTCGTCCTGCTGCGCCCCGACCCGGCCGCGCTGGACCCCTGGTTCCTCGCCGGGTTCCTGCGCGGCACCGCCAACAACCGCCAGGCCAGCAGCTACGCCTCCACCGCCACCCGCCTCGACGTGCGCCGCCTGCAGCTCCCCCGGCTCCCGCTGGACGCCCAGCACCGCTACGGCGCCCGCTTCCGCGCCCTCGACGAGTTCGAGCGGGCGCTCAGGCACGCGGGCCGCCTCGGCGAGCAGCTCGTGCGCGGCATGTACGACGGCCTGACGGACGGCACGGTCGCCCCCGACTGACGCCGCGGACGCGGGAAGTGACCAGCACGACAACGGTTCGGTACAACCCTGGGCCGGTTGTCCGTGTCGGCCTATACGCTCGATGCCGACACGTCGGTCCACGCCCCAGGTACCAGGAGCAGCCATGCACGGCCACGGCTACCAGCAGCCGGTGAAGCAGCCACCCCCGACGGGCTGGCTGGTCTTCCTGCGCGTGCTGTTCGTGGTCGTCTCGGTCCTCAGCATCGGCCTGCTGGCCTGGACGATGCTGCTGCGGCTGGCCATCGTCACGCGCAAGGGGCTGGACTGGGGCCTGTTCGTGGCCGCGCTGGCCGCGGACGCGCTCGCCCTCGTCCTGATCGGCACCGAGCCCGGCGACGAGGTCCACACCGTGGGCGGCTGGACGGGCATGGCCCTGCTGTTCGGCACGCTCGTGGCGGCCATGGCGTACTACCTGGCGGCCGACGTCCGCCACTTCCACCAGCTCCGCTACGGGGCCGGCTACGCGCCGGCCCCGGCCCCGGGGTACGGGTACCCGCAGCCCCCGGCGGCGCCGTACACCGCCACCACCGTCCCGCAGACGGCCCGTCAGCCGACCGCGCCCCACCCCCTGCACACCCCGCCCCCGATGCCGCCGGCACCGGTACCGACGCCGCCGCCGGTCCAGGCCCCCACGCCCGCACCCGCCCCGGTCCCGCCGCCGCACACCCCCGCCCCCGCCCGCATCGACCAGGTCCGCGCCGAACTCGACGAGCTCAGCGACTACCTCCGCAGGCACGACGGCAACGGCGACGGCACCCGCGAGGGCGCGAGGTGACCGTGGCGGCAGGACGGGTCGTCGCCGGCCGCTACGAGCTGTCCACGCTCATCGGGCAGGGCGGCATGGGCCAGGTCTGGACGGCGTACGACCAGCGGCTCGACCGGCGCGTCGCGGTGAAGCTGCTGCGCCCCGACAAGGTGGCCGGCCAGGAGGCCGACGAACTGCGCCGCCGTTTCGTGCGCGAGTGCCGGGTCACCGCACAGGTCGACCACCCCGGCCTCGTCACCGTGCACGACGCGGGCAGCGAGGGCGAGGAGCTGTTCCTCGTCATGCAGTACGTCGACGGCGCCGACCTCTCCGACCACCTCGCCGAGCACGACCCCTACCCGTGGCAGTGGGCGGTCGCGGTCGCCGCCCAGCTGTGCGCCGTCCTCAGCGCCGTGCACGCCGTGCCGATCGTCCACCGCGACCTCAAGCCGCGCAACGTGATGGTCAAGCAGGACGGCACCGTCACCGTCCTCGACCTCGGCGTCGCCTCCGTCATGGACGCCGACACCACCCGCCTCACCCACACCGGCACCCCCATAGGCTCGCCCGCCTACATGGCCCCCGAGCAGGCGATGGGCGGCGCGGTCGGCCCCTACACCGACCTGTACGCCCTCGGCGTCCTCCTGCACGAACTGCTCAGCGGCGACGTCCCCTTCGTCGGCTCCACCGCCCTCGGCGTGCTCCACCGGCACCTGTACGAACCGCCGCTGCCCGTGCGCCGCATCCGTCCCGAGGTCCCCGAGGCGCTCGAAGCGCTCGTCCTGCGCCTGCTCGCCAAGGACCCGCAGCACCGCCCCGCCTCCGCGCAGGAGGTGTACGAACACCTCGCGCTGCTGCTGCCCGCGCGCGGCATGCCCACCGGCGGCCCCCTCGACCCCACCCGCCCCTTCGTGCGCCCGCACGCCCCCTGGCCCGACCGCGCCCGCACCCCCGCGCCCCAGCCCGCCCCCGCGCCCCCCGCCGCCGAGGCCGGGAAACCGGACGTCGCCCGCGCCGTCGACGACGTCAAGCGCCTGCTCGGCGAGGGCCGCATCACCCAGGCCGTCGACATCCTCGGCGCGATCCTGCCCGCCGCCGCCGAACAGCACGGCGAGCGCTCCCCGGTCGTGCGCACCCTGCGCAAGCAGTACGCCGCCACCCTCATGGACGACGGCCAGTACCGCCGCGCCCTGCCCGAACTGCGCCGCCTCGCCGACGAACGCGCCGCCGAGGCGGGCCAGGCCGACCCGCAGTCCCTGCGCCACCGCTACGACGCCGCCCAGTGCCTGGAACAGCTCGGCGAACCGGCCGCCGCCCTCGCCGAGTACCGCGCCCTGCTGCCGTACTACGAGAACCAGTACGTCGCCGGGGACCCCGACCTCGCCCACGACGTCCGCCGCCGCATCGGCCACCTCCTGCTCGCCCTCGGCGACCGCGCCGCCGCCCACGAGACCCTGGCCCGGCTCCTGCACGACCTGGAGCGCACCCACGGTCCCGGACACCCCCTCGCGGCCGAGGTCCGACGCACCCTCGAGTGGCTCGGGCAGGTACGCGGCTAGGGACACCGCCGCCGTGCGGCCGGTGACCGCCGCCGGTCCGCCCCGAGGGAGCGGCGGCGCGGCGGTGCCCGAAGTCCCCGTGAATCGTTGGTCGAATGGGTTGGCCAAAGCCTGGTCACTGCCTACCATCGATCACCGCAAGACTTTGTGCACCGTCGCACAATCTCCACCGGGAGGTTCACTTGCACCGCCGCCGTCGCACCGCGCTCCTCCTCACCGCCGCGATCGCCGCCGCGGCGCCCCTGCTCACCGCCTGCGGGAACGACGCGCACCCCGGTGCGGCCGCCGTCGTCGGCGACCAGCGGATCACCGTCGCCCAGCTGGAGACACGGGTCGACGAGGTACGCGAGGCACAGCGGGCCGCCGTCCCGGACGACACCCAGTACCAGCAGGTCGTCGCCCGCACCGGCACCCTCACCCGCGACACCCTGCACGGCATGGTCCTCGACCGGGTGCTGCAGCGCGCCGCCCGGGACGCGGGCGTGACCGTCACCCGCAAGGAGGTCCAGCAGATGCGCACCGGCCTGGAGCAGCAGGCCGGCGGCGCGAAGGCGCTGGAGACCGCCTGGCTGCAGCAGTACGGCGTCGCCCCCGAGCGCCTCGACGAGAACCTCCGCATCCAGCTGGAGGCCCAGAAGCTCGCCGAGCACCTCGGCACCGACACCAGCCGCCCCGAGTTCTGGCAGGCCCTGTCCCGGGCGTCCCAGCAGCTCGACGTCGACCTCAACCCCCGCTACGGCACCTGGGACGTCCAGAAGAGCAGCCGCGTCGACGCCAGGACGCCGTGGGTGCGTGAGGTCACGGCGGCCGGGGCCCCGCAGACGGCGTGACGGTCCCGCGGGGGCCGGCCCCCGCGGACGGCCCCGCGGCCCGGCCGACGGCGTGCGTTACGTTCGGACGGTGAACGCAACCACCGCCGACCCCGCTCCCGGCACCGCCCCCGACCCGGGCCGCATCGTCCTGCTCACCACCAGCCACCGCGTCGCCCCCGGCCTGCTGTCCTGGCCCGCCTGGCAGGCGCTGCGCACGGCCGACCGCGTGCTGTGCGCCGACGCCGCGCACCCGCAGCTGCCCTACCTGCGTGAGGCGGGCGTACGGGTCGACGAGGCGGCCCCGGCCGCCGGGGAACTGGTCGCCGCCTGCGCCGGGGGCCGCACGGTGGTCGTCGTCGCGACCGGTGAGGGCGAGCCGGCCCTCACCGACGGGCTGGCCCGCCTCGCCGGCTCCGGCCGCGTCCCCATGCCCGAACTGGAGCTGCTCCCCGCCTCCTACGACCTGCCCGGCGCCCGCCTCCTGGACCTCGTCCAGGTCATGGACCGCATCCGCGCCGAATGCCCCTGGTCCTCGCGGCGCACCCACGAGGGCCTGGCCAAGTACGCCATCGAGGAGGCCTACGAACTCGTCGAGGCCATCGAGGACGGCGACCGCGACGAACTGCGCGAGGAACTCGGCGACGTCCTGCTCCAGGTCGTCTTCCACGCCCGCATCGCCGAGGAGGACACCGAGGCGCCGTTCTCGATCGACGACGTCGCGGCCGGCATCGTCGCCAAGCTCGTCCACCGCCACCCGCACGTCTTCGGCGAGGAGACGGCGACCACGCCGGAGGAGGTCAGGGAGCACTGGCTGCGCACCAAGGCGGTGGAGAAGCAGCGCACCTCGGTCACCGAGGGCGTCCCCCTCGGCCAGCCCGGCCTGGCCCTCGCCGCCAAGCTGGCCTCCCGGGTGCGCACGGCGGGCCTGGACGTGCCGCTCCCCGAGGGCGAGGGCATCGGCTACGAACTCCTGGCCCTGGCGGCCCGCGCCGAGTCCGAGGGCACGGACCCGGAGGCGGCCCTGCGGGCGGCGGCCCGGGCCTACCGGGACGCGATCAGGGAGGTCGAGGCGTGACCGGCGACCCGGCCGCACCCGGCGGCCCGGCCACTCCCCGCGACCCGGCCCCCGAGCTGTTCACCTGGGAGTTCGCGAGCAACCCCTACCCCGCCTACGCCTGGCTGCGCGAACACGCCCCCGTGCACCGCACGACGCTGCCCAGCGGCGTGGAGGCCTGGCTGGTCACCCGGTACGCCGACGCCCGGCAGGCACTCGCCGACCAGCGGCTGTCCAAGAACCCGGAGCACCACGACGAGCCCGCGCACGCCAAGGGCAAGACCGGCATCCCGGGCGAGCGCAAGGCCGAGCTGATGACGCATCTGCTCAACATCGACCCGCCGGACCACACCCGGCTGCGCCGGCTGGTCAGCAAGGCGTTCACGCCACGACGCGTCGCCGAGTTCGCGCCACGGGTGCAGGAGCTCACCGACGACCTGATCGACCGGTTCGCCGCCACCGGCTCCGCCGACCTCATCCACGAGTTCGCGTTCCCGCTCCCCATCTACGCCATCTGCGACCTGCTCGGCGTCCCCCGCGAGGACCAGGACGACTTCCGGGACTGGGCGGGCATGATGATCCGTCACGGCGGCGGCCCCCGGGGCGGCGTCGCGCGGTCGGTGAAGAAGATGCGGGGCTACCTCGCCGACCTCATCCACCGCAAGCGCGCCGCGCTGCCGGCCGAGCCGGACCCCGGCGAGGACCTCGTCTCCGGCCTCATCCGCGCCTCCGACCACGGCGAGCACCTCACCGAGAACGAGGTCGCGGCGATGGCGTTCATCCTGTTGTTCGCGGGGTTCGAGACCACGGTCAACCTCATCGGCAACGGCACGTACGCCCTGCTCACCCACCCCGGGCAGCGGGCCCGCCTCCAGGCGTCCCTCGCCGCCGGCGAACGCGCTCTGCTGGAGACCGGCGTGGAGGAACTGCTGCGCTACGACGGCCCGGTGGAGCTCGCCACCTGGCGCTTCGCCACCCAGGCGCTCACCATCGGCGGGCAGGACATCGCCCCCGGGGACCCCGTCCTCGTCGTCCTGGCCGCCGCCGACCGGGACCCGGAGCGCTTCACGGACCCGGACACCCTGGACCTCTCCCGCCGGGACAGCCAGCACCTGGGCTACGGCCACGGCATCCACTACTGCCTCGGCGCCCCGCTCGCCCGGCTGGAGGGGCAGACCGCGCTCGCCACGCTCCTCACCCGCCTGCCGGACCTGGCCCTCGCCGCGGACCCGGCCGAACTGCGCTGGCGCGGCGGGCTCATCATGCGGGGGCTGCGCACCCTCCCGGTGTCGTTCGCGCCGGTGCCCCCGCCGCCCGGGAACGATCCGTCACCAACGCAAACGTGACACGCGCTCACCTCTGTGATCTTCATGTGATCTGCACGGCATGAACTTGTGACAAGCGATCATCTCCCTATACGTTCACGGATCAGCGTGGCCGACGAGCATCACCCGCCGCGCCGTCCCTGCTGTCTCGTGAAAGGTCGTCGCATGCTCTCCGGGAACGGTCGTCACCGTCGCCCCCGCCAGGCTCCCGCCCTGGTCGTCGCCGCCGGAGTCACCGGCTCCGCCATCGCGATCCCGCTGCTGGGGGCCACCGGCGCCCACGCGGCCGACGGAACGAACTGGGACCGGGTCGCCGAGTGCGAGACGGGCGGCGCCTGGAGCCAGAACAGCGGCAACGGGTACTACGGCGGCCTGCAGCTGTCCCAGGACGTCTGGGAGCAGTACGGCGGCCTGGGTTACGCGCCCAGCGCCGACCAGGCGAGCCGCTCGCAGCAGATAGCCGTCGCCGAGAAGGTGCTCGCGGCCCAGGGCATCGCGGCCTGGCCGACCTGCGGCCTGCTCGCGGGGCTGGGCAACGACTCGGGAACCGTGACCGGCGGCACCGGCACGTCGGGTGACGGGTCGTCGGCGGGGAGGGGCGGATCGGACACGTCGGGTACGACCGAGTCGTCCGGATCGACCGGCTCGACCGGATCCGTCGAGTCCGCCCCGGAATCGTCACCTTCGGTGACGCCCTCCCCGTCCCGGTCGCAGTCGCAGTCCCCGTCACCGTCCGCCCCGGCCACGACCGGTGCCGCGACGGCCACCGGGGAGGAAACGACCAAGTCCGACACGTCCGTCTCGTCCGGCACCCCGGCCGAGGGTGACGCGCAGGCGTCCGGCAGTGCGGGGGTCGCCGCGTCGGACGGTGGCGAGTCGGACAAGTCGGGGCAGAACGACGCCGCTTCGGGACTCGTCGGCACCGAGGACCCCGCGACCGGCCGGCACCGCGGAAGCAGCGCCGAAGAGGGTGCGGTGGGCGGCCGTGCGGCGGAGTCGTCGGGGCGGCACGCCTCGCGCGACGAGAGCGGCGCCCGCGTCCTCACGGACGGTACGTACACCGTGCGTTCGGGCGACAGCCTCTGGGGCATCGCCGACTCCCTGGAGCTCACCGGAGGATGGCACTCCCTCTACGCCGACAACAAGGACGTCGTCGGTGCCGACCCGGACCACATCCTGCCCGGTCAGACGCTCACCGTCACGGGCGAAACGGGCGAAAACCAGGGCTAGTTCGCGTCACGGTTAGAGGCTGTATGTCCGTTTTGGATCACGTGAGAGATAGGTCTCAGAAGCCGTGATCGTCTTTGAAAATCCGCGGAGCGCGTGCTTACCGTCGTGATCGCTCGTCACCGCGGGCCCCGACCGCCGCAACGCCGAATCCTGCCAGCGGCGGTACGGGAACAGTCGTCGCGTCAAGCGCCGCAGGCAGGAGCGGGGGACCCAGGTAGGTGCCGCACCGGACAGTCGATCCGGAGCGGCTGGGGGTGAAGCCGAGTTCCGTGAGGGACCCGGCCGGGCAACTCAACCGGCCCGAACCCGACAGCTCACCTCGCAGGCGTCGGTGAGGGGATCAACCATGCTGTTTTCCGGCAAGGGCAAGCACCGTCGTCCGTCCAAGGCCACCCGTGTCATCGCCGTCGCCGGCGTCACCGGTGCCGCCGTCGCCGCCCCGCTGATGGCGGCCGGCAACGCCTCCGCCGCCACCGCGTCCGAGTGGGACGCCGTCGCCCAGTGCGAGTCCGGCGGCAACTGGGCCATCAACACCGGCAACGGCTACTACGGCGGCCTGCAGTTCTCGGCCTCCACCTGGGCCGCCTACGGCGGTACGCAGTACGCCTCCACCGCCGACCGGGCGAGCAAGGCGCAGCAGATCCAGGTCGCCGAGAAGGTGCTCGCGAGCCAGGGCAAGGGTGCCTGGCCGGTCTGCGGCACCGGCCTGTCGGGCGCCGCCTACTCCGGCGGCTCCGCCGAGGGCCAGGACGGCGGCTCCTCGCAGTCCTCCGGCAGCTCCGAGGGCTCGCAGAGCCGGAGCGGCGGTTCCACGGCCGAGCGCTCCACCGAGCAGAAGGCCTCGCGCTCCTCCGAGCGTCCGGCCGCCGAGGCCGGGACCGGGGCCGAGAAGAAGACCGTCACCACCCCGACCGGCAAGAAGGTCGAGAAGGGCGACGGCGAGTACAAGGTCGTCGAGGGCGACACGCTCAGCTCGATCGCCGCGGAGCGGCACGTCGAGGGCGGCTGGGCGAAGCTGTTCGAGCTGAACGACGACATCGTCGACGACGCCGACCTGATCTACCCGGGCCAGCAGCTGCACCTCAAGTAAGCGGCGGCCCCCCCTGCTCCCGCCCCGGTGCGTGTTCCCCCGTACGCACCGGGGCGGGTTTTTTCGCGTCCGGGGAGCCGGGAGGCCCCCGGTTTCCGTGAACGGTCTTTGTTCCGTTCGGAAACAATCTATTCTCGGTTCTGTCCAACGGGTGGGTGACCGGCTGGCCGATCGCCCGGAGCCGGTTAGGCTCGTCCCGCAGAGCCGCTGCGGTCCTCGCGGACCCGCGTCACACCGAAGCGTCACATCGAAGAAGGAGATGCTCGTGCCGTCCATCGACGTCGTCGTAGCCCGGGAAATCCTGGACTCCCGAGGCAACCCCACGGTCGAGGTCGAGGTCGGCCTCGACGACGGCAGCACGGGGCGTGCCGCCGTTCCGTCCGGTGCCTCCACCGGTGCCTTCGAGGCCATCGAGCTCCGCGACGGCGACCCCAACCGCTACCAGGGCAAGGGCGTCGAGAAGGCCGTCCTCGCCGTCATCGAGCAGATCGGCCCCGAGCTGGTCGGCTACGACGCCACCGAGCAGCGCCTGATCGACCAGGCCATGTTCGACCTGGACGCCACCGACAACAAGGGCTCGCTGGGCGCCAACGCCATCCTCGGCGTCTCCCTCGCCGTCGCCCACGCCGCCTCCGAGGCCAGCGACCTGCCGCTCTTCCGCTACCTGGGCGGCCCGAACGCGCACCTGCTGCCGGTGCCGATGATGAACATCCTGAACGGCGGCTCGCACGCCGACTCCAACGTGGACATCCAGGAGTTCATGATCGCCCCGATCGGCGCGGAGTCCTTCTCCGAGGCGCTGCGCTGGGGCACCGAGGTCTACCACACCCTCAAGAAGGTGCTGAAGGGCAAGGGCCTGGCCACCGGCCTCGGCGACGAGGGCGGCTTCGCCCCGAACCTCGGCTCCAACCGCGAGGCCCTCGACCTCATCCTCGAGGCCATCAAGGAGGCCGGCTACACCCCGGGCGAGCAGATCGCGCTCGCCCTCGACGTCGCCGCGTCCGAGTTCTACAAGGACGGCTCCTACACCTTCGAGGGCAAGCAGCGCTCGGCCGCCGAGATGACCGAGTACTACGCCGAGCTGGTCGAGGCGTACCCGCTGGTCTCCATCGAGGACCCGCTGTTCGAGGACGACTGGGAGGGCTGGAAGACCATCACCGACAAGCTCGGCGACAAGGTCCAGCTCGTCGGTGACGACCTGTTCGTCACCAACCCCGAGCGCCTGGCCCGCGGCATCGAGGAGGGCGCCGCCAACGCCCTGCTGGTCAAGGTCAACCAGATCGGTTCGCTGACCGAGACCCTGGACGCCGTGGAGCTGGCCCAGCGCAACGGCTTCAAGTGCATGATGTCCCACCGTTCGGGCGAGACCGAGGACGTCACCATCGCCGACCTGGCCGTCGCCACCAACTGCGGCCAGATCAAGACCGGCGCCCCGGCCCGCTCCGAGCGCGTCGCCAAGTACAACCAGCTGCTGCGCATCGAGGAGATCCTCGACGACGCCGCGGTGTACGCCGGCCGCAGCGCCTTCCCGCGGTTCCGTTCCGCGAACCAGTAGGCACGGCGGGGGTGGAGTGCCACCCCTGTAGGAAGCGTCGTACGTACGTCCCCGTACCCGGTCCCGTACCGTGTGCGGGGACGTACGCACGTATGACGACCGTGAAGGCGGAGGCGGGGACATGGCGGTGAAGGACCGGGACCGTTTCTCCACCGCGACCAGGATCCGGATCATCGGGGAGCAGACCGCGGCCCGGGTCTACCGTTCGCAGACCAGGCGCCAGGCCCGCCGCTCCCGCCTGACCGGCCGGGCGGCACTGCTCGCGATGGTGCTGTGCTCGCTCGTCGTGGCGCTCGCCTACCCGATACGGCAGTACGTCGCCCAGCGCGCGGAGATCGCCGACCTGCGCGAGGAGCAGGAGCGGACCCGCCAGCGGGTGGAGGACCTGCGCGACCTCAAGGCACGCTGGCAGGACGACGCGTACGCCGAGCAGCAGATCCGCCTGCGGCTGCACTACGTGATGCCGGGGGAGACGGGGTTCATCGTCGTCGACCCGCACGCGGCCGAGCAGTCGCGCGCCGACGTCGGGGCGGCCGACCGTCCCTGGTACCGGAACGTGTGGGACGGGGTCGACAAGGCCGACGCCGCCGCCCACCGGCAGTGACTCAACAGGAAGACCAGCAGAAGACAGTCATGCAGACTCCCCCGCCCACCACTCCGCGCACCGAGCCCAGCGACGCGGACGTGGAGGCCTTCAAGCAGCAGCTCGGGCGCCCACCGCGCGGCCTGCGCGCCATCGCGCACCGCTGCCCGTGCGGACAGCCGGACGTCGTGGAGACGGCGCCGCGGCTGCCCGACGGCACGCCCTTCCCCACGCTGTACTACCTGACCTGCCCGAGGGCGGCCTCCGCGATCGGCACGCTGGAGGCGAACGGCGTGATGAAGGAGATGACCGAGCGCCTCGCCGCCGACCCGGAGCTGGCCGACGCCTACCGGGCCGCGCACGAGGACTACATCCGGCGCCGCGACGAGATCGAGGAGCTGACCGGCTTCCCGAGCGCGGGCGGCATGCCGGACCGGGTGAAGTGCCTGCACGTGCTGGTGGCCCACTCGCTGGCGGCCGGTCCGGGCGTCAACCCGCTGGGCGACGAGGCGATCGCGATGCTGCCGGAGTGGTGGCGCAAGGGGCCGTGCGTGACGGTCTCCGAGACCTGCGGGGAGGACGGCAAGTGACCCGGGTCGCCGCCATCGACTGCGGTACGAACTCCATCCGGCTGCTGGTGGCCGACGTGGACCCGGCGACGGGCGAGCTGGCCGAACTGGACCGGCGCATGACCATCGTGCGGCTGGGACAGGGCGTCGACCGCACCGGGCGGCTGGCGCCCGAGGCGCTGGAGCGGACGTTCGCCGCCTGCCGTGAGTACGCGGAGGTCATCGAGGGGTACGGTGCCGAGCGGCTGCGCTTCGTGGCGACCTCCGCCTCCCGGGACGCGGAGAACCGGGACGAGTTCGTGCGGGGGGTGCTGGACATCCTCGGCGTGGAGCCGGAGGTCATCTCCGGCGACCAGGAGGCCGAGTTCTCCTTCACGGGCGCGACGAAGGAGCTGACCGGCCGCGTGGACCTCGACAGGCCCTACCTGGTCGTGGACATCGGCGGCGGCTCGACCGAGTTCGTCGTCGGCGACGACCACGTGCGGGCCGCCCGGTCCGTGGACGTCGGCTGCGTCCGGATGACGGAGCGGCACCTGGTCCGCGACGGCGCGGTGACCGACCCCCCGTCCGAGGAGCAGATCGCGGCCATACGGGCCGACGTCGAGGCGGCCCTGGACCTCGCCGAGCGGACCGTGCCGCTGCGCGAGGCGCGCACGCTGGTCGGCCTGGCCGGCTCGGTGACGACGGTGTCGGCGATCGCGCAGGAGCTGCCGGAGTACGACTCGGCCGCCATCCACCACTCCCGGGTGTCCAGGGACCGGGTCCGCGAGATCACCGACTGGCTGCTGCGCTCCACCCACGCCGAGCGCGCCGCGGTGCCCTCGATGCATCCGGGCCGCGTCGACGTGATCGGGGCCGGGGCACTGGTCCTCCTGGCGATCATGGAGCGGATGGGCGCGGAGGAGGTCGTCGTGAGCGAGCACGACATCCTCGACGGCATCGCTCACAGCTGCGCCGCCGAGGCGCGCTGAGGCGGTGCTGGTGCCGGTGCCGGGCGGGGCGTCACAGGTTGCGGTAGACGTCCCGCCGGTCGCCCACCTTGACCACGAGGACGACGAGTTCACCATCGTTGATCTGGTAGGCGACCCGGTAGCTGCCGACCCTGAGCCGGTAGAGGTTCGACGGGCCGGTGAGCTTCTTGACGTCGGCGTCTTGCCGGTACGGATCGTCACCGAGTGCGGTCAACGCGGTCAGGATGCGCATGGCGTCGGGTCGGCTGATGGCCCGAAGCTGACGCTGTGCCGCCGTGGTGAACCGGAAGGCGTACTTCACGCCGCCTCGCCGTCCTGCTCGGTGAACAGATCCGCCAGCAGTTCCGCCATCGTCACGGTGGTGCCGCCCTCGGCCAGCACAGCTTCGGCCTCGCGCGCCAACATCACGTCGGCGGCTTCCTCCAACGCTTCGAAGTCCGAGATCGGGACCACGGCTGCCACCGGTGCACCGTTGCGCGTGATGACGGTCGGGACGCCTTCCTCGGCCCGGTTGATGTGATCGGCGAGGTGTGCGCGGGCTTCCCGTACAGTCACGGTGTTCTCAGTCATGAAGTTAGTGTACGCATTTTCGTGTACACGGTACATCCGCAGAGGGGAGCGCGTTCGTGCGCGATCCTCGACGGCATCGCGTGGTCGGTGGCGTAGGTGTCGGTGGTGGCTCCCTGAGCAGGTCGGACGACGTTTGAGCGCCCCCCGGGGGGGCCGTGGCGGGCCCCCGGCGACATTCCGTCGGGAAACTTCGTGAAGTTCTTCACAAGGATTTGGGCCCCGCCGGGCGGCGAAAGGCCGTCGGTTGACCCTTTTGGGGGTTCAACTGCCCTTTGAACGTGTTCAGGACGGCGTTCCGCAGGGGGTTCGGAGAGGGCTCGCCGGGGGCGGGGTCACCACCCTCCGTGGTGCGGAGTGGCAGCTCAAGCGGCATTGACAACGGGGCGCACTACACGCTGGTTCCTGCCCGCGCCATGATCTCCGTCACGTGGGCGGCGGATGGTAGCACAGCCTCCACCGAAGCTTGTGAAGGGGCGCACGATCGACCCCCCTGGGACGGGTGGATACTCGATGCCATGAGCACCACGGAGCGTCCCAGGATCCTCGTAGTAGGCGGTGGGTACGTAGGCCTGTACGCAGCTCGACGCATCCAGAAGAAGATGCGTTACGGCGAGGCGACCGTCACCGTCGTCGACCCGCGGTCGTACATGACCTACCAGCCCTTCCTCCCCGAAGCCGCCGCCGGCAGCATCTCCCCTCGACACGTCGTCGTCCCCCTCAGGCGCGTGCTTCCGAAGGCGGAGGTCCTCACCGGCCGGGTCACCACCATCGACCAGGACCGCAAGGTCGCCACGATCGCCCCGCTGGTCGGCGAGGCGTACGAGCTGCCCTTCGACTACCTGGTCATCGCCATGGGCGCGGTCTCCCGCACCTTCCCGATCCCCGGCCTCGCCGAGCAGGGCATCGGCATGAAGGGCATCGAGGAGTCCATCGGCCTGCGCAACCACGTTCTGGAGCAGCTCGACAAGGCCGACTCCACCACCGACGAGGAGATCCGCCGCAAGGCGCTCACCTTCGTCTTCGTCGGCGGCGGCTTCGCCGGCGCGGAGACCATCGGTGAGGTCGAGGACATGGCCCGCGACGCGGCCAAGTACTACAAGAACGTGTCCCGCGAGGACATGCGCTTCATCCTCGTGGACGCCGCCGACAAGATCCTTCCCGAGGTCGGCCCCAAGCTCGGCCAGTACGGCAAGGAGCACCTGGAGAGCCGGGGCGTCGAGATCTACCTGTCCACCTCCATGGACTCCTGCGTCGACGGCCACGTGGTGCTGAAGAACGGCCTCGAGGTCGACTCCAACACCATCGTGTGGACGGCCGGCGTCAAGCCGAACCCGGCCCTGTCCCGCTTCGGCCTGCCGCTGGGTCCCCGCGGGCACGTCGACTGCGAGCCCACCCTCCAGGTCAAGGGCACCGACTACATCTGGGCCGCGGGCGACAACGCCCAGGTCCCGGACCTGGTCGGCCGCAAGGCGGGCAACGAGAACGCCTGGTGCCCGCCGAACGCCCAGCACGCGCTGCGCCAGGCCAAGGTCCTCGGCGACAACGTGGTCTCCGGCATGCGGGGCTTCCCGCAGAAGGAGTACAGCCACGCCAACAAGGGCGCGGTGGCGGGCCTCGGTCTGCACAAGGGCGTCGCGATGATCGTCATGGGCAAGATGAAGATCAAGCTCAAGGGACGTCTCGCCTGGTACATGCACCGCGGATACCACGGCCTCGCGATGCCGACCTGGAACCGGAAGATCCGCGTGTTCGCGGACTGGACGCTCGGCATGTTCCTCAAGCGCGAGGTCGTCTCCCTCGGCGCGATCGAGACCCCGCGCGAGGAGTTCTACGAGGCCGCCAAGCCGGCCCCGGCCGCGCCGAAGGCCGACAAGAGCGAGAAGCCCGCGGAGAAGACCGAGGCCAAGGCCTCCTGACCCCCGGTCACCGCAGCCGTAGTACCGGCACCTCCCCGAAGGGGCCGCCCGCCATCCGTGGTGCGGGCGGCCCCTTCGGCGTACCCGGGACCGGGCCGGGCCGGTGTTCCTGACGGGGTGTCCGGAAGGTCCCGCGGACGGAGACGACGTCCCGGTGCAGGGTCCGGCTCGACGGACGCCGGCCATGAAACGCCGGCCATGAAACGCCGGCCATGAAACGCCGGCCATGAAACGCCGGCCGTGGGACGCCGGACGGCCGATAGATGGCCTCGGCACGTGTTTTTGCCGGGCCATGACTCCGTGGCGGGACTGCACCGCGGCCCCCCAGGTGTTTACGTGGTGTCAGGACATTCCGGGATCGCTCGTCACGGAGGTACGCCATGGCTGATGCCGCGCTGCGGCTGCAGAACCTCTTCGAACAGCTGCTGGGAGCGCCGCTCCCGGTGCGCGTTCGGGCCTGGGACGGTTCGCAGGCGGGACCGCCGGGCACGCCGACGCTCGTCGTCCGGCACCGCAGGGCACTGCGCCGTCTGCTGTTCAAGCCGGGGGAGCTGGGGCTGGTCCGGGCCTGGGTGGCCGGGGACCTCGACGTCGAAGGGGACCTCTACACCGCCCTCGACCTGCTCGCCGGGCTCGTCTGGGAGCGCGGTGAGGACGCCCGGGGGCTCGTCGCGGCCCTCCGCGACCCCGAGGTGCGGGCCGCCGTGCGCGGGCTCGTGAAGCTGGCCGGTCCGCCGCTGCCGCCCGCGCCGCCGCCGGAGGAGGTCCGCAGGCCCCGCCGCCACCTGCACACCAGGCGCAGCGACAAGCGGGCCATCAGCCACCACTACGACGTCGGCAACGACTTCTACGAACTCGTCCTCGGTCCGTCCATGGTGTACTCCTGCGCCTACTGGTCCGCCCCCGAGGCCGAAGGCGGCACCCTGGAGACCGCCCAGCGCGACAAGCTCGAACTCGTCTGTCGCAAGCTCGGCCTGAAGGAAGGTCAGCGCCTGCTCGACGTCGGCTGCGGCTGGGGCTCCATGGCCCTCCACGCGGCCCGCGAGCACGGCGTGAGCGTCGTCGGGGTGACCCTGTCGCAGGAGCAGGCCGCCTACGCGCGCAAGCGGGTCGCCGACGAGGGGCTCACCGACCGGGTGGAGATCCGCGTCCAGGACTACCGGGACGTCGCCGACGGGCCGTACGACGCGATCTCGTCCATCGGCATGGCCGAACACGTCGGTGCCGAGCGGTACCTGGAGTACGCCGCCGGCCTGTACCGGCTCCTCAAGCCCGGCGGGCGGCTGCTGAACCACCAGATCGCCCGCCGCCCCCAGCAGGACGAGTCCTCCTACAGCGTGGACGAGTTCATCGACTCCTACGTCTTCCCCGACGGCGAGCTGGCCCCCGTCGGCACCACCGTCACCCAGTTGGAGCGCGCCGGGTTCGAGGTGCGCGACGTGGAGTCGATCCGCGAGCACTACGCGCTCACCCTGCGCCGCTGGGTGACCAACCTGGAGTCCGAGTGGGAGGCGGCCACCCGGCTCGTCAGCCCCGGCCGGGCCCGCGTCTGGCGCCTGTACATGGCCGCCTCCGCGCTCTCCTTCGAGCACAACCGCATCGGCGTCAACCAGGTCCTCGCCGTCCGGACGCCGGACTCGGGCGCCTCCGGGATGCCCCTGCGCGCCCGCACCTGGAACTGAGCCCGCGGGCGACCGGGCCCGCGGGCCCGCCGCACGCGCGAGGGCCCCGCTCCCACCCGGGAACGGGGCCCTCGCACGCGCGTGGCGGCTACTCCGCCTTGATCGCGTTCAGCATGTTCAGCCGGGCGGCGTTGCGGGCCGGCCACATCGCGGCCAGGACGCCCACCAGACCGGCCAGCACCAGGAAGATCCCGATCCGGTCCCAGGGCAGGACCAGGGTGTACCCCGGGATCTCCTCCGCGATCGTCTCGCCGATCGCCCAGCCGAGGAAGGCGCCGAGACCGATGCCGACCACCGCGCCGAACACCGAGATGACGACGGCCTCCAGCCGGACCATCCGCTTCACCCGGCGCCGGTCCAGACCGATCGCGCGCAGCATGCCGATCTCCTGCTGCCGTTCGAAGACCGACATCGCGAGGGTGTTGACGACGCCCAGCACCGCGATGATCAGGGCCATCGCCAGCAGGCCGTACATGACGTTCAGCAGGGTGTTGATGGCGCCGCCGAACTCGTCGCGGATGTCCTGCCGGTCCATCACGGTGATCGCGGGGTTGCCACCGAGCGCGTCGACGACGACCTTCTCGTTCGCCGCGGTCTGACCACCGTCGACCTTCACGAAGATCTGCCGGATGGACGGCTTCGCCTCGTGCCGGCCCACGACCCCCCGGTCGATGAGGACGGGGGAGAGGAACTCGCTGTCCTTGTAGACGGCGCCGACCGTCAGCGTGGCCTTCTCGTCGTCGTCGAAGGTGACGGGAACGGTGTCGCCGGTCTTCCAGCCCCTGCTCGCGGCGGTCTTCTCGGCGACGGCGATCCGGCCCTGGGCGAGCGAGCCCGCGCTGCCGCTGACGACGTCGACGGTCAGGACCTTCTCGATGTCGCCCGGGGTGACGGCGGAGGCGGACACGTAGTCGCCGCCGATCTTGAGGTAGGCGTCCTGCTGCGGCGAGACCGCGGACACGCCCTCGGCCTTCTCCAGCGCCGTCAGCGCGGACCCGTCGAGGTCGCCGCCGTTGGCCATCGTGACCATGTAGTCGGCCCTGATGTTGTCCGTGGTCATCTTGTCGATGGCCTTGCCGACCGTGACGCCGAGCACCGACAGGCCGGTCACCAGCGTCAGTCCGATCGCCAGCGCCGAGGCGGTGGCGCCGGTGCGGCGCGGGTTGCGGACCGCGTTCTGGCCGGCCAGCTTGCCGGCCACGCCGAAGGGGCCGACGAGCAGCGGACGGACGAGCGCGATCACGGGCCGGGACAGCAGCGGGATCAGGACGATCACGCCGATCAGCGCGAGGAACGCGCCCGCCCCGATGTACATGCGGCCGTCGTCGCCGCCGGTCGAGGCACCCGCCACGATCGCCGCCGCGCCGAGGGCGGTGACGGCCGCGCCGATGGAGTTGCGGACCACCAGCGACTTGGTGGTGGCCACCGCGTGGACGCTGTTCATGGCCGCCACCGGCGGGATCTTCGCGGCCCGGCGGCCGGGCAGCCAGGCGGCGAGCACCGTGATCAGCACGCCCACCGCGAACGCCGCGACCACCGGCGTGGCGGACAGGACCAGCGGGCCGTCCGGCATCTTCATGTCGGCCGCCGCCATGCCGGAGCGCAGTCCGACGGCCAGGCCGACGCCGAGGGCGAAGCCGACGGCCGAGGCCACCAGGCCCACCAGCGCGGCCTCGGCGAGCACCGAGCGGGTGACCTGCCTGCGGGAGGCGCCGACGGCGCGCATCAGGGCGATCTCCTTGGTGCGCTGGGCGACCAGCATCGTGAACGTGTTGGAGATCAGGAAGATGCCGACGAAGAGCGCGATGCCCGCGAAGCCGAGCAGGACCTGCTTGAGGTTGCCCAGGCCCTGTTCGATCTGGTCGGCCTGCTCGTCGGCGAGCGCCTTGCCGGTCTGCGCCTCGGCGGTGTCCGGCAGCAGCGGCTCGACCGCGGCGAGGATCTTCGCGTCGTCCGCGCCGGGGGCCGCGACGACGGTGGCCTCCTCGAAGTAACCCGGCTGGAGGTACTGCTTCTGGGCGACGGCGGTGTCGAAGAGGACGAGGCTGCCGCCGGCGTTGACGGCGCCGTCCTCGGTGGTGAACACACCGCTGAGGGTGTACTCCTTCACCGGGCCGTTGGTCGCGACGCGCACCCGGTCGCCGACCTCGTACTCGCCCTTGGCGGCGGACTCCTCGTCCAGGGCGATCTGGTCGTCCTTCACCGGGCCGGAGCCGTCGGTGAACGTGTACGCGGTGTCCTTGCCGTCCTTGCCGGGCGCGAAGTTGGAGCCCTTGTTGGACCAGCCGACGCCGATCAGCTTCCCGTCGGGGTCGGCGACGCCGGCGAAGCCCTCGACGCGGCCGTACACCCCGGCGACGCCGTCCACGGCGGCGATCCGGTCGAGGACCTTCCCGGAGAGGCCGGGCTCCTCCTTGGGGTTGTCCGGGTCGGCGTACGAGGTGACGGCGACGGCGACGTCGTCGTAGCTCTTCGCCGACTGGTTGCGGAAGGCGTTGGAGAGGGTGTCGGCGAAGACCAGGGTGCCGGACACGAACGCCACGCCGAGCATCACGGCGAGCACGGTCATCAACAGCCTGGCCTTGTGCGCGAAGACGTTGCGCAAGGCGGTACGGAACATGGGTCTACTTCGTCCAGACGTACGGGGTGGAAGGCGGTGGGGCGTCGGCCGGTGCGGCGCGCGGGTGCGGGGGTCGGCCCCTGCGGCGCGCGGGTCCGGACGTCAGCTGGTGCGGCCCTTGGCGTCGAACCGCTTCATGCGGTCCAGCACCGAGTCGGCCGTCGGCCCGTGCAGCTCGTCGACGATGCGCCCGTCGGCCAGGAACACCACCCGGTCCGCGTAGGAGGCGGCCACCGGGTCGTGGGTGACCATCACGACCGTCTGTCCCATCTCCCGTACGGAGTTGCGCAGGAAGCCCAGCACCTCGGCGCCGGAGCGGGAGTCGAGGTTTCCGGTCGGCTCGTCACCGAAGATGATCTCCGGCCGGGAGGCCAGCGCCCGGGCCACGGCGACGCGCTGCTGCTGCCCGCCGGAGAGCTGCGTGGGACGGTGGCCGAGCCGGCCGGAGAGGCCGACCATCTGGATCACGGAGTCCAGCCACTGCTTGTCCGGCTTGCGGCCCGCGATGTCCATCGGGAGGGTGATGTTCTCCAGCGCGGTCAGCGTCGGCAGCAGGTTGAACGCCTGGAAGATGAAGCCGATCTTGTCCCGGCGCAGCTTGGTCAGCTGCTTGTCCTTCAGCGAGCCCAGTTCGGTGTCGCCGATGCGCACCGAACCGGAGGAGAAGGTGTCCAGCCCGGCGACGCAGTGCATCAGCGTGGACTTGCCGGAGCCGGAGGGACCCATGATCGCGGTGAACTCGGCCTGCCGGAAGTCGACGGAGACCCGGTCGAGGGCGACCACCTGGGTCTCTCCCTGGCCGTAGATCTTGGAAAGCTCCGTGGCGCGCGCGGCCACGGTGGTGGACCGGTCGGCGAGGGGTGCGGTGGTCACGGGGAGGACGCTCCTGTCGGTACGGCGATGTGCTCGGGGACGTCATCCATCCTCCCGGCCGGGGGCCGCCGTGCCATCAGCCGCTGTTCCGGTTTCGGGGGGCGACTGAGGTCGGACGGCCGCGGCCGGTGTCATACCTACGGATGACGGGCTGCCCTGACGGGCACCTCCGGCGGGCCCCGGCGGCCCGTCGCCGCACGGGGGCGCGAGAACAGGTCGGGCACCCTTGTAGAGACGGTGAAATTCCGTCATTCCGCATGCGTGGCCGGTCTTCGCGCGCAAGGCTGTTGGCAAGTGCGGATGGCCTGCTCATGAAGCTGATGATCCCTCAGGCGTCAATAAAATAAGACAACGTCGGTTCGCCCGCCCGGTGTCGGAGGGGCGCGTCCCGATAGGGTCGGGACACTCGACGCGGTGCCCATGGCCTGCCCGGATGGTGGAATGCAGACACGGCGAGCTTAAACCTCGCTGCCCCTTCGCGGGCGTGCCGGTTCAAGTCCGGCTCCGGGCACTCACCACGATGCCGCGTTTCCCGGGCGGAGGGACCGGTGGGGGCGCTCACGCCGGACGCCGGGACGTCACCCTCGTGCGGCCGGGTCGGCGAGGGCGGCGATGCGGCGCAGTTCCGCGAGGTGCCCGGCGAGCGCCTGCCGGCCCGTCTCGGTCAGGGCGAGCCAGGTGCGGGTGCGGGAGTTCACGGGGGCCTTGCGCACGGTCGCGTAACCGGCCGTCTGCAGCACCTTGACCTGCTTGCTCAGGACGGAGTCGCTGATCCCGAGGGCATCGCGGACCACGGAGAACTCCAGGGAATCGACCGCCGCGAGCATGGCGCAGATCTGCAGCCGGTGCGCCGGGTGGATCACGTCGTCCAGACCGGACACGGTCACGCCCGTCGCAGCAGGTCGCGGCGCAGCGCCGCGTCGTTGCGCCTGGTGACGTACACGGTGAGGGCGAGTGCCACGAGTCCGGCCGCCGACATGGCGCCCGGCACGTCCGCAGCCAGTTTCAGGCCGAGGCCCACGGCGCCGAGGACGAGGAGGAGCACCAGGTGGAGGCCGTTGAGGCCACGGGTGCCGGGGGCGGACACCGAGCGGTCGACCGAGACGCCGCGGGAGCGGGCGACGCCCAGGGTGAGCGCCACCGGGAGGACGATCCCCCCGGCGACGACCCCGGAGGGCACCAGGCTGCCGCCGACGTCGATCGAGACGAAGGCGAGGCCCACGCCGAGGCCCAGTCCGGCGTGGTACCACCAGGGCGCCGAGGCGCGGTCCGCGAGCGCGGCACGCGCGGAGGCCACGCCGTCCAGGGCCGAGCGCGCGGCGGCAGGGTCTTTCCGGTCGCTGTTTTCCACGATGGAAAGAGTACCTCGACTTTCCCTCATGGAAAGGCCCGTTCGCGGGAGTCGGCCCGAAACCGTTGACAGCGGGCCGCGGGAGGCCGAGACTCGGCGCGGAAATCAGTGAAGGAATTTTCACCACGCGAACAACGTGCGCGCAGCCCCCGCGGCAACGACGCCAATCGAAGGGAACGACCGATGCGCACCACCGTCGGCATCATCGGGGCCGGCCCCGCCGGACTCCTGCTCGCCCGGCTCCTCCACGACGCCGGGATCGACTCGGTCGTCCTGGAGAGCCGCGACCGCGCCTACGTCGAGCGGCGCCAGCGCGCCGGGATCCTGGAGCAGGGCACGGTGGACGTCCTGCGCGCGGTCGGCGCGGCGGAACGGATGGACCGCGAGGGGCTGCGCCACGACGGCATCGAGCTGCGCTTCGACAAGCGGCGCCACCGCGTCGACTTCCCCGCCCTCACCGGCGGCCGGTCCGTGACGGTCTACGCCCAGACCGAGGTCTGCAAGGACCTCATCGCCCTCCAGCTCGAGGACGGCGGCCCGCTGCTGTTCGAGACGGAGGCGCTGGCCGTCGAGGACGCCGACACCGACCACCCGCGCGTCCGCTTCCGGCACGGCGGCGCGGACGGCGCGGAGGACGTCCTGGAGTGCGACTACGTCGTCGGCTGCGACGGCTTCTGGGGCGTGGCCCGCCGTGCCGTCCCGGCCGCGCCGAGCCGCACCTTCGAGCGGACGTACCCCTTCGCCTGGCTCGGCATCCTCGCCGACGTGGCCCCCTCCCACGACGAGCTGGTCTACGCCCGCCACGACCGCGGCTTCGCCCTGCTGTCCATGCGCTCCCCGTCCGTCTCCCGTCTCTACCTCCAGGTGCCCGAGGGCACCGATGCCGAGGCGTGGAGCGACGAGGAGATCTGGGACGAGCTGGAGCGCCGCTTCGAGACGGACGACGACTGGACGCTCCGGCGCGGTCCCGTCACCCAGAAGTCCGTCACCCCCATGCGCTCCTACGTCCACGAGCCCATGCGGCACGGCCGCCTCTTCCTGGCCGGCGACGCCGCGCACATCGTGCCGCCCACCGGCGCCAAGGGCCTCAACCTCGCCGTCGGCGACGTCGTCACCTTCGCCCGGGCCCTGGCGCACCGGCGGGAGACCGGCTCCGCCGAGCTGCTCGACGCCTACTCCGCCACCTGCCTGCGCCGGGTGTGGCAGGCCGAGCGGTTCTCGTACGACATGACGACGCTGCTGCACCGCGCCCCCGACGCCACGCCCTTCGACGACCGCCTCCAGGTGGCGCGCCTGGACCGGATCGCCTCCTCCCGCGCCGCCGAGACCGACCTCGCCGAGGCCTACACCGGCTTCCCGATCGGATGAGCCCGGGGTGCGGCCCGCCCGTGGGGGGAATCACCGTTCCCCGTGGCGTGTTGCGCGACAGGACGAGGGAAAGATCCTCCCCAAGCAGTAGGGTCATTCCTTTGCCGTTCTATTACTCTTAGGCCAAGGCTGCGCAGTGTGGCCATGGAGGAGTGAAATGAGGAGCAGAAACCCGGTCTTCTCGCGACGGGGGTTCAGCCGCGACAACGGCTACGCGGGCTTCAACGCCGCGCCGCAGGCCGGGGGACCCGCCGTCGCCACGCAGGGCAACCCGTACGCGCAGGGCAACCCGTACGCCCAGCCCGTCGGCAACCCCTACGCCCAGAACCCGTACGCACAGCAGGACCAGCAGTACGGCGTGCCGCCGCAGGCACCGGCGACCACCGGCCGGATGACGATCGACGACGTCGTCGTCCGCACCGGATCCACGCTCGGTGTCCTCGTCGTCACCGCCGCGCTCGCCTGGGCGCTGCTGCCGGTCGACGACGCCCACATCTCCCGGTCGTACGGCATCGGCATCGGTGCCGCGCTGATCGGCATGGTGCTGGCGTTCGTGCAGTCCTTCAAGCGCAAGGCGTCGCCCGCGCTGATCCTGGCCTACGCGGCGTTCGAGGGCGTGTTCCTCGGCGTCGTCTCCAGCGTCGTCGACAACCGCATCGCCGACGGCGCGGCCATGCAGGCCGTGATCGGCACGATGGCGGTCTTCGCCGGCGTGCTGATCGCCTACAAGGCCGGCTGGATCCGCGTCAACCGGCGCTTCTACGGCTTCGTGATGGCGGCCGCGCTCGGCTTCGTCTTCCTGATGCTGGTGAACATGCTGTTCGCCGTCTTCGGCGGCGGTGACGGCCTCGGCTTCCGCAGCGGCGCCCTCGGTGTCGTCTTCGGCGTCATCGGCGTCATCCTCGGCGCCTGCTTCCTCGCCCTGGACTTCAAGCAGGTCGAGGACGGCATCGCCTACGGCGCCCCGCGCGAGGAGGCCTGGCTCGCCGCCTTCGGCCTCACGCTGACGCTGGTGTGGATCTACATGGAGTTCCTGCGGCTCATCTCGATCCTCAACAGCAGCGACTGACGCCGCCGCGCCCCGCACGTCGGAGCGCCGCGTGAAGGAGCCCCGGGCACCGTGCCCGGGGCTCCTTCGTCGTCACCGTCGGCGGGACGGCGCACGCTCACAGCAGCCGGCGCGCGGCCCTCCTCAGCTCGTACTCGTGGATGATCGCCTTGGCGTGGCCGTAGGAGAGGTCGTGTTCGTGGCGGAGCCAGCTGACCCTCTCCTCGAAACGGAGGGCGGGTCCGTCCTCGACGGTGCGCAGCCAGTCGGAGATCGCACGACCGGTGCAATGGGGGATGCGGGCGAGCAGATTGCGATGGGTCTCCTCGGACAAGACGTGGGACATCGGCGCCTCCGGGCGAAAGGGGATGTGGCCGGTCCTTCAGGTCACCGTGCCTGAGCGTTCGCCCGTTGGCAACAGTCCCGGAACGCCGCGTACGCTCACGCCGTGGTTGATACGACGCCTTTGACCCGTGCCGTGGACGACTTCGCCGACCGGTTGCGGGCCGCCCCGCAGAGCAGGCTGCAGCGCGGGGCCGCCGCCGAGGCGCTGGAGCTGGCCAGGGAACTGGCCCGGCGCGCCCAGCTCGCCGAGGAACCGGACGCCGAGCCGCGTCAGATGCCGGACGCGGGGATGTTCGCCGCCGCCGACCAGATCGCCGTCGCCGCGCACGACCTGGCCGTCGTCCTGACGGACGCGGACCAGGTGGAGGAGGCGGTGCTGCTGGTGGAGGAGGCCCGCAAGCGGGCCGGGGTGTGAGGACGCGGGGCCGGCGGGCCGCAGGGGCCGCCGGCCGCGGGGGCCACCGGGACTACAGGGACGCGATGACCCGGTCCGCCAGGATGTAGACGTTCTCCTCGCCGCACGCGAAGGTCAGCGTGTAGGCGCCGGAGATGCCCGAGCCGCCCAGGAGGTACGGCGTCCGCCCCGCCTGCAGGGCGGCGGCCAGGCGCTCCGCGGTCTCGCGGTGGCCCGGCGTCATGCACAGGGTGGTGCCGTCGGTGAAGACGTACACGTCGAGCGTGCCGAGCGGACCCGGGCGGACGTCCGCCAGCGCGACGTGCGAGGCGGCCAGCTCCTCCAGCGCGGCGACGGTGCGCTCGTGATCGTTCACGGCCGGCGACGGGTTCGGCACGAAGTCCGGGTGCGAGGGGTGCCGACGGCGGGCCGCGGCCAGCTCGGCGGACTCCCCGGCCGGCTCGTCGGCGTCCGCGCCCGGCTCGACCACCGGCTCCAGACCCACGAGGTCGGCCTGCCGGGGCAGGAACAGCTCGCTGTCGGACAGACCGAGCAGCAGGGGGGCGTCGGAGGCGTCGCGGGACTCCTGGGCGGCCCAGAAGGCCCGCGCCTCGGCCAGCTCCCGCTCACGCTCCTCGGCGAGCGCCTCGGCGACGGCGGCGCGTATCTCCTCGGCGTCGCTGGTGGTGCGGGCGGCCGGGATCCGGCTCCGCGTGGCGGCGCGGCTCTCGGCCAGCTCGGTGCGCAGCGCCGCGACCTGGCGGCGCAGCACGAGGACGGCGCGCAGGACGGCGACGCCCACGGCGCCCGTGGCGGCCGTGGTGAGCAGCAGGGCGATCGGCATGGCGCTCACTGACGTACTCCCGGTTCAAAGTCGACCCCCGACTTCCTACCTCAGCTTGAAGGGCGGACTGACCGTCTGTCAGTGCGTAACGTCACGAAACGGGCAGGACTTTGGACCCGCGGGGTGCCGGTGCAACCGACCTGACCTGCGTAAATCAGGGCAACGGGAGAGGTAGGTCACATCCTGGGGGAGTTTGGATCACGAATCGGCCCGGAACCCCGTGTCCACGGGGTTCCGGGCCGAGGGGTGACGCTGCGCCCCCGAGCGGCTACCGACGGCTCTGCGGCGGCCGTCGCCGGTTCAGCTGAGGCGCTCGATGACCATGGCCATGCCCTGGCCGCCGCCGACGCACATCGTCTCCAGGCCGAACTGCTTGTCGTGCCACTGGAGGGAGTTGATCAGCGTGCCGGTGATGCGGGCGCCGGTCATGCCGAAGGGGTGGCCGACGGCGATGGCGCCGCCGTTGACGTTCAGCTTCTCCAGCGGGATGCCCAGGTCGCGGTAGGAGGGGATGACCTGCGCGGCGAAGGCCTCGTTGATCTCGACGAGGTCGATGTCGTCGATGGTCAGGCCGGCGCGGGACAGCGCCTGCTTGCTCGCCTCGACCGGGCCCAGGCCCATGATCTCGGGGGAGAGGCCGGAGACGCCGGTGGAGACGATGCGGGCGAGCGGGGTCAGGCCCAGCTCGCGGGCCTTGGTGTCGCTCATGATCACGAGGGCGGCGGCGCCGTCGTTGAGCGGGCAGCAGTTGCCGGCGGTGACCAGGCCGTCGGGGCGGAAGGCCGGCTTGAGACCCGCCACGCCCTCCAGGGTGACACCGGCGCGCGGGCCGTCGTCCTTGGACACGACGGTGCCGTCGGGGAGGGTGACCGGGGTGATCTCGCGCTCCCAGAAGCCGTTCTTGATGGCCTCCTCGGCGAGGTTCTGGGAGCGGACGCCGAACTCGTCCATCTCCTGGCGGGTGACGCCCTTCCAGCGGGCGAGGTTCTCGGCGGTCTGGCCCATCGCGATGTAGGGGTCGGGGACGAGGCCGTCCTCACGCGGGTCGTGCCAGGTGGTGCCCTCCTGCTGGGCGACCTCGGCGGTGCGGGCCTCGGCCTCGGCGAAGAGGGGGTTGCGGGTGTCCGGCAGGCTGTCGGAGTTGCCCTTCGCGAACCGGGAGACCATCTCGACGCCGGCCGAGATGAAGACGTCGCCCTCGCCGGCCTTGATGGCGTGCAGGGCCATGCGGGAGGTCTGGAGCGACGAGGAGCAGTACCGGGTGACGGTGCAGCCGGGCAGGTGGTCCATGCCCATCTCGACGGCGACGATCCGGCCGAGGTTGTTGCCCTGCTCGCCGCCGGGCAGGCCGCAGCCGAGCATCAGGTCGTCGATGTCCTTCGGGTCCAGCTCGGGGACCTTGGCGAGGGCCGCCTGGATGATCGTGGCGGCCAGGTCGTCGGGGCGCAGGTCCTTCAGGGAGCCCTTGAAGGCGCGGCCGATGGGGGAGCGGGCGGCTGAGACGATCACGGCTTCGGGCATCACGGCTCCAGTGGCGTCGCGGGGATGAGGCGGCTGGTTGGGAAGTTACCCGGACGTATGGCCCGGGTCACGGGTACGGCGGTGTGACATGGACCGCAACTTTCTAAGCGCTTGCTTGGGTCTCCGGCGGTTCTGCGGACGTGGGCCCCCGACGCTTCCGTGGACCTGGGGTGGCGGTGCGGTGCGGTGTGGCCGTGACCGGGTGCGGGACGTGTGCGTCTGATCGCGCGGCCCCCCCCGTGCCCCGCAGGGGAGCGGAAGGCGTCCCCGGTGCGACGTGCGCCCCGTCCTACCTCGGCTGTGCCGACGTCACCGGCTCCGCCTCCGACACCCTCCGGCGCCGCCGGCGCTTGAGCAGGGCCCAGGGGCCCCGCGGGCCCGTGGGCATCGCCGCCGCGACCTCCGTGCCGGCCTCGTCCGCGGCCTCGGCCGCCGCCCGGGCCACCGGCAGGAAGCCCTCCCGGCGGGCGACGTCGGGACGCTCCTCCTCCGCCGGCCACAGGCCGAGCGCCGCGCAGACCGACGGCAGGACCGCCATCGCCGCCGTGGCGTAGCCCTCCGCGGACGGGTGGTAGTTGTCGGGGCCGAACAGCTCCCGCGGGTTCTCGGCGAACTCCGGTCCCAGCAGGTCGCCCAGCGACACCGTGCGCCCGCCCTGCTCCACGACGCCGATCGTCTGCGCCGCCGCCAGCTGCCGCGAGGTCCGCCGGGCCAGCCAGCGCAGCGGCTGCGGCACCGGTTCGATCGTGCCGAGGTCCGGGCAGGTGCCGACCACCACCTCCGCCCCGGCCGTGCGCAGCCGCCGTACCGCCGTCGACAGGTGCCGCACCGAGCGGGTGGCCGGCATGCGGTGGGTGACGTCGTTCGCGCCGACCATGACCACGCAGATGTCGGGCGTCCGGCCCGGATCGGCGAGCACCAACGACACCTGCCGGTCCAGGTCGTCCGAACGCGCCCCCGGCACCGCGACCGAGGTCAGCTCCACCGGCCGCTCGGCCACCGCCGCGAGCCCCGACGCCAGCAGCGCGCCCGGCGTCTGGCCGGCCCGGTGCACGCCCTGCCCGGCGGCCGTGGAGTCGCCCAGCATCACCAGCCGCAGCGGCGCGTCACCGGCCGCCGTGAGGGTGCCGCCGTACAGTCCCTGCGCGTTCGGCACCCGGTCGGGCGTACCGATGCCCACCCGGCGCCTGGCCAGCTGCACCTCCGCCAGCAGCAGACCGACCGCGGCCGCACCGGCCACCCCGATCCCGCCACCGCCGTACGCCGCGCCGGCCGCGATCCGCCGGGCCACCCTCGCCCTCGACATGCTCGTCATACGTCGCCGCCACCTCCATCGAGCCGTACACCCACTGCTTGCCCCGTACGGACGGTCGCCCAATCTCGACGGGGAGTGAACGACCGACACAGGGCATCGACGGCCCGGCAGGCCCTAGGCTGGCGGAACCAATCACGACCACATCTTTTGCGGCATCCGGAGACAACGGTGCATTTCCACGACTCGATGATCAGCCTCGTCGGCAACACCCCGCTGGTGCGGCTCAACAGCGTGACCAAGGGCATCAGGGCCACCGTCCTGGCCAAGGTGGAGTACTTCAATCCGGGCGGCTCGGTGAAGGACCGCATCGCCCTGCGCATGATCGAGGCCGCCGAGCAGAGCGGCGAGCTGAAGCCCGGCGGCACCATCGTCGAGCCGACCAGCGGCAACACGGGCGTCGGCCTCGCCATCGTGGCCCAGCAGAAGGGCTACAAGTGCATCTTCGTCTGCCCCGACAAGGTGTCCACGGACAAGATCAACGTGCTGCGCGCGTACGGCGCCGAGGTCGTCGTCTGCCCGACGGCGGTCGACCCCGAGCACCCGGACTCCTACTACAACGTCTCCGACCGCCTGGTCCGCGAGACGCCGGGCGCCTGGAAGCCGGACCAGTACTCCAACCCGAACAACCCCCTCTCCCACTACCACTCGACCGGCCCCGAGCTGTGGGAGCAGACCGAGGGGAAGATCACCCACTTCGTGGCCGGCGTCGGCACCGGCGGCACCATCTCCGGTACCGGGCGCTACCTGAAGGAGGCCAGTGAGGGCCGGGTGAAGGTCATCGGCGCCGACCCCGAGGGGTCCGTCTACTCCGGCGGCTCCGGACGCCCCTACCTCGTGGAGGGCGTCGGCGAGGACTTCTGGCCCACGGCCTACGACCGCGACGTCGCGGACGAGATCGTCGCCGTCTCCGACAAGGACTCCTTCCAGATGACCCGCCGCCTCGCCAAGGAGGAGGGCCTGCTGGTGGGCGGCTCCTGCGGCATGGCCGTCGTCGCGGCGCTGGAGGTGGCCGAACGGCTCGGCGAGGACGACGTGGTCGTCGTCCTGCTGCCGGACAGCGGCAAGGGCTACCTCAGCAAGATCTTCAACGACGAGTGGATGGCCGACTACGGCTTCCTGGAGGACGCCGGCCCCAGCGCCCGCGTCGCCGACGTCCTGAACGACAAGGAGGGCGGCTCCATCCCCTCCCTCGTCCACATGCACCCGGACGAGACCGTCGGCCAGGCCATCGAGGTGCTGCGCGAGTACGGCGTCTCGCAGATGCCGATCGTCAAGCCCGGCGCCGGCCACCCGGACGTGATGGCCGCCGAGGTCGTCGGCTCGGTCGTGGAACGCGAGCTGCTGGACGCCCTGTTCACCCAGCGCGCCTCGCTCCAGGACCCGCTGGAGAAGCACATGTCGTCCCCGCTGCCGCAGGTCGGCTCCGGCGAACCGGTCGCCGACCTCATGTCCGTGCTCGGCACGGCGGACGCGGCGATCGTCCTGGTCGAGGGCAAGCCCACGGGTGTGGTGAGCCGTCAGGACCTGCTGTCCTTCCTCGCCAAGGGGGGCAAGTAGAAGGACCGCGTCCGGTCTTCGCGGAAGTGGTACGCGCGCGTCACGTCCGCGCAGCACACCCTTAACACGAGGACGGCACAGTAAGGGGTGTCGGCAAGGGCGGTGGGGGTGCCTCCCGGGCGTCGAGCCCGGGGGAGGGCACCCGCCCCGGCCGACACCGAACGGCGTCGAGGACCTTCCGGAGCGGCTCCCGGACCTCCACGGACGCCACGGACGCGCCGCCCGGCCGTGAGGCCCGGCGGCGCGTCCCCCGCGGGGACCGTCGTCGTCCCGCCCCCCGGTGACGGGGGTGCGGCGGTCCCCGCGCAGTCCTTCCTCAGTCCTCCCCGGCGCGGCGGTGCCCGAAGAGCCCCGGGTTGGTCCGGACGGCCTGTACGACGTTGACCCCGACGATGCCCGCCCAGGTGGTCAGCAGACCGGGGAGGTGGGCGACGCCGCCGCCGATCGCCGAGAGCGGGACGGCGAGGACCAGCGAGACGATGCCGAAGCCGAAGCGCTCACCGAAGGTGTCGGTGGCCTTCGGCGACCGGCCGTCCCGGACCGCCGTCATCTGCTGCTCGGCGAGATGACGGCGCACCCGGCGCTCCACCGCCCCGTCGATGCGCTGGTCGACCTTCTCCAGGAACGAGTCGACCAGCGCGGACTCGTACTCCTCGCCCAGCTCCCTGCGGGTCTGCAGGGTGGCGTCGAGTTCCTTCTTGAGGTCGGCGTCCCGCGCGTCCATTCCCGTCATGACAGCCACGGTAGGCGGCCGGGAGCGCCCCGACACGGGGGCTAGCCCCCGTTCTCACCGGGGGACGGCCGGTGCCGGGTGCCGCTCGTCGCGAGCGCGGTCGCCCGGCCGAGCGTCGTGCGTCCGGCCCGTTCGCCTGTATAACGGTATGCAGAATCCCGGACACGTGAAGAGGCGGAGGGGAGCGCGTCATGAGCGGGACCGACGGTCCGGCCGCGCGGCTGCAGGCGCTCTTCGAGGGACACCGGCTGACGCCGACCCAGCGGCGCATCGCGCACAGCATGGTGCGGCGCGCGCCCGACGTGCCCTTCCTGTCCAGCGTGGAACTCGCCGAGCTGGCCGGGGTCAGCCAGCCGTCCGTGACCCGCTTCGCGGTCGCCCTCGGCTTCGACGGCTACCCGGCGCTGCGCCGCCACCTGCGCGAGGTCGCCCCCGCGGAGCCGGTGCCGGACACGGGCTCCCTCAACGAGTACCAGCAGGCCGTGGAGGCCGAGATCGCGAACCTGCGGCACCTGGCGGAGGTACTGGCCGATCCGGGGCCGGTGAGGGAGGCGGGCCGGGTCCTCGCGGGCAGCCGGCCGCTCCCGGTCCTCGGGCTGCGGGCGGCGGCCGCCCAGGCGCACGGGTTCGCCTACTTCGCCGCCAAGGTGCACCCCGACGTCCGCCTCCTCGACGAGGGCGGCACGATGCTCCACGACCGCATCGACGCCGCCGTCCGGGCCGGGGCGAGCGCCCTGCTCTGCTTCGCCCTGCCCCGGCATCCGCGCGAGGTCGTCGACACGCTCGCCCACGCCAAGGAGGCGGGGCTGACGGTGGTGACGGTCGCCGACTCCGCCTTCGCGCCGGTCGCCAAGGTGTCCGACCTGCTGCTGCCCGCCGCCGTCGGCACGGGCCTCGCCTTCGACACCGCCTGCGCGCCGATGCTGCTCGGGCGGGTGCTGCTGGAGGCGATGTGCGACGACCTGCCGGACGCGCAGGCCCGGCTCGAGGAGTTCGACGCCAAGGCGGTGGCCCGGGGCCTGTTCGTGGAGTGACCCGTCCGGCCGACGGGTTCTCAGATTCGTCTCAGCTTCCCCCGCTACAGTGCGGCGCCCGGCAACAGGACGCGGACGAGGAGGCGGGAACGTGGCACGCGGAGGACAGGGACTGGCTCGGGTCGCCGTCGTCGTACGGGCGGGGGCGGCGCCGTTGTGGTGGCTGGGCGTACTCGCGGCGGGCGTCGGCGTGCTGGTGCCGGGCCTGACCGGGCGCCGGATCGGCGTCCTGGCCGGTGCGGCGCTGTTCGTCGTGGCGACGGCCGTGGTGGCCTCCGTGCGCCGCAAGCGGTACACCGCCCTGGCCGGCTCGGCCGCCCGCGCGAGCAGGCACGACGTGCTCCAGGACCGTGCGGTGACCGTGCGCAACTGGCGCCGGGGCCACCGCTGGTGGCTGCTGCTGGCCTTCCTCGCCGCGCTCGGCAGCGCCTTCGCCGTCCCGGCGGCGGCCGGACTGCTGATGGCGGGCTGCGGCGCCGGCCTGTGGCTGAAGTCCGCCTGGATCGGCCGCCGCGAGCAGGACGGGGACGCCCTGCTGTGGGTCCGCGTGGACTGGCTCACCCGCACCGCCGGCCGCCCGGCGGGCAAGGCGGTCAAGGCCTACCGCAGCACGGGCATCGCGGCCGGCGACGCGGCCCCCGGCGGGGCGCGGCGCAAGACGCCGGCGCTGGTCTGACCGAAGGCGGGGACGAGGGCGGGGGGCGGCGCGCAGCGCCCCCCACCAGGAGTGCGGGGAACCGCGCGACCGGCCACGACACACCCCCGGGCTACAGACCCCCGGACCCTCCACGGCGCGCGGCTTCGGTCAGCGCACCGGCGTACGCACCACCCGCCTCGGCCACGATCTCCTCGACGGTCTGGGCCTCCCGCACGGTCGCGAGGACGACGTCCCCGTCGCCGCCCCCGGCGAACCCGTACACCGCGGGCCGCGCCAGCGAGTTGTACGCGTAGTGGTGCGCGAAGTAGTACGCCCCCGTGTCCAGCGCCGCCGCGTAGTCCCCCTGCTCCAGCAGCGGCAGCGCACGCCCCGCCGCCAGCAGGTCCCCCGCGAAGCAGGCCGGTCCCGCCACGTCCTGCACCACCTCCGGCCCCTCCTTCGGCAGCCCCTCGGCGTCGTACGCGGCGATCCGCAGCGGCCACGCCCCCGGGGCGTACACCGTCCGCGTCGCCACCTGCACGCCCGCGTGCGTCACCGCGACCGGCCGGCCCCCGGCGCTCTTGGCGTACTCCACGCGCGCCACGACCGTGCCGTGCTCGGCCAGCAGCGACCGCCCGAACTCGGTGACCAGCCCGTACCGCCCGTCGAACAGCCCCGGCACCGCATCGCGCAGCACCCGCGCGTACTCCGCGTACGTCGGCGTCGTCTCCTCCGAGGCGAAGTTCACCGGCAGCCCGCCGCCGATGTCGAGCGTGTCCACCTGCCGGCGTCCGGCCCGCTCGTTGATCTCCTCGGCGAGCGCGTACGCCTGGGCCACTCCCTCGGCCATCAGCGTCAGCGGGATGCCCTGGGAGCCGGTGTGCGTGTGCAGCCGGGTCAGCCACGGCCGGTCCAGATACGCCCGCACGACCCACGCGCGCGCCCCCTCGTCGCGCAGCGCCACCCCGAACTTCGAGGTCGCCGTGGCCGTCGACAGGGCCTCGATGGAGCCCCCTCCGACCTGCGGGTTCACCCTCAGGCCGAGCGGGGACCGGCTCCGCCCCGCCGCCGTCAGGGCGTCGATGCGCTCCAGTTCCTGCGGGTTGTCCGCGTTGACGGCGATGCCCAGCGCCAGTGCCTCGCTCAGCTCGCCCGGCGTCTTGGCGGGCGAGTCCAGCACCGTCCGCTCCGCGGGCACCCCCGCGGCCCGCGCCAGGGCCAGCTCGCCCGGGCTCGCGACCTCGGCGCCGATGCCCTCCTCGTGCAGCAGCCGCAGCACCGGGACCAGCGGACACGCCTTCACCGCGAAGGCGTGCAGCACGGGCGTCCCGGGCGCCGTCACCGCGTCGAACGCCGCCCGCAGCGCCGCCGCCGACTCCCGGATCCCGGCGACGTCCAGCAGCCCGACGACCGGGGCGTCCGGTCCGAGCAGCCCCTGCTTCACCGCCGCCCGCACCGCCTGGTCCCGCCGGGCGGCCCGCACCGCGCCGGTGCCGTCCAGATCACCGCTCGTGCCCGTGCCGTCGCTCACGCGATCCTCCGTTCCCTCGCCGCCTGTCCGACGCGTCCAGCCAAACACCCGCGACGGGCCCGCGCCGGGACACGGCCGTATTGACTAGTTCTATTCATGAAGCGAGGATATGAATATCCGCAGTAACAATCCGCCGGGAGCAAGCCACCAGGAGGCAGACCATGTCCGGACCTCGTCCTGTCCGAGCGCCACGCGGTACCGAGCCGAGCGCCCTGGGCTGGCAGCAGGAGGCCGCCCTGCGGATGCTGCAGAACAACCTCGACCCCGAGGTCGCCGAGCACCCCGACAAGCTCGTCGTCTACGGCGGCACCGGCAAGGCGGCCCGCGACTGGCGCTCCTTCGACGCCATGGTCCGCACCCTGCGCACCCTCAAGCAGGACGAGACGATGCTCGTCCAGTCGGGCCGCCCCGTCGGCGTCATGCAGACCCACGAGTGGGCCCCGCGCGTCCTCATCGCCAACTCCAACCTGGTGGGCGACTGGGCCAACTGGGAGGAGTTCCGCCGCCTGGAGGCCCTCGGCCTGACCATGTACGGGCAGATGACGGCCGGCTCCTGGATCTACATCGGCACCCAGGGCATCCTCCAGGGCACCTACGAGACCTTCGCCGCCGTCGCCGCCAAGAAGTTCGGCGGCACCCTCGCCGGGACCATCACCCTCACCGCCGGCCTCGGCGGCATGGGCGGCGCCCAGCCCCTCGCGGTCACCATGAACGACGGCGTCGCGATCTGCATCGACTGCGACCCCCGCGCCATCGACCGCCGCATCGAGCACCGCTACCTCGACGTGAAGGCCGACTCCCTCGACCACGCCCTGCAGCTCGCCACCGAGGCCCGCGACCGGCGCAGGCCGCTGTCCGTCGGCGTCCTCGGCAACGCCGCCGAACTCGTGCCGCAGCTCCTCGCGATGGGCGCTCCCATCGACATCGTGACCGACCAGACCTCGGCCCACGACCCGCTCGCCTACCTCCCCGTCGGCACCGCCTTCGAGGACATGGCCGACGCCGCCGCCAAGGACCCGGCCGGCTTCACCACCCGCGCCCGCGAGTCCATGGCCCGGCACGTCGAGGCCATGGTCGGCTTCCAGGACGCCGGCGCCGAGGTCTTCGACTACGGCAACTCCATCCGCGGCGAGGCCCAGCTCGCCGGGTACGACCGGGCGTTCGCCTTCCCCGGCTTCGTCCCCGCCTACATCCGCCCCCTGTTCTGCGAGGGCAAGGGCCCCTTCCGCTGGGCCGCCCTGTCCGGCGACCCCGCCGACATCGCCAGGACCGACAAGGCCATCCTCGAGCTCTTCCCGGAGAACGAGTCGCTGGCCCGCTGGATCAAGATGGCCGGCGAACGCGTCCACTTCCAGGGCCTGCCCGCCCGCATCTGCTGGCTCGGCTACGGCGAGCGCGACAAGGCCGGCGAGCGCTTCAACGACATGGTCGCGAGCGGCGAGCTGGCCGCCCCGATCGTCATCGGCCGCGACCACCTCGACTGCGGCTCCGTCGCCTCCCCCTACCGCGAGACCGAGGCCATGCTCGACGGCTCCGACGCCATCGCGGACTGGCCGCTGCTCAACGCCATGGTCAACGTGGCCTCCGGCGCCTCCTGGGTCTCCCTCCACCACGGCGGCGGCGTCGGCATGGGCCGCTCCCTCCACGCCGGGCAGGTCACGGTCGCCGACGGCACCGCCCTGGCCGGCGAGAAGATCCGCCGCGTCCTCACCAACGACCCCGGCATGGGCGTCATCCGGCACGTCGACGCCGGGTACGACATCGCCGAGTCGGTCGCCGAACAGCGGGGCGTGCGGGTGCCGATGCGCGAAGGCGACGAGGGCGGCGGCGCGTGAGCTTCCACAGCATGTGGGCGGAGCTGCTGCCGGTCGGCCGCAGCTCCGCCTCCGGCGGCTACCGCCGCTTCGCCTGGACCGGCGCCGACGCCGACTGCCGGGCCTGGTTCCGGCAGCAGGCCGAGGACCGCGGCCTGACCCACGAGGTCGACCGCAACGGCAACCAGTGGGCCTGGCTCGGCGACCCGTCCGCCGGGGACGCCGTCGTCACCGGCTCCCACCTGGACTCCGTCCCCGACGGCGGCGCCTTCGACGGACCCCTCGGGGTGGTCTCCGCCTTCGCGGCCCTGGACGAACTGCGCCGCAGGGGAGCGCGGATCACCCGGCCGCTGGGCATCGTCAACTTCGGCGACGAGGAGGGCGCCCGCTTCGGCCTCGCCTGCGTCGGCTCCCGGCTCACCTCCGGGGCGCTCACCGTCGAACAGGCCCACCGCCTGACCGACGCCGACGGCATCACCCTGCCGCGGGCCATGGAGGCCGCCGGATACGACCCGGACGCCCTCGGCCCCGACCCCGAACGGCTCGACCGCATCGGCGCCTTCGTCGAACTCCACGTCGAGCAGGGCCGCGCCCTCGACCTGTCCGGCGACCGGATCGGCATCGCGTCCGCCATCTGGCCGCACGGACGCTGGCGGTTCGACTTCCGCGGCGAGGCCAACCACGCCGGCACCACCCGCCTCGCCGACCGCCGCGACCCCATGCTGTCCTACGCCGAGACCGTCCTCGCCGCCCGCCGCGAGGCCGAACTCGCCGGTGCCGTCGCCACCTTCGGCAAGATCGCCGTCGAGCCGAACGGCGTCAACGCCATCCCCTCCCTCGTCCGCGGCTGGCTCGACTCCCGCGCCGCCGACCAGGCGAGCCTGGACACCGTGGTCACCGGCATCGAGAAGGCCGCCCGCGAGTACGCCGCCGCCCACGGCGTCGACCTCGACGTCGTCCGCGAGTCCTTCACGCCCGTCATCGAGTTCGACCACGCCCTGCGCGACGAACTCGCCCGCATCCTGGGCACCGACACGGACCTGAAGGTCCCCGTCCTCGGCACCGGCGCCGGACACGACGCCGGCATCCTCTCCGGACGCGTCCCGACCGCCATGCTGTTCGTACGCAACCCCACCGGCGTCTCGCACTCCCCGGCCGAGTACGCCGCCGAGGACGACTGCACGGCCGGGGTGACCGCACTCGCCGACGTACTGGAAGGGCTGGCCCGCACGTGACCTCCCCCGAACGGACCCGCACGTACTGGCTGGAGCACGCCTGGCTCGGCACCCACGTCGAGCCGGGCGTCGCCGTGGACGTGAGCGACGGCCGCATCGCCGCCGTCCGTACGGACGTCCCCGCTCCGCCCCCGGGCGCCGAGATCCTGCGCGGGCTGACCCTGCCGGGACTGGCCAACGCCCACTCGCACGCCTTCCACCGCGCCCTGCGCGGCACCGTCCAGGTCGGCTCCGGGACCTTCTGGACCTGGCGCGAGGTCATGTACTCCGTCGCCGACCGGCTGACCCCCGAGGCCTACCTCGACCTCGCCCGTGCGGTGTACGCCGAGATGGCCCTGGCCGGCATCACCACCGTCGGCGAGTTCCACTACGTCCACCACGCCCCCGGCGGCACCCCCTACGCCGACCCCAACGCCATGGGCGAGGCCCTGATCGAGGCAGCCGCCCAGGCCGGCGTCCGCATCACCCTCCTCGACACCTGCTACCTGTCCTCCGGCTTCGGCGAGCCCCCGAACACCCACCAGCTCCGCTTCTCCGACGGCACGGCCCAGGCCTGGGCGGAACGCTGTTCAGTTCTCAAGGAACGGGATCACGTACGGATCGGAGCGGCGATCCACTCCGTACGGGCCGTGCCCGCCGAGCAGTTGGCGACCGTGGCGCACTGGGCCGAGGAACGGCGGGCCCCGCTGCACGTGCACCTGTCCGAGCAGACCGCCGAGAACGACGCCTGCCGCCAGGCCCACGGCTGCACCCCGACCCGCCTCCTCGCCGACCACGGCGTGCTCGGCCCCCGCACCACCGGCGTCCACAACACCCACCTCACCGACGAGGACATCGCCCTGCTCGGCGGCAGCCGCACCGGCACCTGCATGTGCCCGACCACCGAACGCGACCTCGCCGACGGCATCGGCCCCGCCGCCGCGCTCCAGGCCGCCGGCTCCCCCCTCTCCCTCGGCTCCGACAGCCACGCCGTCGTCGACCTGCTGGAGGAGGCGCGCGCCATGGAGCTGAACGAGCGGCTGCGCACCCGCACCCGCGGTCACTGGACCGCCGCCGCCCTGCTGCGCGCCGCCACCGCCGACGGCCACGCCGCGCTCGGCTGGGACGACACCGGCCGCATCGAGGCCGGCGCCCGCGCCGACCTCACGACGATCGCGCTGGACTCGGTCAGAACAGCGGGGCCACTGCCCCGGCTCGGCGCCGAGACGGCCGTATTCGCGGCGACGGCAGCGGACGTACGGCACACGGTCGTGGGCGGGCGGCACGTCGTCCGCGACGGGGCGCACACCCTCGTCCCCGATGTGCCCGAGGCCCTCGCGCGGGCCGTCGAAGCCCTGCGCGCCTGACCATCCGACCCCGCCCCCACGAGGACGTCACGGACACCATGAGCAGCAGCACCGTCATCACCAACATCGCCGCACTCGTCACCAACGACCCCTCCCTCGGCGACCACTCCCCGCTCGGTCTGGTCCGGGACGCGGCCGTCGTCATCGAGGGCGACCGCGTCGTGTGGACCGGTGGATCAAGCAAAGCACCCGCCACTGACAACCGGGTCGACGCCGGCGGCCGGGCGGTCCTGCCGGGCTTCGTCGACTCCCACTCCCACCTGCTCTTCGCGGGCGACCGCACCGAGGAGTTCAACGCCCGCATGTCCGGCCGCCCCTACAGCGCCGGCGGCATCCGCACCACCGTCGCCGCCACCCGCGCCGCGAGCGACGAGGAACTGGAGGCGGGGCTCACCCGCTACCTCGCGGAGGCCCTGCGGCAGGGCACCACGACCTTCGAGACCAAGTCCGGCTACGGCCTGACCACCGCCGACGAGTCCCGCGCCCTGCGGATCGCCGCCCGCCACACCGACGAGGTCACCTTCCTCGGCGCCCACGTCGTCGCGCCCGAACTCGCCGACGACCCCGCCGCCTACGTCGCCCTGGTCACCGGCGAGATGCTCGACGCCTGCGCCCCGCACGCCCGCTGGATCGACGTGTTCTGCGAGAAGGGCGCCTTCGACGGCGACCAGGCCCGCGCGATCCTCACCGCGGGTCAGGCCAGGGGTCTGCACCCGCGCATCCACGCCAACCAGCTCTCCTACGGCCCCGGCGTCCAGCTGGCCGTGGAACTCGACGCCGCCAGCGCCGACCACTGCACCCACCTCACCGACGCCGACGTGGACGCCCTCGCGAACAGCCGCACGGTCGCCACCCTGCTGCCCGGCGCCGAGTTCTCCACCCGCGCCCAGTGGCCCGACGCCCGCCGTCTCCTCGACGCCGGCGCCACGGTCGCCCTCTCCACCGACTGCAACCCCGGCTCGTCCTTCACGTCCTCCGTCCCCTTCTGCATCGCGCTCGCCGTGCGCGACATGGGGATGACGCCGGACGAGGCCGTCTGGTCGGCCACCGCGGGCGGGGCGGCGGCCCTGCGCCGCGACGACGTCGGCCGCATCGCCCCCGGCGCGTACGCCGACCTGACGCTCCTGGACGCCCCGAGCCACGTCCACCTGGCCTACCGGCCCGGCGTGCCGCTGGTCGACGCGGTGTGGCGGCGCGGCGTACGCGTGGTGTGACGCCGACGTCCGCCGGTCCCGTCGCCCCGAGTCGTCCGTCCGCCCCCTCGCGCACCGCGCCGCCACGGCACCGGTCCTGACGTGCCGACCGGTCCGTGGGCGCCCGTGGCGGGGAACGGGGCCCGGGAGAGGGGAGGTTGCCGCGGGTGACGGCGGGCGCCCGCCGTTCGCCGGGCGTGCGGAACCCGGAGGGGGACGGCCCGGCCCGGACCGTCCCCCTGGAGGACAAGCGTCACGCGGTGAGGATCAGTCCTCGACCGTGAGCCCCTTGCGCAGGCGTACCAGCGTCCGCGACAGCAGCCGGGACACGTGCATCTGGGAGATGCCGAGCTCCTCGCCGATCTCCGACTGGGTCATGCCCGCCACGAAGCGCAGGGACAGGATCTTCCGGTCCCGGGGCGGGAGTTCGGCGATCAGCGGCTTGAGCGACTCGACGTACTCGATGCCCTCGAGCCCGTGGTCCTCGTAGCCGATGCGGTCGGCGAGCGCGCCCTCCGCGTCGTCCTCCTCCGGCTGGGCGTCCAGCGAGGAGGCGGTGTAGGCGTTGGAGGCGGCCATGCCCTCGACGACCTCGTCCCTGGACAGGCCGAGGTGCTCGGCCAGTTCGGACACGGTCGGGGCGCGGTCGAGGCGCTGGGCCAGCTCGTCACCGGCCTTGGCCAGGTCGAGTCGCAGCTCCTGCAGCCGGCGCGGGACGCGCACGGACCACGAGGTGTCGCGGAAGAAGCGCTTGATCTCGCCGATGATGGTCGGCATCGCGAAGGTGGGGAACTCGACACCGCGCGACATCTCGAAGCGGTCGATCGCCTTGATCAGGCCGATGGTGCCGACCTGGACGATGTCCTCCATGGGCTCGCTGCGGGAGCGGAAGCGGGAGGCGGCGAACTTGACCAGCGCGAGGTTGAGCTCGACGAGCGTGTTGCGCACGTAGGCGTGCTCGTGCGTGCCTTCCTCCAGCGATTCCAGCCGCACGAAGAGGGTCTTGGACAGGGCTCGGGCGTCTGCCGGAGTCACCTCGTCGTAAGCGGGGATGTCCGGAAGCCCAGCGAGTGTGCCGTCGTGGTCGACGGCGGCGTCATGATGCGCGATGGGATCCAGATGTTCCGGAGGGAGTGTCGACGTCGCCTCCTGGGTACGCGATCCGTCGAGCCGGGGTGACATGATGTCCTCCATCGTTCTCGGCATACGGCTGCCGAAGCCGATTGCGTGCACTGTGCGGTGTGCGGCGCCTCCAAAGCCGGCCGTGTCGGGTACGTGTTCCTCTAGCCCTACCGGGTTTACCGAGCCCACCGCAAGTGTGTTCTGTGTGGGTATGTCCGTTTGCGTGTAGTTGTTCGGGTGACGGAGTGCCGCCGGAAGGCGTAGTGTTCGAGTGCGTCAGCAGGCAGTCACGACGTCGGGAGAGAGACGGCATGGACCGCGGGACGGTCGGCAGCGCACAGTCGGGCCGGCTTCTGGTCGAGGTGCGCGAAGAAGGCCCCAGTGCCGTCGTGACCCCGGCGGGTGAGCTGGATCACCACACCGCCGATCTGTTGCGTGAGCCGCTGGAGGAGTGCCTCGCCAAGGGGTTCAACCGGCTCGTCGTCGACTGTGCGCGCCTGGAGTTCTGCGACTCCACGGGACTCAACGTCCTGCTCGGCGCACGGTTGAAGGCGGAGGCCGCGGGGGGTGGCGTCCATCTCGTGGCCATGCGGCCGGTGGTGGCGCGCGTGTTCGAGATCACGGGGGCCGAAGCGGTCTTCACCCTCCATGACACGCTTGAGGCGGCCCTGTCGGACGAATCCGGCTGAGCCGTCGCCGTCGGGCGCGGCGGGTCTCGTGCGGCCTCCGGGGCCGGCGTTCTCCCCGCCCGTGTTCCGTGGCGAATACAGGGGTGTTCCGCCGGTCCGGTCGGGCAGGAGACTCCTGACTGTGACTGTGTACGACTTTGAAACGTGAACTGGTGAATCGGTGAGGTGAAGCGCTGATGAGCACCACCCGGCCCTACTCGCCGGGCGACCGCGGTCCGGAGCCCAGCGGCGCTTCCGGCGCGTCCGAGGAGGACGTGGCCGAGGCCGGCGGGCCCACGGGAGGCGGCGCGTCCGCTCCTGGGACCGGTGTGCCCGCTTCCGCGGCCGTGACCGGCCCCCAGGTCCGCAGGCTGAGCTTCGACGACCAGAGCGGTGTCGTCCCGCTCGCCCGCGACTTCACCCGCCAGGCGTTGTACGCGTGGGGCTGGCTGCCCTCCGCCACCGCCGACCAGCGCGCCGCCGCGGAGGACGTGCTGCTCGTCGTCTCCGAGCTGGTCACCAACGCGTGCCTGCACGCCGAGGGACCGGACGAGCTGTCGATCACCTGCGACAAGAAGGTGATCCGGCTGGAGGTCTCCGACCGCGGCGCGGGCCAGCCAGCACCCCGCACCCCGCACCGCGCGGGCCGCCCCGGCGGCCACGGCATGTTCATCGTGCAGCGGCTGTGCCTGGACTGGGGCGTCGTACGGACGCCGGGGGTCGCGGGCAAGCGCGTGTGGGCGGAACTGGGCGCGCCGGCGTAGCACGCCCACCGCCCGGCCGTGCGTCCGTCTTCGGGCTGCGGTCCGGTTCGGCCTGTCCGCGTCTCCGGGGCGCCGTCCGAGTCGGCCCGCACGTCTCCGGGCCGCCACTGCCCGGCTCGGCCGACGGCGGACCGCCACAGGGCGCCGTTCGCCATGTGCCGGGCTTCCGGGCGTCCTCCCGAGCCCCCGTCCCCCGAGGCCGCCACGACGGCCCGCACCACGACGGCCCGCACCACGACGACCCGCGCCCCGGTGGCCCGCCCCGGGCCCGCGTCATCCGGTGCCGTCGGGACGCCTCCCCGCCGCCCGCCCGTGCCGCCCCCGAGGGCGCCTCCCGGAGCGGGCGTTCGGGCACCGGGGGAGGAGGTGCCACCGACCCCGCGGTCGACGACGACGCCCGCCCAGGAGCCGACACCCCCGAACGCCCGGAGGGCCACCGCATCCCCACGGATGCGGTGGCCCTCCGGAAGCAAGGTCCGACCGGCAGGACTCAGCGGACGTCGCCCATGAGCTCCTTGACGCGCTTGCGGTACATCCACACCGCGACACCGGCGACCACGGCGAGCGTGGCCTCCAGGGCGACGATGCCCGTCTTGTTCAGGTCGACCCCGGCGATGGAGAGCAGACCGGTCGTGGCGTCACCGGCGGTGACGGCCAGGAACCAGACGCCCATCATCTGGGAGGCGTACTTCACCGGCGCCATCTTCGTGGTCACCGAGAGGCCGACCGGCGAGAGCAGCAGCTCACCGCAGGTCTGGACGAAGTAGATCGCCACCAGCCACAGCGCGGCCGCCTTGTGGCCGCCGTCCGCGATCGCCAGCGGGGCCAGGAAGAGGAAGAAGGACGCGCCGACCAGGACCAGGCCGAACGAGAACTTCACGATCGTGCTCGGCTCCTTGCCGCGGCGGGCCAGCGCCAGCCACAGGGAGGCGAAGACCGGGGCCAGGGCCATGATGATGACCGGGTTGACCGACTGGTACCAGGAGACCGGGAACTCCCAGCCGAGGACGCTGTTCTCGGCGGAGGAGTCGGCGAAGATCGACAGCGTCGAGCCGCCCTGGTCGTAGATCATCCAGAACACGGCCGCGGCGACGAAGAACCAGATGTACGCCGACATCTTCGACTGCTCGGCCCGGTCCAGCGACTTGTCGCGCTTGATGCGGGTCAGCACCAGGATCGGGATGATCACGCCGAGCAGGGTCAGCGGGACCAGGATCCAGTTCAGCGTGTAGTGGCCGGAGAAGCCGACGATCGCGTAGAACACGACGGCGATCGCGGCCCAGAACGCGGCCTTGCGCAGCGTCGAGGTCTTCTCCTCCACCGACAGCGGCTTCGGGACGACGCTGGAGTGCGGGTCGAGGTGGCGGCTGCCGATCAGGAACTGGACCACACCGATCGCCATGCCGACCGCGGCGAGCGCGAAGCCCAGGTGCCAGTTGACGCTCTCACCGATGGTGCCGATGGTCAGCGGCGCCACGAAGGCACCGAGGTTGATGCCCATGTAGAAGACGGTGAAGCCACCGTCGCGGCGCGGGTCGTCCGGACCGTCGTAGAGCTGGCCGACCATCGTCGAGATGTTGGCCTTCAGCAGACCCGAGCCGATGGCGACCAGACCGAGCCCCGCGTAGAACGTGCCCGAGGAGGGCAGCGCCAGCGTGAGGTGACCGAGCATGATCACGCCGCCGGCGATGGCGACGGTCTTGCGGGGACCCCAGACGCGGTCGCCGAACCAGCCGCCCGGCATCGTGAGCAGGTACACCAGCGACAGGTACACCGAGTAGATCGCGGTCGCGGTGCCGGCGCTGAGGCCGAGACCACCGGGAGCGACGAGGTACAGCGGGAGCAGAGCCCTCATGCCGTAGTAGGAGAAACGCTCCCACATCTCGGTCATGAAGAGAGTGGCCAGTCCGCGGGGGTGGCCGAAGAAGGTCTTCTCGGAACCGGGGGTGCCCGGGCGGACCGAGTCCTTCGTCAGGCTGGACGCCATGGTCGTTCCTTGCTGTCGGGACGCGCTCATGAGGCGATGCGCGCCCGGTGGGGGGGCAGCCGGCACCGGCGGCCTCGCCCGTCCGACCCCACGCCTGAGGGGTTCGCCCCGGATCACGGAACGATGGACGGCGACCACCGGGATCCACGCCTCCGCGCGCTTCTCTGCACGCGATGAGGCCCGGCCACAGGTCATTCCTTTCAAGGCCGGCCGTGGACCGGCCCGCACGCGAAAGAGACCTTCAGCGTCGAACTGTCGCCAAAGGTCCTCTGGGTGCTACAGGCGCTGATTCACCATACGGCAGGACACCGCCCGGTATGGAAGGACTTGAGACGCGGATCACAGGTGTCGACGGAACCGCGGACGGTCTTTCGAAGGTCCATCCCAGGATGGCATCCCACAGACGCAGGTGCGCGCCCGGGGCGTCGGCGCACGTCGAACGGCCCGCCCCGCACGCGGGCGCGGCGTTCGTCCGGCGTGTCCGGAGGGAGGAGGCCCCCGCGCCGATCACGCCCCGGACGCTGCTCCGAGCGGACTACCATCAGCTCATGACCCGTGTACTGCTCGCCGAGGACGACGCGTCCATCTCGGAGCCACTGGCCCGCGCACTGCGCCGGGAAGGGTACGAGGTCGAGGTGCGTGAGGACGGACCCACCGCACTCGACGCCGGGATGCAGGGCGGCATCGACCTGGTGGTGCTGGACCTCGGGCTGCCCGGCATGGACGGACTGGAGGTCGCCCGCCGGCTGCGTTCCGAAGGGCACGCCGTGCCGATCCTGATCCTGACCGCCCGCGCCGACGAGGTGGACACCGTCGTCGGCCTGGACGCCGGAGCGGACGACTACGTCACCAAGCCCTTCCGACTGGCCGAGCTGCTCGCCCGGGTCCGTGCCCTGCTGCGGCGCGGTGCCGCCGAGCCCCAGCAGCCGCCCGCCACGCACGGCGTGCGCATCGACGTCGAGTCGCACCGCGCCTGGATGGGCGACGAGGAGCTCCAGCTCACCGCCAAGGAGTTCGACCTGCTGCGGGTCCTGGTGCGCGACGCCGGCCGGGTCGTCACCCGCGACCAGCTGATGCGCGAGGTCTGGGACACCACCTGGTGGTCGTCGACGAAGACCCTCGACATGCACATCTCCTGGCTGCGCAAGAAGCTGGGCGACGACGCGGCCAACCCCCGCTACATCGCCACCGTGCGCGGCGTGGGCTTCCGTTTCGAGAAGAACTGAGCCCCCCGGGGCCGCACGCGGGTACGTAGGGGAACATGCGCCGCCGACTGATCCAGTCCACGCTCGCCGTGGTGCTCGTCGTGATCGCCGTCTTCGGCGTCTCCCTCGTGATCGTCGAGGCCCGGACGATCAGCACCGCCGCCCAGGAGCGCGTGGACCTGGAGGCGGTGCGGCTGGCCAGCATCGTGGACAGCCGGCTGCTCGGCACCGGTTCCGTCGACGCGAGCTTCCTGCGCGAGCAGGTCGCGGACGCCCGGTACGCCGTGATCCGCATCCCCGGCGAGCCGGTCATCGAGGTCGGCGGCAAGCCGGAGGGCGACGTCATCCGCGGCAGGGCCACCGGCGAGGAGGGTGAGACGGTCCTCGTGGAGGAACCGCGCTCCTCGGTGACCCGGGAGGTCGGCCGGACCCTGCTGATCATCGGCCTGGTGGCGCTGCTCGCGGTGATCGCCGCGGTGCTGCTGGCGATCCGCCAGGCCAACCGCCTCGCCTCCCCGCTGACCGACCTCGCCGAGACCGCCGAACGCCTCGGCTCCGGCGACCCGCGCCCCCGGCACAAGCGCTACGGCGTCCCCGAGCTGGACCGCGTCGCGGACGTGCTGGACGCCTCCGCCGAGCGCATCGCCCGGATGCTCACCGCCGAACGCCGCCTGGCCGCCGACGCCTCCCACCAGCTGCGCACGCCGCTGACGGCGCTGTCCATGCGACTGGAGGAGATCACCCTCACCGACGAGCCGGAGACGGTGAAGGAGGAGGCGACGATCGCGCTGTCACAGGTGGAGCGGCTGACGGACGTCGTGGACCGGCTGCTGACGAACTCCCGCGACCCGCGCAGCGGCTCCGCCGTGACCTTCGAGCTGGACGACGTCATCCAGCAGCAGATCGCCGAGTGGCGCCCCGCCTACCGCAGCGAGGGGCGGGCCATCGTCAGCTCGGGCAAGCGGCACCTGACGGCCGTGGGCACGCCGGGCGCGGTGGCGCAGGTGCTGGCCGCGCTGATCGAGAACTCCCTGATGCACGGCGGCGGCACGGTGGCCCTGCGGACCCGGGTCACGGGCAACCAGGCGGTCGTCGAGGTCACCGACGAGGGGCCGGGCGTCCCGGCCGACCTGGGGGCGCGGATCTTCGAGCGCACGATCAGCGGACGGAACTCGACGGGCATCGGCCTGGCCGTCGCCCGGGACCTGGCCGAGGCGGACGGCGGCCGCCTGGAGCTGCTCCAGTCCAGGCCCCCCGTCTTCGGCCTGTTCCTGTCCCGGACACCGCCGAAGAAGTCGTCGCCGGACGAGGGGGCGACGGTGCGCTAGGGCCCGTCGTCGACAGGACGTCGACAGACCCTAGCCGTGCCGGCGGTAGGCCGCGGGGGCGCTGTCGGCCTCGCGTACCGCCGCCGGGCGGCCGGGTTCCCCGAGGGGGTCCCGCCGCGTCTCAGGCCGGGGCGCGGGCATCGTGCGGAAGACCCAGCTGCGGTACGACCAGAAGCGGAACAGCGTGCCGAGGCCGATGCCGAGGAACTTGAAGACGTTGCTCTGCAGCGGGCTGTCCCAGCCGAAGCCGTACGTCGCGGTGTAGAGCACGCCGTTCTCGATCACCAGGCCGACCGCGCTGAACAGCAGGAACAGCGTCATCTCACGGGTGCGGCCGCCCTTGTCGCGGTCCCGGTAGGTGAAGTAGCGGAAGCCCAGGTAGTTGAAGACGATCGCGACGACGGTGGCGACGATGCTCGCCCGCACCACCTGGAGGTCGGTCACGTGCCGGACCAGGTTGAAGACGAGAAGGTTGACCAGCACTCCCGCGCCGCCCACCGCGCCGAACTTCAGCGCCTCGCGGACCAGCCGGTCGAGCCGCTGCCGCACGCCGTCCCGGGGTGCGGGGGGCGCCGGGGGAGCCGTATGGGCACCCGAGGAACCATGTCCCATGGTCGTGCAGGCCCCCGTCCGTCGGTTGGCGTCGATCCAGCCATGCTAACCACCGGGGCACGCGATCTTCCCGCGGGCGCCGGTACCGCACGGGAACGGGGCCGGGGGACGGCGGGGAAACGGCCGGTAAACCGGTGGGCCCCGCGCGGCCGATACGCTAGGGGTGTGACGTTCCCGGTAGTCGGCATGGTCGGCGGGGGGCAGCTCGCTCGTATGACACACGAGGCGGGCATCCCGTTGGGCATCAGGTTCAAGCTTCTCAGTGACACCCCTCAGGATTCCGCTGCGCAGGTCGTCAGCGATGTCGTCATCGGCGACTATCGCGACCTCGACACGCTGCGCGCGTTCGCGAGGGGCTGCGACGTGATCACTTTCGATCACGAACACGTACCGACCGAGCATCTGCGGGCTCTCGAGGCGGACGGCATCCCCGTGCGCCCCGGGCCCGACGCGCTGGTCCACGCTCAGGACAAGGGGGTGATGCGCGCAAAGCTGGTCGAGATCGGCGTGCCCTGTCCGCGGCACCGGATCGTGAGCGATCCGGCCGACGTGGCCGCCTTCGCGGCCGAGGACGGGGGAGGCTTCCCGGTCGTCCTCAAGACGGTCCGCGGCGGCTACGACGGCAAGGGCGTGTGGGTCGTCGACTCCGTCGAGGAGGCCGCCGAGCCCTTCCGCGCCGGCGTGCCCGTGCTGGCGGAGGAGAAGGTCGACTTCGTCCGCGAGCTGGCCGCCGACGTCGTCCGCTCCCCGCACGGCCAGGCGGTGGCGTACCCGGTCGTCGAGTCCCGGCAGGTCGACGGCGTGTGCGACACGGTGATCGCCCCCGCCCCCGGCCTGGAGCGGGACCTGGCACTGCGGGCCGAGGAGATGGCCCTCAGCATCGCCAAGGAACTCGGCGTCGTCGGCCACCTCGCCGTCGAGCTGTTCCAGACCCGCGACGGCCGCATCCTGGTCAACGAACTCGCGATGCGCCCGCACAACTCCGGCCACTGGACGATGGACGGCGCGATCACCTCGCAGTTCGCCAACCACGTCCGCGCCGTCCTCGACCTGCCGCTGGGCGACCCGCGCCCGCGCGCACCGTGGACGGTCATGGTCAACGTCCTCGGCGGTGACTACCCGGACATGTACTCCGCGTACCTGCACTGCATGGCCCGCGACCCCCAGCTGAAGATCCACATGTACGGCAAGGACGTGAAGCCCGGCCGCAAGGTCGGACACGTCAACACCTACGGCGACGACCTGGACGACGTGCTGGAGCGCGCCCGTCACGCAGCCGGCTACCTGAGAGGCACCATCACCGAATGAGCCCTGTTGTTGGCATCGTCATGGGGTCGGACAGCGACTGGCCCGTCATGGAGGCCGCCGCCAAGGCCCTCGACGAGTTCGAGGTCGCCTACGAGGTCGACGTCGTCTCCGCGCACCGCATGCCGCACGAGATGATCGCCTACGGCGAGCAGGCCGCCGGCCGCGGGCTGAAGGCGATCATCGCGGGCGCGGGCGGCGCCGCCCACCTGCCCGGCATGCTCGCCTCGGTCACCCCGCTGCCGGTCATCGGCGTGCCGGTGCCGCTGAAGTACCTGGACGGCATGGACAGCCTCCTGTCCATCGTGCAGATGCCGGCCGGCGTCCCCGTCGCCACCGTCTCCGTCGGCGGTGCCCGCAACGCCGGTCTGCTGGCCGCCCGCATGCTCGCCGCCCACGACGAGGACCTCCTCGCCCGGATGCGCGAGTTCCAGCAGGACCTCAACGACCAGGCCACCGAGAAGGGCAAGCGGCTGCGCAACAAGGTCGCGAGCTCGACGTCCGGCTTCGGCTTCGGGAAGTGACGCGGATGACCTCGCAGGAGAAGGCCCGGGAGCTGCTGCGCGAGTTCCCCGTCGTCGACGGGCACAACGACCTGCCCTGGGCGCTGCGCGAGCAGGTCGCCTACGACCTCGACGCCCGTGACATCGCCGACGACCAGTCCGCCCACCTGCACACCGACCTCGCCCGGCTGCGGGCCGGCGGCGTCGGCGCGCAGTACTGGTCGGTGTACGTCCGCTCGGACCTGCCGGGCGCGGTGACGGCGACGCTGGAGCAGATCGACTGCGTACGGCGGCTGATCGCCCGCCACCCGAAGGAGCTGCGCGCCGCGCTGACCGCCGCCGACATGGAGGCGGCCCGCGCGGAGGGCCGCATCGCGTCCCTGATGGGCGCCGAGGGCGGCCACTCCATCGACAACTCCCTCGCCACCCTGCGCGGGCTGTACGCGCTCGGCGTGCGCTACATGACCCTCACGCACAACGACAACGTGGCGTGGGCGGACTCGGCGACCGACGAGCCCGGCGTCGGCGGCCTGTCGGCCTTCGGCCGCGAGGTCGTCCGCGAGATGAACCGCGAGGGCATGCTGGTCGACCTCTCGCACGTCGCGGCGACGACGATGCGGGACGCGCTGGACACCTCCGCCGCGCCGGTGATCTTCTCGCACTCCTCCGCCCGGGCCGTCTGCGACCACCCGCGCAACATCCCGGACGACGTGCTGGAGCGGCTGCCCGCCAACGGCGGCATGGCGATGGTGACGTTCGTGCCGAAGTTCGTGCTCCAGGCCGCCGTGGACTGGACGGCCGAGGCCGACGAGAACATGCGCGCGCACGGCTTCCACCACCTGGACACGAGCCCGGAGGCGATGAAGGTCCACCGCGCCTTCGAGGAGCGCACCCCGCGCCCGGTCGCCACGGTGTCCACGGTCGCCGACCACCTCGACCACATGCGCGAGGTCGCCGGCGTCGACCACCTCGGCATCGGCGGCGACTACGACGGCACGCCCTTCACCCCGGCCGGCCTCGACGACGTCGCGGGCTACCCGAACCTGATCGCCGAGCTGCTCGACCGCGGCTGGTCCCGGGCCGACCTGACCAAGCTGACCTGGAAGAACGCGGTCCGGGTACTGGGCGCCGCCGAGGACGTGGCCCGCGGCATCCAGGCGACCCGGGGCCCGTCCCACGCGACCCTGGAGGACCTGGACGGCTGAGCCGGCTCCTCCTCGAGGGCGGGGCGGCCGGTGCATCCGGTCGCCCCGCCCCCGTACGTCCCGCCCCCGTGCACGAGGCCCCGGGCGCCGTACCCCCGAACGCACCGCCCACCAGGAAGCCCCGCCTGCTCCGTGTGACGGTTGGCCGTAACGCACGACGACCGTACGGAGCCCGCCATGGCAGACCTCCAGGACGACCTGCACACCGGAACCGAGGCCGGCGAGCTCGACGACCTGCCCGTGCCGCTGCCCGACGAGATCCTCCCGCCCCAGCCCTACGCGCCCGTCTCCGACCCCGACGACGAGCCGCTGACCCGGGCCCGCGCCGTACTGGCCGCCCACCCCGTCGCCGACGGCTGCTGCGGGCTGCCCCGGGCGCTCAGGCACCTGCCCTGGTACGACCTGGAGCTCGGCGAGAGCGGCGTCCACACCGACGTGCCCCGGCTGCGCGAAGGACACGTCGGCGCCCTGTTCTGGTCGCTGCACCTGCCCGAGGGCATCGACGGCGACCGGGCCGTCGGCGCCACCCTGGAGCAGCTCGACCTGGTCAAGACGGTCGTCCGCGCCCACCCCGAGGGCCTGCGGCTGGCGTACGACGCCGGACAGACCATCGACGCCCGCAACTGCGGCCGCGTCGCCGTGCTGCCCGGCCCCGCCGGAGCCGCCGCGCTCGGCGACAGCCTCGGCATCCTGCGCTCCCTGCACGCCCTCGGCCTGCGGGTGCTCACGCTGACCGGCACCTCCTGGGCGAGCGAGACCGGACTGACCCGGTTCGGCGAGGAGGTCGTCCGCGAGATGAACCGGCTCGGCGTCCTCGCCGACCTCTCCGGCGCCGGCGAGCAGACCGTCCGCCGCACCGTCGCCGTCTCCAAGGCGCCCGCGCTGTGCACCCGCTCCGCCGCCCGCGCCCTGCGCCCGCACCCGGCCAACCTCCCCGACGACCTGCTCGCCGAGCTGGGCGCGGCCGGGGGGCTGTGCATGGTGCCGCTGGCCGCCGAGCAGACCGGCCCGACCGTCCGGGACGTCGCCGACCACCTCGACCACGTCCGCACCGTCGCCGGTCCGCACGGCGTCGGCCTGTCCGGCACCTACGACACCGGCGCCGCCCACCCGCTGGAGCTCGGCGACGCCTCCTGCTACCCCCGCCTCGTCGCCGAACTGCTGCGCCGCGGCTGGGACGAGGCCGACGTCGCCCTGCTGACCTGGGGAAACGTACAGCGTGTGCTACGGGAAGCGGCCTTCACCGCCCGTGCGACCCAGCTGCGGCGCCAGCCGTCGACCGCGACGATCGCCGCGCTCGACGGCTGAGCACCGCCGGCGTCAACGGCTGAGCACCGCCGGCGTCAGGCGTGCTCGATCCGGCACAGGCAGAACGGATGCCCCGCCGGGTCGGCGTACACCATGAAGTCCTTCTTCTCCCGGTCCTCCAGGTCCAGCGGCCGGGCGCCCAGCGCGAGTACCCTCTCGTGCGCCGCGTCCATCTCCTCCCAGGTCGCCCCGCCGTCGAAGTCGAGGTGGAACTGCTGGGCGTCGCGGTCGGAGCGCGGCCATCGGGGCGGGGTGAGGTCGGACACCCGCTGGAAGGACACCCGCGGCCCTCCCGGCACCTGGAGCACCACCCAGTCCGGGTCCTCCTCGTCAGGAGTGCCGCCCGCGACCTGCGCGTAGAAGCGGGCCAGCGCACGCGGATCGGGACAGTCGACGACGACGGAACGGAAACGTGCCACGGGTGCCATGAGGTTCCTCCCGGTGTGATGGGTGCGGTCAGCAGGCACAGAGGCAGAACGGGTGCCCGGCGGGGTCGGCGTAAACGCGGAACGAGCGGGACCGGTCCTCGGCGTCCAGCGGACGGGCGCCGAGCTCCAGCACGGCCTTCTCGGCCGCGTCCAGGTCCGGCACGACGAGGTCGAGGTGGAACTGCTGCGCGCCGTCGTCCCCGGGCCACTTCGGCGGCACGTACGCGGGGGCGGCCTGGAAGGCCAGCGCCTGGCCGCCCGGCAGCTTCAGGTCGACCCACTCGTCCTGACCGTCGTTCTGGACCTCGACGGTGCCGCCGAGCACGTCGGCGTAGAAGCGGGCCAGTGCACGGGGGTCGGGACAGTCCAGGACGACGACGCCCAGCTCGGCTACGGCCATGACTTCCTCCTTGAAGCCGGTGGTTACCTGCAAGAGGCGGGTAACCGGTAACGGTTACTGCATGCTCCCCCATAGGCGGTAACGTCGCAAGCATGAGTGGGAGATCGCCCGCACCGGGCGGCCTCGACCTGATCGAGGCCCTGGTGAACACACTGGACCTGGAGACGGGCGCCGACTCGCTGGGCACGCCGGAGGGCCGGGAACGCTTCGGCCTGACGGAGGACGAGGTACCGCACGCGCGCGACCTGCGCGAGTCCCTGCGCGCGGTCCTGCTCGCACACGCCGGCCACCCGCCGCACCGCACGGTCACCCCGCTCGGCGAGCTGCTCGCCGGAGCCCCGCTGGTCGTGACGGTCGACCCGGCCGACGGCTCCGCCGCCCTCACCCCCGCCCACACCGGGTCCCTGCCCGCCCGCGTCGCCGCCGCCGTCGCCGAAGCGCTGGTCGCGGACACCTGGAACCGCCTCAAGGCGTGCGAGGCCCCCGACTGTCACTGGGCGTACTACGACCGCAGCCCGGCCGGACGCGGACGCTGGTGCTCGATGCAGGTGTGCGGAGCGCGGGCCAAGATGCGCCGGTACCGCGCCAAGGAGGCGTGAGACACCGGACGCCCACCGGCCCGTGCACCGCCCGGTGGGGCAGAATGCGCACGGGCGCCGGTTCGGCCGACTGAGCCTCGGCCGAACCGGCGCCCGCCCGCACGCGGTCCTAGGCCGTCGGCCGGCCCATCGCCCGGTACGTCCAGCCGGCCCGCCGCCAGACCTCCGGGTCCAGGGCGTTGCGTCCGTCGAGGATCACCCGCGCCGCCACGGCCCCGCCCAGCGCCTCCGGGTCCAGCTCGCGGAACTCCCGCCACTCCGTCAGGTGCAGCACGGCGTCCGCACCCCGCACCGCCTCCAGCGCCGAGTCCGCGTAACCGAGCGTCGGGAACAGCCGCCGGGCGTTCTCCATGCCCTTCGGGTCGTACACCGTCACCTGCCCGCCCTGCAGGTGGATCTGCCCCGCGACGTTCAACGCGGGCGAGTCCCGCACGTCGTCCGAGTCGGGCTTGAAGGTGGCACCGAGCACCGCGACCCGCTTGCCCAGGAACGGGCCGCCGCCCAGCGTCTGCCGGGCCAGCTCGACCATCTGGCCGCGCTGGCGCATGTTGATGGAGTCGATCTCGCGCAGGAACGTCAGCGCCTGGTCGGCACCCAGCTCACCGGCGCGCGCCATGAACGCCCGGATGTCCTTCGGCAGACAGCCGCCGCCGAAACCGATCCCGGCCCGCAGGAACTTCCGCCCGATCCGGTCGTCGTACCCGATGGCCTCCGCCAGCTTGGCGACGTCACCGTCGGCGGCCTCGCAGACCTCCGCCATCGCGTTGATGAAGGAGATCTTGGTCGCCAGGAAGGAGTTCGCGGCGGTCTTCACCAGCTCGGCCGTCGGGAAGTCGGTGACGACGAACGGCGAACCCGCGGCGATCGGCGTGGCGTACACCTCGCGCAGCAGCTTCTCGGCCCGCTCGCCGCGCACCCCGACCACGATCCGGTCCGGCCGCAGCGTGTCCTGGACGGCGAAGCCCTCCCGCAGGAACTCCGGGTTCCAGGCCAGCTCGGCCTCGTCACCCGCCGGCGCGTGCTCGGCCAGGTAGGCGGCCAGCCGGTCGGCGGAGCCCACGGGCACGGTCGACTTGCCGACCACCAGGGCGGGACCGCGCAGATGCGGTGCGAGCGAGGCCAGCGCGGACTCGACGTACGACATGTCACAGGCGTACTCACCGTGCTTCTGCGGCGTGTTCACGCACAGGAAGTGCACGTCACCGAAGGCCGCGACCTCCGCGAAGTCGGTGGTGAAGCGCAGCCGGCCGCTGGACCCCTCGATCCCGGCGACGTGCGCGCGCAGCAGCTCCTCGAGACCCGGCTCGTACATCGGGACCTCGCCCCGCTGGAGCATCTCGATCTTCTCGGGCACCACGTCCAGGCCCAGCACCTCGAAACCGAGCTCGGCCATGGCCGCCGCGTGGGTCGCGCCGAGGTAGCCGGTGCCGATCACAGTGATCTTGAGGGCCATGGGTGCTCCAGGGGTGTACGGCCGGGGTGCGCGCCCGAGCATATCCGGGGCGCCGGGGAGAGCTCCTGGGCGGCTGTCGTCAACCTCACCTATCCACGGACACGGCCGACGTTCTAAAATTTGGGTTACTTAACGGTAGTTAGCGTGCCCAGCATCACAGCGTTTTGGAGCGTGAGACACCTTGGCCGGATCGGCTGACTTCGACCTGTACCGCCCGTCCGAGGAGCACGACATGCTCCGCGACGCCGTCCGCGCGCTGGCCGAGGCGAAGATCGCACCGCACGCCGCCGCGGTCGACGAGGAGGCCCGCTTCCCGCAGGAGGCCCTCGACGCCCTGACCGCGAACGACCTGCACGCCGTGCACGTCCCCGAGGAGTACGGCGGCGCGGGCGCCGACGCCCTCGCCACGGTCATCGTCATCGAGGAGGTGGCCCGCGTCTGCGCGTCCTCCTCCCTCATCCCCGCCGTGAACAAGCTCGGCTCGCTCCCGGTGATCCTCTCCGGCTCCGAGGAGCTGAAGAAGAAGTACATGACCCCGCTCGCCAAGGGCGACGGCATGTTCTCCTACTGCCTCTCCGAGCCCGACGCGGGCTCCGACGCGGCCGGCATGAAGACCAAGGCCGTGCGCGACGGCGACTTCTGGGTGCTCAACGGCGTCAAGCGCTGGATCACCAACGCCGGCGTCTCCGAGTACTACACGGTGATGGCCGTCACCGACCCCACCAAGCGCTCCAAGGGCATCTCCGCCTTCGTCGTCGAGAAGTCCGACGAGGGCGTCTCCTTCGGCGCCCCGGAGAAGAAGCTCGGCATCAAGGGCTCCCCGACCCGCGAGGTCTACCTCGACAACGTCCGCATCCCCGCCGACCGCATGATCGGCGAGGAGGGCACCGGCTTCGCCACCGCGATGAAGACGCTGGACCACACCCGCATCACCATCGCCGCCCAGGCCCTCGGCATCGCCCAGGGCGCCCTCGACTACGCCAAGGGCTACGTCCGGGAGCGCAAGCAGTTCGGCAAGCCGATCGCCGACTTCCAGGGCATCCAGTTCATGCTCGCCGACATGGCCATGAAGATCTCGGCCGCCCGCGCCCTGACCTACCAGGCCGCCGCCGCCTCCGAGCGCGGCGACGCCGACCTCACCTACCTGGGCGCCGCCGCCAAGTGCTTCGCCTCGGACACGGCGATGGAGGTCACCACGGACGCCGTCCAGCTGCTCGGCGGCTACGGCTACACCCGTGACTACCCGGTGGAGCGCATGATGCGCGACGCGAAGATCACGCAGATCTACGAGGGCACGAACCAGGTCCAGCGCATCGTCATGGCGCGCAACCTGCCGTAACGCCGCTCATCCGCGAAGGGCGCCCGGGACCGACGTCCCGGGCGCCCTCCGGCGTACGCGGGGCGCTCAGTCGTCGAAGCCCTCCGCGATCCGGCGCTCCCGCAGTTCCATGATCGCCCGGCGGCGGGCCAGGCGGTGGGTGCGGCGGATCTGGGCCTCCTGGTAGCGGCGCTTGTCCTTCTCGGTCTCGGGGATGACCGGCGGGACCGCGCGGGGCTTGCCGTCGGCGTCCACCGCGGCGAAGACCAGGTAGGCCGAGCCGACCTGGGTGGCGGGGGCGGACTCGTTCCAGCGTTCGGCGAGCACCCGGACGCCGACCTCCATGGAGGTGCGGCCGGTCCAGTTGACCTGGGCCTTCACATGGACGAGGTCGCCGACGCGGACCGGCTCGAGGAACGCCATCTCGTCCATGGACGCGGTCACGGCAGGACCGCCGGAGTGCCGTCCGGCCACGGCGCCGGCCGCGTCGTCGACCAGCTTCATGATGACGCCGCCGTGCACCGTCCCCAGGAGGTTGGTGTCGCTGTGCGTCATGATGTGACTGAGGGTGGTGCGGGAGGCCGAGGTCGGCTTGCCCGGTATCTCCGGTGTCGCCGACGGGGCGGCCGAGGCCTGTTCTGCCTGGTCTGTCATGGCCTCCACCTTATGCCGGGACGACATCCGAGTATTTTGTGTCAGCTTCGCAACAGCGCCGCCCCTATTTTCCGACGACCCTGTCAGCCGTGCCGTCCGGGCCTGCACACTGGTCCGCATGAATGATTGGCCCCAGGGACGACCCGGTGACGACCGCGCCGGCCGGTACGGACGCGGCAGTGCGAGCGCGCGGCCCGAGAGTGCCCGCGTGATGCGGCAGGTCCGTCGCGGCGCGGTGCCGCCGCCCGGCCCGGGGCAGGCGGCCCCGCCGTACGGGGGCGGGGTGCCGCAGCAGCCGTCGTACGCCGACGGCCGGGGCCACGGCGGTCAGGACGGGTACGACAGCGGCTACAACACCGGCCAGGTCTACGGCAGCCCCGGCGGCCGCGGCCCCGCCGGGCCCGGCCCGGGCGGTGCGCGCCCCGCGCCGGACTGGCGGCGCCGGATCAAGTGGACGGCGATCACGGTGGTGACCGCGCTGGTCGTCACCACCGTCGGCACCTACTTCTGGGCCGACTCCAAGCTCAACCGCGAGGTCGACCTGTCCAAGGTCATCGACCGGCCCGAGACCGGCGAGGGCACGAACTACCTGATCGTCGGGTCCGACAGCCGTGAGGGCATGACCAAGGACCAGATGAAGGACCTGCACACCGGTAACGCCGAGGGCAAGCGCACCGACTCGATGATGATCCTGCACACCGGGGACAACGGGTCGACGCTGGTCTCGCTGCCCCGTGACTCGGACGTCGAGATCCCGAGCTTCGTCGGCTCGGAGTCCGGCAAGAAGTACGAGGGCACGGGCCGGCACGTGAAGCTGAACGCCGCGTACGCGGAGGACGGCCCCGAGCTGCTGGTGCGCACCATCGAGTTCAACACCGGGCTGCACATCGACCACTACGTGGAGATCGGCTTCGCCGGCTTCGCCAACATCGTGGACGCGGTCGGCGGCGTCGAGATCGACATCCCGCAGGACATCAAGGACAAGAAGTCCGGTGCCGACTTCAAGAAGGGCGAGCAGACCCTGAACGGCGAGGAGGCCCTGGCCTTCGTCCGCACCCGGTACGCGCTGCCCGGTTCCGACCTGGACCGCACCAAGAACCAGCAGAAGTTCCTGTCGGCCCTGGCGAGCCAGGTGGCCACCCCGTCGACCGTGCTGAACCCGTTCAAGCTGTACCCGACCATGGGTGCGGGCCTGGACTCCCTCATCGTCGACAAGGACATGGGCCTGTTCGACCTGGCGGGCATGTTCTGGGCGATGAAGAGCGTCAGCGGCGGGGACGGCACGTCGATGAACATGCCGGTGTCGGGCAGCGTCGGCGGGAACCTCAAGTGGGACGACGCCAAGGTGAAGAAGCTGGTGGAGCAGTTGAGGAACGACGACAAGGTCACCGTCTCCGGTGACTGAGGCCGGGGCCGGTCACCGTTTCCCGCACACCACCTCGTCGCCGCGCACGACCGTGCCCGCCTCCTGCGGCGGGTCCGCCGGCGTCACCTTCGCCACCTGCCGGAAGTCGGAGCCCACGATCACCTTCAGGGTGGGCCCCTGTCCCGGGACCGGCCTGAGTTCGCTGCCGGGCAGGGCGGCGGCCAGCGACTTCGCCGAGTTGTCCCAGCGGGGGTCGAAGGCGACCACGGTCCGTGCGACCGCGCGGTCGGCGGCGTTCACCGGTGCCCGGGTGGTGAGGAAGCCGGTCGCGGCCAGGGCGTCGTCCACGCGTCTGCCGAGTCCGGGGGTGCGCGTGCCGTTCTCCACCTGGACGCGGATCTGCTTCGGGTCGACCGGCACCCGTACCGGCGCGGGGCCCTCGGGCTCGGTGCCGTGCGGGGCCAGCGGTTCGTCCTCGCGCAGGGCGTCGAAGATCCGTTTCGATTCGGCGGGGTCCCACTTGAGGGTCGAGCCGACGCCCTCGACGGCGTAGCCCATCCGCTCGATCGGCACGGTGGTGAACTCGGACGAGGAGGGCGAGAAGTTCCGCATCGCCCGGCCGAGGGCGATCAGTTCGTCGGTGCCGAAGCCCTTGTCGGCCCGTACCGAGCCGAGCACCGCCTGGGTGACGTCGCGGAACTTGAGCGGGTTCAGCAGGATCCCGGAGGAGGTCGCCCGGTCGATCAGCGCGGCCAGGAAGCGCTGCTGGCGTTTCATCCGGCTCAGGTCCGAGGCCCCGTCGAGGTGGCGGGCGCGGACGTACTGGAGGGCCTGTCCGCCGGTCAGGTCGTGGGTGCCGGCCGGCAGGTCGAGCCCGGTGTAGGTGTCCTTGAGCGGTTGGACGGTGCAGATCCGCACGCCGCCGAGGACGTCGACGGTCTTCATGAAGCTGGTGAAGTCGACCTCCAGGTAGTGGTCGATCTTCACGTGGGTCATGCTCTCGACGGTGCGGATGGTCAGCTGGGGGCCGCCCTCGGCGTAGGCCGCGTTCAGTTTGACCGGGTGTCCCCGGTGGTGTTCGCCGGTCGTGCGGTCGGTGTGGTCGGGCGTCACGGCGTACGAGTCGCGCGGCAGGCTGACCACGCTCGCCCGTTCCCGGTCCTCCGAGATGTGCACGATCATGATCGTGTCGGTGCAGTGGCAGGGGGCGCCGCCGAGCCGGTACGCGCGCCGTTCCTCCTCGCTGATGCGGTCGCGGCCGTCGGTGCCGACCAGCAGGACGTTCATGCCGGCGCCGTCCCGCGGGCGGTTCTTCATGTCCTTGAAGGCGTCGACGCGGGCGATGTCGGCGCCCAGGCCCGAGAGCACCGCGTGCCCGATCCCGGCGGAGGCGAGCACCACCACCGACAGCGCGGTCACCGCCCGCATGGCCCAGCGCGGCCTCTTCCTCCGCACGGCGGGTCCCGCGGGGCGGCGGGAGGGCCGCGGACGGGTGCGCTGCGGCGGGGGGCCGCCGTGTGGGGGCGAGGCCGGGAGCCTGGGGGAGCGGGGCGGCGTGGGCAAGGTGACACCTCCGCGGGGGCGGGACCTGGGGCCGGACGGGGGATCCGTGAGCACCGTAGGCCCATACGATCTGCTGCCCGGGGCTGCGACCCCCGCGGCGCGCACCCGTGTCCCCCGTTCGCGGTAACGTGAGCACCGATGAACGCCAAGTCCGACGTGCGGCTGCCCGCCGTTTCCGTGATCATGCCCGTCCTCAACGAGGAGCGGCACCTGCGCGGCGCCGTCCGCGCCATCCTCGCCCAGGAGTACGCCGGCGAGATGGAGGTCGTGATCGCCCTCGGTCCGTCCACGGACCGCACGGACGAGATCGCCGCCGAACTCGTCGCCGAGGACCCCCGCGTCCACACGGTGCCGAACCCGACCGGTCGTACGCCCGCCGCGCTGAACGCCGCGATCAAGGCCTCGCGCCATCCCGTCGTCGTGCGCGTCGACGGCCACGGCATGCTGTCGCCGAACTACATCGCCACGGCCGTACGGCTGCTGGAGGAGACCGGTGCGCAGAACGTGGGCGGCATCATGCACGCCGAGGGCGAGAACGCGTGGGAGGACGCCGTCGCCGCCGCGATGACGTCGAAGATCGGCGTGGGCAACGCGGCCTTCCACACGGGCGGCCAGGCGGGGCCCGCCGAGACGGTGTACCTGGGGGTGTTCCGCCGCGAGGCGCTGGAGCGGCAGGGCGGGTACAACGAGGAGTTCATACGCGCCCAGGACTGGGAGCTGAACTTCCGCATCCGTGAGGCCGGTGGCCTGATCTGGTTCTCGCCCGAGCTGAAGGTGTCGTACCGGCCGCGGCCGAGTGTGAAGGCGCTGGCCAAGCAGTACAAGGACTACGGGCGGTGGCGGCACGTCGTGGCCCGGTACCACTCCGGGTCGATCAACCTGCGCTATCTCGCCCCGCCGACCGCCGTGTGCGCGATCGCGGCCGGTGTCGTGGTGGGCGCTCTCGTCACGCCGTGGGGCCTGGTCGTCCCGGGCGGCTATCTCGCGGCCATCGTCGCGGGCTCGCTCCCCGCGGGCCGGGGGTTGTCCCCGAAGGCGCGGCTGCAGATCCCGGTCGCCCTCGCCACCATGCACATGTCCTGGGGGTGGGGCTTCCTGACCAGCCCGAAGTCGCTGGCCAGGAAGGTGATCGCGAGCCGGCGCCCGGCGGTGCGGGCGGACGCCGGCTCACACTGACCGACGGCTGCGGCAGCCGGGGTCGGGGGCGACGGCCTCGTGGCTACCAGCGGTACGGCTCGTACACGTCCATGCACTTGCCGCTGTCCTTCTCGCCGTTGAGCGCGTCCGAGTTCTCCGGCAGGTCGCCGGCCTTGGGCTTCGGCTGCTTCGGGTACGTCGTGCCCTCGCGCCAGTCGCCGCCCACCACCACGGTGACACCGGAGACGTCGGCCGACCTCTTCACCGAGCTCAGCGGGATCCCGAGTGACGTGGCGACCCGCTGGGCGTCGCCCTCCAGTTCGGCGCTGGGGTAGCGCACCACGGTCCGCTCCTCGGTGTACGAGCCCGAGGTGTCGGCCGCCGCGCGGGCGAAGCCCTGCTCCACCAGTGCCTGGGAGACGGCGCTCGCCCGGCCGTTGACCACGCCGAGCGACTCGGAGCGGGTGGCGTTCTGCACCAGTACGCCGATCTCGTCGTCGGGGGCGGCCGGGTCGGTGGACACCTTCTCCGTGGGCTTCTTGCCGGACGGCTTGCTCGCGCTGTTCTTGTCGAAGGGGATGTCGTCGCGGAGCATCGCCCATGTCTTCTCGGCGTTCTCGCCGTCCGGCAGCCGGTGGTTCCTGTCCTTGAAGTCCTCGACGGTGGGCAACGTCATCATGGTGATGTGGTCCGGCGGCACCGTCTTCAGCTGCATCCCGAGGTCGTACAGCTTCTTGGGCGTGCCGATCTCCTCCGAGACCGCCAGGGACTTGGTGGCCGCTTCGGCCAGGTCCATCAGCCGACCGGTGTCGGTGAAGACGTTCTGCTCCTTCAGCGTGCGGATCATCGAGTTCATGTACATGTGCTGCGCCCGGGCCCGCATCAGGTCGCTGCCCCAGGCGTGCCGGGTGCGCAGCCACTGCAGCGCCTGCTCGCCCTTCACCTTGTGCGGGCCGGCCGTCAGCTCCAGGCCCGAACCGCCGGGCACCTGGGGGGTCGGGACGTCCCGCACGTTCTGGTTCACGCAGACCTCGACGCCGCCGACGGCGTCCGCCATCCGCACCACGCCCGCGAAGTCGATGGTCATCCAGTGGTCGATGTAGACGCCGGTGAGGTTCTCCCAGGTGGCCAGGGTGCAGCCGGCGCCGCCGCGTCCCAGGGACTCGTTGATGATCGTGTTGGTCGCCGGGTAGGTCTCGCCGGTGTCCGGGTCCGTGCACTTGGGGATGTCCACCCGGGTGTCGCGCGGGATGCTGACCACCGACGCGCTCTCCCGGTCCGCGGACAGGTGGATCAGCATCTGCACGTCGCCCAGCGGCGGGTTGTCGCGGTGGTTCTTGCCGCCGCCCAGGGCCACGTTCGCGTCGGAGGCGCGGCTGTCGGAGCCGATCAGCAGGATGTTCAGGGGTGTCTGCCCGGCGGCGTTCGGCTCGGTCTTGTGCGCCTTCGAGTCGCCGCTGCTGCGCTCGCCCTTCTCTATGTTGCCGTTCAGGTGCTGGTAGTACAGGTAGCCGGCGCCCGCCGTGCCCACTATGAGCACCGCGAGCGTCGTCGCGGACCACCTCAGCACCCGGTGCTTGCGCGCAGGCCGGCGTCTGCCGCGTCGGTGCGACCCCGCCGTGTCCGCGGAGGCGGTGCCGGCACCGTCCCGCTCACCGGTACCCCGTACCGCCGCGACGGTCCCCGCCCCCGGTCCCGCGCTCTCTTCCTGCACGCTGTTCCGCGTCACGTCTTCGTCCTCCCCACCCCTACACCGTCGAACGGGCTTGCCGTTCGTCAGGTAAGACGCACGACAGGCCCGTTCGGTGGCGTTGTGAACCTCAGCTGGCGCACTGCACCTTGTCGGCTGTGGTCTTGTCCTTCACGTCGATCTTCGCCGGGCCCGTCAGCGGGATCCCCGCCCCCTTGAAGTCCTTGCCCAGGGTCAGGGTCATCGTCGGCTGCCCCTGGGAGTTGGTCACGCTCTTGCCCGGCTTCATCGCCGCGCCGGACAGACCCATGATCGAGGCGAGGGCGCGGGCCTGGTCCGCCTGCTCGGGCGCGTACTCGAGGGTGGTCTTCGGCAGTTCGGCGGGCGCGTTGCCGCCGTTCTCCGACTTGCTGACGCCCTTCTCCAGCTGGAGCCAGTTGAGCGTCTTCTGCGCGGAGCCGTCGGCCGCACCGCCGTTGAGCACCTGCACCCGCACGTCGGAGGCCGGGGCCTTGGTGCCCTTCAGGCGGGCCGCGACGGCCGCCTTCTCCTTCTGCTGCTTCTGCTTGACGTCCGTGAAGGAGACGTCGCCCTTGATGGCCTCGAAGATCGGCGGCGCCTGGTTCTCGTCCACGACGACGGTCACGTGGACTTCCTCGTCCGGGTTGTCCTTCACCGGGACCGTGAGGAAGGAGATGTTCTTCATCGGCACCTTCTTCAGCTCGAGGGCGACGTCCTTGAGCGTGCCGACGTTGCCGATGGCCTTGTCCACGGTGAGCGCGTTGGTGGCCGCCTCCGCCAGCTTCACCAGCTTCGTCGGGCTCGTGAGGGTGTCGCCCGAGGACATCTGGCGCATCAGCGAGGCCAGGAACTGCTGCTGCACCTTGATGCGGTCCAGGTCGCCCTCGTTGCCCCAGGCGTGCCGGGTCCGCACGAACGCCAGCGCCTGCTCGCCCTGGATCGTGGAGGGACCCGCGGGCAGTTTCAGGCCGGACTTCTCGTCGTCCACCGGTTTCTCGACGCACACGTCGACGCCGCCCACCGCCGTGGTCAGGGTCTTGATGGCGTTGAAGTCGGCCATCATGAAGTGGTCCGGCTTGACGCCGGTCAGCTCGTGGACGGTACGCATGGTGCAGCCGGCGTCACGGCCGCCGACGCCCAGGCTGTAGCCGAACCGGTCGTGGATGCCGGGGATCGTCTTGAAGGAGCCGTCCTCCTGCTTGGTGTCGCAGTCCGGGATGTCCACGATCATGTCCCGCGGGATGCTCAGCACGGTCGCGTTCGAGCGGTCCTTGGCGACGTGCAGCAGCAGCGTGGTGTCGGCGTGCCCGGTGGTGTTCTCCTTGTCGCCGTAGCTCTCGTTGCCCTCGCCGGTGCGCTTGTCCGTGCCGATCAGCAGGATGTTGAAGGCCTCGTCCTTGCGGAAGCTGCTCGCGCCCGCGGTGCCGACGTCCGTCGTCTCGACGTTGCCCTCGAGGTGCTTGAGGTAGAGGTAGCCGGCCGTGCCGACGGCGACCAGGACCAGCGCCATGGTGCCGCCGGTCCACATCACGATCTTCTTGGCCTTGCCGCCCTTCTTGGCCTTGCCGCCCTTCTTCGCCGGGCGACGTCCGCGCCGTCCCGGTGCCGGCTCCTCGGGTGCCGTGCGACGCCGGCGCGGCCCCGGCACGTCGCGGCCGGGCGCCTCGGGCGCCTCGGGCGCCTCGGGCGCGCCGGTGTGGGAGCGGACCGCGTCCTCGCCCTGGCCGGCGGCTCTGCGCGGTTCCGGTACGATCGACTGTTGCGGTGCGGAATCATCCAGTCGCAGTTCGTATTCACCGGTGTTCGGATTGAACACCCACTGGTCTGCGGGGTCGATGTTGTCCGCCCGCCCACGGCCTTGCGCGTCCACGGTTGTCCGAATCCTCCGTCGGGGCCACGCGGCGCCTTCCCCTCAAAGGCGCCCGGGTCTCGTACAAGCAGTGCACGATCCCGGACCCAGGACCGGTCGGACCTCTGAGCCGGGGGCACCGGAAGCGCTCACACTATCCGCCCAGTTCGACGCGGGGCGACGACGGTGACAAATTCCACGTCCCTACAAGCGGGCAATACCACCCATTTCCTTGGACACGCGTTCGTTCCGGCGTGTCGGTTTGGGGGTGCCTTTACCCGCAGGCGTGTTCGGCGGCGGTGTTTCCGCGGAACGTGGGCGCGGGGGAAGGGCCCGTTCCGCCGGGCTCCGCGCGATCGGACGGCTCCTCGCCCGCACCGCCCCGGGCGGCGGGATCCCGCGGCGTCTCCCGGGCGACCGTGACCGGCCGGTCCGTGCGGAGGCGGGCGAACAGCTCCCGCGCGGCCGGTTCGGCGAGCTGGTCGCGATCGGCGTCGCGGGCGTACGGCTCCCGCGGGACCGTGAGGAACTGCACGCGTTCGGTGGGGATGTCGCGCAGGCCTCGTACGAATGCGTACAAGCCACGCAGACTTGCCAGGGACGGGTCGGTGGTGAGCGAGGACGTGGCCGCGTCCAGCACCGGGTCCAGCTTCACCGGGTTCAGCAGGACGCCGTTGCCGCGCACCTTGTCGACGAGCGCGCCGAGAAAGCGCTGCTGGCGGTCCATGCGGTCGGTGTCGCTGCCGTCGCCGAGGGACTTGCGGGCGCGCACGTAACCGAGGGCCTGCTCCCCGTTCAGCTTCACCCGCCCCGCCGGCAGCCGCAGTCGGGCGGCCTTGTCGTGGATCGGCTCGGTGAGGCAGATCTCGACGCCGTCCACCGCGTCGACCATCTTCTTGAAGCCGCTGAAGTCGACCACCACGTGGTGGTCGATCCGAATCCCCGTGAGCTTCTCCACGGTCCGGATCGCGCAGGCCGAACCACCCTTCTCGAACGCGTAGTTGAGCATCGTCGACGTCGGCTCGGTGCGGGTGCCGTCCCGCCCGAGACAGCCGGGGACGTCGACCATCAGGTCGCGGGGCAGGGACACCGCGGTCGCGCTGTGCCGGCCGGCCGCCAGGTGCAGCAGGATGGTCGTGTCCGACCGTTCGGTGCCGGGGTCGCGCCCGTACGCGCGGTTGCCGTCGCCGGCGCGCGAGTCGGAGCCGATCAGCAGCAGGTTCTGCGCGTCCTTCACCAGGGACGTCGGCCGCTCCTCCTCGTAGCGGGCGAGCTCCCGCGCGGCCTCGCCGTCGGCGGTGATGTTCCCGTCCAGCTCGGCGTACACCACCCAGCCGGCTCCCGCGGCGGCCAGGACGAGGGCGCCGGCCGCGAGGGCGCCGGCCCGCACCCACCGCCTGCGCCGCCGCCGTACGAGCCCCCTCCCCGACGCGGACGCCCCGGCCCCGGTCACACCGGGCCCCGCGGGGGGCGTCCCTGCGGCGTCGCTCACGTCTGCTCCACCTCTCACGGCGTACGGGCGTGCCGTCCTGCCCCTACGACGATGCCGCGCGCGAGGTCCGGCCGCGGGGTGGGCCGGGCTGGACGGGTGACGTGGCGGGGGCGCGGCGGCACCTCGCGGCGCCGCGTCGCGCGAGCGCCCCGGCCCCCGCCCGGTCGCACCCGGAAGCGGGGTTCAGCGGGCCGTCGCCGTCACCCGTTCGCTCTCGACGCGCTCGGCGACGGTGTCCTCGGACGCCTGCTCCAGGTGCCGGCACAGCACCACCGACCCGCCCGACGCCAACGGCCCGTACAGCCCGGCGTTCAGCCCCTTCCACGTGTCGTACGGCAGCCCCGACAGGATCCGTCCCCCCGGCCCCGTGAGCCCCAGCCCCGACGCCTCCGCCCGGGCCCGCTCCACGACCTCCGCCCCGCTGAACTCCCGCCCGGCCACGATCAGCGCCGGCGCCTCCGGGTCCACCGGCGCGTACGGCACGAACCGGTCCCCCTGCCCCGGCACCTCCACCGCGTAGTCGGCGAAGCCCTCCGGCGCGGTCGGCGCGAACCGGCCCCCGAGCGGTCGCAGCGCCAGCGCGATCCGCGGCCCCGAGCACGCCCGCGCCGCCTCCAGCGACTCCGGCTCCGGCCCGCTCACCACCACGTCCGCCGCCGCCGGGTCGCCGGCCACGTCGGCGACGACACCCACCGACGCGCACGCCAGCAGCCACACCGCCGTCTGCCAGTGCGCGGGCAGCAGCAGCGCGACCCGGTCACCGGGTTCGACGGACAGCTCGTCCTGGAGCAGATTGGCGGTCTTGGCCACCCAATTGGCGAAGGTGGCCACGGAGAGTTCGACGCGTTCGCCGGTGGCGTCGTCGTAGAAGGTCACCAGGGGGCGTCCCGGGTCCGCGGCGAGCGCGGAACTCAGCAGGTCGGCAGGGGTGCGGTCGGTCGCGTTCACCCGCGCAAGCGTACGCGGGCCCGGCGGCGCGGTCCGGGCGGACGGGGCACTTCACCACCACCGGATCGGGCGAAAAACCCTACGGACCGTCACATCCCGCATGGACAGGTTTGTCCGACCGTGTCCAGGATCAGGGGCATGCATGGATTCCTCACTTCCTCCATAGGCGTCACCTGCGCGGCCGCACTGGCCCTCCCGCTCACCGCCGCGCCCACGGCGGCGACGGCGACCACCGGAGGAGCGGCACCGGCCTCGGCACCGGCCGGTGCCCACGTCCCCGGCAGCACCCAGTCGCTACCGCTCGCGCCCCTCGCGGGCGACCGCGCCTCCACCGCCCCCGGCACCGTCGAACAGGGCGTCCCCCGCCGGGACACCCGGCGTTTCTCCCTGGTGGGCGTCGTCTGGGACGACCCGGCCACCGAACTGCACGGCCGCGTCCAGGTCCGCACCCGCGCCACCGCCACCGGCACCTGGTCCGACTGGCAGGACCTCGAGACGCACACCGCCGACCACGCCGCCGACCCGGGTACCGCCGAAGGGGCGTCGGGTCGCGTGCGCGGCGCCACCGCACCGCTGTGGGTGGGCGAGTCGGACGGCGTGGAGGTGCGGGTGCGCGCGGCGCACGAGGACGGTGCCGACGGTGCCGCCCCCGTCGTGTCCCCGCTCCCCACCGGCCTGCGCCTCGAACTCGTCGATCCCGGCGACGCCGCCCTGCCGCAACCCCCCGCGGACGAGCCGGCCCCCGCCGAGGACTCCCGCACCACCGCCCTGACCGCCGGGGTCGCCGAACCCGCCGGGAACGTCGAGCCGGCCGAGGCCGGCGAAGCCCTCGGGTCCGCCGAGGCCGGCGAGGTCTTCGCGACCGTCGAGGGACTCGACGCCTCCGCCGCCAACGCCGGCCTCGCGCCCCTCGGCGCCACCGAGATCCCGGCCCTGAGCCGGGCCCAGACCGAGGGGGAGCTCCTCGCCCTCGGCACCCTGACGGAGCAGCAGAAGGCCAAGCCGTACGTCGGTCCGCGCCCGAGCATCACCACGCGCCGCGGCTGGGGTGCGGACGAGAAGCTGCGCGAGAAGAAGTTCGTGTACACGAAGAAGGTCAAGGCCGCCTTCGTGCACCACTCGGCCACCGGCAACAACTACCGCTGCTCGCAGGCCCCGTCAGTCATTCGCGGTATCTACCGCTACCACGTCAAGAGCATGGGGTGGCGGGACATCGGCTACAACTTCCTCGTCGACAAGTGCGGAAAGATCTACGAGGGCCGGGCCGGGGGAGTGGCGAAACCGGTCCTGGGTGCCCACACCATGGGGTTCAACTCCCACAGCATGGGAATCGCGGTTCTCGGCACCTACAGCTCGAAGAAGCCGTCGTCCGCCGCGGTCAAGGCCGTCGCCCGGCTCACCGCGTGGAAGCTCGGTCTCTACGGCATGAACCCGCGCGGCAAGACATACCTGAAGTCCGGCGGTGGCAACCTCTACCGGAAGGGCAAGAACGTACGACTGAACGTCATCTCGGGGCACCGCGACGGCTTCGCCACGAGCTGCCCCGGCAAGCAGCTCTACGGCAAGCTCGGTACGGCCCGTTCCTCGGCGGCGAAGTACCAGGGCCGCTGAGGGCGCACCACCGTACGGCCATCGCCGGCGCCATGGAACGGTCTGCATACACTGGCCGGCCGAAACACACTTCGGCCGGTCCCGGCAGGAAGCAGAGACGACAGGTGACAGAAGCGATCCTCCTGGTCGGCGGTAAGGGCACGCGGCTGCGCCCGCTCACGGTGCACACCCCGAAGCCCATGGTGAGGGCGGCCGGGGTGCCGTTCCTCACCCATCAGTTGGCGCGGGCGAAGGCGGCGGGCGTCGAGCACATCGTCCTCGCGACGAGCTACCTGGCGGAGGTCTTCGAGCCGTACTTCGGAGACGGCTCGTCCCTGGGCCTCCACCTCGAGTACGTCACGGAGGAGGAACCGCTCGGCACCGGCGGCGCGATCCGCAACGTGGCGTCGCGGCTGCACTCGGGCCCCGACGAGCCGGTGCTCGTCTTCAACGGCGACATCCTGACGGGCCTGGACATCCGCGCGCTGGTGCGCACCCACGAGACGACGGGCGCGGACGTCTCCCTGCACCTGACGAAGGTGACGGACCCGAGGGCGTACGGGCTGGTCCCCACGGACGGCTCGGGCCGGGTCCTGGCGTTCCTGGAGAAGCCGCAGACGCCGGAGGAGATCGTCACCGACCAGATCAACGCGGGGGCGTACGTCTTCCGCCGCTCGGTCATCGACACCATCCCGGCGGGCCGCCCGGTCTCGGTCGAACGGGAGACCTTCCCGGAACTCCTCGCCACCGGAGCGCACCTGCAGGGCATGGTCGACTCCACGTACTGGCTGGACCTCGGCACCCCGGCGGCCTTCGTGCGCGGCTCGGCGGACCTGGTCCTCGGCCGCGCCCCGTCCCCGGCGGTACCGGGCCGCTGCGGCGACCGTCTGATCCTGCCCACGGCCACCGTCGCGCCCGACGCCAAGCTGACCGGCGGCACGGTGGTGGGCGAGGGCGCCTTCGTCGCGGAGGGGGCGCGTGTCTTCGGCAGCACGATCCTCCCCGGCGCGGTCATCGAACCGGGCGCCGTCATCACCGACTCCCTCATCGGCAGCCGCGCCCGCGTCGGCACCCGCTCGGTCCTCACGGACACGGTCATCGGCGACGGCGCGGTCGTCGGCGCCGACAACGAACTCCGCTCGGGCGTCCGCGTCTGGTGCGACGCCCGCATACCCCCGGCCTCACTGCGCTTCTCCTCGGACGCGTCGTAGCCGCGACCGGCCCGCCGCCCGCGTGACTGCGGGCAGGCGTGCCTCCCCGTGCCGGAACGGACGGGGAGGCACCCCGCGACGCCGGGCCCGCGCGACCCGCCCCGTACCGGCGCCGGGCACCTGCCGACGTGCCCGGGGGCACCGCCCGTCAGAGCCGCTCGATCCGCCGCGGAGCCATCCGCGGCGCCCGCCTGTCCGGCACCCGCCCACTCAGCAGCACCAGCCGGGCCGCCCGGTGCCGCTGCCCGGCATACGGCTCCAGCAGCCGCAGCATCACCGCGTCGTCCGCGTCCCGGTCACCGCCCAGCGCGAATCCCACGATCCCCGGCAGGTGCAGGTCCCCCACCGTCACCGCGTCCGGCGCCCCGTGACTGCGCTGCACGGTCTCCGCCGAGGTCCACGGCCCGATCCCGGGCACGACCTCCAGCCGCGCCCGCGCCGCCGCCGGTTCCATCCCGGCCGCCTCCTCCAGCCGCGCGGCGACCCGCACGGCCCGCAGGATCGTCGAGGCCCGCTTGTCGTCCACCCCGGCCCGGTGCCACTCCCAGGAGGGGATCAGCGCCCACGTCCGCGGCGCCGGCATCACGTGCATCCGCGCGGGCCCCGGCGCCGGTTCGCCGTACTTCCGCACGAGCAGCCGCCACGCCCGGTACGCCTCCAGCGTCGTGACCTTCTGTTCCAGGATCGACGGGATCAGCGACTCCAGCACCAGCCCGGTCCGCGTCAGCCGCAGCCCCGGCCGCCGGTGCGCGGTGTGGGCCAGCAGCCGGTGCCGGGGCACGAACGCGGACGGGTCGTCGTCGGCGCCCAGCAACCGCGGCAACTGCTCCAGCAGCCACTCCGCACCCGGCCCCCAGGCCTCGCCCCGCACCTCACCGCCGCGCGCGAGGACCCGCAGGGTGCCCGGCCCGGCGGGGGTGAGGCCGGTCCGCCACACCGAGCCGTCCGGCGTCGTCCGGAAGGTCGGGTCGCCCGGCCCGCGACGCAGCGGTCCGAGGACCAGCCCCAGATCCAGCGGCCCGTCCGGCACCCACACCCGTACCCTCCCGGGCGCGACGGCCTGCCGGGGCGCCGGCGTTCTCCCCGCGGGCACGCCGGTCTCCCCGCCGCGCACTGTCGTACGCGTGGGCCGGGGGGCGAAGCGTCCTGCCACGGTGAGGCCCCTGGGACGGAAGACGGGCAGGCCCCTGCGGAACGAGAGGCCCCTATGAGGGTAGGGCGTCGCCGGAACGCGTCACCGCACCTCGATGAACGCCTCCGCGTCCCGCTCCGCCCGCGGCCGCGGCTCCTCGGCGGGATGACCGACCGCGACGGCACCCATCGGGTCCCAGTCCCGCGGCAGCCCCAGCACCTCCCGTACGACGTCCCGGCAGAACATCGTGGAGGACACCCACGCCGAGCCCAGCCGCTCCCCGGCGAGGGCGACGAGGAGGTTCTGCACGCCCGCGCCGGTGGCGACCACGAACATCTCCCGCTCGGCCCCGTCGCGCCGCGCGTCGCCGTAGGCGTGCGAGCCGTCCATGACCAGGCAGGGCACGACGAGGTACGGCGCGTTGCGCAGCACGTCCCCGCGCCGCACCCGCTTGGCGATGGACTCCTCGCTCTTGCCGTCCCGCCTCAGGTCGGCGATCCAGGCGTCCCGCATCGCGTCCAGCAGCCGGGTGCGGGACTCGGCGGACTCCAGCAGCACGAACCGCCACGGCGTCGTGTGGTGCGGCGCCGGCGCCGTGACCGCCGCGGCCACCGCCCGGCGCACGGCGCCGGGGTCGACCGGCTCGTCCGTGAAGGCCCGCACCGTGCGCCGCTGGGTGACCGCCTGGCGCACCGCCTCGGACGTGCCGAGCCGGAACATGTCGTCGCGCGCGCCGCGCACCATGGCCCGCGCCCCCTCGCCGTGGTCCCCGGTCACGACCTGGGGCAGCCCGCTCACGACGGCGACGGGCAGCCCGGCGGCCTTGCCCTTGACCAGGTCGCCCGCGGCGGCGAGCTCGTCGGCGGTGGCGACGACGGTGGCGCCGAGCGGGTTGCCGTGCGCGTCCGTGCCGCCGCGCAGGTCGTCGAGGACCCGCACGCCCGCGGCGCCGATCGCCACGTCGGTGAGGCCGGCCCGCCAGGGGCGCCCGAACGTGTCGGTGACGACCACGCCGACGTCGACGCCCAGGGCGTCCCGCAGGCCCTCGCGGATGGCCCGCGCGGAGGCGTCCGGGTCCTCGGGCAGCAGCAGCACCGTCCCGGACGGGGTGTTGGAGGCGTCGACGCCGGCCGCCGCCATGACCAGGCCCTGACGGTTCTCGACGATGCGCAGTGTCCCGCGCCGGGCCACCACCCGCACGGTCTCGGCGTCGATCGCGGCCTCCCGGTCGGTGGCCCGGACGACGCGGCCCTCCGCCTTGGACACGATCTTCGAAGTGACGAGGAGCACGTCCCCGTCGGCGAGACCGGGGTCGGCCGCCGCGATCAGCTTGGCCAGGTCGTCGCCCGGCTGCACCTCCGGCAGGCCGGGGACCGCCCGGACCCGGTAGCCGGGAGCACCGTCGCTCACGCCTGACGCACCTCCTCCGCCAGCGCCAGCGCCTCGTGGGCCATCCGGGCCGCCGCGTCGACGTCGGTCATCATCAGCGGCACGGCGCGGCAGAGGACGCCGGCCGCCTTGACCCGCGTCACGGCGTCCGCGTCGACCGTGTCGACCAGCCAGCCGTCCAGCAGCCCCGAGCCGTAGTGCTCGGCGACCGCCGCGGCCGTGGACTCCACGCCGACCGCCGCGAGGACCTTGTCGGCCATCCCGCGCACGGGCGCGTCCCCGACGATCGGGGAGAGGCCGACCACCGGCACCCCGGCGTCGGCGATCGCCTCCCGGATGCCGGGCACGGCGAGGATCGTGCCGATCGAGACGACCGGGTTGGAGGGCGGGAAGAGGATCACGTCCGCCTCGGCGATGGCCTCCAGGACGCCGGGCGCCGGCTTCGCCTGCTCGGCGCCGACCGGCACGACCGCCTCGGCGGGGACCGAGGCCCGCAGCCGTACCCAGTACTCCTGGAAGTGGACGGCCTTGCGCTCGCCGTCCAGCTCGACGGCCACGTGGGTCTCCACGCGGTCGTCGGTCATGGGGAGGAGACGCACGCCGGGCTTCCAGCGGTCGCACAGCGCCTCGGTCACCGCGCTGAGCGGATACCCGGCGGAGATCATCTGCGTCCGCACGATGTGCGTGGCGAAGTCCCGGTCGCCCAGGCCGAACCACTCCGGCCCGACGCCGTAGGCCGCGAGCTCCTCCTTGAGGTGGAAGGTCTCGTCGGCCCGCCCCCAGCCCTGCTCCTCGTTGATGCCGTCGCCGAGCGTGTACATCACCGTGTCGAGGTCCGGGCAGACCTTCAGCCCGAAGAGGTGGATGTCGTCGCCGGTGTTGCCGATGACCGTGATGTCCGCGTCCGGCGCGGCCCGCTTCAGACCACGCAGGAACCGGGCACCACCGATGCCGCCTGCCAGAACCACAATGCGCATTGGACCAGTGTGTCAGCCGTCGGGCCGACTCGTTGAGGGATGGTGGCCGGGTGACGGGCGGGACGGTCTCGCAGGCGGGCACGACACCGCGTCAGCCGGTCGTCACCGCGCTCCGGTCGCGGCGCCGGCGTCGTGGGGCGCGGCGGCCGAGCACCGGGCGGAGTGCATGGGCATCTCGGTGAGGCCCGGGTAGTAGACGTGCAGGCTGACCGCCGGCTCCAGCGTGTCGTTGACCACCTCGTGCGCGTACCCCGGCGCGAACACCTTCTGCGTCCCCGCGCCCAGTACGCGCGTGCCGCGCCGCGTGTGCTCGGTCAGGGTGCCGTCGAGGACCGTCCACACGCCGGAGGAGGGGCCGTGGTCGTGGCGTCCGCTGCCCTGTCCCGGCAGCCAGGACAGCAGCCAGACCTCGTAACCGGGACCGGTGCGCAGCCGGTGGTACCAGCGCGTCGTCGCGTCGTAGCGGACGAGGTGCTCCCACTGGGAGCGGTCCTCGGCGAGGGAGCGGACCAGTCCGGCGAACTCGGCGACGGTGGCCGGGTGCTCGCGCGGTGCCTGGAGGAGGTGCGGGACTTCGAGGATGTCGCCGGCGATCTGGAGGTCGCTGTCGCTGTTCATGGGTGCGGTGGTTCCTCGGCGGAAGAGTGCGGGGGTGCGGGGGGCGCGGGGGGAAGAAACGGGACACGGAGAACGCCCTGGTCGGGCGTGGGACGTGGCCTCACACGGCCGGGTCGGGTGGACCCGGGTCAGCCGGAGCGCGGTCGGCTCAACAGCTGGAACGGCGACAACAGCTACAGCGAACGTGGGCAGCACCGTGGGACCCGGCGGTGCGGGTCGGGGCGAGTGCCGAATTCGCGAGCATGCCCACCAGGACAGCGGCTCACACCGGCACTGTCAACTCGGTACCCGTGATGTGGGACGTGTTTCACCCCATCCGGTCCATCTCGCAGAGGAAAGGTTTGCCCAGGCGGCTTCCGGGACACATGCGGCACAGACCGGGCACGCGACCTCCGTTGCGATTCCGTGATCCGAATGTGATCCGGTTCGCTTCGGTGCGTGTGTCGGAACGAGATCGAACGCCGGGGCGTCCTCCCCTGTACGGGTTCCGTGCGGGACCGAGGGCTCCTGTGGCCTCGTCGGCATGTCAAGGTTTATGGCGATTTGAACACTTTCTGCTCAGCCTTGGTTCTGCAGAGTGAATAAGGGGCCCAATAGCAGATCTCGGCTTGACTCGCCCGGAGCAGCACACTTGTAATTTCACTCGTGTCGTTCAGCCGGAATCGATAACGGCTGGATCACGGGGATGCGAAAGACGGACGAGGGGCGCACATGACCGAGCTGGTGCAGCAACTGCTGGTCGACGACGCGGACGAGGAGCTCGGCTGGCAGGAGCGCGCACTGTGCGCCCAGACCGACCCCGAGTCCTTCTTCCCCGAGAAGGGCGGCTCCACCCGGGAGGCCAAGAAGGTCTGCCTCGCGTGCGAGGTCCGCTCCGAGTGCCTCGAGTACGCCCTTGCCAACGACGAGCGCTTCGGCATCTGGGGCGGCCTGTCCGAGCGGGAACGCCGCCGTCTGAAGAAGGCCGCCGTCTGAGGAAGGCCGCCTGAGGGACGCCGCCTGAAGAAGGCCGCCGTCCCCCCGTCGTCCGCTCCGGCGCCCGGCCCGCCGCCCGACGGACAGCGCACCCCGTACGTGCCCGACGGCCGTGAACGGCCCCTCGAGGTCGGGCCGTCCACAGCGGTGGGCCGTCGTGCCCGGCCGCCCCCGGCCACCGCCCCCCCCGACGAGGCGCTCCGCGCCGCCCCGTTCGATCTGCCGATAGTGTGGGCGCTCGTCCGAGACGCCCCGCCGTTCCCCACAGGCACGGGTGTCCACCGCAGTCCATCGAACCGGGGCCCGTACCTCGATGTCCGTGCACAGCCACACGGCAGCCCAGCAAGACCTCGCTGCCGCACCTGAGTTCCCGCGCCACGTGGTGACCGCCGTCCTCGTCTCCCACGACGGGGCCCGCTGGCTGCCCGACGCGCTCGCCGGGTTGCTCGGCCAGGAGCGCCCCGTCCAGTACGCCGTGGCCGCCGACACCGGCAGCGCCGACGACTCCGCCCGGCTGGTCACCGAGGCCCTCGGGGACGACCGCGTGCTGCACCTCGCCCGGCGCACCGGCTTCGGCCAGGCCGTCGCGGAGGCCGCGCGCATCGCACCGCTCCTCACCCCCGAGGACCTGGCGTACCTGCGGCGGCCCAGTGGCTGGGACCCCGTCACGCGCACCTGGCGCGACGACGCCTACGACCTGCCCGAACTCCCGCACGGGGAACCGGTGCAGTGGCTGTGGCTGCTGCACGACGACTGCGCCCCCGCACCCGACGCCCTGGCGCAGCTGCTGCGCGTCGTGGACAACGAGTACGAACTCGGCCGCGAGGACGTCGCCGTCGTCGGCCCCAAACTCCGCGGCTGGTACGACCGCCGGCAGCTGCTGGAGGTCGGCGTCTCCATCGCCAACTCCGGCCGCCGCTGGACCGGTCTGGACCGCCGTGAACAGGACCAGGGCCAGCACGACCACGTCCGTCCCGTCCTGTCGGTGTCCACCGCGGGCATGCTGATCCGGCGTGACGTCTTCGAGCGGCTCGGCGGGTTCGACCGCCGGCTGCCCCTGATGCGCGACGACGTCGACCTGTGCTGGCGCGCGCACGCCGCCGGACTGCGCGTCCTGGTCGCCCCGGAGGCGGTCGTACGCCACGCCGAGGCGGCCTCCCGCGAACGCCGCGCCGTCGACTGCGCGGGGCGCACCACCGCATCCCCGCACAAGGTGGACAAGGCCGGCGCCGTCCACACCCTCCTCGTCAACGTCCGCACCGCCGCCCTGCCCTGGGTGCTGCTGCGGCTCGTGGTCGGCACCCTGCTGCGGACCCTCGCCTACCTCGTCGGCAAGGTCCCCGGCCAAGCGCTGGACGAGATCCGGGGCCTGCTGAGCGTCCTGCTGCGGCCCGAGCGCATCATCGCCGGACGGCGCGAACGCGGACGCCCGCAGGTCGCGAAGGACGAACTGCGCCCCCTGTTCCCGCCCCCCGGCGCGACCGTCCGCGTCACCGTCGAACAGATCGCGGGCAGTTTCGCCGGCAGCTCCGACGCCGAGGCGGCCGCGGGCGCCGGGCGGCACGGCGGTGCCATCGAGTCCGGACCGGGCGGCGACGACGCCGACTTCCTCGAGATCGAGCAGTTCGCCCGCCTCAAGCGCATCGCCCGCAAACCCGGCCCGGTGCTCTTCCTGGTGCTGATGCTCGTCTCCCTGGTCGCCTGCCGCGCCCTCCTCGGCGGCGGCGCGCTGGCGGGCGGCGCGCTGCTGCCCGCCCCGGCCGGCGCCGGCGAGCTGTGGTCGCGGTACGTGGACGCCTGGCACACCGTGGGCACCGGTGGCACCGCCTCCGCGCCGCCCTACCTGGCGATCGTCGCCACGCTCGCCTCCGTCCTGCTCGGCTCCACCGGCCTGGCCGTCACCCTGCTGCTGGTCTGCTCGGTGCCCCTCGCCGGTGTCACCGCCTACTTCGCCTCCCGCCCGCTCGTGCCCTCCCGGCTGCTGCGCGCGTGGGCGGCCGTCGCCTACGCCTTCCTGCCCGCCGCCACCGGCGCGCTCGCCGGCGGCCGCATCGGCACCGCCGTCCTCGCCGTGCTGCTCCCGCTCGCCGCGCGCGCGGCCGTCGCGGCCGCCGGCCTGGCCGGGCGGTCCGGCGCGCGCGGCAGCTGGCGCGCCACCTGGGCGTACGCGCTGCTGCTGACGATCACCACCGCCTTCACCCCCGTCGTGTGGCCCCTCGCGCTGCTGCTCGGCGTCGGCGTCCTGGTCCTGCGCCGCGGCGACATCACGGCGTACGGGCTGCGCCTGATCGCCCAGCTCGGCACGCCCCTGCTGCTGCTCGCGCCCTGGTCGCTGTCGCTGTTCCCCCTCGACTTCTTCGACGAGGCCGGCCTGGAGTACGGCTCCTCGGCCGCCTCCGCGCTCGACCTGCTCGGCGCCAGCCCCGGCGGCCCCGGCACGGTCGGCGGGCTGGTCCTCATCGGCATCGTGCTGGCCGCGCTGGCCGCCCTGCTGCGCTCCGAGCGGCAGGGCGCGATCCGGGCGGCCTGGGCCGTCGCGCTGGTCGCCCTCGTCCTCGCGGTCCTGTCGAACCGTTCCGCCTGGGCGGGCCCCGCCACCCTCGTCTACGGCCTCGCCCTGCTGTCCGCCGCCGTCCTGGGGGCCGACGGCGCACGCTTCCGCGTCGCCGAGCAGAGCTTCGGCTGGCGTCAGCCGGTCGCCGCGCTCATCGCCCTCGCCTCGGCCGTCGGCCCGCTGGTCGCCGCCGTCGGCTGGATGACCGGCGGCGCCGACGGGCCCCTGGAGCGACGCGACCCGGTGCAGGTCCCCGCGTTCGTCGCCGAGGACAGCGTCACCCGCGACCAGGCCCGCACCCTCGTCCTCGACAGCGACTCCGCCGCCCACGTGAGCTACCTGCTGGTCCGCGGGGCCGGGATCCGCCTCGGTGACGGCGAACTGGCCGCCGACGGGGGGAACAGCAGGCTCGACAAGGTCGTCGCCAACCTGGTGGCCGGCTCCGGCGCCGACCAGGCGGGTCAGCTCGGCGACTTCGCCGTGCGCTACGTCCTCGTGCACAAGGGGGCGCCCCACGACGTCGTCCGCGTCCTGGACGCCACGCCGGGGCTGAGGCGGCTCAGCCAGCAGGACGGCAGCGGGCTGTGGCAGGTCGACCGGGACGTCGCGCGCGCGACCATCGTCTCCGGCCGCGGCACCGCCACGGGCGAGCCGCAGCCGGTCGCCGCCGGGCCCGTGGAGATCCACACGAAGATCCCGTCCGGCGCCGAGGGCCGCGTCCTGCGCCTCGCCGACACCGCCGCCGACGGCTGGACGGCCACCCTCGACGGCAAGCCGCTCACCCGCACCACGGTCGACGGCTGGGCACAGGGCTTCGAACTCCCCGCCTCCGGCGGCAGGCTGGACGTCACCTACGACGACCCGTTCACCCACACCGCCTGGCTGTGGGCCCAGGGCCTGCTCGCCGTCGTCCTGGTGGTCCTCGCCCTGCCCGGCCGGCGCCGCGACGTCGACGACGACCTGCCCGACGAGCCGGTCGTCCCCGCCCAGGCGGTCGCCGGCGAGGGACGCCGGGCACGCCGGCTGCGGGCCCAGGCCGAGGCGGAGGCCGTGGCGGAGACCACGGCCGGCGCCGGGGCGGAGGCCGGGACGCCGGACCCCGCCGCGGACCCCGCCCCGCCGCAGGAGCCCCCGGCGACGGTCCCGCAGCAGGCGCCCGGCGCCTGGGACCCGTCCGGGCACCCGGACGCCGGGTACGACTCCTACGGCACGTACGGCGACGAGCAGTACCCGGACGCCCAGCAGTACGACCCGGCCGCCTACGGGCAGCAGCCGTACCCGGCGGACGCCTACCAGGACGCCCCGGACGGCCAGGGCGGCCAGTACGCCCCGTACGCCTACGGCGACCCGGCCCCGGCCGCCGGTTACGACCCCGCGTACGGCCAGGCCTACGACCCCGCGTACGACCAGGCGTACGGCCAGGGCGGCTACGACGCGCCGTACGACCCTTCCCAGGCCCACCGGCCCCACGGCACGGGCAGTGAGCGTCCCGACGGGAGCCAGCAGTGAACCGCACCACCCTGTCCCTGATCGCCGGTGTCACCGCGCTCGCCGCCGTCACCGGATTCGCGGCGCTGTCCACTCCGGACGCCTCCGGCGCGGACCCCGCCGGAGCGACGGCCGCGCGGCTGCCCGTGGAACGGACCAGCCTGCTGTGCCCGGCGCCCAGCACCTCCGACCTGGCCGAGACGTCGTACACGTCGTTCACGCCCGTCACCAAGGGCACCGACGGCAAGGGCAAGGCCCAACTCGCCGCCGCGCCCGAGGAGCCGGGCGAGAAGGGCGGCGGGAAGGCCGGCAAGCCCGTCGTCCGGCCCGCGGCCCCCGGCACCCCGGTCACCGCGAGGACCACCGGCGCCGACACGCCCGCGTTCGTCGGTACGGCGGAGGGGAGTTACGCCCCCGGCTGGACGGTGCAGCAGACCACGGAGGTCGCCGCCGGCACGGGCCGCGGACTGCTGGGCGTCACCTGCACCGCGCCGGACACGCAGTTCTGGTTCCCCGGCGCCGCCACGACGGCCGACCGCACCGACTACGTGCACCTGACCAACCCCGACGACTCGGCGGCCGTCGTCGACATCGAGCTCTACGGCAAGGACGGCGCCGTGAAGTCGTCGGTGAGCGAGGGCATCACGGTGCCCGCCCACGGCAGCGAGTCGATCCTGTTGTCCACGCTCAGCGACGCGCGGGAGGCCGACCTCACCGTGCACGTCGGCGTGCGCAGCGGTCGGGTCGGTGCCGCGGTGGAGGCCCTGGGCGACAAGACCGGCGGCGACTGGCTGGCCGCGGCCACGGACCCGGCGGGCAGCCTGGTGCTGCCGGGCATCCCCAAGGACGCCACGGCCGTGCGCCTGGTGCTGTTCACGCCCGGTGACACCGACGCCGACCTGAAGGTGCAGCTCGCGTCACCGACCGGGCTGCTCACGCCCGCCGGGCACGAGACGGTGCGCGTCAAGGCGGGCATGACGACGGGCGTCGACCTCGGCGAGGTCACGCGCGGCGAGGCGGGGTCGCTGGTGCTGACGCCGACGAGCCGGTCCGTGCCGGTGGTGGCCGCGCTGCGGGTGGTGCGGGGCAAGGGAACGGCGCAGGAGACGGCCTTCATCCCGGCCTCCGGCCCGGTCGGGGCACGCGCGACCTCGGCGGACAACCGCGCCAAGGGCACCACCCTGTCCCTGACCGCCCCCGGGAAGACCGCGCAGGTGAAGGTCACGGCGTCGGCCGGCAGCGAGGGCGGTACGACGGCGTCCCGGACGTACACGGTCAAGGGCGGCACCACCCAGGACGTGCAGCTGCCCGTCCCGGCGGGCCTGAAGGGCACCTACGCGCTGACGGTCGAGTCCCTGTCCGGCGGCCCCGTGTACGCGGCCCGCACGCTGACGCAGCCGGAGGCCGAGGACGACGACGCGGCGGCCTTCACGGTGCAGACCCTCCCGGACGACCGGGGGACGGTGGCGGTCCCGGAGGCGGAGGAGGACCTGTCGGTGCTGCAGAGGTGACAGGCCCCCCGACCAGGCCCCCGGCCGGTCCCGCCGGACCGGCCCCGGACCGGCCCCGGGCCGCCCCTCAGTCCTCCCCGTACCGCGGATCCACCGTCTCCGGCGTGAGCCCGAGCAGCTCCGCGACCTGCTCGACGACCACCTCGTGCACCAGCGCCGCCCGCTCGTCCCGTCCCTTCGCGCGGATCTCGACGGGCCGCCGGTAGACGACCACCCGCCCCCGCCGGCCGTCCCGCGCGGGCACCGTGCCGCCCAGCGGCACCGCCTCGTCGTTCCAGGTCTGCCCGGCCCCGTCCAGCCGCGGCACCTCGAGGACGTGGAAGTCGATGTCGGCGAGCTGCGGCCACCGCCGCTCCAGGCGCTCGACGGAGTCCTGCACCAGGTCCGCGAACAGGTCGGCGCGGCTGGCGGCGAGCGGTACCTGCGGCGGTGCGATCGGGCCGCGCATGCCCCGGCCGTGGCGATCACGGCGGCGGGGCCCCGGGCGGCCGGCCTCACGGGGTGTCAGGGGGGTGTCCATCACTGGTGAAGGGTAGTCCCCGCCGCCTCCGCACGCCGGACCCCGCACGACACGCCGGGCGCCGCCACGACACTCCGGAGCGCGTGCCGTCGGACGACCGTTCAGGCCAAGACAGGACTCGATTCCATATCTCTCCGTGACCGTGGATCTCATGGCAAATGTCGCTGTTTGTATCAGCTTATGACCGCCCTCATGTCTGACCGACACGCCGAAAAACGGCGTCGCCGCAGGTCAGAGGGGTGCGTCCGGAGGTGGCCGTGACTCGTCTCATATCGCGACACGACGGTACGACCTGGCGGGGGATCGTCGCGGCCCGCTCAAGAGTGCGGTACCGTCCAACATCGTGAGCCCTGTACGTCGCTGTTCGCGCACCGCCTGCGGCCGTCCCGCCGTCGCGACGCTGACGTACGTCTACGCCGACTCGACCGCGGTCCTCGGCCCGCTCGCCACCTACGCCGAACCCCACTGCTACGACCTGTGCGCCGAGCACTCCGAGCGCCTCACCGCCCCGCGCGGCTGGGAGGTCGTCCGGCTCCTCGACGGTTCGGCCCCGGCCCGTCCCAGCGGCGACGACCTGGAAGCGCTCGCCAACGCGGTGCGCGAGGCCGCCCGCCCCCAGGAGCGTGCGGCGGGAGCCGGCGGCGGGGCACGATCGGCCGACCCGATGGAGGTCGCGCGCCGCGGCCACCTGCGCGTCCTGCGCTCGCCGGACAACTGAACCCCGTCCGCCCCCGCCCGCCGGGTGCGACGGTCCCCGGTGCTCACTCCCGCACATCCTTTTCCCGCACGCCCATTGACGTCGCCTTGTCGCGGACACGACCATTCCGGAAGCCACGAGAAAACGCTTTCGCATGGCGGAATCCGGGGAGGTGCCCGTGTACGTCCAGGAACTCGAACCCCTCGCCGACTCCCTCGGCCTGTCCGCCCTCGTGGCGGCCCTGCCGCTGGTGATCGTCCTCGTCCTGCTCGGCGGCGTCCGCATGAAAGCGCACCTGGCGGGCCTCATCGGCCTCCTGGCGGCCGTCCTCGTCGCCCGGCTCGCCTACGGCATGCCCCTGGACCAGACGGTCTCCAGCGCCGCGCAGGGCGCCGTGTTCGGGCTCTTCCCCATCCTGTGGATCGTCGTCAACGCCCTGTGGGTCTACCGGATGACCGTCCGCACCCGCCACTTCGACATCCTGCGCCGCTCCTTCGGCCGGCTCTCCGACGACCCGCGCATCCAGGCCCTCGTCGTCGCCTTCTGCTTCGGCGCCCTGCTGGAGGCCCTCGCCGGGTTCGGGGCGCCCGTCGCGATCTGCTCGGTCATGCTCGTCGCCCTCGGCTTCGACCCCGTGCGCGCGGCGGTCGTGTCCCTGGTCGCCAACACCGCACCGGTCGCCTTCGGCGCGATGGGCACCCCCGTGGTCACACTGGCCCAGGTCACCGGGCTGCCGCTGGACGACGTCGCCTCCGTGGTGGGCCGCCAGACACCCCTGCTGGCCCTCGTCGTGCCGCTGCTGCTGGTCGCCCTGGTGGACGGGCGGCGCGGACTGCGCGAGACCTGGATCCCCGCGCTGGCCTGCGGGGTCGCCTTCGCCCTCGCCCAGTTCGTCGCCTCCAACTTCGTCTCCGCCCAGCTCGCCGACATCGCCGCCGCCCTGATCGGCGCCGGCGCCCTGGTCGCCGTACCGCACTCCCGCAGGCCCGCCGCCGAGCCCGTCCGGGCGTCCGTACCGGCCGGCGCCCGCAGCGAGGAACTCGACGAGGACGACCCCCGCCGGGAGGTGCTGCGGGCCTACGCCCCGTACGCGCTGATCGTCGCCGTCTTCTCCGTGGCACAGATCCCGGCGGTCAAGGACTGGCTGGCCGGGGCGACCCAGACGTACGACTGGCCGTTCCTGGACGTGGCCGACCCGCAGGGCAGGCCCGTCGGCGGCAACGTCTTCTCCTGGCCGATCGTCTCCACCGGCGGCACCCTCGTGCTGTTCGCCGGACTGGCCACGGCCGTCGTCCTCGGCGTCCACGCGCGCGTGGCGGTCAAGGAGTGGCTCGCGACCGTGCACGAGCTGCGGTACGCGATCCTCACCGTCACCTCGGTCCTCGCCCTCGCCTACGTCATGAACCTCTCCGGGCAGGCCGCCACCATCGGCCACTTCGTCGCCGCGGCCGGCGCCGGGCTCGCCTTCCTCTCCCCGGTGCTCGGCTGGTTCGGCGTCGCCGTCTCCGGCTCCGACACCTCCGCCAACGCCCTCTTCGGCGCCCTCCAGGTCACCGCCGCCCGGGAGTCCGGCCTGTCGCCCGAGCTGCTCGCCGCCGCCAACAGCTCCGGCGGCGTCCTCGGCAAGATGATCTCCCCGCAGAACCTCACCATCGCCTGCGCCGCCGTCGGCCTCGCCGGCCGCGAGGGCGACCTGCTGCGCAAGGTGCTGCCGTGGAGCCTCGGCCTGCTGCTGGTCATGTGCCTGATCGTGGTCGGACAGTCCACGCCGGTCCTGGGCTGGATGCTGCCCTGACCCTTGTCGGGGCCTACGGGTAGTTTGTGGGCTCCGACAGGACTTTCAGGAAGGTTGGCCGTGGCTGCTGATCTGTCGCAGATCGTGAAGGCGTACGACGTACGCGGTGTGGTCCCGGACCAGTGGGACGAGTCGCTGGCCGAGCTGTTCGGCGCGGCCTTCGTCGAGCTGACCGGCGCGGACGCCATCGTGGTCGGCCACGACATGAGGCCCTCCTCGCCGGGCCTGTCCGGCGCCTTCGCGCGCGGGGCGGCCGCCCGCGGCGCCGACGTCACCGAGATCGGCCTGTGCTCCACCGACCAGCTGTACTACGCCTCCGGCGCGCTGGACCTGCCGGGCGCCATGTTCACGGCCTCGCACAACCCCGCCCGGTACAACGGCATCAAGCTGTGCCGCGCCGGCGCCGCGCCCGTCGGCCAGGACACGGGCCTCGCGGAGATCCGCGCCCTCGTGGAGCGCTGGAGCGACACCGGCGCCCCGGAGCCGGCCGCCCGCCCGGGCACGGTCACCCGGCGCGACACGCTCACCGACTACGCGGCCCACCTGCGCTCCCTGGTCGACCTCAGCACCATCCGGCCCCTCAAGGTCGTCGTCGACGCGGGCAACGGCATGGGCGGCCACACCGTCCCCACGGTCTTCGCCGGCCTGCCCCTCGACCTGGTGCCGATGTACTTCGAGCTGGACGGCACCTTCCCCAACCACGAGGCCAACCCGCTCGACCCGGCCAACCTCGTCGACCTCCAGAAGCGCGTCCGCGAGGAGGGCGCCGACCTCGGCCTCGCCTTCGACGGCGACGCCGACCGCTGCTTCGTCGTCGACCAGAACGGCGACCCGGTCTCCCCGTCCGCGGTCACCGCCCTCGTGGCCGCCCGCGAACTCGCCCGCAACGGCGGCAAGGGCACGGTCATCCACAACCTGATCACCTCCTGGTCCGTCCCGGAGGTCGTGAAGGAGAACGGCGGCACCCCGCAGCGCACGCGCGTGGGCCACTCCTTCATCAAGGCCGAGATGGCCAGGACCGGCGCCCTCTTCGGCGGTGAGCACTCCGCGCACTACTACTTCCGCGACTTCTGGAACGCCGACACGGGCATGCTGGCCGCCCTCCACGTCCTCGCCGCCCTCGGCGGGCAGGACGGCCCGCTGACCGCCCTCGTCGCCCGGTACGACCGCTACGCCGGCTCCGGCGAGATCAACTCCACCGTCGCCGACCAGGCGGCCCGCCTCGCCGCGATCCGCGCCGCGTACGAGGGCCGCGACGGCGTCACCCTCGACGAACTCGACGGCCTGACCGTCACCGCGGCCGACTGGTGGTTCAACGTCCGCCCGTCCAACACGGAGCCGCTGCTGCGCCTGAACGCGGAGGCGCGCGACGAGGCGACGATGACGAAGGTCCGCGACGAGGCCCTGGCGATCATCCGTTCCTGACGGGACGGCCCGCCTTCCGGCCGACCGCGTCGGGCGGCGGGCGGGCACGGACCGGGGGCCGGGGGCGGAGCCCCCTGGAAGGGGTGCCAGGGGCTGAGCCCCTTCACCCGGCCCCCACCGGCGGTACCCTGACCAGCACATCCACACAAGCCCCACCGTCCCCGAAGGGAACCCCCATGCCGCTCGAAGCCGGTCTCCTGGAGATCCTCGCCTGCCCGGCCTGCCACGCCCCCCTCGAGGAGCGGGACGCGGAGCTGGTCTGCACCGGTCAGGACTGCGGCCTGGCGTACCCGGTCCGCGACGGCATCCCCGTCCTCCTCGTCGACGAGGCCCGTCGCCCCGAGTAACCGCCGGCCAGGCGCCGCGCCCGCGACCGAACGAACGCCCCGGCGATCGGAGACTGCCGCCATGCTCGACGAATCGCTCCTCGACGCCCCCGACGGCCTCGCCGAGGCCGACCGCCGCGGCCTGCTCCGCGGCGCCGCCGAGGCCGGTGCCCGCGTACGCACCGCCGCCCGGCTCGCCGCCGAGGCCGGCGTCGGCGACCTCGAACCGGACGGCCGCCCCCGCGCCGTCCTCATCGCCGGACCCGGAGCCGCCCCCACCCAGGCCGCCGACCTCCTCGGCACCCTGGCCGGCGCCGGCAGCCCCGTCACCCGCCTCGCCCCCACCGGCGTGGCGGCCGCCGCGGGCGCCCTGCGCTGGGAACTGCCCGGCTGGGCCGGCTCCGTGGACCTCCTGCTCATCGCCACCCCCGACGGCACCGAACCGGGCCTCTCCCTCCTCGCCGAGCAGGCCTACCGCCGCGGCTGCACCGTCGTCGCCGTGGCCCCCGACCGCTCCCCGCTGAGCGAGTCGGTGAACGGCTCCCACGGCCTGTTCATCCCGATGGCGACCGCCCCCTACGACCACGACGAGCCCCTCGCCGGCGCCGCCCCCGGCGTCCTGTGGGCGCTGCTCACCCCGCTGCTCGCGCTGCTGGACCGCACCGGTCTGCTGGAAGCGCCGCCCGAGGCCCTCGAGAAGGTCGCCGACCGCCTCGACCAGGTCGCCGAACGCTGCGGGCCCGCCATCGTGACGTACAGCAACCCCGCCAAGACCCTGGCGGCCGAGCTGGCCGACTCCCTGCCCGTCGTCTGGACCGAGGGCACCTCCGCCGGACCGGCGGGCCGCCGCTTCGCCGCCGCGCTCGCCGAACTCTCCGGCACCCCCGCGGTCGTCGCCGAACTGCCCGAGGCGCTCGCGGCGCACGGCGCCCTGCTCGCCGGCCGCCTCGCCGCCGCCGCGGACCCCGACGACTTCTTCCGCGACCGCGTCGACGAGACGCCCGCCCTGCACGCGCGCGTGGTGCTGCTGCGCGACCGCCCCGGCGGCGGCCTCACCGCCGCCCCCGCCGCCCGCGACCTGGCCCTCGGCCACGACACGCCGATCAGCGAACTCGAGCCGGAGGCGGGCGGCGCACTGGAGACCCTCGCGGAACTGATCGCCATCACGGATTTCGCCGCCGTTTACCTGGCCCTCGCCTCCGGCGTCTGATCTCGTACCCGCACGGCACGCACCAGGACAAGCACCGCACACCCCGGCAGAGAGAGCCCATGGACCGCCTCGACAACACCGTCCGCCCCTACGCCTGGGGTTCCACCACCGCGATCCCGGCCCTGCTCGGTACCGAACCGACCGGCGAACCGCAGGCGGAGATGTGGATGGGAGCCCACCCCGGCGCCCCCTCCCGCACCGGCCGGGGCACCCTCGCCGACGTCGTCGCCGCCGACCCGGAGAAGGAACTGGGCCCCGCCTCCGTCGCCCGGTTCGGCCCGCGCCTGCCGTTCCTCCTCAAGCTCCTCGCCGCGGGCGCCCCGCTCTCCCTCCAGGTCCACCCCGATCTGACACAGGCCCAGGACGGTTACGAGGACGAGGAACGCCGCGGCGTCCCCCTGGACGCCCCGCACCGCAACTACAAGGACGCCAACCACAAGCCCGAACTGATCTGCGCCCTCACCGAGTTCGACGGCCTGTGCGGCTTCCGCGCCCCCACCGACACCGCCGACCTCCTCGACGGCCTCGGCGTCGCCTCCCTCAAGCCCTACGTCGACCTGCTGCGCGCCCACCCCGAGGACGCCGCCCTGCGCGAGGTCCTCACCGCGATCCTCACCGCCGACCCCGAGGAGATGTCCCGCACGGTCGCCGAGACCGCGGCCGCCTGCGAACACCTCGGCGGCCCCTACGCGCCCTACGCCGGCATCGCCCACCACTACCCGGGCGACCCCGGCGTCCTCGCCGCCCTGCTCCTCAACCACGTCCGGCTCCAGCCCGGCGAGGCCCTGTACCTCGGCGCCGGCATCCCGCACGCCTACCTGAACGGCCTCGGCGTCGAGATCATGGCCAACTCCGACAACGTCCTGCGCTGCGGCCTGACCCCCAAGCACGTCGACGTCCCCGAGCTCCTGCGCATCGTCCGCTTCGAACCCGGCGACCCGGGCATCCTGCGCCCGGAGGCGTCCCCCGACGGCGAAGAGGTCTACGACACCCCCATCGACGAGTTCCGCCTCTCCCGCTACGTCCTGCCCGAGGGCACCGCACCCCACGACCTCACCCTCCCCGCCCCGCAGATCCTGCTCTGCACGGCGGGCTCCGTACGGGCGGGCGAGCACGACCTGACCTCCGGCCGGTCCGTCTTCGTCCCGGCGGGCGAAAAGGCCGAAGTGTCCGGAAGCGGCACGCTCTTCCGTGCCACCGTGCGTGTCTGACGGGAATGCGGCAACCCGGTCAGGCGCACCGGCGCCCGGCCGGGCTGCAACAATGACCCACCGCAAAGGACGGGCAAAGCCGGTACCGGCCCAGCCCCTCCCCGGCGGCGTACACACGCAGGCGAAGGCGAAGGGACAACGCGACACATGAGCGCGTCAGGCGGTACCAAGGCGATCGTGGCGGCACTCGGCGCCAACCTCGCGATCGCGGCATCGAAGTTCGTGGCGTTCCTCTTCAGCGGCTCGTCGTCGATGCTCGCCGAAGCGGTGCACTCGCTCGCGGACTCGGGCAACCAGGCCCTGCTTCTGGTCGGCGGCAAGAAGGCCCAGCGCGAGGCCACTTCGCAGCACCCCTTCGGCTACGGCCGCGAACGCTACATCTACGCCTTCCTCGTCTCCATCGTGCTCTTCTCGGTCGGCGGCATGTTCGCCCTCTACGAGGGCTACGAGAAGATCAAGCACCCGCACGAGCTGGAGCACTGGTACTGGCCGGTCGGCGTCCTCGTCTTCGCGATCATCGCCGAGGGCTTCTCCTTCCGCACCGCCATCAAGGAGTCCAACACGCTGCGCGGCAAGCAGTCCTGGACGGAGTTCATCCGCCGCGCCAAGGCCCCCGAACTGCCGGTCGTCCTCCTCGAGGACTTCGGTGCCCTCATCGGCCTGGTCCTCGCCCTCGGCGGCGTCGGCCTCGCCCTGCTCACCGGCGACGGCGTCTGGGACGGCGTCGGCACCCTGTGCATCGGCGTCCTGCTCATCCTGATCGCCCTCGTCCTGGCCGCCGAGACCAAGTCCCTGCTGCTCGGCGAGTCCGCGGGCCCCGAGGCCGTGCAGAAGATCGAGGCGGCCACCGTCGACGGCGACACCGTCACCCGCATCATCCACATGCGCACCCTCCACCTCGGCCCCGAGGAACTCCTCGTCGCCGCCAAGATCGCCGTCCGGCACGACGAGACGGCCGCCGAGGTCGCCGCCGCCATCGACGCCGCCGAGGCCCGCATCCGCGAGGCCGTCCCGATCGCCCGCGTCATCTACCTCGAACCGGACATCTACAGCGCGGCCGAGGCCGCCAAGGGCCCCGACCGCGAAGCCACCCCGGGCGGCCCGGCCACCGGCCACCACTGACGCCCCACGCTCCGCCCGACCGGGGCCCGCCGAACCTCTCGGCGGGCCCCGGCCGCGCTTCACGCACCCGCGCGACGGCCGGAAGCCACCGGAAGACCCCGGAGGCGGACTGGGGACAAAGAGCCCAGCGGTGTAGCTTGGGACGGAGCCAGACGTCGCTGCTGATGGCGGTCGGGCGGTCCCGGAACGGACCGGCCGAGGGAGAGAGGGCCTCCGACGGACTGCGCTGCGCGTACGCGGGCATGCCTGTGTCCTCTTCGGGGCACCCCTGTGTCCGCCGCCGCGCAGGTCAGCCGTAACCACCTCGATCCAACCCGAGGAGCAGCCCGTAATGACGACTGTCGACAAGCGACAGGACTTCAAGGTCGCCGACCTCTCCCTGGCCGAGTTCGGCCGCAAGGAGATCACCCTCGCCGAGCACGAGATGCCGGGCCTGATGGCGATCCGCAAGGAGTACGCCGAGGCCCAGCCGCTCGCCGGCGCCCGCATCACCGGCTCCCTGCACATGACCGTGCAGACCGCCGTGCTCATCGAGACCCTCGTCGCCCTGGGCGCCGAGGTCCGCTGGGCCTCCTGCAACATCTTCTCCACCCAGGACCACGCGGCCGCCGCCATCGCCGTCGGCCCGAACGGCACGCCCGACAACCCGCAGGGCGTCCCCGTCTTCGCCTGGAAGGGCGAGACCCTGGAGGAGTACTGGTGGTGCACGGAGCAGGCGCTGACCTGGCCGAACACCCCCACCGGCGGCCCGAACATGATCCTGGACGACGGCGGTGACGCCACCCTCCTCGTCCACAAGGGCGTCGAGTACGAGAAGGACGGCAAGGTCCCCTCGCCCGACACCGCCGAGTCCGACGAGCACCGCGTCATCCTCGAGCTCCTCACCCGCACGGTGAGCGAGAGCCCGCAGAAGTGGACCCAGCTGGCGTCCGAGATCCGCGGCGTGACCGAGGAGACCACCACCGGCGTCCACCGCCTGTACGAGATGCACCGCGACGGCACCCTGCTGTTCCCGGCGATCAACGTCAACGACGCGGTGACGAAGTCGAAGTTCGACAACAAGTACGGCTGCCGCCACTCGCTGATCGACGGCATCAACCGGGCCACCGACACCCTGATCGGCGGCAAGACCGCGGTCGTGTGCGGCTACGGCGACGTGGGCAAGGGCTGCGCGGAGTCCCTGCGCGGCCAGGGCGCCCGCGTGATCATCACCGAGATCGACCCGATCTGCGCCCTGCAGGCGGCGATGGACGGCTACCAGGTGACGACGCTGGACGAGGTCGTCGAGACCGCCGACATCTTCGTCACCACGACCGGCAACAAGGACATCATCATGGCCTCGGACATGGCCAGGATGAAGCACCAGGCCATCGTCGGGAACATCGGCCACTTCGACAACGAGATCGACATGGCCGGTCTGGCCCGGATCCCCGGCATCGTCAAGGACGAGGTCAAGCCGCAGGTCCACACGTGGACCTTCCCCGACGGCAAGGTGATCATCGTGCTGTCCGAGGGCCGCCTGCTGAACCTGGGCAACGCCACCGGCCACCCCTCGTTCGTGATGTCCAACTCGTTCGCGGACCAGACCCTGGCCCAGATCGAGCTGTTCACCAAGCCCGACGCGTACCCGACCGACGTCTACGTGCTGCCCAAGCACCTGGACGAGAAGGTCGCCCGCCTCCACCTCGACGCCCTCGGCGTCAAGCTGACCACGCTCCGCCCGGAGCAGGCCGAGTACATCGGCGTCAAGGTCGAGGGCCCGTACAAGTCGGACCACTACCGCTACTGAGTCACCGGCTCCTCCGAGGCAGGCCCCCGCACCCCCGTGCCGGGGGCCTGCCCCTTTGGCGCCACGACCGCATCAGCGGCCGGACCAGCCCGTCACCACCCAGGACACCCATGCCCCGCGGCCGTTATTCGCTCCACGATCCGCACGATCACACCCCCCTCGCGGAAGAACACTTCCAATGCGCCCTCGGCCCCTCCGGCTGGCGCTACGTCTCCCGGCTGACCGCGCCCGCCGGAGACCACCTCGGCTCCGTCGACCTCGCCCTCGACGAGCTCGGCCGCCCCATCCGCCTCGAACTCCACGCCGCCGACTGGCAGGTGCGCGGCGCGGCCATCGACGGCGTCACCTGGGTCCGCACCGACCCCACCGGAGTCCACGCCACCGAAGGCAATGCGCGCGCCCACGCCTTCACCGGCACGTCCCCGGCCTTCCTCGTCGCCACCACCCGACTCCTGCGCCTCACCCCCTCCGCACCGGCCACCCGCGTACGCCTCGTCGCCCTCACGGACCCGGTCCTCGCCCCCCGCACCGTGGACCAGTCCTGGGCCTTGGTCGAAAGAGAAACACACGCCACTGACAACGGCCCCCTCGTCGTGGACGAATACCAGGTCACAGCCCTGGACACGGGCGAACAGCACCCCGTGCACATCGCCGGCGACGTCGTACTCGCGGCCCCCGGCATCGAGCTGGAGGACCTGGAGTCACCGCCGTCCGTGTTCCCACCGACGGAACCGGGCGCCGACGGCTGACGCCGTGACGCGCTCAGCGGGACGCGACGGCGGCGACCGCTACGCCGGCGACCGCTACGCCGGCGGCACGAACCCGGTGGCGGGCCGCTCGTCCCGCGGCACCACCGGCGGCCGGGAACCCCGCGGATCCACCGCCGGAGGAGCCACCGGGGAAACCGGCGGCGGATACGTCCCCGGCGGCGCCGACGGCACGGACGCGGCCGGCGTCGCGGCCGGAGCCACGCCCTGGGACGCACCGCCGCCGAAGGCCCGCCGGGCCTCCCGGGCCTGCCGTTCCTGCAGCACCGCCGCCAGGTACGCGGCCGGCGGCACGCCCTGCGGCGCCGGAGCACCCGTACGGGCCGCGACGTCGGACGCGAGCCGGTCCGCCATGGCCCAGCCGACCTGAGGATCCAGCTGCCCCATCCGTCCGAGGTACTGACGGACGGCGAGCCACAGACCGTCGGGCACCGCGGACAGATCGAGCTCCGAGAAGCGCCCCGCCAGCCACGGCGGAGGCGGCGGCAGAAAACCCGCCGGCGCGACCGGCACCCGCTCCCGCACGACGAGGGTCCCCGCGAACACGTCACCGACGCGTCGGCCCCGGGCCGAGACCAGAGAGGCGACACAGGCCACCACCCCGAGCGTCAGCAGGATCTCGACCACCCCGATCAAGCCCCGCACCAGCGCGTGCCGGAACCGGATCGGCCCACCGTCGTCCCGCACCACCCGCAGCCCGCACGCCATCTTCCCCAGCGACCGCCCGTGACTGAGCGTCTCCACCGCGATCGGCCCGCCCACCAGTACCAGGACGAAAACGGCGAGGGACAGCGCCGTCTGGGCCGCCACGTCCAAGGACGCGGTCGACATGATCAGAACGACGGTGCACACCACGTAGGCGACCACGGCCACCGTCAGATCGAGCAGGACGGCCAGAGCCCTGCTGGGCAGCTTCGCGGGACGCAGCTCCAGCGCCACCGCCTCGCCCGTCACCAGCTCGCTCACGTTCGCCGCCCTTTCCCTGACCCCCCGTCCCCGCCAGTCTGCCAAGCTGAGGACGCACCGCGCCGCAGTACGACAAGCTGATCCACGACGAGCCGCCGACGATAGCCGAGGAGCAGGCACACCGATGGACCTCGACGTCTTCGTCTCCGCCCACCGGGCGGAGTGGGACCGCCTCGACGCCCTGCTCCGGCGCCGGCGTCGGCTCACCGGTGCCGAGACCGACGAACTCGTCGCCCTCTACCAGCGCGCGGCCACCCACCTCTCCCTCGTCCGGTCGAGCGCGCCCGACCCGCAACTGACCGGACGGCTCAGCCAACTGGTGGCACGCGCGCGCAGTGCCGTGACGGGCACCCGCCGAGCCTCCTGGCGCGACGTCACGCGCTTCCTGTCCCGGCAGTTCCCGGCCGCCGTCTACCGGGCCCGCCACTGGTGGGTCCCCACCGCACTCGTATCGACCGCCGTGGCGGCACTCCTGGGCTGGTGGATCGGCTCGCACCCCGAGGTGCAGTCCACCATCGCGGCCCCCGGCGAACTGCGCGAGCTCACCCGCCCCGGCGGCCAGTACGAGACGTACTACTCCAGCCACCCCGCGGCGTCCTTCGCCGCGCAGGTCTGGACGAACAACGCCTGGGCCGCGGCGCTCTGCCTGATCCTGGGTGTCTTCCTGGGCCTGCCGGTCATCTGGATCCTGTTCCAGAACATGCTGAACCTCGGCATCGGGTTCGGTCTGATGTCGTCGGCCGGCCGCCTCGACACCTTCCTCGGCCTGGTCCTGCCCCACGGTCTGCTGGAACTGACCGCCGTCTTCGTGGCCGCGGGCACAGGCCTGCGGCTCGGCTGGACCCTCATCGATCCGGGTCCGCGCACCCGGCGCACCGCACTCGCCGAAGAGGGCCGCGCCGCCATCGGGATGGCCGTGGGCCTCGCCCTGGTCCTGTTCGTCTCCGGTGCCATCGAAGGCTTCGTCACCCCGTCCGGCCTGCCCACCTGGGCCCGCATCACCATCGGCGTGGTGGCCGAGCTGGCCTTCCTGGCCTACGTCTACGTACTGGGCGGCCGCGCCGTACGCGCCGGCGACACGGGAGACGTCGACGCGGCCGAGCGCAGCGCCGCCGTGCCGACGGCCGCCTGATGTGCATCGGCCCCCGTGGAGCTGCTAGTGTCCTCTTCGTTCCCGCAAGAGCCGTTGACACGGAGCGAGCGGGGAGGTAGATTCAAACAGTTGCCTGGAGGTGGGTTCACCCCACAGGACAACAGTGAACATCTACTAGGCCCTCTCCTGAATCACCGTATTCGGAGAAGCCGTCCTCCCGATGAATCGGAAATGAATGGCCGGTCAGACCGGCTCGGAACTTCTGATAAAGTCGGAATC
>NZ_BDJC01000017.1 GCF_002005565.1 Streptomyces sp. JHA26 | reverse complement strand
GGGGCCGTCCCCGCGCGGTCGCGCTCGGCCGGTGCGCCGGGGGCGTCAGTACGCCGGAAGCATCCGCGGGCCGAGGTCGTCCCGGGCGGGTGGGGGCGCGAGGCGGACGGAGGCGCCGAGGACGCTCAGTCCGCGCGGGGCGACGACGACCGGCTCCAGGGTGACCGCGACGACCTCCGGGTGGTCGTCGACCAGCCGGGAGACGCGCAGCAGCAGTTCCTCCAGGGCGGCCGCGTCGACCGGGGCCGAGCCGCGCCAGCCGAAGAGGAGGGGCGCGGTGCGGATCGAACGGATCAGGGAAGTGGCCTCCCGGTCGGTGACCGGGATCAGCCGGTGCGCCGTGTCGCCGAGGAGCTGGGTGGCCGCCCCGGCGAGCCCGAAGGAGAGCACCGCGCCGGCCGCCGGGTCGATGACCGCCCGGACGACCGTGTCGACGCCGCGCGGCGCCATCCCCTGTACCACCGGCCGCAGTTCCTCGGGCCTGCCGAAGAGCTCGGTCAGCTCGGCGTAGGCCCGGCGCAGTTGTTCCTCGTCCGCGAGGTCGAGGCGGACGCCGCCCAGGTCGGCGCGGTGGCGCAGGTGCGGGGCGGTGGCCTTGAGGGCGACGGGGTAGCCGAGCGCGCCGGCGGCGGCGACGGCGTCGTCGGGGGTGGGGGCGGGCAGGGCGCGGTGGACGTGGATGCCGTACCTGCCGAGCAGCTCGCAGGTGTCGTCGTCGCCGAGCGCCAGGCCCTGCCCGCGCGCGAGGTGGCCCGCGATCAGCTCGGCGGCGCCCTTCTCGTCGATGTCGTCGTACTCCGGGACCTTGCCGGGGTCGGCGGCGTCGCGGCGCCACTGCGCGTAGGCGACGGCCTGGGCGAGGGCGCGGACGGCGCGTTCGGCGGCGGGATAGGCGGGGATGAGGCGGGCCCCTTCCGGGGCCTGGGCGGTCTCGGCGGTCTCGGCGGTCTCGGCGGTCTCGATGGGCGGCTCCGGCGCGGGGCCGCCGTCCGCGATGTCCGGGGTGCCTGGGGTGCCTGGGGCGCCTGGGGTGCCTGGGGTGCCCGGTGCCCCCGGGAGCGGGGGGCCCGGGGCGGCCTGCGGTGCGGTGCTCGCCGCGGCGGACAGGGCCTGGGCGAGGCCGCCCAGCTCCACGTGCACCACGAGGACGGGCTTGTCGGGCACCGCGGTCGCCGCCGAGCGCAGCGCCTCGGCCAGTGCCGCGTCGCCGGCCGCCCCCTCCCCCACCGTCGGGATGGCGGTCACCACCACCGCGTCGCAGGTGTCGTCGGCCAGCGCCCGGGACAGGGCCGCGTGGAAGTCCTGCGCGGAGGCCGCCGTCGTCAGGTCCAGCGGAGGGTGCGGCCGCAGGCCCTCCGACAGACACGCGTCGTAGGTGAGCAGTCCCAGGGACTCCGAGTTCCCGAGGATGGCCACCCGTGGACCGGCGGGCAGGGGCTGGCGGGCGAGCAGCAGCCCGGCGTCGACCAGGTCGGTGATCGTGTCGACGCGGATCACCCCGGCCTGCCGCAGCAGCGCGGAGACCGTCGCGTGCGGCAGCCGCGTCGCCCGTACGGCGTGGCCCTGCGGCGCGACGCCGCCGTGCCGGGCGCCCTGCACCACGACCAGCGGCTTGGACGCCGCCGTGCGCCGGGCCAGGCGGGTGAACTTGCGGGGGTTGCCGATGGACTCCAGGTACATCAGCGCGACGTCGGTCTCGGGGTCGTCGTACCAGTACTGGAGGACGTCGTTGCCGGAGACGTCGGCCCGGTTGCCGGAGGAGACGAAGGTGGACACGCCGGTCACGCCGGTGACCCCGCCGCCGCGCCGGTGCAGCCGGGAGAGCAGGGCGATGCCGATGGCGCCGGACTGGGCGAACAGGCCGATCCGGCCGGGGCGGGGCATCTCGGGGGCGAGGGAGGCGTTGAGGCGGATCGCCGGGGAGGTGTTGATGATCCCGAAGGCGTTGGGCCCGATGATCCGCATGCCGTACGTGCGCGCCTGGCGCACGAGGGTCCGCTGGCGTTCGCGTCCCTCGGGGCCGCTGTCGGCGTACCCGGCGGAGATCACGACGAGGCCCTGCACGCCGTGTTCGCCGCACTCGGCGACGACCTCGGGCACGTGCTCGGCGGGCACGGTGACGACGGCGAGGTCGACGGGGCCGTCGATGTCGCGCACCGAGCGGCGGGCGGGCACCCCGTCGATGTCCTTCAGGTCCTCGGGGAACGCCTTGTTCACGGCGTGGAGGCGGCCGGTGTAGCCCGCGTCCCGGAGGTTGCCGAGGATGCTGCGGCCGACGCCGCCGGGGGTGCGGCCGGTACCGACGACGGCGACGGAGCCGGGCTGGAGCAGGCGCTGCACCGAGCGGGCTTCCGCGCGCTGTTCGCGCGCGTACTGCACGGCGAGCGAGCGGTCGGTGGGTTCCAGGCCGAACTCCAGGCGGACCACGCCGTCCTCGAAGCTCCGCTTCTGGGTGTACCCGGCGTCCATGAACACCTTGATCATCTTGGTGTTCGCGGGCAGCACCTCGGCGGCGAAGCGGCGGATGCCGCGCTCCCGGGCGACGGCGGCGATGTGCTCCAGGAGCGCGGAGGCGACGCCCCGGCCCTGGTGGGCGTCCTGGACGAGGAAGGCGACCTCGGCCTCGTCGGCCGGGGCGGAAGCGGGTGTTCCGCCGGCGCCGATCCGGTCGTAGCGTACGGTGGCGATGAACTCGCCGCCGACGGTGGCCGCGAGTCCCACCCGGTCCACGAAGTCGTGGTGCGTGAAGCGGTGGACGTCCTTGGCGGACAGGCGAGGGTACGGCGCGAAGAAGCGGTAGTACTTCGACTCGTCGGAGACCTGCTCGTAGAAGCTGACCAGGCGCTCGGCGTCATCAACGGTGATGGGGCGGACGCGCGCGGTGCCGCCGTCGCGCAGCACCACGTCGGCTTCCCAGTGGGCGGGGTACTCGTGCCGGTCCGACGAGGTCTGCATGGGCCCCAGAGTACGGCTCGCGTACGACAACGGCGCGGGGCAGGCTGTGGAGGACGGAAGGTCGGGCCGAGGCCGCGGTCCGACGGCCGTCCCGGACGGTGCACGGCCGTCCGGCCATGCTTCATGATGTGGGAAACTGGTCTAGACAACCTGAACACCTGAAGGGCAGCAACACATGGCTGAGCGCCGCGTCAACGTCGGCTGGGCCGAGGGCCTCCACGCCCGCCCCGCCTCCATCTTCGTCCGAGCCGCCACGGCCACAGGCGTCCCGGTGACGATCGCCAAGGCCGACGGCAACCCCGTCAACGCGGCCTCCATGCTGGCCGTCCTGGGCCTGGGTGCCCAGGGGGGCGAGGAGATCGTCCTCGCCTCCGACGCCGAGGGCGCGGACGCGGCCCTGGACCGGCTGGCGAAGCTGGTCTCCGAGGGGCTCGAGGAGCTTCCCGAGACCGTCTGATGTGACGGCACCCCGAAAAGGCTCGCCCGGACCACCGGGCGGGCCTTTTCCCACCCCCGGTCCAGGCAGCGGAAACAGCCCCCTGAATTCCCCCCTTTTTCGTATACGGCACCCGTGTTAATTCCGCAGGACCGGCATGTTTACGGGACGTTGCGCATTCCTCACACCGCCCGGACGGTCGCCGGAGGTGAAGCGCAGCCGGTGCGCCGATGCCGACCGCTCGACGTGCAGCGCCATGAGCGCCCGCGCGCGGTCCCCGTCGCCGCGCGCCACCGCGTCGACGACCGCGCCGTGCTCCGCCCAGTGCTCCGCCGCACCGGGCGGCGTCTCCACGCGGTACATCCAGTCGATCTTGCGGCGCAGCTGGGTCAGCATCGCCGCGAGCGAGGGACTGCCGGCCGCCTGGGCGAGGGTCTCGTGGAACCAGCCGCCCAGCGCGCGCAGGTCCTCGCCGCGCCCCTGCCGCGCACGCTCCTGCCCCAGCCTGACCAGGCCCCGCAGCACCCTGAGGTGGGCCTCGGTGCGGCGCCGGGCCGCGCGGGAGGCGCCGAGGGGCTCCAGCAGCGTGCGGGTCTCGAGCAGGTCGGCGGCCTCCTGCTCGGTGGGTTCCGCGACGCACGCGCCCGCGTGCCGCCGGGTCACCACGAAGCCCTCGGCCTCCAGGGTGCGCAGCGCCTCGCGGACGGGGACGCGGGAGACGCCGTAGCGGCGGGCGAGCAGCTCCTCGGTGAGCCGGCTGCCGCGGCCGTGGACCCCGGCGACGATGTCGTCCCTGATCGCCGTGCACACCGAGTGCGCCGGAATGCGCATGTCCGACCTCCGCCTTGATCCCCGTGAAACGTCGACGATGGACACGTGTTTCCGTGACTCTAGGCCAATGCGCCGCGCTTTCGGACGGAGAGCGGGAATTCGTGGATGTTTTTTGGTCGTTCACGTGCCGGAAACGGGACGGGAAACGGCGGTAGGAAACGGCGGCGGCGAAACGGCGGCGGCGAAACCGGAAAGCCCGAAGGCCCGGGCTCGGGGAGCCGGGGCCTTCGGGATGCCGTGCGGACCGTGCCGCCCGTCGTCAGAGGTTCACGCCGTGGGAGCGGAGGTAGGCGACGGGGTCCATGTCCGAGCCGTACTCCGGGCTCGTGCGGGCCTCGAAGTGCAGGTGCGGGCCGGTGACGTTGCCGGTGGCGCCGGAGAGGCCGATCTGCTGGCCCGCGTCGACCGACTGGCCGACCGAGACGCCGATGGAGGACAGGTGGCCGTACTGGGTGTACGTGCCGTCGTGCATCCTGATCACGACCTGGTTGCCGTACGCGCCGCCCCAGCCGGCCTCGACGACGGTGCCGACGCCGACCGCGTGCACCGAGGTGCCGGTGGAGGCGTGGAAGTCGATGCCGGTGTGGCTGCCGGAGGACCACAGGGAGCTGCCGGCCCGGTAGGCCGTGGACACGTAGGAACCGGCGATCGGCGCGACGAAGGTGTTGAGGCGCTCGCGCTCCGCCTCGCGCGCGGCGCGCTCCTTGGCCTCGCGCGCCTCCTCGGCGGCCTCCGCGGCCCGCTCGCGCGCGGCCTCCATCGCCGCCTCGCGGGCGGCGGCGTCCAGGGCCGCCTGCTTCTGCGCGGCGGCCTGGGCGTCGATCTCGGCGGCGATGGAGTCGCCGATGGTGACGACCGGGGTCAGCCCGGTCTGCTCGGGCTCGGGCTCCGCGGCGAGGGCCGGGGCCGCGAGGGTGCCGACGACGCCGGTGGTGGCGAGGGCCGCGACGCCCGCCGCGCGAACGGTGGTGCGGTGCATGCGGCCGGGACGGCGGTGCTTCCCGGTGGCGCGCGTGAACGCCATGTAGAGGCTGGTCCTTTCCTTCCCTCTCGCCTACCGGGTTAGCTGACGGGTTCGGAGCAGGAAGGTCTCCTACGGACCCCCTCGCCGAAGCGCGGGCGTCCGATTCACCCCAGGGACTGCGATGGGTCCCCGGCTCCCCTGGCTCGCGCCGTACGGGGACTCGGCGATGACTGTCCGGTGCCGCGGGTGCGGCGCACTGCCTGACGAACAGCCCGGACGACGCTAGACGCGGCTGTCTTCGATCCTCAAACGCAACCGGCTTTTTGTAGCGCATGCCACAGGGCAGACGGGCAGCCTCTCCCCCAATTCGGACATACGGCGGCCCCGGTGACGCTCGGGTCACCGGGGCCGTCACGCGCGCGTACCGCTACTCGGCGGCCACCACGGTGACTTCGCCGATGCCGAGGGCCTCGACGGGCTCCTTGATCTGCGCCGCGTCGCCGACGAGGACCGTCACCAGACGGTCCACCGGGAAGGCGCTGACGACCGCCGCGGTGGCCTCCACGGTGCCCGTGGCGGCGAGTTGGCGGTACAGCGTGGCCTGGTAGTCGTCGGGCAGGTACTGCTCGACCTGGTCGGCCAGCGTGCTCGCGACGGCCGCCGCCGTCTCGTACTTCAGCGGCGCCACGCCCACCAGGTTCTGCACGGCGACGTCGCGTTCGGCGTCGGTGAGCCCGCCCTCGGCGAGCGTGCGCAGCACCGTCCACAGGTCCTGCAGCGCCGGGCCGGTGTTGGGCGTGTCGACGGAGCCGCTGATGGCGAGCATCGAGGCGCCCGTGCCGTCGGGCGCGGAACGCAGGACCTGCCCGAAGGCCCGCACGCCGTAGGTGTAGCCCTTCTCCTCGCGCAGGACGCGGTCCAGGCGCGAGGTGAGGGTGCCGCCCAGGCAGTACGTGCCGAGGACCTGCGCGGGCCACACGCGGTCGTGCCGGTCGGGCCCGGTGCGGCCGATCAGCAGCTGCGTCTGGACGGCGCCGGGGCGGTCCACGATGACGACCCGTCCGGTGTCGTCGGCGGTCACCGGCGGCACGGGGCGCGGTTCGGCGGCGGAACCGGTCCACGCGCCGAGGGTGTCACCGAGCAGCGCGTCGAGGTCGACGCCGGTGAGGTCGCCGACGATCACCGCGGTGGCCGCGGCGGGGCGGACGTGCTTCTCGTAGAAGGCGCGGACGGCCGCCGCGTCGATGTTCGCGACCGTCTCCTCGGTGCCCTGACGCGGGCGCGACATGCGCGAGTCGGCCGGGAACAGCTCCTTGGACAGCTCCTTGGCCGCGCGCCGGGAGGGGTTGGCGAGCTCGTGCGGGATCTCGTCGAGCCGGTTGCGCACCAGCCGTTCGACCTCGCTGTCGGCGAACGCGGGCGCCCTGAGCGCGTCGGCGACCAGACCCAGGGCCTTGGCGAGGCGCGAGACGGGCACCTCCAGGCTCAGCCGGACGCCGGGGTGGTCCGCGTGCGCGTCGAGGGTGGCGCCGCAGCGCTCCAGCTCGGCGGCGAACTCCTCGGCGGAGTGCTTGTCGGTGCCCTCGGAGAACGCGCGCGCCATGATCGTGGCGACACCGTCCAGACCGGCGGGCTCGGCGTCCAGGGGCGCGTTCAGCGAGACCTCGACGGCGACGACCTGCTGGCCGGGGCGGTGGCAGCGCAGCACGGTGAGGCCGTTGTCGAGGCTGCCGCGCTCGGGGGCGGGGAACGCCCAGGGCTTGGGCTCGCCGGCCTGCGGCTGGGGGTGGAATTCCATGGTGGCGAGCTCGGTCACTTGGCCGCCTCCTCGTCGTCGTCGGTGGCGTCGTTCTCGTCGGCGGGGGCGGTCGGCTCGTAGACGAGCACCGCGCGGTTGTCGGGGCGCAGGCGGGCCTTGGCGACCTCCTGGACCTCCTCGGCCGTCACCTCGAGCACCCGCTGCACGGCGGTGAGGGCGAGCTGCGGGTCGCCGAACAGGACGGCGTAGCGGCACAGTTCGTCGGCGCGGCCGGCGACCGTGCCGAGGCGGTCGAGCCACTCGCGCTCCAGCTGGGCCTGGGCGCGCTCCATCTCCTCGGCCGTGGGGCCCTCCTCGGCGAACCGGGCGAGCTCCTCGTCGATGGCCGACTCGATGACGGGCACCTCCACGTCACCGGACGTCTTCACGTCCAGCCAGCCCAGGGAGGGCGCCCCGGCGAGCCGCAGCAGACCGAAGCCGGCGGCCACGGCCGTGCGGTCGCGCCGCACGAGCCGGTTGTACAGGCGGGACGACTCGCCGCCACCCAGGACGGTCAGGGCCAGGTCGGCCGCGTCGCACGCGCGCGTGCCGTCCTCCGGCAGGCGGTAGGCCGCCATCAGGGCGCGCGCCGGGACCTCCTCCTCGACGACCTCGCGCAGCTGCTCGCCCATGACGTCGGGCAGCGAGCCGTCCCGGGGGGCGGGCTTGCCGTCGTGCGACGGGATGGAGCCGAAGTACTTCTCGATCCAGGCGAGCGTCTGCTCGGGGTCGATGTCGCCGACGACGGACAGCACCGCGTTGTTCGGCGCGTAGTAGGTGCGGAAGAACGCGCGCGCGTCCTCCAGCGTCGCCGCGTCCAGGTCCGCCATCGAGCCGATCGGCGTGTGGTGGTACGGGTGGCCCTCCGGGTACGCCAGGGCGGTCAGCTTCTCGAACGCCGTGCCGTAGGGCACGTTGTCGTAGCGCTGGCGGCGCTCGTTCTTGACGACGTCCCGCTGGTTCTCCATGGACTCCTCGTCCAGGGCGGCGAGCAGGGAGCCCATGCGGTCGGCCTCCAGCCAGAGGGCGAGCTCCAGCTGGTGGGCCGGCATGGTCTCGAAGTAGTTGGTGCGCTCGAAGCTGGTGGTGCCGTTGAGCGAGCCGCCGGCGCCCTGCACCAGCTCGAAGTGGCCGTTGCCCTTGACCTGGGCGGAGCCCTGGAACATCAGGTGCTCGAAGAGGTGAGCCAGACCGGTGCGCCCCTTGACCTCGTGGCGCGAGCCGACGTCGTACCAGAGGCACACCGCCGCGACCGGGGTCAGGTGGTCCTCGGAGAGCACCACGCGCAGGCCGTTGGCCAGGCGGTGCTCGGTCGCTGTCAGGCCGCCGGAGCCTGCCTGGGCTGTGGCCGTGTGACCCATGGGCATGTACGTCCCTTCGATCGCGGAAATCCGGATGGAAACATCGGGCGGAACTGCGGAATTCCGCCGGTCCTGCCACTGTATGCAAGCGTGCGGGCCGCCGGTGGAGTTCCCGGACCTCGTACGCCGAGAGCGAGATCGGGCCGGCGACCGCCGGGGACGGGGGCGCGGGGCGAGGGCGTACCCTGCGGGCAGCGCCGGGCCGGGCAGCCCGTGACGGGTCCTGGTCGGTCGCTGTCAGTGCCGCGGTCCACAATGGACCGCGTCAGATCACCGTTCACGCTTCAGCAAGGAGCCGGCAGCGATGGCCCGCCGTAGTACGAAGACCCCGCCGCCCGACGAGTCGTACGAGGAGAAGATCCTCGACATCGACGTCGTCGACGAGATGCAGGGCTCCTTCCTCGAGTACGCGTACTCGGTCATCTACTCCCGTGCGCTCCCCGACGCCCGCGACGGGCTCAAGCCGGTGCACCGCCGCATCGTGTACCAGATGAGCGAGATGGGCCTGCGGCCCGAGCGCGGCTACGTGAAGTGCGCCCGTGTCGTCGGCGAGGTCATGGGCAAGTTGCACCCGCACGGCGACGCGTCGATCTACGACGCCCTCGTGCGGATGGCCCAGCCCTTCTCCATGCGCGTGCCCCTGGTGGACGGCCACGGCAACTTCGGCTCGCTGGGCAACGACGACCCGCCGGCCGCCATGCGGTACACCGAGTGCCGGATGGCCGAGGCCGCCGGTCTGATGACGGAGTCGATCGACGAGGACACCGTCGACTTCGGCCCCAACTACGACGGCCAGGAGCAGGAGCCGGTGGCCCTGCCCGCCGCCTTCCCGAACCTGCTGGTCAACGGCGCCTCCGGCATCGCGGTCGGCATGGCCACGAACATGCCGCCGCACAACCTGCGCGAGGTGATCGCGGCCGCCCGGCACCTGATCCGGTACCCGAACGCCGACCTCGACGCCCTGATGAAGCACGTTCCGGGCCCCGACCTGCCCACCGGCGGCCGGATCGTCGGCCTGCCCGGCATCCGGGACGCCTACGAGACGGGCCGCGGCACGTTCAAGATCCGCGCGACGGTGTCCGTGGAGACCGTGACGGCCCGCCGCAAGGGCCTCGTCGTCACCGAGCTGCCCTTCGCGGTCGGCCCGGAGAAGGTCGTCGCGAAGATCAAGGACCTGGTCGGCTCGAAGAAGCTCCAGGGCATCGCGGACGTCAAGGACCTCACCGACCGCGAGCACGGACTGCGTCTGGTCATCGAGATCAAGAACGGCTTCGTGCCCGAGGCCGTCCTGGAGCAGCTGTACAAGCTGACGCCGATGGAGGAGTCCTTCGGCATCAACAACGTCGCCCTGGTCGACGGCCAGCCCCTCACCCTGGGCCTCAAGGAGCTGCTGGAGGTCTACCTCGACCACCGCTTCGACGTCGTACGGCGGCGCAGCGAGTTCCGGCGCACCAAGCGCCGTGACCGCCTCCACCTGGTCGAGGGCCTGCTCACCGCGCTGATCGACATCGACGAGGTCATCCGCCTCATCCGCTCCAGCGAGAACTCGGCGCAGGCCAAGCAGCGCCTGATGGACCGCTTCTCGCTGAGCGACGTCCAGACCCAGTACATCCTGGACACGCCGCTGCGCCGGCTGACCAAGTACGACCGCGTCGAGCTCGAGGCGGAGAAGGACCGGCTCGACGCGGAGATCGAGGAGCTGACGCGGATCCTCGAGTCGGACGCCGAGCTGCGCAAGCTGGTCTCCGCCGAGCTGGCGGCCGTGGCCAAGAAGTTCGGCACCGACCGGCGCACGCTCCTGCTGGAGTCGGCCGGCGCCCCGGTGGCCGCCGTTCCGCTCCAGGTGGCGGACGATCCGTGCCGGGTGCTGCTGTCCTCGACGGGCCTGCTGGCCCGCACGGTGAACGACGAGCCCCTCGTCACGGACGCCCGCGCCAAGCGCGTCAAGCACGACCTGATCGTGTCCTCGGTGCCGGCCACGGCCCGCGGCGAGATCGGCGTGGTGACGTCCGGCGGGCGGCTGCTGCGGGTGAACGTGGTCGACCTGCCCCAGCTCCCGGAACCGCAGCCCGCGCCGAACCTGTCGGGCGGCGCGCCGCTGGCGGAGTTCGTGTCCCTGGAGGACGACGAGACGGTCGTCTGCCTGACCACGCTGGACGAGTCCTCGCCGGGTCTGGCCCTTGGCACGGAGCAGGGCATCGTCAAGCGCGTGGTACCCGACTACCCGTCCAACAAGGACGAGCTGGAGGTCATCACGCTCAAGGAGGGTGACCGGATCGTCGGCGCGGCCGAGCTGCGCACCGGCGAGGAGGACCTGGTCTTCATCACGGACGACGCACAGCTGTTGCGCTACCAGGCCTCGCAGGTCCGTCCCCAGGGCCGCCCGGCGGGCGGTGTGGCGGGCATCAAGCTCGCCGAGGGCGCCAAGGTCATCTCCTTCACGGCGGTGGACCCGGCGGCGGACGCGGTCGTCCTCACGATCGCGGGTTCACGCGGCACGCTGGACGACTCCGTCCAGACCACGGCCAAACTGACGCCGTTCGACCAGTACCCGCGCAAGGGCCGCGCCACGGGCGGCGTGCGCTGCCAGCGGTTCCTGAAGGGCGAGGACTGCCTGGCCCTGGCCTGGGCGGGCCCGGCCCCGGCACGGGCCTCGCAGAAGAACGGCACCCCGGCCCAGCTTCCGGACCTCGACCCGCGCCGCGACGGCTCGGGCGTGTCGCTGCCGAAGACGGTGGCGGTGGTGGCGGGTCCCGCCTAGGACGTGAGCGGCGGCTCCCCGCCGCTCGGCTCCGCCGGGTCACCGTCCGGCCCGGGGTCACCGTCCTCCGGGTCCGGTACGTAGCGCAGGACGCCCCACATGCCGTGTTCGTCGGCGTGGAGGGCGTCGCTGCGGCACGCGTCGAGCTCCTTGCCGAGCACGGTCGCGTCGATGCCGGTGCCGATCAGGACGAGTTGGGTGAGGCGCGGCTCGGCGGACGCCCAGGGCTGCGGGTAGAAGCGCAGGAACCGTCCGACGGCGTGGACGGCGTACCGGTTGCGCCGGTCGTGCGGTCCGAAGTCGACGTGGCCCTTGATCCGGTACAGGCCCTCGGGCCGGCCGTCCAGGAACCGCATCAGCCGGCGCGGGTCGAGGGGCACGTCGGAGACGAAGGACACGCTGTCGTAGGCGGTGTGCAGATGGCCGGGGTGGGCGTCGTCCGGGGAATGGTCGTGCAGGTCGTCGAAGGACAGCTGCCCGATGCGCTCCTCGCCGGGCCGGCAGTCGAAGAGGAACTCGGGGTCGATGCGTCCGTAGGCCGCGGGGAGGACGGCCGCGCGGTCGGCGAGGGAGCGGACGAGGGCGAGGACGCGCTCGGCGTCCGGGACCCGGTCGGTCTTGTTGACCACCACGAGGTCGGCCAGCGCCAGGTGCCGGTCGATCTCCGGGTGCCTGGCTCGCGTGGCGTCGAACTCGGCGGCGTCGACGACCTCGACGAGGCCGCCGTACACGATCTCCCGCTGTTCGCTGGCGAGCAGCATGCGTACCAGCTCCTGCGGCTCGGCGAGACCGCTGGCCTCGATGACGATGACGTCGACGCCGGCGTCGGGCCGGGCCAGCCGCTCCAGGTAGCCGTCAAGTTCACCGGCGTCGACGGCACAGCACAGGCACCCGTTGCCGAGCGAGACGGTGGAGTCGCCGAGGGCGCCGGCCACGGCCATCGCGTCGATCTCGATGGAACCGAAGTCGTTGACGATGGCACCGATCCGGCTGCCCCCGCTGCGGTGCAGGAGGTGATTGAGCAGGGTGGTCTTTCCGGAGCCGAGGAACCCGGCGAGTACGACGACCGGGATCCGCCGGGAAGTCGGGCACTGCCCCACCACACGTCCTCTCTCTCACCTGCGCGTACGCCGGCCCGCGGCCCGAGTGCCCGCGGAACGGAACTGCCTGTTCAGGATACGAGCAGGTGAGGTAGCCCAGGACCGGACGATCGCGTTCTTCCCGGCCCGCCCTTCTCAGGCCGCCGCGGGCACCCCGACCGGCGCCGGAGGCCCCACGTACCGCGCCGCCGGGCGGATGATCTTCGAGTCGCCCGCCTGCTCCAGGATGTTCGCGCTCCAGCCCACCACCCGCGCCGCCGCGAACGTCGGCGTGAACATCTCGCGCGGCAGACCGCACAGCTCCATGACCACGCCCGCGTAGAACTCGACGTTCGTGTGCAGTTCCCGCCCGGGTTTCAGTTCCGCGAGGATCGCCTCCACCTGCCGCTCCACCTCGACCGCGAACTCCACGCGCGGGCCGCCGAACCCCTGCGCCACCTCGCGCAGCAGCCGGGAGCGGGGATCCTCCGTGCGGTAGACGGCGTGGCCGAAGCCCATGATGCGGTCACCGGCGAGCACCCGCTCACGGATCCAGGGGTCGATGCGCTCGGGTGTGCCGATCGCGTCCAGGGTGTCCAGGGCCCGGCTCGGCGCCCCGCCGTGCAGCGGCCCGGACAGCGCCGCCACCGCTCCGGCGAGGCAGGCCGCCACGTCCGCGCCCGTCGAGGCGATGACCCGTGCGGTGAACGTCGACGCGTTGAAGCCGTGGTCGATGGTGGAGACGAGGTACTGCTCGACCGCCCGGGTGCGCCGCTCGTCCGGCTCCGTGCCGGTCAGCATGTACAGGTAGTTCGCCGCGTACGGCAGGTCCTCGCGCGGCTCCACGGGGTCGAGCCCCCGTCCGAGCCGGTACAGCGCGGTGAGCAGCGTCGGTACGGCCGCGGCGGCCACGAGGGTGTCCTGGCGGCGCCGGTCGGCGTCCAGGTCGTACACCGGCCTGAAGCCCTCGGCCGCGCCCAGCAGCGACAGCGCCGTGCGCATCCCGGCCAGTGGGCCGGAGCGTCCGCCGGCCGCGGCGACGGCGGGCAGCGCGGTCCTCACCTCGTCGGGCAGCCGCCGCAGCGCCGCGGTCTCGGCGGCGAAGGCGGCACCGCGCCGGGCGTCCGGCAGTTCACCGTGGACCAGGAGGTGCCAGACGTCCTCGAAGGTCCGCGTCCGCGCCAGTTCGACGGCCGAGTACTGCCGGTAGTGGTAGAAGCCCTCGCGCCCTCTGACGTCACCGACCTCGGTGTCGGTGACCACGACACCCGCGAGTCCTCGCGGCACGTTGACAGACATGTTTTCCTCCCTGAACTCAATGCAACTGTCTATAGTTGACTATCTGTCTGTCAACATTGATTGAATCAATGTGCAGCAAGAATCCACCCCGAGGATCGATACGGTGACCCCCATGCGCGATCAAGAACCCGGCCGGCCCGCCGCCACCGAGCAGCGCCTGACCACCCGGGAGGCCGCCGAGCTGCTGGGCGTGAAGCCCGAGACCGTGTACGCCTACGTCAGCCGCGGCCAGCTCGACAGCCGCCGTGCGCCCGGCGGCCGGGGCAGCACCTTCGACGCCCAGGAGGTGCGGGCACTGGCCCGTCGCAACCGGCGCGACAGCGGCGGCACCGGCACGACCCAGGCCTCGGGACAGGAACTGGCCGTCCGCACCCGCATCACGCTCATCGAGAAGGACCGGTACTACTACCGGGGCGTCGACGCGGTGGACCTCGCCCTGCGCCACGGCTACGAGGAGACCGCCGAGTGGCTGTGGACGGGGCGGCTGCGCCCCGGCGTCTCCTTCACCGCGCCGGAGGAGTCGGTGGCGGTCGCCCGCCGGGCCGTCGGCGCCCTGCCCGAACACGCCGGCCCCGCCGACCGGCTACGCGTCGCGGCCATCGCCGCCGCGGCCGCGGACCCGTTGCGCTTCGACCTGTCCGAGGACGCCGTGCTGGGCACCGCCCGCGTCCTCATCCCCACCCTGGTCGCCGCGCTGCCGCCCGTGCTGCCCGAGCACGAGCACGCCGGCCGGGGCCCGCTCGCCCACCGGCTGTGGACGCGGCTCAGCGGGCGTGCCGCCGACGAGGCGTCGCTGCGCGTCCTCGACACCGCGCTCTCCCTGCTCGTCGACCACGACCTGGCCGCCTCCACGCTCGCGGTGCGGGTCGCCGCGTCGGCGCGGGCGCACGCGTACGCGGCCGTGTCCGCCGGGCTCGGCGTGATCGAGGGCCCGTTGCACGGCGCGGCCGGCGGGCTCGCCCACCGGATACTGCTGGAGGTGCTCGACCAGGGCAGCGCGGCGCCGGTGATCGCGGAGGAGCTGCGGGCCGGCCGCCGGATCCCGGGACTGGGCCACCGGCTCTACTCCGGCGAGGATCCCCGCGCGCGAGCCCTGTTCACCCTCCTGGAGGACCTCCCCGGCGCCGCACCCGCCCTCGCCGCGGCCCGCGAAGTGGTGGCCACCACCGCCCGCCACACCCCGCTGCACGCCAACGTCGACCTGGCCCTCGCCGTGTTCACCGTCTCGTCCGGCATGCCCGCGAGCGCCGCCGAGACCATCTTCGCGGTGGCCCGTACGGCGGGCTGGATCGCACACGCGCTGGAGGAGTACGGGGAACGGCCGCTGCGCATGCGACCCAGCGGTCTGTACTCGGGCCCGCGGCCGCCGCAGCCCCTGCCGGAGTAGCTCGCGAGCGCGGCTGGAAGTCATCGCGAGCCGACTCAGGTTAGGCTCACCTCTGTGAGTACGTGCTCAACCGTCTCCCGGGACCTCGACGAGCCCGTTTCGGGAACGGCACCGGTCGCGAGGACCTGGCTGCTGCTGGAGCAGCCCGGCCCCTGGGGGGCGAAGGCGCTCACTTCGAGCCACCTGGACCCCGCGCTGGGCCGCGCCCTGGAGGCGGCCGTGAAGGGGACGGGCGTACGCATCGCGCTCATCCGCCGTCCCGGCCGCCACGCGGACCGCCGCACCCCCGCGGACCGCCGGGTGTACGCGGCCCACACCACGCCGGGGAACGCGTGGCTGCACGGCGCCACGCTCACGGACCCCCGCCGGCTGCTCGACCTCGATTTCGCCGCGCTCGGCAGGGGCGAGCACCGTTCCTTCGGCTCGGTGCTCACGGGCGCCCCCCACACCGGCGATCCCCTCGTCCTCGTCTGCACCAACGGGAAGCGCGACCGCTGCTGCGCCCTCCTCGGCCGTCCCCTGGCTGCCGAGCTCGCCGCCTCCGGGGCCGAGGGCGTCTGGGAGGTCACCCACCTCGGCGGGCACCGTTTCTCACCCACGGTGCTCGTCCTGCCGCACGGATACGCGTACGGCAGGGTCCGGGCCGACGACGTCAGGGACATCCTGCGCGGCGTCCGGGACGGTCGGATCGTGGTGGACAACTGCCGCGGGAGCTCCGCGTGGGACCGGCCCGGCCAGGCGGCCGAACTGGCCGTGCGCACGGCGCTGGGCGAGGACGCCGCACAGGTGCTGAGCGTCGTCCGCACCGACGGCCACGCCCCGCGCTGGGAGGTGACCGTGGCCCACGCCGACGGGCGGCACTGGCGGGTCACCGTCGCCCAGGGCGCGTCACTGCCGGCCCGCCCGGAGAGCTGCGGGACGTCGGTGCTCGGCTCCCCGGCCCGGATGGAGGTCACGGCGGTCCGTGAGCTGACGGTGACGGCACTGGCGAGCTGAGGCCCGGGGCCGGACACCGGAAGCGTCGGCCGTGCGCCCGCCCGCGCGCCTCGCGGGGCGCCGCGCGCGAGATCCGCACCACATCCCGCCACGGCACGTCGTGGCCCCCACGTACCGTCATGGGTATGAGCTCCACTCCCCCCGTTCGCCGTCTGCGCCTCGGCCTGCCGCGGCGGGTGTTCTCCCAGGTGCTGCTGATGCAGCTGGCGATCGCCGCGGGAGTCGCGGTGCTCGCGACCGGGCTGTTCCTGGCACCACTCGGTGACCAGCTGGACGACCAGGCGATGCGCCGGGCCCTCGCGATCGCGCAGACCACCGCGCAGCAGCAGCAGATCGTCCGGGACCTGCGCGGCACCCCGCCGACGCCGGACAACCCGGTGCAGCGGGAGGCGGAGCGGATCCGTGAGGCGACCAGCGCGGAGTACGTCGTCGTGATGGACCGGCAGGGAGTGCGCTGGTCGCACACCGACCCGGCGCGGATCGGCTCGGTCGTGTCCACCGATCCCGGACAGGCCCTGGCCGGCCGTGAGGTCATGGAGATCGACGACGGCACCCTGGGCCGTTCCGCGCGCGGCAAGGTCCCCCTGCGCGACGGCGACGGCCGCATCGTCGGGGCGGTCTCGGTGGGCATCGCGTACGACAGTGTCAGGGCCCGGCTGCTCCACGCCGTTCCCGGGCTGTTCGCCTACGCCGGAGGCGCCCTGGCCGTCGGCGCGCTGGCCGCCTGGCTCATCGCGCGCCGGGTCCAGCGGCAGACCCGGGACCTGGCCTTCTCGGACATCGCGGGGCTGCTCGCGGAGCGCGAGGCCATGCTGCACGGCATCCGGGAGGGCGTCGTCGCCCTGGACCGCGGCGGCCGGATCCGGCTCCTCAACGACGAGGCGCAGCGCCTGCTGGGCATCGGCTCGGAGGCCGTCGGCCGTTCCCCCGACGAGGCGCTCGGCGCGGGCCGCACCGCCGACGTCCTGGCCGGGCGGGTGACCGGCACCGACCTGCTGACCGTGCGCGGCCAGCGGGTCCTGGTCGCCAACCGGATGCCCACCGACGACGGCGGCGCCGTCGCCACCCTGCGCGACCGCACCGAGCTGGAGCAGCTCGGCCGGGAACTGGACTCGACGCGTGGCCTGATCGACGCCCTGCGCGCACAGGACCACGAGCACGCCAACCGCATGCACACGCTGCTGGGGCTGCTGGAGCTGGAGATGTACGACGACGCCGTGGAGTTCGTCGGCGAGGTGGTCGGCGACCACCGGGCCACCGCGGAGCAGATCACCGAGCGGATCCGGGACCCGCTGCTCGCCGCCCTGCTGGTCGGCAAGGCGACCGTCGCGGCCGAGCGCCAGGTCGTCCTGTGGGTGTCGGACCGGACGCGGCTGCCGGACTGCCTGGTCGACCCGAGGGGGCTCGTCACGGTCGTCGGCAACCTGGTCGACAACGCGCTGGACGCCGTGGCGGGCACACGGCACGCGCGCGTGGAGGTCGAGTTGTGCGCGGAGGGCCGCGCCGTGACGCTCACGGTGCGCGACACGGGGCCGGGAGTCCCCGCGGAACACCGCGAGCTGGTGTTCACGGAGGGCTGGTCCACCAAGGAACCGCCGGCGCACCGCCGGCGCGGCATCGGGTTGTCCCTGGTGCGCAGGCTCGCGCAGCGGCAGGGAGGCAGCGCCGTCGTCCGCGCGGCGCACGGGGGCGGAGCGGAGTTCGTCGTCGTCCTGCCCGAGGCGCTGACCGAGGCGGACCCGGAGCCCGCGCCCACCGCCCCCGCCCGTCCCGGTCCCGGCCGCACCGTCCCCGTGAACACCGCCGTCGAGGAGGATTCCCGATGATCGAGGTCCTGGTCGTGGACGACGACACGCGGGTCGCGCGGGTCAACGCCGCCTACGTCGAGAAGGTGCCGGGCTTTCACGTGGCCGGCGAGGCGCACAGCGCGGCGGAGGCGCTGCGCCGCGTGGAGGACCTGCCCCGCCTGGACCTGATCCTGCTGGACCACCACCTGCCCGACCGGACCGGTCTGGAGGTCGTCCAGGAGATGCGGCGACGCGGTCACCAGACCGACGTGATCATGGTGACGGCGGCGCGGGACGTGGCGACCGTCCAGGCGGCGATGCGCCAGGGCGCCCTGCAGTACCTGGTCAAGCCGTTCGCCTTCGCGGGCCTGCGTGTCAAGCTGGAGGCCTACGCGGAGCTGCGCCGCACCCTCGACGGCGGTGGCGAGGCGGAACAGGCGGAGGTGGACCGCATCTTCGGCGCCCTGTCCGCGCCGTCGGAGCCGGCACTGCCCAAGGGGCACTCCCCCACCACCGCCGAGCTGGTGCGCCAGTGCCTGATGAGCGCCGACGGGCCGCTGTCCGCCCAGGAGATCGCCGAGCGGACCGGGGTGAGCCGCCAGACCGCCCAGCGTTACCTGAAGCTCCTGGAGCGCACGGGACGGGCCAGGCTGACCCTCAAGTACGGCGACGCCGGCCGTCCGGAACACCGTTACCGGTGGGCCACCCGCGCCTGAGGGAGCCGGGCGTCGCCCGGGCGGGCGGAGACGGCCGTCCCCGGCTCACACGGCGCCCGCCCCCGTCAGCGACCGCACTTCCGTCTCGGCGTGCCTGGCCTCGTCGGCGACCTCCGTCGAGGTGACCGTGCCGAGCCAGCCCGCGACGAAGCCCAGCGGGATCGAGACGAGGCCGGGGTTCTGCAGCGGGAAGTACTGGAAATCGGTGCCCGGGAACAGCGACTGCGCGCTGCCCGACACCACCGGCGACAGCAGCACGAGCACCACGGCCGGGACCAGCCCGCCGTAGACCGCCCACACGGCGCCGCGTGTGGTGAAGCGGTGCCAGAACAGTGAGTAGAGCAGCACCGGCAGGTTGGCGGAAGCGGCGACGGCGAAGGCCAGTCCCACCAGGAAGGCGACGTTGAGGTCGCGGGCGAGCAGCCCGAGGGCGATCGCGACGGCGCCGATGCCGACGGCGGCGACGCGCGCCACGGCGACCTCGCTGCGCGGCTCGGCGTCACGGCGCCGCAGGGACGCGTACAGGTCGTGCGCCACGGACGCCGAGGAGGCCAGGGTGATGCCGGCGACCACCGCGAGGATGGTGGCGAAGGCGACGGCGGCGACGACCGCGAACAGGACCGTGCCGCCGGTGGAGTCCGCTCCGCCGCCGAGGTCGAGCGCCAGCAGCGGCACCGCGGTGTTGCCCGCCGCGTTCGACGCGCGGACGGCGTCCGGCCCGACGACGGCGGCGGCACCGAAACCGAGCACGATCGTCATCAGGTAGAAACCGCCGATGAGACCGATCGACCAGACCACCGACCGCCGCGCCGCGCGGGCGGTGGGCACGGTGTAGAAGCGGGACAGGATGTGCGGCAGCCCGGCCGTGCCCAGGACCAGCGCCAGTCCGAGGCTGATGAAGTCGAGGCGGGAGGTCCAGTCACCGCCGTACGCCAGTCCGGGGGCCAGGAACGCCTCGCCGTGACCGCTGCGCTCGGCCGCCGTGCGCAGCAGCCGGTCGACGTCGCCGTGGAAGCGCACCAGGACGAGCGCGGTCAGCGCCACGGTGCCGCCGAGCAGCAGAACGGCCTTCACGATCTGGATCCAGGTGGTGGCCCGCATCCCGCCCAACGACACGTAGATCACCATCAGCGCGCCGACGCCGATGACGGTCCAGGTCCGCGCCGCGTCGCCCGTGCCCCCGAGCAGCAGCGCGACCAGGCTGCCCGCACCCACCATCTGTGCCACCAGGTAGAGGACGGACACGGTGACCGAGGAGGTGCCGGCCGCGATCCGCACCGGCCGTTCCCTCATGCGCGCGGCCACGACGTCCGCGAGGGTGAACCTGCCGCAGTTGCGGACGAGTTCGGCGACCAGGAACAGCACGACGAGCCAGGCGACCAGGAAGCCCACCGAGTAGAGCATGCCGTCGTAGCCGTGGAGCGCGATGAGGCCGGAGATGCCCAGGAAGGAAGCGGCGGACATGTAGTCGCCCGCGATGGCAAAACCGTTCTCCATCGGGGAGAAGAGGCGGCCCCCCGCGTAGAACTCCTCCGCCGATCCGTGCCGGTGGCGGCTCACCCACGTCGTGATCCCCAGGGTGACGGCGACGAAGGTGCTGAACAGCATCAGGGCCAGCGTCTGGTGGTCGCCCGTCATGAGGCACCGCCTCGGACGCCGCGGGTCAGTTCCTGGGTGTCCCAGCGCAGTTCGAGCGCGGCACGGTCCCTGCGCAGCCGGGCGTGCCGGGCGTACGCCCAGGTGAGCAGGAAGGTCGTGAGGAACTGTCCGAGCCCCGCCAGCATCGCCACGTTCACGGCCCCGGCCACCGGACGGGCCATCAGTGCGGGCGCCGCCGTGGCGGTCACCACGTAGGCCACGTACCACACGAAGAAGGCGGCGACCGCCGGCACCACGAACCTCCGGTACCTGCTGCGGACCTCCTGGAAGGCCTGGCTGCGCTGCACCTCCAGGTACACGTCGGCCGTGCCCCGAGGGGCCTTGCCCGCCGCTCCCGGGCGCGGCGGGGGCACCGCCGCCAGGGGGGCTCCCACGCCCGCCGGCTCGCCCCAGCCGGAGGCGAGGGCGTCGTACCAGGGGTCGTCGTACCTCGGGCTCGCGGATGCCTCGGCACCGGCCCGGTCCCGGACCTCGCGGTGGTCGACCGCGACATCGGGGCCGTCCCCGGCGTCGCGGGGGCGATCGTTGCTTGACTGCATGCCCAAGGATGGACAGAACGGGAAGATCCCTGACTCTTCTTCCTCATCCACTTCACCCCATCAGGTGACTCACCCCGCTGGTGGTCACACGGATCCGGCCCCCGTCCGGGAGACGGGGGCCGGATCCGGGGGAAGCCCTAGGCGTCGATGCGCGACCGGTCCAGCGTCGCCGCCGAGTTGGAGATGAACTCCTTGCGGGGGGCGACGTCGTTGCCCATCAGCAGGTCGAAGACCTGCTCGGCGGCTTCCAGATCGGTCAGGTTGATCCGGCGCAGGGTGCGGCGGCGCGGGTCCATGGTGGTCTCGGCCAGCTGGTCGGCGTCCATCTCGCCGAGGCCCTTGTACCGCTGGATGGAGTCCTTGTACCGGATGCCCTTGGTCTGGAACTCCATGAGCTTGTCGCGCAGCTCGCGGTCCGAGTACGTGTAGACGTACTTGTCCTGGCCCCTCTTCGGCTGGCTGAGCTCGATGCGGTGCAGGGGCGGCACCGCGGCGAAGACCCGGCCGGCCTCGACCATGGGCCGCATGTAGCGGTGGAACAGGGTCAGGAGCAGCGTCCGGATGTGGGAGCCGTCCACATCGGCGTCGGTCATCATGATGATCTTGCCGTAGCGGGCCGCGTCGAGGTCGAAGGTGCGGCCCGACCCGGCTCCTATGACCTGGATGATCGCGCCGCACTCGGCGTTCTTCAGCATGTCCGTCACGGACGACTTCTGGACGTTGAGGATCTTGCCGCGGATCGGCAGCAGAGCCTGGAACTCGGAGTTCCGGGCGAGCTTCGCCGTGCCCAGTGCGGAGTCGCCCTCGACGATGAACAGCTCGCTGCGGTCGACGTCGTCGCTGCGGCAGTCGGCGAGTTTCGCGGGCAGCGAGGAGGACTCCAGGGCCGTCTTGCGGCGCTGGGCGTCCTTGTGCTGGCGGGCGGCGATGCGGGTGCGGGCCGCGGCGACGGCCTTCTCCATGACCACGCGGGCCTGCTGGGCGGCGTCGCGCTTGGTCGAGGTGAGGAACGCCTTGAGTTCCTTGCTGATCACGTTGTTCACGATGCGCCGGGCCGCCGAGGTGCCGAGGACCTCCTTGGTCTGCCCCTCGAACTGCGGCTCGGCGAGGCGGACCGTCACGACCGCCGTGAGCCCCTCCAGGGCGTCGTCCTTGACGATGTCGTCCTCGGCCACGCGCAGCAGCTTCTTGGCCCGCAGCACCTCGTTCATCGTCTTGGCGACCGCCTGCTCGAAGCCGGCGACGTGGGTGCCGCCCTTGGGCGTGGCGATGATGTTGACGAACGACTTGACCGTGGTGTCGTACCCGGTGCCCCAGCGCATCGCGACGTCGACCCCGAGCTCGCGGGTGACCTCGGTGGGCGTCATCTGCCCGTACTCGTCGAGGACCGGGACGGTCTCCTTGAAGTTGCCCTGTCCGCTGAAGCGGAGGACGTCGCAGACGGGCCTGTCGCTGGCCAGGAACTCGCAGAACTCGCTGATGCCGCCGTCGAAGCGGAAGGACTCCTCGCCCTTGCTGCCGCCGTCGCCGAGACCGAACTCGTCGCGGACGACGATCGTCAGCCCGGGCACCAGGAACGCGGTCTGGCGGGCGCGCTGGTGCAGCGTCTCCAGGGAGAGCTTGGCGTCCTTGAGAAAGATCTGCCGGTCGGCCCAGTACCGCACGCGCGTGCCGGTACGGCTCTTGGGGATCTTCTTGGCCTTGCGCAGCCCGCTCCCGGCCTCGAACCCGGCGTCCGGGCCCGCGCCCGTGAACGCGCCCGGGACCCCGCGCCGGAAGCTGATGGCGTGGGTGTGCCCGCCGCGGTCCACCTCGATGTCGAGCCGGGCGGACAGGGCGTTCACCACGGACGCGCCGACGCCGTGCAGACCGCCGGAGGCGGCGTACGAGCCGCCGCCGAACTTGCCGCCGGCGTGCAGCTTGGTCATGACGACCTCGACACCGGACAGACCGGTCTTGGGCTCGATGTCGACCGGGATGCCCCGGCCGTTGTCCCGGACCTCCACCGACGCGTCGTCGTGGAGGATCACCTCGATGTGGTCGCAGTAGCCTCCGAGGGCCTCGTCGACGGAGTTGTCGATGATCTCCCACAGGCAGTGCATCAGGCCACGGCTGTCGGTCGATCCGATGTACATGCCCGGACGCTTGCGTACGGCCTCGAGCCCCTCGAGGACGAGCAGGTGCCGCGCGGTGTAGTTGGATCCGTCCCGGTCTGCTCCTGCCAGCAGCGCAGTGGACGGCACGGACGTCTCGGCGGTCACGCGGTTCGCTCCTCGCTGAATTTCAGATGGGGCCCCGCTGGGTAAGGGCGCGGCTCGGTTCACCGGTCAGAGGGTACCGAGGCCTGGTAGAGCCGGTGTAACGCCACCCTCGCGGAAGACTCAGCCTAGTCCACGGTCGTATACTTGTTCGATACCTCGATGGAGTGAAGTACACATCACGTTCCCTTCGAGGCATGAACCATTTAGGCTCCGGGCACGTCCTCATGAACAAACCGGCAACCCAGCCGGCGGGACCGACCCACTGACCGACTGCGCGAACCCGTACGACACAGAGACACGCAATACGGCACATTCGCCGCCAACCGGCAACAGCCGGCCACTCGGAAGAAATTTTTTCGAGGAAAAGCCTCGAGCGGGAACGTTTTGGGGCTGGTTGGATGTTGACCCTGGTACGACAGCTCGTCGAGCTAGAGAAGAGGCGACGTGACTACTGTTCTGACTTCCGCGAGCCCGCTGACGGCCGCCGACCGCTGCGACCGCTGCGGCGCCCAGGCGTACCTGCGCGTCGTCCTGCTGAGCGGCGGAGAGCTGCTCTTCTGCGCCCACCACGGTCGCAAGTTCGAGCCGGAACTCAAGAAGATCGCCGCTGAGATACAGGACGAGACGGAGCGGCTGACGGCCGTTCCCGAGTCTTCCTCCGAGGAAGACCGCTGACGAGTCTTCCCCCGAGGAAGACCGCTGACGCTGCGCGCCCAACGACGAGCGACTCGGCACAGGCCGAACAGACGGGCGGCCGCCTCCGACACGGAGGCGGCCGCCCGCACTCGTTGCCCGGTGGGCCCTTCGAAGCGCGTCAGGCGCCCTGGTGCCGGTGCGGGGCCCTGTCCCAGCCCAGCGCCCGCAGAGCGGCGGAGACGCGCGTGTACACCCCGGGGTTGCCGGGGCGTCCGCACCCGTTCCCCCAGGACACGAGCCCGATGAGTCTCCCCTGGGCGACCAGCGGCCCCCCGCTGTCCCCCTGGCACGCGTCACGACCGCCCGCTTCCTCCCCGGCGCACAGCATGCTGCTGGGCAGGTACTTTCCGTCACCGCCCCCCGGATACGCCCGTGCGCAGAGGGCGTCGGGCAGTACGCGCACGCGTGACGCCCGCAGGCTGTTGGCGTAGTCCCCCGCGCCCGAGATGTCCCCCCACCCGTAGACCATCGCCGCGGTCTCCGGCCCGTACGCGGGGTCCCCCTCGGCCGCCATGCCTATGACCGAGCCGGCGGGGAGGTCCCGGGAGAGGGTGAGGACGGCGAAGTCCCCGGCGTTGCTGACGTCGTCGTGCGCCGGGTTCACCCAGACGCCGCGCACGGGGATCTCGTCCCCCTCGTCCGAGAGCAGGTCCGTGCGTCCCGCGATGACCTTCAGGTCACGCACCTGTTCGGGCGGGGATCCCAGGACTCCCTCGCTCAGGCAGTGGGCCGCCGTGAGCACGGTGGTCCGGCCGACGGCGACTCCTCCGCAGAACTGCCCCGCCCGCGTACCTCCGAACCGGTCACGGCTGGACAGGGCCACGGTCCACGGGCTGTCGGACACGTCGACCGGAAAACCCCCGACGACGATGCTGTCGGTGACGGCGGAGGCAGTGGCGGGGGCGGCGGACGCCAGCGGTATCGCGGTCGCCACGGCCGCCAGGACGAGCGGCCGGGTCATTGCCCGGGCAAAGAGGCGACGCATGCAGACTCCTCACTGAGGGGTGGTCAGGGAACACCCAGAGTGATCCACCCCGTCGCGCCTCGCACCCGCTGGTCAGCACGAAGGCCCGGTCCCCCACCGGGGGAACCGGGCCTCGCCGGTCGTACGCCCGCCTCGGCGGGACGTGCGGCCGTTGCCTAGTCGAGGTAGTCGCGCAGCACCTGGGAGCGCGACGGGTGACGCAGCTTCGACATGGTCTTCGACTCGATCTGGCGGATGCGCTCGCGCGTGACGCCGTACACCTTGCCGATCTCGTCGAGGGTCTTCGGCTGACCGTCGGTGAGACCGAACCGCATGGAGACGACGCCCGCCTCCCGCTCGGACAGGGTGTCCAGGACGGAGTGCAGCTGCTCCTGGAGGAGCGTGAAGCTGACGGCGTCGGCCGGGACGACGGCCTCGGAGTCCTCGATGAGGTCACCGAACTCGCTGTCGCCGTCCTCGCCCAGCGGGGTGTGCAGGGAGATCGGCTCGCGGCCGTACTTCTGGACCTCGATGACCTTCTCCGGGGTCATGTCGAGTTCCTTGGCCAACTCCTCCGGGGTGGGCTCGCGGCCCAGGTCCTGGAGCATCTGACGCTGCACGCGCGCGAGCTTGTTGATGACCTCGACCATGTGCACCGGGATACGGATGGTGCGGGCCTGGTCGGCCATCGCGCGGGTGATCGCCTGACGGATCCACCAGGTGGCGTACGTGGAGAACTTGTAGCCCTTGGTGTAGTCGAACTTCTCGACCGCGCGGATCAGACCGAGGTTGCCCTCCTGGATCAGGTCCAGGAAGAGCATGCCGCGACCGGTGTAGCGCTTGGCCAGGGAGACCACCAGGCGGAGGTTGGCCTCCAGGAGGTGGTTCTTGGCGCGGCGGCCGTCCTCGGCGATGATCTCCAGCTCACGCTTGAGCTTGGGCGCGAGCTTGTCGGAGTTCGCCAGCTTGTCCTCGGCGAAGAGGCCCGCCTCGATGCGCTTGGCGAGCTCGACCTCCTGCTCGGCGTTGAGCAGGGGGACCTTGCCGATCTGCTTGAGGTAGTCCTTGACCGGGTCGGCCGTGGCGCCCGCCGCGGCGACCTGCTGGGCCGGAGCGTCGTCCTCGTCCTCGTCGGACAGCACGAAGCCCGCGTTCTCGGTGCCCTCGGGCTCGTCGGTCGCGCCCTTCGGCTCCTCGATCACCTCGTCCTCGAGGAGATCGCCCTCGTCCTTCTTGGCGGTCGTCTTCTTGGCCACCGCCTTCTTGGCGGTGGTCTTCTTCGTCGCCGCCTTCTTGGCGGTGGTCTTCTTGGCCGCCGCCTTCCTGGCCGGCGTCTCTTCCTCGACCGCGGCGTCGACGGAGGGCGTCGCCGAGGTGGCGGGGGCGGCGACCTTCCGGCTGGTCACCGTCTTCGCCGCGACCGTCTTGGTGGCGGTGCGCTTGGCCGGGCTCTTCGCTGCGACGCTCTTTCGGGTGCGCTTGGGCTCTGCGGCACTGACCATCAGCGTCACACCCTCTTCCTCGAGGATCTGATTGAGGCTGCGCAGTACGTTCTTCCACTGAGTGGCCGGAATCTGGTCAGCTTCGAAGGCCCGACGCACGTCATCGCCGGCGATCTGCCCCTCAGCCTTTCCCCGCTCGATGAGCGCCATGACAGAGACGGACTCGGCGATCTCCGGCGGGAGCGTACGGGATGTGCTGGCCGACACGAACAACCTCTCGGAACGTTGGAAAACGGCTTCCGGCCCTGTCCACGACGGACAGGAGCCGACCGCCGGCTTGGGGATGGGCCGACGGCGCGGGCGGGGGCCGGGGAGATGCACAGCGCCGTGAACGGCGTCCGTATTCCCTCCGCGGCTGTCACCTCTTAGGTCATCGTGTTGTTCCCACGAGCGTTACGCCCAATCCGCGTGGCCCGAGTCACACCCCGTAAGCACTCAAAAACGGTCAAGTGAAGACAAAGAAGGCCATCAATCGTCCCCGTCCGACCGCCTCCCGCCCGCCTACGAGGCCGAGCGCGCAGGGGACCGGCCACGCACGGGACCGATCACGCACAGGGCCGACCACGCACAGGATCCGAGCGTTTCGTCACACCGTCGGAACGGAACACCGTCGGACCTCGCGGGGCCCCGAAGATCCCGCGAGGTCCGCGGCGGCGGCGGACCGGCCGGCCGCACCGGAGGAGGGAGCCGGTGCGGCCGGCGCGCGCCGTGCCGGTGGAGCGCGGTCAGTGCTCGCGCGGGGCGGGCACCACGCGGTCCACCTCGGGGTGGACGGTCAGGAGCTGGCGCATGGCCGACTCGGCCGCCGCGCCGTCCCCGGCCGCCAAGGCGTCGACGATCCGGCCGTGCTGCGCCAGCGAGGCGTCGTTCGGCCGGTCACAGCCCGTGACCGGCCCGCCGGAGACGTGGAGGGCGGCGGACACGATCCCCGAGAGGTGGCCCAGCATGCGATTGCCGGCGACCTGGATGAGCAGCGTGTGGAACTCGGCATCGGCGCGCGAGAAGGTGAGCGCGTCGCCCTGCCCCATGGCGTGCCCCATGATCCCGACCATGTCGCTCAGCCGCTGCTGGACGTCCTCACGCCCGTGCCCGGCGGCCAGGCGAGCGGCGAGCGGCTCGATGGTCCAGCGCAGCTCGCTGAGCTCGCGGCGCTGGTCGTCGCGCTGCGGCCCGAAGGCACGCCATTCGATGATGTCGGGGTCGAGGAGGTTCCAGTCGCTGACGGGACGCACCCGCGTACCGACGTTCGGGCGGGCACTGACCAGGCCCTTGGCCTCCAGGACACGGAGCGATTCGCGGACGACGGTACGGGACACCTCGAAACGCTGGCCGATCTCCTCCGGTACCAGGGGGCGGTCGGCCCCCAGGTCGCCCGAAACGATCATCTGGCCGAGCTGCTGGACGAGTTGCCCGTGCAGTCCGCGTCCGCGGCTGCCCGCGGCGCGCCGGCCCACCCGTCCCAGCTCGGGCTCCACGCCTTCCCAGGCGGGGACCCCCACACGGTCGGCGGCGGGCGCCTCGGCGAAGGGGTAGCGGTCGAGTTCGCCCGAGTTCGCGAGGTCGGAGTCGGCGGAGCGGGCGGCGGTCATCATGGTGTGCGCAAGGGTAGTCACGCATCCTTTGTCGGCCGCGTCCCCAACTCCCTTGAGGGCTTTGGTGAAAAGCACACGAAAGGGTGATCGCTCACGCCGTCGCAATTGACGCCTTATCGGAAAGAAATGGGCTTTCCCCGGGGGAGTTGCGCACACGGTCGAACCGGAAGAGAACGTGCGGTTGTCACCGGGCCCTGCCGCGCAGGGTCATGAGCAGATATGCGCAGAGCAGAACGGTCAGCGACAACGTCAGTGCGCTGCCCACGGGTTGGGCGAGCACCCGCAGGACCTCGCCGAGGTAACGCTGTCCGCCGAAGGGCCACTGCGTCAGGAGCACCTCGCGCAGCCTCATCGGAAAGCCGACGGCGGTCCGCACGGACGGACCCTGCCAGACCCTTTGTACGAGAGGGACGACGAGGACGGGAACGGCGACCACCGCGGCGAGCCCGGCCGTCGTGGACCGGAAGATCCCCGCGGCCAGCACACCGGACCAGGCGCATCCGACACAGAGCCCGAGCCAACCGGCGCCCAGCGCGGGCCAGTCGGCGGGAACCCGCGAGAGCTCAGGGCCGTAGAACAGGTGGAGCATCTCGGCGTCGCAGCCCACCGTGAGGACGGCCAGCCCGATCGCGGTGGCCGCGGAGACGACGAGTTTGGCGGCCAGCAGCCCCAGTCGGCGGGGCACGGTGCCACGGTCCGCCGCCAGGGCGGGGTGACGGAACTCGTCGCCGAAAGCCAGCGCACCGAGCAGTCCCGCGCCGAGCGCGGTGGGCGGCAGCGGCAGTTCCCGCGGCCATGCGGCCAGCAGGCGTGGCTGCGGGGTGTGTCCGACGCGGGCGAGGACCACGGCGATGACGGCGGACACGAGCAGGACGACTCCCCCGATGAAGAACCCGGTGCCGACGCCGGTCGCACGGCGCAGCTCGTACCTGAGCGGGCGGAGAGGGCTCGGGGCGGAGCGGACGGAGAGAGGGGGCGGGAGGGGGGACAGGGGGCGGCCGGCAGCCGCTGCGACGGGGGTGAGCGCGGTACGCGGAGGCGGTGCCCCCCGGGAGGCGGGAGCCGTGCGTACGGGCGCGGTGCGGGAGGCGTCCGGCGCCGGGGTGGTCTCCTCGGCCTCCGGTTCGGCGTCGCTCCCGGCCCGGGGGGCGTCGTCCGGCACGGACGCCTCGGGAGTCGAAGGGCCCGCTTGAACGCCTGGGGGCGGCGCCTCGTCCGAGGCCGGCTCGGGCTCGCCTGCGCGGAGGGGCGGTTCGGTGGCGGCGGACCTGGGTGCGGCGGCCCGGGGAGCGCCGGCGGGGCTGGGGATCCGGTAAGGGCCGGCCGTCCTTGGCGCGTCGGCGGACACGTGCCGCAGGTCGGCGGGCGAGGGGCGGGTGTCCGGGGCCGAGGGGCGGGTGCCTGAGGTCGAGGAGCGGTTGTCCGGGGCCGAGGGGCGGGTGCCTGAGGTCGAGGAGCGGTTGTCAGAGGTCGAGAGGCAGGCGTCCGGGATCGAGGGGGCGGCGGCGACCGAGGGGTCCGTCCCGGTGACCGACGGATCGACGCGGGTGGTCCCGGGATCTGTGCCGGTGGCCCGGGGGCCCGTGCCGGCGGCCGAGGGAGCCGTGCCGGCGGCCGGGGCGTCGGTGCCCGCGGCCGAAGGGCCCGCTCCGGTCGCCCGGCGGGGGCCCGGGGACGGGGCGCCCTCGATGGCCCGGTGCCACCGGACCGGACGTGCCTCTCCCGCGGGCGACGTGCCCGCTCCCGGTCCCATGTCACCCACCTCGTCGGCCAGTTGGTGCACAAGGATGCCGTGGCGGAAGGCGGTCTCGCCGATGTCGGCGCACGTACTGCCGTACACGGCGAGGCGGTTGCCGCTCTCCTGCACGACCTCGACGGAACGGCGGCCCGTGCGGGCCTCCTTGACCAGGAGGGCGGCGAGACGGGCCGCGTGCGGACTGCGCACGGCGACGCGGGGGCGCAGACGGGTCCGGGAGAAGTCCGCGGCCTCCTGGTCGGCGACGACCCTGCCCTGCTCCAGCGTGACGACGTGGTCGGCGGCGCGCGCCGCCTCCTTGGGGTCGGAGGTGCTGAACAGGACGGTGCCGCCCTGCGCCGCGTGGGCGCGCAGGGCGTCGTGCAGCCAGCGGGCCTCGCGGGCGGAGAGCGCGCCGGCCGGATCGTCGAGCACCAGGGTGTGCGGATCGGCCAGCAGCGCGCAGGCCAGGCCGAGGCGCCGGTCCATACCGCGCGCCAGGGTGCCGAGGCGTTCGTCGCGCAGGCTCACGAGGCCCACCGACTCCAGGACTTCGTCACCACGCCGGGCGGGAACGCCGGCAGCCGCGCACAGCATCCGCAGATGGCCGCGGACGGTGCGGGACGGATGCCCCGGAACGTCGCCCAGCAGCACACCGACTTCGCGCGAGGGGTGGGCGATGCGGTGCAGGGGGCGGCCTCTGAAGTAGGTGATGCCGCGGCCGTGTTGGAGTTCGAGCATGAGTCTGAGCACCGTCGTCTTGCCCGCGCCCTGGGCTCCGAGCAGTGCGGTGACGCGGCCCGCGCGCGCCTCGAAGGAGACGTCGTCGACGGCGGGGGGTTGCTCCTTGCGGGGGTTGCTGGTCAATCCGAAGGCCTGGATCACTCGCAGCAAGATAGCGCGCAATGTCCTTTTTTTCGGTCACCGCGCGCATTTTCGTACATAAGGGTCGATCGTGCCGGTCCGCCGTCCGCCGTCCGCTCCGGGGCCCGTCCCGAGTCCCGGCGTCACACCTCGGGGCGCAGCATCGGGGGGTTGAGAAGGGTCGCGCCACCGGCTCGGAAGAGCTGGGCCGGGCGGCCGCCCTGGCGGGTGGTCGTACCGCCGGTGGGCACGAGGAAGCCCGGGGTGCCCGTCACCTTGCGGTGGAAGTTGCGCGGGTCGAGGGCCACGCTCCACACCGCCTCGTAGACACGGCGCAGCTCGCCGACGGTGAACTCTGGCGGGCAGAACGCGGTGGCCAGTGACGAGTACTCGATCTTGGAGCGGGCCCGTTCCACCCCGTCCGCCAGGATCTGGGCGTGGTCGAAGGCGAGGGGCGCCACGGGCTCGCCGTCATGGCCGCAGCCGCCCTGCTCCAGCAGCTCCTCGACCGGTGCCCAGCGCGCGTCGCCGGCGTCGCCGCCCGCCCGGGGTGCGGGCAGGTCGGGGGCGAGCGCGAGATGCGCGACACTGACCACGCGCATCCGGGGGTCGCGCTTCGGGTCGCCGTACGTCGCCAACTGCTCCAGGTGGGCGCCGTTGTCCTGGGCGGGGGCGGCGGGGTCGTGGACGCGCAGTCCCGTCTCCTCGGCCAGCTCCCGTGCCGCCGCCTGCGCCAGGTCCTCGTCGGCCCGCACGAAGCCGCCGGGCAGGGCCCAGCGCCCTTGGAACGGCGGCTCGCCCCGGCGCACCGCCAGCGCGCACAGGGAGTGACGGCGCACGGTCAGCACGACCAGGTCCACGGTGACGGCGAAGGGCGGAAAGGCTGACGGGTCGTAGGGCATGCGGCGATCATAGTCGTCTGCCTGACGATAAACACTCCCTTCGCCGACCGCTGCGGTGGCCGTCCACTCCGGTGCGGCGTCCGCCCCCCGTCCGCGGCCCGATCCATACGGATCGCGTCGTGCCAGGTCAAGCCGTCGGCCACGGTCCGTCGGGCGCCTCTTCGAGCAGGGCCGGGCGGACCAGGCCGGCCGCCCCTCCAGGGCCCAGGGCCCGGCGCCGGGACGGACGCCCGCCGCACCGGGTCGCCGGCCGCCTGCGTCCCGGCGGCGACGGTCGCCGTTCGGTCCCGCGGTCTACTCACCCCCGGTTCCGGGCTCCCCCGCACCCGTGTCCGCCGGGCAGGTCCCCCGTCCGCCCGCGACCTCCCCGTCCGAGACCCGGGGGCGCGTACGGCTCGGTCGCGTCCCACCGGGGCGGGCGCCGCCCGCCGGATTCCGGGGACGTACCGCGTCCGTCCCCGGCGCACGGCCCTGCGTCCTCACCCGGCGGCGGACGGCGGCGTCGGCCGCGGCGCCCGAACGCGTCCGGCGGCGACGGGCCGGGCGCGTCTCCGGTGCCGCCGGGGCTTCGGCCGTCGCGCGACGCGTCGGCCCGTCGGCTCGCTCCTCGTCGTCCGGCCCGCCGGTTCCGGCCGGTTCGCCGCCGGCGCGTTCGGCGCGCAGGCAGCGCCGGACCGACTCGGGGTCGAGGCCCTCGTTGCACGCCTGGTGCAGGAGCCTGGCGAAGAGGTAGTCGGGGTCCGCGCCGAGTGCCATGGCCAGGGCTTCTCGGGCCTCCAGTTCGTCACCGGTGGACCAGGCGACCCATCCGGCGAGGGTGAGGGGCGCGGCGGCGTGTTCGCCGTACGGTCCGACGCAGCGGCGGGCCAGTGCTCGCCACAGGCGCAGCGCGGGGCCCGCCTCGTCGCCCTCCATCCACGCGGCCGCGCGGTCGCGGGTCGTACGGTCCTGGAGGCCGAGGATCAACGCCGCGGCCTCGTCGTGTCCGAGCAGGCGGTCGTCCCGCAGGTCCTCCGCGGACACGCCGGAGACCGGCGGGGCGGCGGCCAGGCGGCGCATGACCCGCTCGGCCAGGGCGAGCGTCTCTTCGGCCACGCCCGCGCACCGGGCGTCGTCGAGAAGCCGGGAGACGATCGTCATGCCGGCGGAGTCCAGGGCGGCCTCCTGTTCGCGTGCCGCGGAGTCCTCCCACGGGAGCAGCCTGGCCCGCAGCTCGCGCAGCGAGCCGCGCACCTGGATCCCGGCATAGGTGGCCGCCGCGGCCAGCACGGACGTGCCCGCCAGTCCCATGGGAACGCCCTCGGTCGGGCAACAGGACTCGTCGTCGCAGCAGTACGACCAGAAGCGCCCGTCCGAGATGCACAGTGCCTCGACCACCGGTACGTCGAGGGCGCCGCACTCGACGCGCAGCTTCTGGGCCAGTGGCCGCAGGCGCTCCATCACCTGCCGGCCGGATTCGCCCCGGGACGGTTCCTGGCAGAGGTAGGCGACCATCTGCTCGGGCCGGGCGCCGCGGCGCTCGCTGCCGGTCACCAGGCCGTGGACCAGCTGCCCGGCCGCGCTCGTCCAGTCCTCCTCGTTCGCGGGGATGCCGAGGCGGGCCCGGCCGCCGAACCGGCCCCGTCCGTCCCTGTCGCGCAGGGCGACCAGGACGATGCTGTCCTCGGGGCGGTACCCGAGGAGGTAGGGCAGGGCGTCCGCCAGTTCGGCCGGGGTGCGCAGGGTCACCTGGGGCTCGCCGGCAGGGCTGTCGTACGAGGTCCGCGCCGTCCGTTCCGGTCGGGTGGGTCCGGTGATGCCGCCGTTCTCCGCGGGTCCGGTCGTTTCGCTGTGGTTCGTCATGACCCGACGATCTCGCGGACTACGACATTCCGTTTTGCCTGTGGATAACCTCGACCAGGGACACGTCATTTCAGCCCGCCGTCCTCCCCGTCCCTCCCGCCCGTCGCGCCGGCTGTCAGTCCCGTCCTGTTGTATGGAACGCATGGAGCACACGAACAACGCGGACCTCCGGACAGCGGCCGACACGGTCCTCGCCCGCCTCGTCGGGGACCCCTCCGGCGCCGCCCGCCTGCGGGAGGACCAGTGGCTGGCGATCGAGGCACTGGTCGCGGACCGGCGCCGGGCCCTGGTCGTCCAGCGCACGGGATGGGGCAAGTCCGCGGTCTACTTCGTGGCCACCGCGCTGCTGCGGGACCGGGGCAGCGGTCCCACCGTGATCGTCTCCCCCCTGCTCGCCCTGATGCGCAACCAGGTCGAGGCCGCGGCCCGGGCCGGCATCCGGGCCCGGACCATCAACTCCTCCAACACCGAGGAGTGGGGCGCCGTCCGGGACGAGATCGCCGCGGGCGAGGTGGACGTCCTGCTGGTGAGCCCCGAGCGGCTCAACAACCCCGACTTCCGCGACCAGGTGCTGCCCGAGCTCGCCGCCGCCACCGGACTGCTCGTGGTGGACGAGGCGCACTGCATCTCCGACTGGGGCCACGACTTCCGCCCGGACTACCGGCGGCTGCGCACGATGCTCACCGATCTCGCGCCCGGTGTGCCGGTCCTCGCGACGACCGCCACCGCCAACGCGCGCGTGACCGCCGACGTCGCGGAGCAGCTGGGCACCGGGGGCACGTCGGACGCGTTGGTGCTGCGCGGACCGCTGGACCGGGAGAGCCTCAGCCTGAACGTGCTGCGGCTGTCCGACGCCGCGCACCGGATGGCCTGGCTCGCCGACCACCTCCACGAGCTGCCCGGCTCCGGGATCGTCTACACCCTCACGGTGGCCGCCGCCGAAGAGGTCACCGCCTTCCTCCGCCGGCGCGGCCACACCGTCGCCTCCTACACGGGGAAGACCGAGAACGCCGACCGGCAGCAGGCCGAGGACGACCTGCTCGCCAACCGGGTCAAGGCCCTGGTCGCCACCTCGGCGCTGGGCATGGGCTTCGACAAACCGGACCTCGGTTTCGTGGTGCACCTCGGCTCGCCGTCCTCCCCCATCGCGTACTACCAGCAGGTGGGTCGCGCCGGACGCGGTGTCGATCACGCCGAGGTGCTCCTGCTGCCGGGCCAGGAGGACGAGGCGATCTGGGAGTACTTCGCCTCGCTGGCCTTCCCGTCCGAGGACCTGGTGCGCCGCACCCTCGACGTCCTCGCGCGCGCCGAGCGGCCCCTGTCGCTGCCGGCCCTGGAGCCTCTGGTGGAACTGCGCCGCTCCCGTCTGGAGACCATGCTCAAGGTCCTCGACGTCGACGGCGCGGTGAAACGGGTCAAGGGCGGCTGGATCGCGACCGGCCGGCCGTGGACGTACGACGCCGAGCGCTACGACTGGGTCGCGCGGCAGCGCAGGGCCGAACAGCAGGCGATGCGCGACTACGCGTCGACGACGGACTGCCGGATGGAGTTCCTGCAGCGCCAGCTGGACGACGAGGGCGCCAAGCCCTGCGGCCACTGCGACAACTGCGCCGGCCCGCGCTTCACGGCGGACACCTCCCCCGCCGCCCTGGACGCCGCGCGGGCCGATCTGGGCCGGCCCGGCGTCGAGGTGGAGCCGCGCCGCATGTGGCCGACCGGCCTCCCGGCGATCGGCGTCGGGCTGAAGGGGCGCATCCCCGCCGACGAGCAGGCGGCGACGGGGCGCGCGTTGGGGCGTCTTTCCGACATCGGCTGGGGCAACCGGCTGCGCCCGATGCTGGCGGCGCACGCTCCCGACGGTCCGGTGCCGGACGATGTCGCGAAGGCCGTCGTGACGGTGCTGGCCGACTGGGCCAAAGGGCCGGCCGGCTGGGCCTCCGGCGCGGCCGGCGCCCCACCGCGACCCGTCGGCGTGGTGACGGTCGCCTCGCGTTCGCACCCTCGGCTGATCCACTCGCTCGGTGCGCGCATCGCCGAGGTGGGCCGGCTGCCGCTGCTCGGTTCGATCGAGTACACGGGGGAAGCGCAGCCGGTGTCCCGCAGCAACAGCGCACAGCGCCTCAAGGCGCTCGACGGGACGCTCACGGTGCCGCCCGCCCTTGCCGGCGCGCTCAGCGGTCAGGAGGGTCCGGTTCTCCTCGTGGACGACTACACGGAGACCGGCTGGACCCTCGCGGTCGCCGCCCGGCTGCTCCGTCGCGCGGGCGCCCCGGGGGTGTTGCCACTGGTCCTGGCCGTGCAGGGCTGACCGCCCGCCGGTGCGCGCACGACCGGGCCGGACCACCCGACGTCCCCCGGGGCGGTGCGCCCCATGCGTCGCCCGGCATCCCTGTGGGTAGGGATATAGGACGCGCATCATCCGATAACGGTCGACGGTCCCAATTGCTCGTTGCCGCATCCCAGTTCGACAGGAAGAATTGAAGTCCGCTCCCCGCACGGCTCGTCCGTGTCCCGGCAGGGCTTCACTGCGGTGCGCGCTCCCCCGAATCCGACCCCGCCCGCAGTGTGGGCGCGTAGCCGAAGGGAGGAACGTGACCTTCGGATTCGCCTCGTCCTCGGCGGCATCTTTGTCGCCGTCCACCACCTCCGCCACCCGCCTGCTCGAACCCGCGGAGTGGGCCTCGGCCGGAATTCCACTGCTGCGCAATCCGCGGGAGGTCGTCAGCGGACTGCACTCACGGCACCGTCCCGAGCCGGCGACCGCGATCGTGGCCGTGCTCGACCCGGACGAACGGCTGTGCGCGAGCGCGTCGTTCACCGTCCGCCGTGCGCCGGCGGACGGATGGATGTTCCGCAACGCGCTGCTCGCCCAGCTCCGCCGGGTCATCCCGCACGACCTGCGGCGCCGCACTCCGGTGCGCACCGCCGTACTGCTCTACTGCCGTGAGGGCGACGCGCGCTGGACGGAGGAGGACGGCGCGTGGATGTGGGGACTGCGTGACGCCTGCACGCTGCACGGACTGCGCTGCGGGGCGTACGTCACGCTGACCCGTGACGGATGGCAGGTCCTCGGCGAGGGCCGCGGCGGCCGTCGGCCCAACGCGGTGTCGGCGCCGGAGCCGTTCGCCACGTCGGAGGCACCGCTGCCGCCGCCGCGTACCGGTGGTGTCGCCTCGGACGTACTGCGCCGCGCGGCGGCCCGCTGAGCGACGGGGGCCCCGGTGTGCCGCTTCCGCGCACCCGAGCCCCGGACGCCGAGGCCGACCGGACACCCGGCACCGCCCGCACTCCCCCGCCGTCCCGGACGGCGCACCGGCCTGCCGCACCACGGGGGCACCCGGCCCGCACCCCGCGCGAACGGCGGTGCGTCCCGGCCGACGTCGGCCGGCGGGACAGGCCGGCGCCGTCACCGAGAGCGCGCCGACGCGACGGTCGCCGGTGCCGCGCCAAGCCACCGGAGTCCGGAGCCTGTGACGCGAACGGCTCAGGCGCTCGCGTCCAGCACCGGGTTGATCCGCTGCGGATCACCGCAGACGATCAGCAGGGCGCCCGCCCGGGAACGCGCCGCCGAAAGGGCTGTGACGACAGCGGATTCGGGACCTCCGTTGAGCGCGACGACGACCACGGGGCGCGCCGCGGCACGCTCGACGACGGCGGCGTCCGCGTAGAAGACGTCGTCGCCCGCGTCGTGCTGCGCCCAGTAGGCGGCGTCGCCGAAGGACAGTTCGTGGGCGGCCCACGGATGCGGTTCGCCGGTGGTGACCACCAGTACGTCACCCGGAGTGCGGCCCGAGTCCAGCAGCAGGTCCACGGCTTCCTCGGCCGCGTCGAGCGCGCCCTCAGGAGAAGCGGGGATCAGCTGGATCTGCGGGCCGGCCGGGGTGGCGGCGGGAGTTGCCGGACCCGAGGGTCCGGGCTTGGCCGGGGCCGCGTCGCGCGAGGTGCGCTGCGCCGGCGGCGTCGGCCGCAGGGGGCCGGGACGACCGGGGCGCGGCGGAGCCGCGGGACGGGGGCCGGGTACGGGGCGGGGGCCGGGTACGGGGCGGGGGGTCGGCGCGGTGCGGCCGCTGGCCGGAGTGGCGCGGGGACCCTGGGCCTTCTCGTGAATCTGAGGCTCCTCGGGAATGAGAGGCATGAGCTGATTTTTATCAAACATTGGTGCGGCTCGCGTCGGCGGGTGGCGCATGCCTGCGAGCGGAACCGTCAGAAATCGAAGCCGAGCTGACCCTCGATTTCCGGAACGCTTCCGTCCACCCCACTGCGGACCTTCTTGAGGTGCCGCCACTGGGGCAGCGCATCAAGATACGCCCACGACAACCGGTGGTACGGGGTGGGGCCCCGCTCCGCCAGTGCGGCCTTGTGCACGGGCGACGGATACCCGGCGTTGTCCGCAAAACCGAAGTCTGCATGGTCGATACCCAGTTCGGCCATCATTTTGTCGCGCTGGACCTTGGCGAGCACCGAAGCCGCCGCGACCGCCACGCACGACCGGTCGCCCTTGATGACCGTACGGACCCGCCAGGGCGCCCCGAGATAGTCGTGCTTGCCGTCGAGGATGACGGCGTCGGGACGGACCGGCAGGGCCTCCAGGGCGCGTACCGCGGCCAGTCGCAGCGCCGCGGTCATCCCCAGTGCGTCGATCTCCTCCGGAGAGGAGTGCCCCAGGGCGTAGGAGTCCACCCAGTCCCGCAGTTCCGCGGCGAGCTCGGTCCGCCGCTTGACGGTGAGCAGCTTGGAGTCGGTGAGGCCCACCGGGGGCCGCCGCAGTCCGGTGACCGCCGCGCAGACGGTGACCGGGCCGGCCCACGCACCGCGTCCCACCTCGTCGACACCGGCAACGATCTTGGCTCCGGTCGTGGCGCGCAGAGAGCGCTCGACGGTGTGAGTGGGTGGTTCGTACGGCATGACGCCCACAGCCTACGCCGCCCCGGACCGCCGTCGACACCCGCCTCCCCGAGCGGCGCCGGACCTCTCGAAGCTTGGGGTCAGGCACCTTCGGGCCGCAGCAGCGGGACCATCAGCCGGTCGATCATCTCCTCGATCTCCACATCCGTCCATTCACTACCGCAAACTTTCGATCGGTACATCATCATCGCCGGAACGGCGTCGAAGACGTAACCGTTGGCCGCCTCCCGGCGAACCTCTCCACGCTCGATTCCCCGGATGATGACCTCGCGCAGCATCTTGATGGTCGGCTCGACGACCCCCTCGAAGATCACCGCGTGGAACTGCTCCGCCTGCATCGTGTCGCATTCGTGAATGACCGATCGCAAGGCGAAGCCGGAGCGCGAGAACATCGCGTCGCGAGCCCGCCGGCACAGTGCCAGGAGATCGTCGCGCACGCTCCCGAGGTCGGGCACGGCGTCGAAGCTCGGCAGTCCGGACCGCAGGGCGTCCGCGACGAGGTCCTCCTTGGACGGCCAGCGACGGTAGACCGCCGCCTTGCCCGTCTGGGCACCGGCGGCCACCCCCTCCATCGTCAGACCGTTCCAGCCGACGGTGCCGAGCTGCTCCAGCGCGGCGTCGAGGATCGCGCGTTCGAGGACCGCACCGCGCCGGCGGGAGGGCGTCCGGGCGGAAGCGGCGCAGTGCGAGGGAACCATTCGGGGATCTCCAGGAAGCGATGAGCGGTTTTCGGGGGGCGGAGACGCGACGCGCCCACGACGGGGGACGGAACGCGCGACGACGTCGCGAGTGAACGCTTGCGTTCACTGTCGGGGAGTCACTACCGTTGACGCAACAGTGAACGCCACCGTTCACTAAGTCATTCGTGGGGGACACATAGTGACGACCTCTTCCTTGATCAAAGACCAGAAGCCGGGAGCCGCCCGCCGGGAGGGGCGTCCCGGCATCGCGCTCACGGTCATCGCGGCCTGCCAACTCATGGTGGTACTCGACGCGACGATTGTGAACATCGCCCTCCCGCACATTCAAGAAGCACTCGCCTTCAGCACCACCGACCTCACCTGGGTCGTCAGTGCCTACACGCTCACCTTCGGCGGTCTGCTGCTGCTCGGCGGCCGGGCCGGCGACATCCTCGGCCGACGCCGCGTCTTCATGACCGGCATCCTGCTGTTCACCCTCGCCTCGCTGCTCGGCGGCTTCGCCCAGGAGCCCTGGCAGCTGCTGGCGGCACGCGTCCTGCAGGGCGTGGGAGGCGCGATCGCGTCACCCACGTCGCTGGCGCTCATCACCACCACCTTTCCGGAAGGGCCGGAACGGAACCGGGCCTTCGGCGTCTTCGCGGCCGTCTCCGCGGGCGGCGGCGCCATCGGCCTGCTCGCGGGCGGCATGCTCACCGAGTGGCTCGACTGGCGCTGGGTGCTCTTCGTCAACGTGCCGATCGGCGTCCTGATCGCCGTGCTGACGCCGCTCTACATCAGCGAGTCCGAGCGGCACTCCGGACGCTTCGACATCGCCGGAGCGGTGACCTCGACGACAGGCATGGCGTCCCTCGTCTACGGCTTCATCCGTGCCGCGGACGAGGGCTGGCGGGACACCCTCACCATCGGGTCCTTCGCGGCGGCGGCGGTACTGCTGCTGGCCTTCACGCTCATCGAGTCGCGGGCCAAGGAGCCGATCACCCCGCTGAGGATGTTCGCCGACCGCAACCGCTCCGGCACCTACGTGATCATGCTGTGCCTGGCAGCGGCGATGTTCGGCATGTTCTTCTACATCGTGCTCTTCGTCCAGAACGTGCTGGGCTACACCCCGATCCAGGCCGGCCTCGCCTTCCTGCCGGTCACGGTCGTGATCGCGATCGGTGCGGGTCTGTCGCAGCGCTTCCTGCCCGTCTTCGGCCCGAAGCCGTTCATGCTCGCGGGCTCGGCGCTCGCGACGCTCGGACTGGGCTGGCAGGCCCTCATCAGCTCCGACAGCTCCTACGTGGGCGGCGTGCTCGGCCCGATGCTGATCTTCGGCTTCGGCATGGGCCTGAACTTCGTGACCCTGACGCTCACCGCGGTCTCCGGAGTCGCCCAGCACGAAGCCGGCGCGGCGTCCGGACTGCTCAACGCGATGCAGCAGGTGGGCGGATCGATCGGTCTGGCCATCCTGACGACCGTGTTCGGCACGGCGAGCAAGGACGAGGCGGCCAAGGTACTGCCGGACTTCCTCGCCAACGGCTCGGCCGAGCAGAAGGCGGAGTTCGCCAGGACCCACCAACTGCCCGCTCCCTGGGGGCACGAGGTACTGGCCGAGGGGATCTCGGCGGCCTTCGTCCCCGCCGCCGCCATGGCCGTACTCGCCCTGGCCACGGCGTGGCTGGTGATCCGGGTCCGCAAGAGCGACCTGGAGGCCCTCGCCGGCACGGCCGGGCCCGGGATGGGCTGAACGCGGCCGGGCCGGCCCCGAAGCACCGGCGGCCGGGTGCGTCAGGCGTGACTCCAGGCGTGATTCGTCGGCCCCTGCCCCGCCGAGCGGGGCAGGGGCCGACGAATCATCCGGCAGAGCCGTCCGCGCCGGCCGTCCAGCTCGGCAGCGCCTCGGTGCGGGCCGCCCACTCGGCCGGCGGCGCGCCCGCCCGGCCGGCGGCGACCACCCCGCCCACGATCGCGCAGGTCGTGTCCACGTCCCCGCCGACCTGGGCGGTCGTCCAGAAGGCGCGCTCGTAGTCGCCGAGGGCCCGCGCGGCGGACCAGAGCGCGAAGGGCACCGTGTCGTGGGCGGTCGTACGCCTGCCGCAGCCCAGTACGGCGGCGACGGTGGCCGCGTCGCCGTAGTCGAGCATGTCCCGGGCGCGGCGCAGCCCGGCGGCGACGGCGCTCTTCGGTACCAGCGCGATCACCCCGTCGAGGAGCGCGTGCCCCTCGGGCGGGCCGCCGGCCGACGCGGCCAGCGCGGCGGCGGCGGCGACGGCCATGGCGCCGACCACCGCCTCGCGGTGCTGGTGCGTGGGGTAGGCCGAGATCTCGGCCTGGTGCGTCGCCTGCTCCGGGTCGTCCGCGTACCAGGCGCCCAGGGGGGCGATGCGCATCGCGGCACCGTTGCCCCAGGACCCCTGGCCGTTGAAGAGCGCGGCGGCCAGCTCGCGCCAGTCACCACCCTCCCGGACCAACCGCAGCAGCCGGTTGACCGCCGGGCCGTAGCCGCGGTCGAAGTCGTGGTGCTCGGCGAAGGAGCGTGCCAGGGCGTCCTGGTCGATGCGGTGGTGGGCGGCCAGGACGGCGACCACGGAGGCGGCCATCTCGGTGTCGTCGGTCCACTGCCAGGTCCCCGGCGGCAGCTCGCGGCGCCCCAGCAGCGGGTAGTTCACGGGCACGAAGAACTGTGAGCCCAGCGCGTCCCCCACCGACAGTCCGCGCAGGCTGGCCAGCGCCCGGTCCAGGCGCTCGTCGGGAGATGAATGAGCCGTCATCGCCCTGCCACCCTATCCCGTGATCCCGTACGGCTCCGGTTTCCGCCACCGTTCGAAGGGCCTGTCCAGGGCGTACTTGCCGTCCTCGCCCAGGACGAGCATCCGGAACTCGCCGTTGCCGGGGTTCGACAGCGACTCGAACTCCGCGACCGTCCAGTGGAACCACCGCATGCAGAACAGGCGCATCGCCAGTCCGTGGGTGACGATGAGGACGTTCGGCGGATGGTCGGGGTCCTCGAAACTGCGGAACAGGCTCTCCAGGAAGCCGCCGACCCGGTCGTAGACGTCGGCGCCGGACTCGCCCTGCGCGAAACGGTAGAAGAAGTGGCCGTAGGCGTCGCGGTAGGCCTTCTGCAGGCGCACGTCCTCGCGGTCCTGCCAGTTCCCCCAGTCCTGCTCGCGCAGCCGGGGTTCCTCGCGTATCCGTATCAGCTCGGGGTCGAGGTGGAAGGCGCGCAGCGTCTCGTGGGTGCGGCGGTACGGGGAGACGTACACGCTGACGCGTTCGCGGCCGAACATCTCGCGCAGGGTCTTGCCCGTCTCCTCGGCTTCCGCCCAGCCCTGCTCGGTCAGGGCGAGCGCGTGGTCGGGTTCGCGTTCGTAGACGGAGTCGTCGTGGTTGCCGACCGATTCGCCGTGCCGGACGAGAACGATGCGCCGTGGTCGTGCCATGTCAGAACCCTAGATCGTGGAACGGGGAACCGAGGACTCCCGCCTGCCCCGTACGGCGTAGGTCACACGGTCCAGGAGGGTTCCAGCTGCACGATGTCCCCCGTGAGGGCCGCGATGTCGGCCTCGGTCTGGGCGCGCAGGGCGAGCCGCTCCACCCTCTCGGCGCGGTACTTGCCGTGTTCGGCGGCCGACCGCCACATCGACAGCACCAGGTACTCGTTGCCGGGTGCCTCACCGAACAGTCCGCGGATCATGCCGGGCGAGCCGGCCATCGCGGGGTTCCAGACCTTCTCCTGCATCAGCACGTAGTGCTCGGCCCGGTCCTCGTGGACGCGGCAGAGCGCCACCCGCAGCAGGTCGGCGTCCGTGAAACGGGGTTCGAACCCGGTCTTCACGTCGAACCGGTGGTCGAAGAGTCTGACCTGGGCGTCCTTGAAGGTGCCCGCCTGGGCCGAGGCGAGCCGGTCGTGCGAGCGCGCCATGAAGGAGTCGTAGAAGGCCCTGCTCTCCCAGAAGGCGAAGACGTGCGCCACGTCCGGCCGTCCCCGGCTCCAGCCGCCCCCCTGCCCCCGAAAACCCGGCTCCCCCGGAAGCCCCGCCCACTTCCGCTGCCCCCGCTCGAAACCGCGGCGGTCTACCACGGTGCAGCGAATCCACTTGACCAGCACCGCGCCATGGTAAGGCCAGGGGGCGTGGCGCCGGTCACTGTCCGGCGGACTGCTCTCCCGCTGCCGCGTCCGGGTGCATGGCAGGATGGACAACCGGCCGACACTGCTCGGCAGTTGGGGTGGCGGGGCAAGGCAGTACCGGGGAAGGGGAAGTCTGTGAACGCCCTCAGCAAGGGGATCCGCAAGGTCGAGGTCGCGTTGCGTTGGGACCCGAGTCCGGCGGGAGCGCCACCCGCCGACCTGGACGTCGTCGCCGGAACCTACCCGGCGGACGATCCGTACGGTGGTCCCTCCTACGTGGTGCACTTCGACAGCCGTTCCCCCGACGGCACGATCTATCTGAATCGGGACAGCAGGGACGGCAAGGGCTTCGGCTACGACGAGGTCATGACGCTGGAGCTGGAGCGGCTCGACGCCCGGTACGCGCGCGTGGTCGTCGGGGTCGTGATCCAACAGCGCTCCGGGCGGCGGACGTTCGACGGCGTGACCAACCCGGGTCTGCGCATCCGGGAGGGCTACACCGTGCTGGCCGAGGACGGTTTCGACGGTGTTCCGGCGGCGACGGCGGCGACGGTCGCGGAGTTCGTCCGGGACGGGACGGGGGCGTGGGAGTTCCGTCCCGGTGTCCACGGCTTCGAGGGCGACCCGGCGACGTTCACCGGTGTCATGGGCGCGGCTCGCAGGCCCTGAACCGGTGGAAGGGGTGAGGGGGCGCCGGCCAAGGCCGGCGCCCCCTCACTCATGGGGTCCTACCGATCAGCTGCAGCCGCTGGTCGAGCCGCAGCCCTCGCAGATGTAGCAGGAACCGGCCCGCTGCATCTTCGTGCCGCAGGAGAAGCACAGCGGGGCGTCGGCCTGGATGCCCAGCTGCATCTCCACCAGCTCGGCGCTGGTGTGCGCCTCCTTCGGAGCGGGCTTGACCACCTCGGCCTCGGCCTTCGGCGTGGCGACCGCCTTCAGCTCCTGGGCGCGCGGTGCCGACTGGGCCAGGCCCTCGACGTCGACCTCGTCGTCGGACGGCTCGTACGAACCGGTCTCCAGGTGCCGCTGGCGCTCCTCGGCCGAGTGGATGCCGAGGGCGGAGCGGGTCTCGAAGGGCAGGAAGTCCAGCGCCAGGCGGCGGAAGATGTAGTCGACGATCGACTGCGCCATCCGCACGTCCGGGTCGTCCGTCATGCCGGCCGGCTCGAAGCGCATGTTGGTGAACTTCGAGACGTACGTCTCCAGGGGCACGCCGTACTGGAGGCCGACGGAGACCGCGATGGAGAAGGCGTCCATCATGCCCGCGAGGGTGGAGCCCTGCTTGGACATCTTCAGGAAGACCTCGCCGAGACCGTCGTCCGGGTAGGAGTTGGCGGTCATGTAGCCCTCGGCGCCACCGACCGTGAACGAGGTGGTGATGCCGGGGCGTCCCTTCGGGAGGCGCTTGCGGACCGGGCGGTACTCGACCACCTTCTCGACCGCGGCGCGGATCGTCTCCTCGGCCTTCTCGGTGACCTCGGCCTTCTCCTTCTCCTTGGTCTTCGCGGAGAGCGGCTGGCCGACCTTGCAGTTGTCCCGGTAGATCGCGAGCGCCTTGACGCCGAGCTTCCAGGCCTCGTAGTAGATCTCCTCGACCTCCTCGACGGTCGCCGACTCCGGCATGTTGACCGTCTTGGAGATGGCGCCGGAGATCCAGGGCTGGATCGCGGCCATCATGCGGACGTGGCCCATCGGGGAGATGGCGCGCTCGCCCATGGCGCAGTCGAACACCTCGTAGTGCTCGGGCTTGAGGCCGGGGGCGTCGATCACGTTGCCGTGCTCGGCGATGTGGGCGACGATCGCCTCGATCTGCTCCTCCTGGTAGCCCAGGCGGCGCAGGGCCTGCGGGACGGTGCCGTTGACGATCTGCATCGAGCCGCCGCCGACGAGCTTCTTGAACTTGACCAGGGCGAGGTCGGGCTCGACGCCGGTGGTGTCGCAGGACATGGCCAGGCCGATGGTGCCGGTCGGGGCGAGCACGGACGCCTGCGAGTTACGGAAACCGTTCTTCTCGCCGAGGCGCAGCACGTCCTGCCAGGCCTCGGTGGCGGCGGCCCACACCGGGGTGTCCAGGTCGTCCATGCGCACGGCGGTGCCGTTGGCGTCGGAGTGCTGCTTCATGACGCGCTGGTGGGCGTCCGCGTTGCGGGCGTAGCCGTCGTACGGGCCGACGACCGCGGCGAGCTCGGCGGAGCGGCGGTAGGCCGTGCCCGTCATCAGGGAGGTGATGGCGCCGGCGAGGGCGCGGCCGCCGTCGGAGTCGTAGGCGTGGCCGGTGGCCATCAGCAGGGCGCCGAGGTTGGCGTAGCCGATGCCGAGCTGGCGGAAGGCGCGGGTGTTCTCGCCGATCTTCTGGGTCGGGAAGTCCGCGAAGCAGATCGAGATGTCCATCGCGGTGATGACCAGCTCGACGACCTTCTGGAAGCGCTCGGTCTCGAAGGACTGGTTGCCCTTGCCGTCGTCCTTCAGGAACTTCATCAGGTTCAGCGAGGCCAGGTTGCAGGACGTGTTGTCCAGGTGCATGTACTCGCTGCAGGGGTTCGAGCCGTTGATCCGGCCGGACTCCGGGCAGGTGTGCCAGTGGTTGATCGTGTCGTCGTACTGGATGCCCGGGTCGGCGCAGGCCCAGGCGGCCTCGGCCATCTTGCGGAAGAGGGACTTGGCCTCGATCTCCTCGATGACCTCGCCGGTCATACGGGCCCGCAGGCCGAACTTGCCGCCCTGCTCGACCGCCTTCATGAACTCGTCGTTCACGCGGACGGAGTTGTTGGCGTTCTGGTACTGGACGGAGGTGATGTCGTCGCCGCCCAGGTCCATGTCGAAGCCCGCGTCGCGCAGGGCGCGGATCTTCTCCTCCTCCTTGACCTTGGTCTCGATGAAATCCTCCACGTCGGGGTGGTCGACGTCGAGGATGACCATCTTGGCGGCGCGGCGGGTGGCGCCACCGGACTTGATGGTGCCGGCGGAGGCGTCGGCGCCGCGCATGAAGGAGACCGGGCCGGAGGCGTTGCCGCCGGAGGAGAGCAGCTCCTTGGAGGAGCGGATCCGGGAAAGGTTCAGGCCGGCGCCGGAACCGCCCTTGAAGATCATGCCCTCTTCCTTGTACCAGTCGAGGATCGACTCCATGGAGTCGTCGACGGACAGGATGAAGCAGGCGGAGACCTGCTGCGGCTGGGGCGTGCCGACGTTGAACCAGACCGGGCTGTTGAAGCTGAAGATCTGGTGCAGGAGAGCGTAGGCCAGCTCGTGCTCGAAGATCTCGGCGTCGGCGGGCGAGGCGAAGTACTTGTGGTCCTCACCGGCCTTCCGGTACGTCTTCACGATGCGGTCGATGAGCTGCTTCAGGCTCACCTCGCGCTGCGGGGTGCCGACGGCACCGCGGAAGTACTTGCTGGTGACGATGTTGACCGCGTTCACCGACCAGAAGTCGGGGAACTCGACGCCGCGCTGCTCGAAGTTGACCGAGCCGTCGCGCCAGTTGGTCATGACGACGTCACGACGCTCCCAGGCCACCTCGTCGTAGGGGTGGACCCCGGGGGTGGTGTGGACGCGCTCGACGTGGAGTCCCTTGCCCGCCTTGGTGCCCTTGGCGCGGGAGCTCCGTGCCGGACCGCTCGCCGTCTCTGTCATGCCGCCTCCCATGTACGGACGAAAACGCCCTGAAGTGCCCCGATTGTTCCCGTGGCACGGTGTTCTGTCTGGTGTCGCGGGCCCCTCTGGATCCGCCCGCGACAGGTCTTTCTCACTCGCCGCCGCCCGCCGGGCCCGGTTCCTGCGTCCGGGTCCGGCCGCCGGTCAGTCGGCGGCGCCTGCGGGTTCGGGGACCTGTGCCGTCCCCGTGGACCCGCGGTCGTCTTCCTGGCTCCCCGGGCCGGCCTCGTCACCGGCCCCGCCGGGGTGCCCCGTCGCCTCCCGCAGCTCCGCGATCGCGGCCTCGAAGTCATCGAGCGAGTCGAACGCCCGGTAGACCGAGGCGAACCGCAGATAGGCGACGAGGTCGAGCTCCTGCAACGGGCCGAGTATGGCCAGTCCCACATCGTGGGTGGTCAGCTCGGCGCTTCCGGTGGCCCTCACCGCCTCCTCGACGCGCTGGCCGAGCTGGGCGAGCGCGTCCTCGGTGACGGGCCGGCCCTGGCAGGCCTTGCGCACACCATTGATGATCTTGATGCGGCTGAACGGCTCGGTGACCCCGGACCGCTTCACCACCATGAGCGAGCACGTCTCCACGGTCGTGAAACGACGGGAGCAGTCGGGGCACTGGCGGCGCCTGCGGATCGACGTGCCGTCGTCGGTCGTACGGCTGTCGACCACGCGGCTGTCGGGGTGCCTGCAGAAGGGGCAGTGCATGAATTCCCAACCCTCCTCACAGCAGACCAAAGAGCCCCAGGAGGCCCTTCAGGCCCCTCGAAGCAGCCTCAAGCATAGGCGATCACGGCGGGCCCGAAGACCAGGGGCACCACAACTTGTGGGCTGCTCCCGTAATCCAACCACTACATGTGGTGCTTGACCCATGCATTCACGCCTCGCACGCGTGTCGCACCCGTGTATACGAGGGACGTGGGCCCCCGTACCGCACGGGGACGCGCGCCGGACGCGCCCGCACCGCCGCCCCGGCGCATGCGGAGATACGGTGGGCGCCCCGGGGAGGGGCCGTGGGACTACCGCACAGATGGGCGCCGGCCCCCGCCGGACGGGACGCCCGATGACAGACTGGGGGCGACGATCGGCGAGGTCGCCGCCCGGCGGCGAGGGTACAGCAACGGGCCTTCGCACCCCCCGGACGCCGCGATGGCTATACACCCGGACCCCTTCTCCGGGTGGGCGATTCGCGTTTTTTCACTCGAACGTGTGTTTGGCGCAACCTTTCGAAAGCTACTACCGTTGTGCAGCAGGGAGACCATCGAGAGGGGCCGACGTGACCACCACCGCCGACAGTGCCACCATCACTGCCCAGGACCGCCCCCAGGGCCGACCTGAGCCGGTACACGCCATGAGCGACGCCATGAATCCCGAGGGGCCCAAGCGCTCCCTGCCGGGCCGACCTCCCGGCATCCGGGCGGACAGCTCGGGCCTCACCGACCGCCAGCGCCGGGTGATCGAGGTCATCAGGGACTCCGTGCAGCGGCGGGGCTACCCGCCGTCGATGCGGGAGATCGGCCAGGCCGTCGGCCTCTCCAGCACCTCCTCCGTCGCACACCAGCTGATGGCACTGGAGCGCAAGGGCTTCCTGCGCCGCGACCCGCACCGCCCGCGCGCCTACGAGGTGCGCGGCTCCGACCAGGCCGCCACCGTGCAGCCCACGGACACCGCCGGCAAGCCCGCCGCGTCGTACGTCCCGCTCGTCGGGCGCATCGCCGCCGGTGGTCCGATCCTCGCCGAGGAGTCCGTGGAGGACGTCTTCCCCCTGCCCCGGCAGTTGGTCGGTGACGGCGAGCTCTTCGTCCTCAAGGTCGTCGGCGACTCGATGATCGAGGCCGCCATCTGCGACGGCGACTGGGTCACGGTCCGCCGCCAGCCGGTCGCCGAGAACGGCGACATCGTGGCCGCGATGCTCGACGGCGAGGCCACCGTCAAGCGCTTCAAGCGCGAGGACGGGCACGTCTGGCTCCTCCCGCACAACTCGGCGTACGAGCCCATCCCCGGAGACGACGCGACCATCCTCGGCAAGGTGGTGGCCGTACTGCGCCGCGTCTGAGCGCCACACCGGACGGATCCCGCACGACAGCGGCCCGCCGGTACCGACCGGGCCCCGGAACCTCTGCGCCGGTTCCGGGGCCCCGCGCTGTCCGGGCCCCCTCAGCCGTCCTCAGCCTGCCGCGCCGCCGCGTCGATGGCGGCCAGCGACTTGCGCACCTGGTTGCGGTCCGTGGTGAACCAGAAGTCCGGCAGTGACGCCTTCAGATAGCTCCCGTACCGGGCCGTGGCCAGCCGCTGGTCCAGGACGGCGACCACACCGCGGTCGCCCGACGCGCGGACGAGGCGTCCGGCGCCCTGCGCCATGAGCAGCGCGGCATGTGTGGCGGCGACCGCCATGAAGCCGTTGCCGCCGGCCTCCTCGACCGCCTTCTGGCGAGCGCTCATCAGAGGATCGTCGGGGCGCGGGAACGGGATCTTGTCCATGACGACCAGCTGACAGCTGGGACCGGGGACGTCCACGCCCTGCCACAGGGACAGCGTGCCGAACAGACAGGTCCTCGGATCGGCGGCGAAGTTCTTGATCAGCTCACCGAGCGTCTCCTCGCCCTGGAGGAGGATCGGGTACTCGGGGATGCGGGAACGCAGCTCTTCGGCGGCCAGCTGAGCCGCCCGCATCGAGGAGAACAGACCCAGCGTGCGGCCGCCGGCCGCCTGGATCAGCTCCGTGAGCTCGTCGAGCATGTCGCCGCGGTCGCCGTCCCGTGCGGGCCGTGCCAGGTGCTTGGCGACGTACAGGATGCCCTGCTTGCGGTAGTCGAAGGGCGAGCCGACGTCGACGCCCTTCCACGGGGGGAGGTCGTCGCCCTCCGTCCCCTCGGGAGCCAGGCCGAGCGAGGCGCCGACACCGTTGAAGTCGCCGCCCAGCTTCAGCGTCGCCGAGGTCAGCACGACGGAGCGGTCGGTGAAGAGCTTCTCGCGCAGCAGGCCCGAGACGGACATCGGTGCGACGCGCAGGGACGCGCCGAAGCGGTCGTGGCGCTCGTACCAGACGACGTCCCACTCGGAGCCGTTCGTGATCCGCTCCGCCACGTCGTGGACGGACTCCACCGAGGCCAGTGCCTGCTTGCGGACCGCGTCCTCGTCCTGCACGGACCTGTCCCGCGTGGCGCCGATCGCGGAGATGACCGTGCGGGAGGCGTCGCGCAGCGCCATCAGGGCGTAGCCGAGGTCCTCCGGGATCTCCTCGAGCCGGCCCGGCAGGGCCAGCTCCATCAGCCGCTCGAAGCCCTCCGCGGCCGTCTGGAGCTGGTCGGCGGCCTTCTCGTCGACGAGCTTCGCGGCCCGCCGCACCGCCCGGTTGACCTGGCCCGGAGTGAGCTCGCCGGTGGCCACGCCGGTGACCCGGGAGACCAGTTCGTGCGCCTCGTCGACGATCAGCACCTCGTGCTGCGGCAGTACCGGCGCGCCCTCGATGGCGTCGATCGCGAGCAGCGCGTGGTTGGTGACGACGACCTGCGCGAGCTTGGCCTGCTCCCGGGCCGTCTCCGCGAAGCACTCCGCGCCGTAGGCGCACTTCGAGGCGCCCAGGCACTCCCGCGAGGACACCGACACCTGCGACCAGGCTCGGTCGGAGACGCCGGGCGTGAGGTCGTCGCGGTCGCCCGTCTCCGTCTCGTCCGCCCAGTCCCGCATCCGCAGCAGGTCCTGGCCCAGCTTGCTGGTGGGGGCGGCGGCCTCGAACTGGTCGAACAGGCCCTCCTCCTCGTCCTGCGGAACGCCCTCGTGGAGCCGGTGCAGGCACAGGTAGTTCGACCGGCCCTTGAGCATCGCGAACTCCGGGCGGCGGCGCAGCAGCGGATGGAGCGCGTCGACCGTGCGGGGCAGGTCCCGCTCGACCAGCTGGCGCTGCAGGGCCAGGGTCGCCGTGGCCACGACCACCCGCTCCCCGTGCGCCAGCGCGGGCACGAGGTACCCCAGCGACTTTCCGGTGCCGGTGCCGGCCTGGACCAGCAGATGGGAGCCGCTGTCGATCGCTTCCGCGACGGCTTCGGCCATGGCCACCTGGCCGGGGCGCTCCGTACCGCCGACGGCGGTGACGGCGGCGTGCAGGAGTTCGGGGAGTGAGGGCTTCGTCATAGCGCGACCACCCTACGGCCCGGGACCGACAGACGGGTGAGGGTGGTGGGGAGCGGGGCCGGGAGAGGACGAGGGGACGGCGGGGACAAGGGTGGCCTCCTCGGCAGGCGGGACGGGTCGGGTCGGGCAGGCCTAGGACAGCTCTCGCGCGCACCGGTCCCGGACCATGAGGGCGGCTCGCTTGGCGGGCAGCTCGACCTCGGCGGCGAGCCGGAACCCGGCTTTCAGGAAGGCCGCGACGGACGGCGTGTTGCGCACGTCGGGTTCGGCGAGGACGCGGGTGCAGCCGGTCCGCCTGGCGAGGACCAGGTCGGCCACGGCCCTGATCAAGGTGGTGCCGAGGCCCCGTCCGCGGTCGGCGGCGTCGCCGATGAGGAGGTGGATGCCCGTGTCGTGCGGCCGGACGGGACAGTACCGGGCCAGCGGATCGAGGTCGGCCCGGTAGATCTCCCAGTAGCTCATCGGCGTCCCGTCCAGCAGGCCGAGGCACGGCACGCTGCGTCCGTCGCCGGCGAGCTGGGCCCGCAGGTGGTCCTCGGTCACGCTCTGCGGCCCGGTCAGCTCCCAGAAGGCGGCCACGGCGGGGTCGTTCATCCAGCGGCCGATGAGCGCGACGTCCCGATCGGCACGGACGGGCACCAGCCGGAACAGGCCCGCGGAGGTGGCGGTCGGGCCCCAGTCGGCGACGCGGTCGAGCAGGTCGTCGCCGGCGCCCGGGTCCGGACGGGAGCCGGCCGGCGGTTCCCGGAAGAGGGCGACGAACTCCTCGGGCAGATGCAGGTCGAGGGTGTCGTCCCCGTCCGTGTCCGTGCCGGACTCCGGGTCGGTGCCGAGGGCGGCGGGGGCGTCGGCGCCCGCGTCGGTGGAAGCCACGGTGTCGCTCCTTTCGGAAGGCGGGGTCGGGCGTGGTCGTCGGGTGCTCAGGAGTGCAGGGGGTTGGCGATCGTGACGTAGACGGACTGGGTGTCGACCGGACCGACGAGTTCGTCGAGGCCGTGCAGCCGAGTCAGCAGGTTGGCCTTGCAGCGCAGCACGGGCGAGTCGAGCAGGCGGGCGGGCAGCGGGCTGCGCAGCGGGGCCGGACCCGAGGCGAGCCGGCCGAGGAAGCGGCGGAAGGCGGCGAGCAGCAGCCGTTCGTCGGCGAGGTGCTGGGAGCCGAAGGCTCCGATGAGGCCGAACACGTTGTTGACGGCGAGGTAGTAGGCGAAGCGCTCGTCGGTGACCTCGTCGGGGACGAACGTGTCACTGCGGACGCCGACGCCGGGCAGCCGGGCGTCGAGTTCCGCCCGGCGGGACTCGCGGAAGTAGTAGCCCTGGTTGTCGCGGTAGCGGCCGCCGGCGGGCCAGCCGTCGGCGTCCAGCAGGAGCAGCGTGTTCTGCTGGTGGGCCTCCAGGGCGATGCCGGCCTCCGCGTCCAGCCACAGCACGGGGCGGACGACGTGTTCGAGGTACCGCAGGAACCACTCGGCGGCGACCGCACCGCGGGGGCGGCCGGTGCGCCGGGCGAGGCGGGTGACGGTCTCGCCGAGCCGGGAGCTCACGACGGGGGCGCTCCCGTCCGCGCCGTCGGCCGGCCGGGGCAGGCCGGGCGAGGCGAGCGCGGCGACGCAGGAGACGTCGTCGGAGGGGCGGAACGGGTTGTGCCGGATGACGGCGTCGAGCCCCCGCACGGGCGTGCCGTCCGGTCCGTCGACGGCGATCCAGGCCGGGTCGCGGACGATGTCGAAGTCCGGGTGCGCGGCCCGCCACCGCCGGGACAGGCCGACACGCAGCAGGCGGTGGACCTCGACGCCGCGGTGGAGTTCCTTGCGGAGGTTCTCCCGGCGGGAGTTGGTGATGTGCAGCGCCAGGGACAGCTTGAGCATGGCGGGGGCACCGCTTCGGTAGACGGTCCGCAGGGAGGACGTGGGGTACCAGGGATCGCCGTGCGGGCCGAGGTCCCGCAGCAGTCCGGCGTCCAGCAGGTCCCGGGTCTCGGGCCGCCGGCGGGCCTCGCGGAACTGCCAGGGGTGCAGGGGCAGGGCCGCGTGGCCGTCCGGCAGTGCCGGGCCCGTTCCGGCGAGGCGTGCGGTGAGCCGGGACGCGGCGACCGGACGTCCGCGTTCGGTCCAGGCCGAGTCGGTGGCGAGCACGGAGGGCGCGACGGCCAGCCAGTGCAGCGGGAAGGAACCGCGCAGTTCGGGTGAGTACGGCAGGACCTCGGTGTCGGTGAGCCCTTCGCGGCTCTTCGGGGCGGGATGGAAGGGGTGGCCGAGGAGGAGGGCCTGTTCGGCGGCGAGGAAGAGGTCGGGGCCGTCGCCGGGGCGGTCGCGGCGGTCGCGGAGGAAGAGGGCGGTACGGCGGGCGGAGTCGGCCACGCGCGCGACGAGCTCGGTGCCGTGGGCGCCCGCGTCCCCGGCCGCCTCCCTCGCGAGGAGCGCGGCGACCGTCACCGCGTCCGCCGGTGGTGCGGACACGGGGGCGCCGGCCAGGCGTGCGGGGCCGAAGCGGTGCCGTCCGGTCGGGGACCAGTAGAGGACGGGGACGACCAGGGCCGTGCCGCTGGCGGGCAGCGGCACGCGCAGGAGGCCGTCGGCCGGCGCCGGAAGGCCGGCCTCGCGGGTCCAGCAGCGCAGCAGGTTCTCCACGGTGGCGGCCTGTGCGGTGCGGTGCGGGCCGGGATCGTCCCGGCCCGGGTCGTCCGGGCCCTGACCATCCGGTCTCGGGCGCTCCGGGGCCGAGCAATCCGGGGCCCGGCGATCCGGGACCGGGCGATCCGGGGCCGGACGGTGGGGGACGGAGCGAACCGGACGGTTCGGGTCCGCGGGGCCCTGGGGCCCGGGGACGGAGGAGGTAGCGGTGGCGGTGGCGGATTCGGGCGCGGGGGTGATGGGCAACGCGGGTCCTCGATGACGTGCTGTGCGGGGCGGCGGGGGCGGCGGGCATCAGCGCGGGGCGCCCGGCCCGCAGGACGGGGCACGGCCGGTACCGGGTGGCGGTGCCGCCGCCACCGCCTGCACCGCGTCGGTCAGTCGGTCCAGTACCGCCGTCGCCTGTTCCTCGGTGATGGTCAGCGGCGGAGCGAGTCGTACGACGTTCTCGGACGGGCCCGCGCGGTCCACGATGAGCCCGCGTCGCAGGCACTCCCGCTGGACGGCGGCGGCCGTCTGCGGGGCCGCGGGGCCCCGCACGGTGGTGTCGGCGGCGGTGTGCCCGCCGTCCGCCGCCACCAGCTCGATCCCGATCATCAGTCCCCGTCCGCGCACGTCACCGACGCAGGGGAACTCCTCGGCCAGGTCCCGCAGTCGGGCCAGCATGCGGGCGCCCACGGAGCGGGCGTGTTCGGCGAGCCGGTGTGTGCGGATGTGGGCGAGGGTCGCCGTGCCCGCGGCCAGGGCGAGTTGGTTGCCGCGGAAGGCACCGGCACCCGCGTCCTCCCCGTGCAGGTCGTCGCGGTGGACGAGCGCGGCCAGCGGCAGGCTGCCGCCGACGGCCCTGGACAGGACGAGCACGTCCGGGGTGATCCCGCTGTGTTCCACGGCCCAGAAGGCTCCGGTCCGTCCGGCTCCCGTCTCGGTCTCGTCGGCGATCAGCGGCACGGACCGTTCGGCCGTGATCCGCCGGACGCACCGCAACCAGGCGTCGGGGGCGGGGACCACCCCGCCCTCGCCGTCCACCGGTCGGACGAGCAGCCCGGCGGGCAGCGCCTGCTCCGGCCGGTGGCCGCCGAGTACGGACGCGGCCCGCGGGGCGGCGGGCCCGGCCCCGTGTTCCCCGCCGGATCCGGGGGCGCGGCGGTGGTCCCGCGGGTACGGCAGGCGTACGAACCGCGCGCCGGTGGTGTCGCCCGGTGCCGCGAACTCCTCGGCCCGCGTGCCGTGGTGGGTGTCGGCGAAGGTGATCACCCGGTCCCGTCCGGTGGCGGCGCGGACGAGTCCGACGGCGGCGGCGGTCGCGTCCGTGCCGGCCGGTCCGCAGAACCGCACGCGCGCGTGGTCGGCCAGTCCGGACGGCAGGGTGTGCAGCAGCTCGGTGACGAAGGCGTCCTCCGCCGGGGTGGTGAGGTCCATGACCTGGAGCGGGGCTCCGGAGTCGAGCACCTTGCGGATGGCCTCCAGCACGACGGGGTGGTTGTGTCCCAGTGCCAGCGTCCCGGCGCCGGAGACGCAGTCCAGGTAACGCCGGCCGTCCGCGCCCTCGATGGTGAGGCCCCGGGCCCGGACCGGCACGATCGGCAGGGCGCGCGCGTAGGTGCGGGCCGCGGACTCACGCGCCGGCTGCCGCTTCGGTGCGCCCTGGGGCACGGCGCGCGCCCGGGGGGCCGCCCCGCCCGCCGGGCTCCGGCCGGCGGACCGCCCGGCGCTCCCGGCCTCGAACGCCCGCTCCCCGCACACGGTTTCCGCCACGGTTCCCTGTCCTCCCGCTGTCCACAGGCGCGTCGCGTGCCGCCCTCGTCGCCGCCCTCGGCATGGGGACCGCGTCCGGACAGCAGGCCCCCCACCGCTACCAACCCCCGGCCGTTCACCGGGTTACGGGTTGCTCCAAGATCCTTGCCGTGACGCAACCGTTGCCGTTCCGTCGGAACTCCCCCACAGCGACCGCATAGTGTGTGGTGCCGTTCCAGGACGCCGTGCGGACCGCGCGGGCCCGACCCGGGTCCGGCGGCAAGCACGGCCGCAGCACCACTCGTTCACAGCTGGGGGAGTCAACACCATGCGATCCATACGGCCGTCGTTCACCACGCGCGGGCACAGGAACGGGCGGCGCAGGACCTCCCCCGTACCGGCCGCCGTGGCACTCGTCTCGGCACTCGTCCTCACCGCCACCGCCTGCGAGTCGGGCGACGCCGAGGCGGGGGGCGACGCGTCGGCCTCCGCGTCCACGGCGGACGGCGGCAACGGTGAGATCAGGATCCCGGACCGCATCAAGGACAAGCTCAAGGAACACGGGATCGACATCGACGAGTGGAAGAACGGCGCCTGGAAGAACTGGGACAAGGACGACTGGCTGCGCGAGGCGCAGGACTACGTCAACCCGATCATCGAGGACCTCTGGGACCCGGACCGCATGCGGGACGCCGAGGAGCCCGGCAAGGAGGTCGACGACAGCGACCTCTCCGGTGACCAGGGCGTCACCGACCCGGAGCCGCAGCCGGTCCAGGCCGAGGCCGTAGCGCCGTCGTACCACGAGAACGCCGCCACGGCCGGCAAGGTGTTCTTCGACTCCCCCGAGGGCACCATGGTCTGTTCGGCGACGGTCGTGCAGGACCCGGCGCACCCCGGCAAGTCGAACATGGTGTGGACGGCGGGCCACTGCGTGCACGCGGGCAAGAAGGGCGGCTGGTACCGCAACATCGCCTTCGTGCCGTCGTACAACGACTCCGGCAGGTCGACCGCCGAGCTGGAGAACGCGACGAAGGAGGAGGTCGCTCCGTTCGGCGTGTGGTGGGGTGACTGGGCGCAGACCTCGGACCAGTGGATCGAGCAGGGCGGTGCGACGGGCGGTGACGGCGCCTCGTACGACTTCGCGGTCATCCACGTGACGCCGGAGAAGGGCGGTGACGGCAAGTCGCTGGAGGAGACGGTCGGTTCGGCGTTGCCGGTGGACTTCAAGGCGCCCGCCGTGCCGCAGGTCGAGAGCATCACCGCGACCGGTTACCCGGCCGCGCCGCCGTACGATGGCCAGAAGCTGTTCCAGTGCGCGGACAAGCCGGGCCGGCTGTCGCTGAGCGCCTCGGACCCGACGATGTACCGCATCGGCTGCACCATGACCGGCGGTTCGTCCGGCGGCGGCTGGGTCGCGGCGGGCTCCGACGGCAAGCCGGCGCTCGTGTCCAACACCTCGATCGGCCCGGTGACGGCCGGCTGGCTGGCCGGTCCGCGCCTCGGCGAGGAGGCCGAGGGCGTGTACGAGGCGGTCAGCGGCAAGTTCGCCGGTCAGTGACCGGGCGCTGAGCACACGGGGCGACGGGGTGCGCCGGGCGGACGCCGGCACCCCGCCGCGCCTTCCACGAGGTTCGTCCGACGGACCAGTGGCTCGGTGAGGCCGAGGACTCCGTCAACCCGGTGACGGAGGGCCCGTGGAAGCCGGGCCGGACGAGGTCCGCGAAGGAGGCCGAGGCGATGCACCAGGACATGAGCAGGACCTACGGCGGTCGGTGATCCGCACGGGCCGAGGGCCCGCCCCCTGCGTCGGCAGGGGGCGGGCCCTCGGTCGTCATGCTCCTCAGGCGAGCGGCGCCGGAGCGAACGGCGTGAGTTCCGCCGCCAGCTCCTCGTGCACCCGGACCTTGATCAGGGTGCCCTCCGGAGTGTGCTCCTCGGAGATCACCTCGCCCTCGTCGTGGGCGCGGGCCACCAGCTTGCCGTGGGTGTACGGCACGAGCGCCTCGATCTCGACCGAGGGACGCGGCAGCTCGTTGTCGATCAGCGCGAGCAGCTCGTCGATGTTGCGGCCGGTGCGGGCAGAGACCGCGATGGACCGCTTCTCGACGCGCATCAGCCGCTGGAGCGTCAGCGGGTCGGCCAGGTCGGCCTTGTTGATCACGACGATCTCGGGCACGTCGGTGGCGCCGACGTCCCTGATCACCTCGCGCACGGCGGCCAGCTGCTCCTCCGGGGCCGGGTGCGAACCGTCCACCACGTGCAGGATCAGGTCGGAGTCGCCGACCTCCTCCATCGTGGAGCGGAACGCCTCGACCAGGTGGTGCGGCAGGTGCCGGACGAAGCCGACGGTGTCCGCCAGGGTGTACAGGCGGCCGCTCGGGGTCTCGGCGCGGCGCACGGTCGGGTCGAGGGTGGCGAACAGGGCGTTCTCCACCAGCACGCCCGCGCCGGTGAGGCGGTTGAGCAGCGAGGACTTGCCGGCGTTGGTGTAGCCCGCGATGGCCACGGACGGCACCTTGTTGCGCCGGCGCTCCTGGCGCTTGATCTCGCGGCCGGTCTTCATCTCCGCGATCTCCCGGCGCATCTTCGCCATCTTCTCGCGGATCCGGCGCCGGTCCGTCTCGATCTTGGTCTCACCAGGGCCGCGGGTGGCGAGGCCGCCGCCCTTGCCGCCACCCATCTGCCGGGACAGCGACTGACCCCAGCCGCGCAGCCGCGGCAGCATGTACTGCATCTGGGCGAGCGCGACCTGCGCCTTGCCCTCCCGGGACTTCGCGTGCTGGGCGAAGATGTCCAGGATCAGGGCGGTGCGGTCGATGACCTTGACCTTGACGACGTCCTCGAGGTGGATCAGCTGGCCCGGGCTGAGCTCACCGTCGCAGATGACGGTGTCGGCGCCCGTCTCGAGGACGACGTCGCGCAGCTCCTGGGCCTTGCCGGAGCCGATGTAGGTGGCCGCGTCGGGCTTGTCGCGGCGCTGGATCACGCCGTCGAGCACGAGCGCGCCGGCGGTCTCCGCGAGGGCGGCGAGCTCCGCGAGGGAGTTCTCCGCGTCCTGCACGGTGCCCGTGGTCCAGACGCCGACGAGGACGACCCGCTCCAGACGGAGCTGGCGGTACTCGACCTCGGTGACGTCCTCGAGCTCGGTGGACAGGCCCGCCACCCGGCGCAGAGCCGCGCGGTCGGAGCGGTCGAACTGCTCGCCGTCCCACTCCGAGTCGATCTCGTGGCTCCAGGCGACGTCCTCTTCCATCAGGGCATCGGCCCGGAGGCCCTCGGGGTAGGTCTGCGCGAGACGCTTGGTGTCCTGGGAGGGGGAAGAAGAGGAGGTCATTGGATCCTTACGTAGTCGGGAGAGGTGTCGCGCGGCACTGATACCCGCGACACCGGACACAACGCGCGGGCCGCCGGAGACATTCCCGTGCCCGTGCCGCGCCGTCCCGATGATGGTCGCACGGCACGGGTCGTCTCGTCACCGGCTTATTACCCGCGGGCCTTGCCGGGGTCGGCCATCGGGGCTTTGTCGGCCTCCGTCGGCTTCCAGTCCGGGTGGCCGGGCATCGGCGGGGTCTTCGCCCCGTACAGCCAGCCCTGGAAGAAGTCGCCCAGGTCACGGCCCGCGACCTGGGAGGCGAGCCGGACGAAGTCCGCGGTCGTCGCCGTGCGGTCCCGGTACCGGGCGGTCCATTCCCGTTCGAGGCGGTCGAAGGCCGGGGCGCCGATCTCCTGGCGCAGGGCGTAGAGCACGAGCGCTGCCCCGTCGTAGACGTTGGCCCGGAAGATGCCGATCTTGTCGCCCTTCTCCGGCGGCCTGGGCGCGGCCGGGGGCCCGCCCGCCGTGCGCCAGCGGTCGGACGCGCCGTAGGCGGCCTTCATCCTCGCCTCCATGGGCCTGTCCGCCTTCTCCTCGGCGTACAGGGCCTCGTACCAGGTGGCGTGGCCCTCGTTGAGCCAGAGGTCGGACCAGGAGTGCGGGCCGACGCTGTCGCCGAACCACTGGTGGGACAGTTCGTGCACCATGATCGACTCTACGTACCACCGGGGGTAGGCGGGGTCGTCGAACAGCTCCCGCTCGAAGAGGGACAGCGTCTGCGTCTCGAGTTCGAAGCCGGTGGTGGCGTCGGCCATGAGCACGCCGTAGGTCTCGAAGGGGTAGGGCCCGACCTTGCTCTCCATCCAGGCGATCTGGCCGGGGGTCTTCTTCAGCCACGGTTCGAGTGCCGCGCGGTGCTTCGTCGGCACGACGTCGCGTACGGGCAGTCCGTGCGGGCCGGTGCGGTGCAGCACGGTGGAGCGGCCGATGGAGACCTGGGCCAGCTCGGTCGCCATGGGGTGTGCGGTCCGGTACGTCCAGGTGGCCGACCCGCCGGCCCGGTCCACGGCCGTCGGCAGTCCGTTCGCGACCACGGTGAGCCCGTCGGGGGCGGTGACCCGGATGGTGAAGCGCGCTTTGTCGGAGGGGTGGTCGTTGCAGGGGAACACCAGGTGGGCGACGTCGGCCTGGTTGGCCATGGCCAGCCCGTCGGCGGTGCGCACCCAGCCGCCCGGCCGGTCCTCGGGAGACACGGGGTCGCTGCTGTGCCGCACGGTGATCCGCGTCCGCTCGCCCTCGTCGAGCGGCTCCACGGGCGTGACCACGAGGTCCTCGCCGGCCGTGGTGAAGTCGGCGGGCTCGCCGTCGACCTCGACCGACGCGACCTTCCCGTGGGCGAAGTCGAGGTTGATCCGGTCCAGATCCGCCGTCGTGCGGGCGTCGATGGTGGTGGCGGCCTGCAGCGGCTTGCCGTTGTTCCCGGAGTAGGTGAAGGACAGGTCGTACGCGGTCACGTCGTACCCGGGATTGCCCAGGTAGGGGAAGAGCCGGTCGCCGACGCCCAGCGGGGTCGGCGGTGCGCTCGCGGCGACCAGGCATACGGAGACGGCCGAGGCGAGCAGCGCCGCGGCCCTGAGCCGGCGGCGGGTTCGCGTGCGGGGGCGGGAAGCCGGGGGGTGGGGGGTGTGCAGCATCCCCCACGGCTATCAGCGCGCGCGTGCGCCGCGGTGACGGCGCGCGCCCGGAGCACCCGAACGGGTAACGCCCTGCCCGGTCCGCTCCCGGCGGGCCCGGCGCCGCTCCGGCTCAGGCGCTCGCCGGCTGCGGCTGTGCCCTGCTCACGTCGTAGACGCCGGCCACGTCGCGCATCGCGCGCATGAGGGCGGGCAGCCTGGCCGCGTCGGGCAGCAGCACGGTGTAGGTGTGACGGACCCGCTGCCGGTCGGGGGGTTCGACGGTCGCCGAGACGATCTCGGCGCCTTCGAGGGCCATGGCCTCGGTGAGGTCGGCCAGGAGGTGCGGACGACCGAACGATTCGGCGAGCAGCGTGACCCGGCACCCGGTGGACTCGCCCCAGCGCACCCCGATCTCCGGACGCCCCCCGCTCTTCATGCGCGTCACCACGGCGCACTCCGCGCGGTGCACGGTCACCACTCCCCCGCGCACGGCGAAACCGGTGATCTCGTCGGGCGGTACGGGGGTGCAGCAGCGGGCCAGCCGCACGGTCGCGCCGGGCCGGTCGACGAGCACGTCGGCGGGCGCGGGGCGGGTCGCCGGTCCGGCGGCGGCCGGGCGCGGGGCGGGGGCGTCCGCGCCCGGTGCCGGCTCGGCGGGCCGCTCGTAACTCGCGTCCTCGGTGCCGGCGGGCGCCGATGCCGGACGGGCCGCGAGCCGGCGCTGGATGGCGATCCGGGCGGTGGGCGTGCGGGCGTGCTCCAGCCACTCCCGGGAGGGCTCGGACGCGGGGTCCTGCCCCATCAGGAGCTGCACGGTGTCGCCGTCCCGGAGCACCGTGCTCATCGTCGCCAGGCGGCCGTTGACGTAGGCGCCCATGGCCGCGTGCGCGTCCTCGCCGTACTGGGCGTACGCGGCGTCCACGCAGGTCGCGCCCTCGGGCAGGCCGAGGGTGCCGCCGTCGGGACGGAAGACGGTGATCTCCCGGTCCTGGGCGAGGTCCTCGCGCAGGGTGGACCAGAAGGTGTCGGGGTCGGGAGCGCCCCGCTGCCAGTCGAGCAGCCGGGAGAGCCAGCCGGGCCGGGTGGGGTCGACGCGCTCGCCGTCGCCCGTGCCCTGCTCCTCCGCCGGAGTGGCGTAGGGGTTGCCGAGCGCGACGACTCCGGCCTCGGCGACCTTGTGCATCTGATGGGTGCGGATGAGGACCTCGACGACCTGTCCGTCCTGCGCGCGGGCCACGGCGGTGTGCAGCGACTGGTACAGGTTGAACTTGGGTACGGCGATGAAGTCCTTGAACTCCGAGACGACGGGCGCCATGCAGGTGTGCAGTTCACCGAGGACGGCGTAGCAGTCGGCGTCCTCCTGGACGAGGACCAGCAGGCGGCCGAAGTCGACGCCGGAGAGGGGGCCGCGCTTGCGGGAGACGCGGTGCACGGAGACGAAGTGCCGGGGGCGGATGAGCACCTCGGCGGTGATGTCGGCCTCGCGGAGCACCTTGCGCACCTCGTCGGCGACGGCGGCGAGCGGGTCGTCGGCGCGTGCCGCGTTCTCGGCGATCAGCTCGCGCGTGCGCGCGTGCTCCTCGGGGTGCAGCACCGCGAAGACGAGGTCCTCCAGCTCGGACTTGAGCGCCTGGACGCCGAGCCGCTCGGCGAGCGGGATGAGGACGTCCCGCGTGACCTTGGCGATGCGCTCCTGTTTCTCCCGGCGCATGACGCCGAGGGTGCGCATGTTGTGGAGCCGGTCGGCGAGTTTGATCGACATCACGCGGACGTCGTTGCCGGTGGCGACGAGCATCTTGCGGAAGGTCTCGGGCTCGGCGGCGGCGCCGTAGTCGACCTTCTCCAGTTTGGTGACGCCGTCGACGAGGTAGCGGACCTCGGCGCCGAACTCCTCGCCGACCTGGTCCAGCGTCACGTCGGTGTCCTCGACGGTGTCGTGGAGGAGCGAGGCGGTCAGGGTCGTCGTCTCCGCGCCGAGTTCGGCGAGGATCAGGGTCACGGCGAGCGGGTGGGTGATGTACGGCTCGCCGCTCTTGCGCATCTGGCCGCGGTGGGAGGACTCGGCCAGCAGGTAGGCGCGGCGCAGGGGGTCGAGGTCGGCGTCGGGATGGTGGGCCCGGTGGGCCTCGACGACGTGGCCGATCGCGTCGGGCAGCCGGTCGCGCGCGGTGGTGCCGAGGAGCGCGGCACGGCCCAGACGGCGCAGGTCGATCCGGGGGCGTGCCTTCCTGCGCTGCGCCGCCGGGCCGGCGGCGCCGGCGGTCGGTGGCGTCACGGGGCCTGGGCTCGCGGGATTCACGGCCTCCGCATTCATGGGCACCTCCGGCTGCACGGACCGGCGGACGGGGCGCCCCAGGGCGGACACGGCTCAGGGGATGGCATCGATCCCCCGTCCGGGCCGGTGCTTGATGCTATCGAGCCCATCACGTACGGCTGACCGCCTCTCGCCGAGCGTGAAACGGATCACCCATTCGAGCGAAGGCCCGGGGGTTTACGTTTTCGCACTGAGTGTCATGGTCCGGGCTGTGGTTCAGGTCAGGACCTCCTCCAGCCAGGTCGCGTCGATCTCGCCCTCGGCCACGATCACCGCGGGGCCGGTCATCTCGATCCCGCCGTCGGGCCGCTCGGTGATCACCAGGGTGCCGCCGGGCACGTCGACGGTGTACGTCACCGGGGTGCCGGTGACCGCCGGGTCGGCGCCGTCCCTGCGGGCGGCGGCGACGGCGACGGCGCACGCGCCGGTGCCGCACGACCGGGTCTCCCCGGAGCCGCGCTCGTGCACGCGCATCGCCACGTGACGGGGTCCGCGGTCGACGACGAACTCGACGTTCACCCCGTCCGGGTAGGCCGAGGCCGGCCGGTGGGACGGCGGGTCGTACAGGTCGCCCGCGTGCTCCAGGTCGGCGACGAAGGCCACGGCGTGCGGGTTGCCCATGTTCACGTTCCGCGCGGGCCAGCTGCGCCCGCCGACGCTCACCTCGACGTCGCCCTCGGGCAGCAGCGCCCGGCCCATGCCCACCGTGACGTCTCCGTCCTTGGACAGGTGGACCCGCTTCACGCCCCCGCGGGTGGCGACGGCGAGGTCGCCCGCGGTGACGTGGCCGGCGTGCTGGAGGTAGCGCGCGAAGACCCGCACGCCGTTGCCGCACATCTCGGCGACGGAGCCGTCACCGTTGCGGTAGTCCATGAACCACTCGGCCTCGGCCGCCATGTCCTCGGCATCGGGGTGCGCCGCGGACCGCACCACGTGCAGCAGTCCGTCGCCGCCGATGCCCGCGCGGCGGTCGCACAGGGCGGCGACGGCGGCGGGCGGCAGGTCGACGGCGTTCTCGGGGTCCGGGACGATCACGAAGTCGTTCTCGGTGCCGTGACCCTTGAGGAAGGCGATCCGCGTGCTCATTCCTCGATCGTACGGCTTACCCGTGACACGGCGACGAGCGCTCCGGTCCTCGGGACGACAGGGCCCCGCCCGGGGGCGTCCGGCGGCACCGGCGCAGGTCCGCGCCGCGGCCCCGCGGGGTCCGCGGCGTCAGCCGCGCAGGCGGGCCACCCGCCACACGGCCAGGACGACGACGGCGGCGACGGCGAGGACGTACGCGAGGACCACCCGCCAGTCGGCACGGCGTCCCGAACCGCGCTGCGGCAGGCCCGGCCAGGTGTGGCCGACCCGGCGGGCGGCCATCATGCCCCAGCCGGCCGCGCAGGAGCAGATCAGCAGGCCCAGCATCGCGATCACGGCGCCGCTGTCACCGAAGTCGAAGGCGAGCGGGAAGGCGAACATCAGGGAGCCGAGCGAGGCCAGGCACACGATGGGCGCGAGCTGCCAGATCCGCAGCCGTCGCTGCGGACGCAGCTCCACCTCGACCTCGTCCCCGTACATCTCGCCGGGCTCGGGGCCGTCGGCGGCCACACCGCCCGGCGTCTCGTCGGGGCCGTCGGGGCTCAGGCCGGCTCCGTCCGGCTCCGTCCCGCCGTGGTCGGCGGTGCCGTGCTCGGTGCTCGGTGCGGTGTCACGAGGGCCGGCCTCCATCGCCACGCGCCCTCCCCACTTAGGACTCACTCGGTCGATCGAAGCTCGATGATGGCACGGTGCCGGAGGCCGCGATGACGGCCGGGGCGTCCCGATGCCATCACGTGATCAGGCTGTAACCGGTCGTTCGACCAACGACAGCGCAAGCCGCGGAAGTTCCGTGCGGTCCGCCACAGCCCCACTCAACCAGTGCACCCGCGGATCGCGCCTGAACCACGAATCCTGACGGCGCGCGAAGCGCTTGGTGGCACGGACGGTCTCGGCCCGCGCCTCCTCCAGCGTGCACTCTCCGGCGAGCGCCGCGAGCACCTGCTGGTAGCCCAGCGCGCGCGACGCCGTACGCCCCTCGCGCAACCCCTGCGCCTCCAGCGCCCGCACCTCGTCCACCAGCCCGGCCTCCCACATCCGGTCGACCCGGCGGGCGATGCGCTCGTCCAGTTCGGGACGGGCCACGTCGACGCCGATCTGCACGGTGTCGTAGACCGAGTCGTGGCCGGGGAGGTTGGCGGTGAACGGCTTGCCGGTGATCTCGATCACTTCCAGGGCCCGCACGATCCGGCGTCCGTTGCTCGGCAGGATCGCCCGTGCGGCACCGGGGTCGGCGGCGGCCAGCCGTGCGTGCAGCGCCCCCGAGCCGCGGAGCGCGAGCTCCTCCTCCAGCCGGGCCCTGACCTCGGGGTCGGTGCCGGGGAAGTCCAGGTTGTCGACGGCACCGCGGACGTACAGTCCCGAGCCGCCGACCAGGATCGGCCAGCGTCCCTCGGCGAGCAGCGCGTCGATCCGCTCCCGGGCGAGGCGCTGGTACTCGGCGACCGAGGCCGTGACGGTCACGTCCCAGACGTCGAGCAGGTGGTGCGGGACACCGCTGCGCTCCTCGGACGTCAGCTTGGCGGTGCCGATGTCCATGCCCCGGTAGAGCTGCATGGAGTCGGCGTTGACGACCTCGCCTCCGAGCCGCTGGGCCAGGAAGACGCCCAGATCGGACTTTCCGGCCGCGGTGGGACCGACGACGGCGATGACGCGGGGGGCGGGGGGTGCGCTGCTCACCGCCCCAGTGTCCCAAACCCCGCACCCTGCCCTCGAACGAGTTGCACGGCGGTACGAACGGGGCTCGTCGCCCGTCGCGGGGGCTCGCCCCCCGGCCCACCGGGGCGCCGGCCGCGAGCGTGCGAGGGACCGCACCGGATGCCGCGTGATGTCACCCGCGCGAGTACCGTATGGAGGTGATATAGGCGTTCTGTACGGTTTTTTCGGAGGGTGAGGCCCACGGAGGAGGCGCCGGCCGCCGGGCCGCCGGCTCCGGGAGCGCCGGGGTCCCCGGGCGGCGGTCCGCGGGCGACGCCGTCGACGACGAGGCCGGCAGGGGCGCCCGCATCCGACCGCTCCCCGAGGGAGGGCGAACCATGGGTCTGCTGGACAACGTGAAGGCCAGGCTGGGACCGGCGAAGGACAAGGTGTCCGACCTCGCGCAGCAGCACGGGGACAAGATCGACCGCGGTCTCGACAAGGTGGCGAGGACCGTCGACGAGAGGACCAAGGGCAAGTACAGCGACCGGATCCGGACGGGTACGGGCAAGGCCAAGGGCGCCGTGGACCGCCTCGCCCACAAGGACCACGTCGAGGGCACCCCGGGCACCCCGCCCGGAGGCACGCCGCCCGGGGGGACGCCGCCCGGGGGCACGCCTCCGGGCGGGCCACCACCGGCGGGACCACCGCCGACCTCCTGATCCGCCCGCGCGCCCCGGCGCGAACGGGCGGACCGCCGGGACGCCGACGGGCACACCGGCGGGCGGCCGTGGAGCGGACCGGCTCCGCGGCCGCCCGCCGTCCCGTTCCCGGTACACGCGGCGTCCCGTTCCCGGCGCACGCGGCGTGCCGCCGCCGGTCCGCCCGGTCCGGTCCGCCGCCGGCGCCCTACGACCAGGCGGCCGCCACGTAGCCCACCCCGTACGGCGCGTCCTCGTACAGCAGCGCACCGGTGAGGGCCGTGCCCCCGGCCGCGCCCGCCAGGACCTGCCAGGGGGCCCGCCCGGACACCTTCAGCTCACGGGCCAGTCCGGGGTCCAGTGCCGCGAGGGCGGCCACGTCCGCCGCCCCCAGGGCACGTCCGGCCTCCGCGTCGAAGGGCGCCGCCCGCTCGTCCAGGTACCCGGGGGCCTTGAGCGTGCGGCACGCGCTGGCGTCGCCCAGCACCAGCAGCGCCACCCGCGGTGCCCGCGCGGCGACGTCCCGGCCGAGGGCGGCGCACCGCTCGGGCGGGAGGTGCTCGCCGACACCGAGCCCCTCGACGGGGGCGACGGCCCACCCGGTCCGCCACAGCAGCCAGGCGCCCACGGCGAGGCCGTACGGCAGCTCGGTCCCGGGCTGCGGTTCCCCGCCAGGGGCCTCGTCCGTGCCGAGGCACACGTCGAGCTCCACGCCGAAGCCGCGGAACGAACCGCGCGTGCCCGCCGGGTAGGCCCGGGGCCCGGTGTCCGGTGCGGGGCCGACGACCACGAGCCGGTCGGGCCGGGCGGCGGCGAGCACGCCCAGCGCGTCCGTGCACGCGGCGCGCGCGGCGTCCAGCTCGGGTGCGGCACCCGCGGCGACCTCCGGCACGAGGAGCGGCGGGCAGGGGCAGACTGCGGCGGCGACAAGCATGATCGGCAGCGTAACCCCGCGCGCCCGCGGGGAGGCGCCGCGCCCTGCGGTCAGTCGCAGCCGCAGCCGCTCGCCACGGCGGGCTGGGGCTCGGGCACGCCGATCTTCGGCAGGCCCAGCATGACGCCGGCGGGCTTGGCCCGCTCGGCGGCGTTGCGCTTCTCCCAGGCGTCGCCCGCGCGCGTACGGCGCACGTCGAGCACCGCGCCCTCGGCGAGGAGGTGGTGCGGGGCGGCGTAGGTGATCTCGACGGTCACCACGTCGCCGGGGCGGACCTCCTGCTCGGGCTTGGTGAAGTGCACGAGGCGGTTGTCGGGGGCGCGGCCGGAGAGGCGGTGGGTGGTGCCGTCCTTGCGGCCCTCGCCCTCGGCGACCATCAGCTCGACGGTGCGGCCGACCTGCTTCTTGTTCTCCTCCCAGGAGATCTCCTCCTGGAGGGCGACGAGCCGCTCGTACCGCTCCTGCACGACGGTCTTGGGGATCTGGCCGTCCATCTCGGCGGCCGGGGTGCCGGGCCGCTTGGAGTACTGGAAGGTGAAGGCCTGGGCGAACCGGGCCTCGCGCACCACGTGCAGCGTCTGCTGGAAGTCCTCCTCGGTCTCGCCGGGGAAGCCCACGATGATGTCGGTGGTGATCGCCGCGTGCGGGATGGCGGCCCGCACCTTCTCGATGATCCCCAGGAAGCGCTCCTGCCGGTAGGAGCGGCGCATCGCCTTCAGGACCGGGTCCGAGCCGGACTGCAGCGGCATGTGCAGCTGCGGCATCACGTTCGGCGTCTCGGCCATGGCGGCGATGACGTCGTCGGTGAAGTCGCGCGGGTGGGGGGAGGTGAAGCGGACGCGCTCCAGGCCCTCGATGTTCCCGCAGGCGCGCAGCAGCTTGCTGAAGGCCTCGCGGTCGCCGATGTCGGAGCCGTAGGCGTTCACGTTCTGCCCGAGCAGGGTGATCTCGGAGACGCCCTCGGCGACCAGGGCCTCGACCTCGGCGAGGATGTCGCCGGGGCGACGGTCCTTCTCCTTGCCGCGCAGCGCCGGGACGATACAGAAGGTGCAGGTGTTGTTGCAGCCGACGGAGATGGAGACCCACGCCGCGTACGCGCTCTCGCGCCGGGTGGGCAGCGTGGACGGGAACGCCTCCAGGGACTCGGCGATCTCGACCTGCGCCTCCTCCTGCACGCGGGCGCGCTCCAGCAGGACGGGCAGCTTGCCGATGTTGTGGGTGCCGAAGACGACGTCGACCCAGGGGGCGCGCTTGACGATGGTGTCGCGGTCCTTCTGCGCCAGGCAGCCGCCGACCGCGATCTGCATCCCGGGCCGGCTCGCCTTCTTCGGGGCGAGGTGGCCGAGGTTGCCGTACAGCTTGTTGTCGGCGTTCTCCCGCACGGCGCAGGTGTTGAAGACGACGACGTCCGCGTCGCCGTCGGAACCCTCGGGGGCGCGGACGTAGCCCGCGTCCTCCAGCAGCCCGGACAATCGCTCGGAGTCGTGGACGTTCATCTGGCACCCGTAGGTGCGTACTTCGTAGGTGCGCGTGCCGCCCGCTGACTGGCTCCGGTCGATGCTGCTCATGGCACTAAGGGTAGGCGGTCCGCGGCGGTGTCCCGGGCCGCCTGTGGACAACCGGGGTCTCGGCGGGCCGGGGCCGGTCAGGGCTCGATGAGGCCCGCGCGGATCGCGTACCGGGTGAGTTCCAGCCGGTCGCGGACGCCCAGCTTCTGCAGGAGGTTGGCGCGGTGGCGTTCGACGGTCTTGGCGCTGATGAACAGCAGCTCGCCGATCTCCTTGGAGGTGTGGCCCTCGGCGACGAGCTTGAGGATCTCCTCCTCGCGTTCGGTGATGGGCCGCTCGGGCAGGCCGCCGCCCCTGTGCAGGCGGTCCAGGTAGGAGCGGACGAGGGCCCGCTCCGCGCCCGGGTAGATGAACGGCTCGTCGCGCACGGCCGCCCGGCACGCCTCCACCAGGTCGCGGTCGGCGACGGACTTGAGGACGTATCCGCAGGCCCCGGCCTTGAGGGCCTCGAAGAAGTACTGCTCGTTGTCGTACATGGTCAGGATGAGGATGCGCAGCCGTGGCAGGCGGCGGGAGAGTTCACGGGCCGCCTGGAGACCGGTCATGCGGGGCATGGCGACGTCCAGGACGGCGAGGTCGACCTCGGTGGCCCGGGCCGCGGCGACGGCCTCGGCGCCGTCCCCGGCCTCGGCGACGACCGTCAGGTCCGGTTCGCCGTCCAGGATGAGGCGCACTCCGCGGCGGACGAGGGTGTGGTCGTCGGCGAGCAGGACGCGGATCGGGGGCCGTGCGGGCATCAGGTGCGGTCTCCGGTGCGGTCTGTGACGGGGGGAGCGGTCGGGTCCGTGATCCGGCCTGCGGCGGGGGGAGCGGTCGGTCCCGTGATCCGGTCCGCGGTCGATTCGGCGGCTCGGGCCGTGGCCGGGTCCGCGGCGGCGTCCCCGTACCGGGTCGGGGCGGGGACGCGCAGGCGTACGCCGGTGCCCCGGCCGGGGGCGGTTTCGAGGTGGATCTCGGCTCCGATCAGCAGGGCCCGTTCGCGCATCCCGCGGATCCCGGCGCCCTCGGGGGTGTCGCCGAGGCCGGTGCCGTTGTCGCGGACGAGCAGTTCGACGCCGCCGGGCAGGGGGCGCAGGGTGAGGTCGGCGCGGTCGGCGGCGGCGTGACGGGCGGTGTTGGTCAGGCCCTCCTGGGCGACCCGGTAGATCACCAGTTCCGCCTCCGGGGAGAGCCGGGGCAGGTCGCCGGGAACGTGGGGGGTGACGGTGAGCCCGTGCTGCGTGAACTCGGCGGCCAGTGCGCGCAGGGCGCTGGCGAGGCCGAGCTCCTCCAGGACGCCCGGGCGCAGCCGGCGCGCGATGCGGCGGATCTCGTCCAGACCGGCGCGGGTGGCCTCCTGGGCGAGGGACACCTCCTCGCGCAGCTCACCGGGCACCCGGTCGGCGACGCGTTTGAGCTGGAGCAGGACGGCGGTGAGCGTCTGGCCGACCTCGTCGTGCAGCTCGCGGGCGATGCGGTGGCGCTCGCGTTCCTGGGCGTGCAGCGCGCGGCCGGCGCCGGCGGCGCGCTCGGCCTGAAGCCGGTCGAGCATCGTGTTGTACGTCGCGATCAGCTCGGCGGCCTCGGCGGGGCCGGCGACCTCCGGGCGGGTGCCGGGCACCAGCAGATCGGCGGTGCTCATGGCGCGGCCCAGCCGCTGCAGCGGGGTGAGTCCTATGCGCAGGACGACCGCGTTGCCGGCCAGCAGGGCGGTGAGGCCGACCAACAGGACGAGCGCCTCGTGCGGCAGGACGGGCGTCGAGACGGTGACCGGTCCCAGCAGCAGCGCGGTGGCCACGACCAGGCCCGCGGCGTTGAGCGAGAAGATCCGCCAGAACAGCGACACGGTCCGCTTCCCGCCCCTTTCGGCCCTCGTCCGCCACACGGCCGGGACCAGCCTCACCGACCACGACCGGCTCCGTATATCCGTCATGACACCCATACCGCCACCGTACGTGCGGGTGACAGCATGACGGGGCCGCGAGCACGTCACGGACGTGCGGAAACGCGCAGCCGGACAAGCAATGCATGCAGGACGAAAGAGGGGAAGACCTGATGTCCGCTCCACGCCTGAGGGCGACGCCGCTACCGGGCATCGGGGTCCAGTACGACCTGGTGACCCGGGAACACCGCCACCTGTCGGTGGTGGCGCACCGTGACGGCGCCCGCACGGTGAACGTGTACCGGGCCGACGATCCCGATTCCTGCGCCCATTCGCTCCGGCTCACCGGGCAGGAGGCCGACGCGCTGATCGACACGTTGAAGCCGGCCCACCACAGCGCGAGCCTGCTGTACACGACCGACCTGGGGCTGGTCGCCGAGCGGATCGAGGTGTCCGCGACGTCCCGCTGGAACGGGCGGGTGCTGGGCGAGACGCGGATGCGCACCGACACGGGCGCGTCGGTCGTGGCGGTGCTGCGCCGGGCCGAGGCGATCCCGTCGCCTGCACCGGACTTCCGGCTGTCCGGCGGTGACATCCTGATCGTCATCGGCACCCGTGAGGGCGTCGACTCCGCCGCGGCGATACTCGGGCGGGAGTGAGCCTGTGCACTCCGCGGTTCTGCTGATCGAGTTCGGTTCCATCATCCTGGGGCTCGGGCTGCTCGGCCGGTTCGCCGGCCGCTACCGCCTCTCCCCCATCCCCTTGTACCTGCTGGCCGGCCTGGCCTTCGGCGAGGGCGGACTGCTGCCGCTGGGCGCGAGCGAGGAGTTCGTCGCGACGGGCGCCGAGATCGGCGTCATCCTGCTGCTGCTGATGCTCGGCCTGGAGTACACGGCCGGTGACCTGGTCACCAACCTGAAGTCGCACTATCCCGCCGGTCTGGTCGACTGCGCGTTCAACGCGGTACCGGGTGCGGTGGCCGCGCTGCTGCTGGGCTGGGGCCCGGTGGCCGCCGTCGTCCTGGCCGGCGTCACCTGGATCTCGTCGTCCGGTGTCATCGCGAAGGTCCTCGGCGACCTGGGCCGGGTCGGCAACCGGGAGACCCCGGTCATCCTGAGCGTGCTGGTCCTGGAGGACCTGGCGATGGCGGTGTACCTGCCGATCGTCACCGCGCTGGTGGCCGGTGCCGGGCTGATGACCGGCAGCATCACGCTGGCGGTCGCGCTGGCCGCCGCCGGGCTGGTCCTGTTCGTGGCGGTCCGCTACGGCCGACTGATCTCCCGGTTCGTCTCCAGCGACGACCCGGAGAAGCTGCTGCTGGTGGTGCTCGGCCTGACCATCCTGGTCGCGGGCGTCGCCCAGCAGCTCCAGGTGTCGGCCGCGGTCGGGGCGTTCCTGGTGGGCATCGCGCTGTCCGGGGAGGTCGCGGAGGGTGCGCACACGCTGCTGAGTCCGCTGCGGGACCTGTTCGCCGCGGTCTTCTTCGTCTTCTTCGGCCTGCACACCGACCCGGCCAGCATCCCTCCGGTGCTGCTGCCCGCGCTGGCGCTGGCCCTGCTCACCGCCGTGACGAAGATCGCCACCGGGTACTGGGCGGCGCGGCGCGCCGGGATCTCCGTCAAGGGCCGCTGGCGCACGGGCGGTGCGTTGGTGGCGCGCGGCGAGTTCTCCATCGTCATCGCCGGACTGGCGGTGTCGGCCGGCATCGAACCGTCCCTGGGTCCGCTGGCCACGGCCTACGTGCTCATCCTGGTCGTCCTCGGCCCCCTCACCGCCCGCTTCACCGAGCCGCTGGCGCTGCGCCTGTTCCGTCGCCGCGCCAACCCGGACCGACCCGCGGACGTGCCCGACGAGGCGCCTCGGTCCGCGGAGGCGTCGGTGGGCGACTGAACCGGGCCGGGGGTCAGGCGTCCGGCGCCCCGGGCTCCCACCCCTGCCGGCGCAGGACGCCCGCCACGTCCGGGGCCTCGTAGTGGTCGCCCTTGAGCACCTTGCCGTCGGCTCTGCGGCTCACCCGGCCGTCGGGGCCCAGCTTGGTCATGTTGGAGCGGTGGACCTCGGCGATCACCGCGTCGAGGTCGATGCCGTGGACGAGGGCCGTGCCGTAGGCGACGTAGACCACGTCGGCCAGTTCGTGCGCGAGCCGGTCGAGCGGACCGGTCACCGACACCTCGGCGACCTCCGCGGCCTCCTCGGCGAGCAGTGCGCCCCGCTGGGCGGCCAGGGCGGGCGCGACCTCGGTCGGGGTGCTGCGGGCGTCCAGTCCGAAGGCCAGGTGGAAGGCGCGGACCAGGTCGGCGGGCGAGGAGCTGCTCATGCCGACGACTGTAGCGAGCGCCACTGACACCGCCCGTGCGCCCGCGCGGCCCCGCCGGGTGTGCCCGGCCCTGGTCAGCGCCGGGGCGGGCTGGCAGGATCGCACGCATGTCCTCGATGTTCTCCCGTGCCGGCGGGCGCCGTGCCCTCATCGGCGCGGGCGCCGGTGTCGTCGTCCTGGGGCTGCTGCTGTGGTGGCTGCTGCCCCTGGGCGAGAGGCCGCCGAGCGGGACGATCACGTTCAGCACGGGCACGCGCGCCGGGGTCTACCAGAAGTACGGCGAGCTGCTGCGCACCGAGCTGCGCAAGGACATGCCGGGCCTGAAGGTGCGGCTGATGACCAGCGCGGGATCGCAGGAGAACGTCGAGCGGGTGGCGTCCGGGGAGGCCGACTTCACCATCGCCGCGGCCGACGCGGTGGAGACGTACAAGATCGCCGACCGTACCGGCGCCGGCCGGCTGCGCGGTGTCACCCGGCTCTACGACGACTACGTGCAGCTCGTCGTCCCGACCGACTCGGACATCCGGTCCGTCGCCGACCTGCGGGGCAAGCGGGTGGCCGTCGGGCTGCCGAACTCCGGCGTGCGGCTGATCGCCACCCGGCTGCTGCGGGCCGCCGGCATCGATCCGGAGCGTGACATCACGCCCCGGTCCGACGGCATCGACACCGGGCCCGGACGGCTGGGCCACGAGATCGACGCGTTCTTCTGGTCGGGCGGTCTGCCGACGGACGGCCTCAAGGAGATAGCCGAGACCGCCGCCTTCCGGTTCGTGCCGATAGGGGAGGACCTCGTCACCAAGCTGCACGAGTCCGGCGGCGCGACCCGCTACTACCGCACCACCAACATCCCGGAGTCGGCGTACCCCGCCGTCCAGAACGGTGCCGTGGTGCCGACGATGGCGGTGTCCAACCTGCTGATCACGCGCGCGGACATGGATCCGCGGCTCACCGAATGGCTGACCAGGGCGGTCCTGGACAGCCGCGACGGCATCGGGGCGCACGTGCACTCCGCCCAGCTGGTGGACCTGCGGACGGCGATCTACACCGATCCGCTGGAGCTGCACGAGGGCGCCCGGCGGTACTACCGGTCGGTGAAGCCCTAGCAGTGCTTCGTCAGGCCCCTTTGCGGGCTGCCGTTCTCGGCACCGTGACCGTCACGGTCAGTCCGTGCGGTTCGTGGTGGCCGAAGGAGATCGTGCCGTCGCCCGCCGCGAGCAGGGCCCGGCAGATGGACAGGCCGAGGCCCGAACCCTTGATGTTCTGGTGCCGTCCGCTGCGCCAGAAGCGGTCGCCGACCCGGGAGAGCTCCTCGTCGGTCAGGCCGGGCCCGTTGTCGGTGACGACGACGGTGACGGCGTCGCCGGTGGAGGAGACCGTGACGCGGACCCCCTCGCCGGGCGGCGTGAACTTCACCGCGTTGTCGATGACCGCGTCCAGGGCGCTGGAGAGTGCCACCGGGTCGGCCCAGCCCGTGGTCGGCGGGCAGTCACCGTCCAGCCGTACGCCCTTGGCCTCGGCGGTCGGTGTCCAGGCGGCCAGCCGCTCGGCGGCCAGCGCGCCGACGTCGGTGACCTCGAGGTCGGCCCCGGTGTGCTCGGCCAGCGCCAGGCCGAGCAGGTCGTCCAGGACCCGGGCGAGGCGCTTGCCCTCGGCCTGGACGGAGGCGATCTCCTCGTTGCCCTCGGGTAGTTCGAGCGCGAGCAGTTCGATGCGCAGCAGCAGCGCGGACAGGGGGTTGCGCAGCTGGTGCGAGGCGTCGGCGACGAAGGCGCGCTGCTGCTCCAGCACGTCCTCGACGTGGTCCGCCATCTCGTTGAACGACCGGGCCAGGCGCCTGAGTTCCGGTGGCCCTCCGGACGGCGCCACCCGGGACTTCAGCCGCCCGGTGGCGATGTCGTGGGTGGTGGCGTCGAGGACCCGTACCGGCTTGAGCACCCAGCCGGTCAGCCGGAGCGCGGCGCCCACGGCGAGCAGCATGGCGGCGATCTCGCCGGCTCCGATGACGAGCCAGCCGCGCAGGGTCCGGGAACGCATCGCGTCGGTCGGCGAGTCGGTGACGACGACCGCGACGACGTCTCCGTCCCGGATGACCGGCGAGGCGACCACGAGCCGGCCGTCCTCCCACGGCCACACCTGTTGCGGATCGTGGCTGCGGCGGCTGAGCAACGCCTCGCCGAAGGCGTCGCGCACCTCGCCGGTCCGCGGGAGGAACCAGGTCGTCGGCGCGTTGGCCATGGGGATCTGGTTGCGGTAGAAGACACCCGCCCGGATGTCGTAGACCTCGTGGTAGCTGGTGAGTTCGGTCTGCAGGGTCTCCAGGCGCTCGTCCGTCGTGGTCGGGCGGGAGCCGCCCGGCGGGGACTCGGTGACGAACTGGGCGAGCGCGGCGAAGCGCGCCGTGTCGTCGATGCGGTCGACGACGACCCGCTGCTGTTCCGCGCGGGCGACGCTGACGGCGAGCGGCACACCGAGGGCGAGCAGCACGGCCGCCATCAGGACGATGAGCAGCGGGAGCAGGCGTGTGCGCACCCGGCCCCGCTACGCGGTGGGGGCGACGAGGCGGTAGCCGACGCCGCGCACGGTCTCGATGAGCGCGGGCATGCGCAGCTTGGCGCGCAGGGAGGCGACGTGCACCTCCAGGGTGCGCCCGGTCCCCTCCCAGCTGGTGCGCCACACCTCGCTGATGATCTGCTCCCGGCGGAAGACCACACCGGGACGCTGCGCGAGCAGGGCGAGGAGGTCGAACTCCTTGCGGGTGAGCTGGACGGCCGCGCCGTCGACGCTGACCCGGCGCGTCGGCAGTTCGATGAGCACGGCTCCGAGGCGCACCGCGCTCTCGGCGGTGCCCGGGGTGTCCTCGTGGGCGGTGCGCCTGCTGACGGCGTGGATCCGGGCGAGCAGTTCCCCGGTGTCGTACGGCTTGACCACGTAGTCGTCGGCGCCGAGGTTGAGGCCGTGGATGCGGGAGCGGACGTCGGAGCGGGCGGTGACCATGATCACCGGGGTGCTGGTGCGCTTGCGGATCTTGCCGCAGACCTCGTAACCGTCCTGGTCGGGCAGGCCGAGGTCGAGCAGGACGACGCCGAAGCAGTCGCCCTCGGGCACGAGCGCCTGGAGCGCCTCCTCGCCGTTGCGCGCGTGGGTGACGTCGAAGCCGTGCCGGGCAAGGACCGCGGACAGGGCGGCGGCGACGTGGTTGTCGTCCTCGACGAGCAGCAGTCTCATCCGGGCCTCCTTCGGTTCATCGGCCGTACGATCGGGATGCATACAACAGGACGGGTACGACAGGATGGGTGCGCGGCGCAGGGCACGCGCGCGCGTGCCCTGTGAAGTGACGCCGATGGAGGAGGACGGCGTCAAGAGGGTTCCGGTTGCGGCCGCTCGAAGTTATACGGCCGATATGCGCCCTGCTCGCCCGAGCTACGACGTGTGTCCGATTGCTATCGGATCGTGATGCTCAGATTCCCCTCAGATGTGGAGACGCAGCTCGTCAGGCGTTACTACTGTCCTCCCAAAACGAGGAGGACGGAGCCCGAAAGCGATGACCGAAGTATCGGTGGCCAAGGAAGACGTGGCCGCGACCGGCGAACTGGTCGTGCTGAGGAATGTCAACAAGCACTTCGGCGCGTTGCACGTGCTCCAGGACATCGACCTGACGATCACCCGCGGCGAGGTCGTCGTGGTCATCGGGCCCTCCGGGTCCGGCAAGTCCACACTGTGCCGCACCATCAACCGCCTGGAGACCATCGACTCCGGCACGATCTCGATCGACGGCAAGCCGCTGCCCGCCGAGGGCAGGGAACTGGCCCGGCTGCGCGCCGACGTCGGCATGGTCTTCCAGTCCTTCAACCTGTTCGCGCACAAGACCGTGCTCGAGAACGTGACCCTGGGCCAGGTCAAGGTCCGCAAGGTCGACGCCAAGAAGGCCGAGGAGAAGGCCCGGGCCCTGCTCGACCGGGTCGGCGTGGGCGCCCAGGCGGACAAGTACCCGGCCCAGCTCTCCGGCGGTCAGCAGCAGCGTGTCGCCATCGCGCGGGCCTTGGCCATGGACCCGAAGGTCATGCTCTTCGACGAGCCGACGTCGGCTCTCGACCCGGAGATGATCAACGAGGTCCTGGAGGTCATGAGGCAGCTCGCCCAGGACGGCATGACCATGATCGTGGTCACGCACGAGATGGGCTTCGCCCGGTCCGCCGCCAACCGCGTGGTGTTCATGGCGGACGGCCGCATCGTCGAAGAGGCCGCGCCGGAGCAGTTCTTCAGCAATCCGCGCAGCGATCGCGCCAAGGACTTCCTGTCGAAGATCCTCCATCACTGACGCTCCCGGCAGGGCGCCGACGAACCGCACCGCCCGTCGCTTCGTCACCCGTCCCGTCGCCCGGCCTTTCGTCATCCGGCCCTGATGGCCCGCATCTGATCGTTTGATCCGCTGATCGTCCGATCGCAGTTCGATCACAGCCAAAGGATGTTCCCCATGAAGCTCCGCAAGGTCACCGCCGCCTCGGCCACCGTCCTCGCCCTCGCCCTGACCGCCACCGCCTGTGGCGGCGACGGCGACGGCGACGGCTCCGGTGGTGGCAAGAAGATCACCATCGGCATCAAGTTCGACCAGCCGGGCCTCGGCCAGAAGACCCCGGACGGCTACCGGGGCTTCGACGTGGACGTCGCCACCTACGTCGCCAAGAAGCTCGGCTACACCGAGGACCAGATCGAGTGGAAGGAGTCGAAGAGCGCCGACCGCGAGACCATGCTGCAGCGCGGTGACGTCGACTTCATCGCCGCCACCTACTCGATCACCCCGGAGCGCCAGGAGAAGGTCGACTTCGCCGGCCCCTACCTGCTCGCCCACCAGGACGTGCTGCTCCGCGCCGACGACGACAAGATCAAGTCGCCGGAGGACCTCAACAACGCCAAGCTGTGCTCGGTCACCGGCTCGACCTCGGCCCAGAACGTCAAGAAGAAGCTGGCTCCCAAGGCCCAGCTGCAGAACCTCCCGACGTACTCCGCCTGCCTGAACGGCCTTCAGACCGGCACCCTCGACGCGCTGACCACGGACGACTCGATCCTCGCCGGTTACGCCTCGCAGTCGCAGTTCAAGGGCAAGTTCAAGCTCGGCGGCTTCAAGATGACCAACGAGAACTACGGCATCGGCGTCAAGAAGGGCAGCGACCTCAAGGACAAGATCAACAAGGCCCTCGAGGAGATGGTCGCCGACAAGTCCTGGCAGAAGGCCGTGGACACCAACCTCGGCCCGGCCAACTACAAGAACGAGCCCGCGCCGAAGATCGGCGACATCAAGAGCTGAGGCAGCGCCTGACAGGGTGCGCCGTCCGCCGGAAGGGGCGGCGCACCGGGGCGGGCTTCCCTACACGCGAAAGCGCGGGAGATCGTGTTCGACTTTCTTAAGGATTACGACCTGCTGGGAGCCTTCTGGACGACCGTGCAGCTCGCTGTGCTCTCGGCCGTCGGCTCCCTGATCTGGGGCACCGCCCTGGCCGCCATGCGGGTCGGTCCGGTGCCGCTGATGCGCGGCTTCGGGACCGCGTACGTGAACATCGTGCGGAACATTCCCCTGACCGTCATCATCCTGTTCGCGTCACTGGGTCTGTACCAGACCCTGGGCGTCACCCTCGGCTCCGACGACATCGAGACGATCAGCTTCCGGCTCGCCGTCCTCGGTCTGATCCTCTACACCTCGTCCTTCGTCTGCGAGGCGCTGCGCTCCGGCATCAACACGGTGCCGGTCGGTCAGGCGGAGGCGGCGCGGGCGATCGGCCTCAGCTTCGGCCAGGTCCTCCGGCTCGTGGTGCTGCCGCAGGCGTTCCGTTCCTCCGTCGTCCCCCTGGCGAACGTACTGATCGCTCTCATCAAGAACACCACGGTGGCCGCCGCCATCGGTGTCACCGAGGCCGCGCTGCTGATGAAGGAGATGATCGAGAACGAGGCGCAGCTGCTGCTGATCTCCGCGGTCATCGCCGTCGGGTTCGTGATTCTGACGCTGCCGACCGGCCTGATCCTCGGCTGGGTGGGCAAGAAGGTGGCGGTGAAGCGATGAGTTCCGTTCTCTACGACGCCCAGGGTCCGCGCGCCAAGCGGCGCAACATCCTGTTCAACGTCGTCTTCTTCGTCGCTCTCGCGGCGCTGCTGTGGTGGGTGTTCAGCACGCTCGCCGACAAGGGCCAGCTCGAGTGGGCGAAGTGGAAGCCGTTCTTCTCGGGCAGCGAGGCCTGGTCCACGTACATCTGGCCCGCTCTGCAGAACACCCTGAAGGCGGCCTTCGTCGCGGTGGTCATCGCGCTGCCGCTCGGCGCGGTCCTCGGCATCGCCCGCCTGTCGGACCACGTCTGGGTCCGCGTTCCCGCCGCGATCGTCGTCGAGTTCTTCCGGTCCATCCCCGTGCTGGTCCTGATGATCTTCGGCCTCGCCCTGTTCGCCGAGTACACCGACGTCAGTTCGGACGACCGGCCGCTGTACGCGGTGGTCACGGGCCTCGTGCTGTACAACGCCTCGGTCCTCGCCGAGATCGTCCGCTCCGGCATCCTGGCCCTGCCCAAGGGACAGGCCGAGGGCGCGATGGCGATCGGCCTGCGCAAGGGACAGGTCATGCGGCTGATCCTGCTGCCGCAGGCGGTCACCGCGATGCTGCCGGCCATCGTCAGCCAGCTGGTCGTGATCGTGAAGGACACCGCCCTCGGCGGCGCGGTCCTCACCTTCCCCGAGCTGCTCTCGTCCGCCAACACGATGAGTGCCTACTACGGCGCCAACACCATCGCGAGCTTCACCGTGGTGGCCGTCATCTACATCGCGCTCAACTTCGCCCTGACGAGTTTCGCGAGCTGGCTGGAGCGGCGGCTGCGGCGGGCCAAGAAGTCGACCGGTGCGGTGCTCAAGGTGGATGACGCGGGCACGCCCGGAACGCCGGCCGCCGGCACCGGCGTGGCCAAGACCTGACACCCGACCGGAGTGTGCGACCATCACGGAGGCAGTGGCATGATCGCCACTGCCTCCGTCGCTTGACGCAAGCAGCGGCAATGGGTTGCATACGTTCTGTGACCGTGCACCCTGCTCCAACTTCCTGTTCACCCACGTCCCCCGGGACGCCGTCACAGGCAGGGGGCACCGCACCGTGGACCCGGTGATCATCGCCGGAGCGGGGCCCGTCGGGCTCACGCTCGCCCTGGCGCTGGCGCGTCAGGAGGTGCCCTGCGTCGTCCTCGACGAAGGTCCGGGCAAGGACGAACCGCGCCCGGCGCGTACCGTCGTCCTGCGCGAGGACGTCGTCGCCCTCGTCGAGAGACTGGCCGGAACCTCCTTGGACGAGGCGGGTTTCCGTTGGGCCGGATGGCGGGCGATGCGGCGCAAGCAGGTGACGCGCGAGGTCGCGTTCGACGACGCCTGCCCGGCGCCGCTGCACATCGCCCAGCACGTGCTGACCGGTGTCCTGCGCGCCGCCCTGGCCCGCGAACCCCTCGTGAAGGTCGCGATGGACAGCCGTCTGGTCGGCCTCGAACAGGAGACGTCCGGCGTCATCGCCCACACCCGCGGCCCCCAGGGCACCTGGTGGCGCGGCAGTCACCTGGTCGGCTGCGACGGTCCCCGCTCGACCGTGCGCAAGCTCCAGGACATCCGTTTCCCCGGCCGTACGGCGGTGGAACGATACGCCGTCGCCGCACTGCGCACCGAGCTGCCCTGGACCGACGAGGCGCTGCTCCACCGCGCGCCGCCCTGGCGGACGTCCGGTCCGTCGGCCGGCGAGATCGTCGGCCGGCCCCTGCCGGACGGTGTGTGGCGCCTGGACTGGCTGCTGCCGCCGGGCAAGGACCTGATCACGCCCGAACTGCTGGTGAACCGGATCCGGGAGACCCTCACCGGCTGGCGGGCCGGGGCCACCCCGGTGTACGAACTCCTCGACACCGGCGTCCACACGGTCCACCACCGGCTGGCCCGCCGCTGGCGGGTGGGCCGCGTGTTCCTCGCCGGGGACGCGGCGCATCTGCTCGGCGCGCTGGGCACCCAGGGCCTCGACGAGGGGCTGCGGGACGCCGACAACCTGGCCTGGAAACTCGCCCTGGCCTGGCACCACGGGCCCCACGAGGCCCTGCTCGACAGCTACCAGAAGGAGCGGCGCACGGCCGTCGCGGCGCGATTGCGCGCCGCCGACCAGGCACTGCCGCTGCTGCGCGGCGGCGGGGGCCTGCGGTCGTACGTCCCCGGCGCGGCCCGGGGCCACGACGCGCTGCTCGCCGACGGTCACCTGGGGCGCGGGACGCTGGGGGCACCGGGGACGCACGCCGCCTCGCCGCTCATGCCTCCGCGCCTCGACGGCGAGGCGGCCGTCGGCACGGTGCCGGGAGCTCCCGTCACCGACGTGCGGGTCACGGCGGAGGACGGCACGTTCGTGCGGCTGCGGGACCGGCTGGGGCGCGGTGCGCTGCTGGTGGTGCTGATCGCGCCGGGCACGGGGGTGTGGGACCGCAAGCACTGGGTGTCCGCCGGGGTCATGCCCCGGCTGGCGGCGGCGGTGACGGCGCTGCCGCACCGTGCCGAGTTGCTGGTCGCCGAGAGTTACCCCGGGGCCGCGGCGCACACGGTGCTGCTGGTGCGGCCCGACGGCTTTCTGGTCACGGCGCTGAACGGGGTGCGTCCGGCCGACCTGTACACGGCGGCGGAGGCGGCGCTGGGCGGTGCGGAGGAGGCGGCCGCGGAGGCGGAAGCCGAGGCCGGGGCTGCGGCCGGGGCCCGTTGAGCGGTCGCCCGTGGCGTGCTCTCCGCCGGCCGGGGCGGGCGCTGCCCGGACGGGCGGGCGCGCGATCGGCGGCCGCTGTCCGCCGTCGCCGTCCGCGGGGTGACGGTGAGTTGACCGGTTCCTTCCGCCATGGTCTACTCCGGAGCGTGACCGACACCGATGTGCGCCTGTGGCGGAGGGTCCACATGGACCTCGTCCGCTATGCGGGCTGCGTGTGTCGCCCGTCCTGCTGATTTCGCATCGTTTCCCTCCGCGCGCCCCGCCTCGGCATGCCGCCGCGCGCTCCCTCGCGAACTCCCAGGACGGTATCCGTGTCCGTGTCCTCCTCTGCCCCTGCCCCTGTCCCTTCCTCGACGGCCACGAGCGCGCCCGCGCCCGCGCCGACTCAGGCCGACCTCCTCGACTTCGTCCAGCGCGTCGCCGCCGACGCCGAACTGATCGCCTCGCTCCCCCTCGACCCCGAGGGCCGTACCTGGGTGCGGCTGGAAGGGCCCGGCGGCAGTGAGGCCTGGCTGATCGGTTGGCCGCCCGGTACGGGCACCGGCTGGCACGACCACGCCGACTCGGTGGGCGCCTTCGTGACCGCGGCCGGCGAGCTCAAGGAGAACGCGCTCGCCGCCCGGCTGCCCACCGACGGCTGGAAGGTCCTGGAGCTCACCGACGGCGTGGACCGAGAGCGCCGGCTGCCCGCGGGAAAGGGACGCGCCTTCGGACGGCACCACGTCCACGAGGTGCTCAACGAGTCTCCCGGCCGACACGCGATCTCCGTCCACGCCTACTACCCGCCCCTGCCGCGGATCCGTCGTTACAGTCGCAGCGGCCAGGTCCTGCGCCTGGCGGAGGTCGAACGTCCGGAGGACTGGCAGTGAGCGAACCGAACGGGATCGACGCGGTGCTGGAGCGGGTACGCCGGGGCTACGCGCGCATCGAGCCGCGCGCCGCGTACGAAGCCGCCGAGGCGGGGGAGGCCCTGCTGGTCGACATCCGGTACGCCTCCCTGCGCGATACGGACGGCCTCATCCCGGGCGCGCTGGTGGTCGAGCGCAACGAGCTCGAGTGGCGGCTGGACCCGCAGGGCAGCCACCGGCTCCCCGAGGCCACGAGCCACGACCTGCGTGTCGTGGTGGTGTGCAACGAGGGCTACGCCTCCAGCCTCGCCGCGGAGTCGCTGCACCGCCTGGGTCTGCGCCGGGCCACCGATCTGGTCGGCGGGTTCCAGGCGTGGCGGACGGCGGGACTGCCGGTGACCGTGCCGTAGCGCGTTCTGCCCGTCGGCTCGGGCCGGACGCCGCCGTGTCCGGTCAGAAGCCCTCGTCGTCGAGGAACTCCGTGTCCTCGCCCTCCTCTTCCAGCGCCCGGCGGACCACCCGCAGGGCCATGCCCTCGGGGTAGCCCTTGCGGGCCAGCATGCCGGCGAGGCGGCGCAGCCTCTTGTCGCGGTCGAGGCCGCGGGTGGCGCGCAGTTTGCGGGCGACGAGCTCCCGCGCGGTCTCCTCCTCCTGCTCGGAGTCCAGCTGGGACACCGCCGCGTCGATGAGGGTGGAGTCCACGCCCTTGGTCCTCAGTTCCCGGGCGAGAGCGCGCCGGGCCAGTCCGCGGCCGTGGTGCCGGGACTCGACCCAGGCGTCGGCGAAGGCGCTGTCGTTGATCAGGCCCACCTCCTCGAACCTGGACAGCACCTCCTCCGCGGCCTCGTCCGGGATCTCCCGTTTACGCAGTGCGTCGGCGAGTTGCCTGCGGGTGCGCGGGGTCCCGGTGAGCAGGCGCAGGCAGATCGCCCGTGCCTGCTCCACCGGGTCCCGCGGAGGCTCCTCCTTCTCGGCCCTCGACGAGGAAGTGGCACCTCCGTCCTCGCTGAACGGCTCCGCGTCCTCGTGCCGGCGACGCCGGCAGGAGCCGCCCGCCCCACGAGCCCGGCCGCCGCCCCGACGCGAACCGTCACCGCGGTGCGGCTCGCCGGTGTCGTACGGCGCGGGGCCGTCCGTGCCGTCCGCCCCGTAGCCGTCGCCCTCCGCTCCGGCGGAGCCCGCCTCGCCCGGTCTCCGCCGCTCGCGCTCCCGCGCGGCGGCGTCCGGGCAGGCGTACTCGGACCAGTCGGTTCGTCGTGTCACGGGTCAGCTCTTGGCTGCCGCGGCCTTGGACTTGGTGGTCTTGGCCGTCGCGGGGGCGGGCACCGCCGGTACGGCGTCGGCCGGGGCTGCGGAGGCCGCGGCATCCGTGCCCGGCTCGGTGGCCGGCTCCTCGGGACGCACGCCGACGCCCAGCTTCTCCTTGATCTTCTTCTCGATCTCGTTGGCGAGGTCGGGGTTGTCCTTCAGGAAGTTGCGCGCGTTCTCCTTGCCCTGGCCGAGCTGGTCGCCCTCGTACGTGTACCAGGCGCCGGCCTTGCGGACGAAGCCGTGCTCCACGCCCATGTCGATCAGGCCGCCCTCGCGGCTGATGCCCTGGCCGTAGAGGATGTCGAACTCGGCCTGCTTGAAGGGCGGCGCGACCTTGTTCTTGACGACCTTGCAGCGGGTGCGGTTGCCGACCGCCTCCGTGCCGTCCTTCAGCGTCTCGATGCGGCGGATGTCGATGCGCACGGAGGCGTAGAACTTCAGCGCGCGGCCACCGGTCGTGGTCTCCGGGGAGCCGAACATCACGCCGATCTTCTCGCGGAGCTGGTTGATGAAGATCGCGGTGGTCTTGGACTGGTTGAGCGCGCTGGTGATCTTCCGCAGGGCCTGGCTCATCAGCCGGGCCTGGAGACCCACGTGGCTGTCGCCCATCTCGCCCTCGATCTCCGCACGCGGGACGAGCGCGGCGACGGAGTCGATGACGATGAGGTCGAGGGCGCCGGAGCGGACCAGCATGTCCACGATCTCGAGGGCCTGCTCGCCGTTGTCCGGCTGGGAGAGGATCAGGTTGTCGATGTCGACGCCGAGCTTCTTCGCGTACTCGGGGTCGAGGGCGTGCTCCGCGTCCACGAACGCGACCTGGCCGCCGGCCTTCTGCGCGTTCGCCACGGCGTGCAGGGTCAGGGTCGTCTTGCCCGAGGACTCGGGGCCGTAGATCTCCACGACCCGGCCGCGCGGGAGACCGCCGACGCCGAGGGCCACGTCGAGCGCGGTCGAGCCGGTCGGGATGACCTCGATGGGCTCCTGCGACCGCTCGCCCATGCGCATGACCGCGCCCTTGCCGAATTGCCGTTCAATCTGTGCGAGCGCGGCGTCCAGGGCCTTCTCGCGGTCGGTTCCTGCCATGGGTTCCACCCGGTTTGCTTGATTCGATCGCTTCACGTCAAAGACGCTAATGCCTGCCACTGACAATGAGCCTCGGTGCGGGTCCGGCCTGTGGATAACTCGGGCATTTCTCCGTCCAAACCCAGTCGAATCGCCCGTCACGAGCCTCGCCGGAGCCTCCATGAGAATGGATGTTCGATTTTTGTGTCAAGCGCGTCACACGGTGCCTCCGAGCGTACGTCTACGGTGTCGGCGGCCGACGTGCGCGCACGCGGTGCGAGGCGAGGGCCCCGCGGTTCCCGCGTACGGCCGCCTCCCCCGCCGGAGTCCGGGCGGGGTCTCCTGCTCCCCCCGGTGTACGGCGGGTGTCTCCGGCCGGACGACGACCGGGCGGCCGGTCCCGGGCCAGGCTCGTGCCATGCAGAACGAGAGGGCCTCCCGAACCGCCGCCGGCACCGTCCGCGGGGCCGCACCGGACCCGTCGTCCGCGGCCGGCCCGCCGCCCGGCCGGTCCGCGGTGACGCGCGCGTGCCACGCGACCGGCCTTCTCCTGGTCCTCTCCGGCCTCTTCCACCTGGCGGTGTTCGCCGTGGACGGCGGGCCGTGGACCGGGCCCGTCTCCTGGCGCAAGCCGGTGACGTTCGGGCTGTCCTTCGGGGCCACCCTGATCGCCGTCACCTGGATCACCTCGTACCTGCGCGTCCGGCCGGGGCCGCGCGCCGCCCTGCTCGCCGTGTTCGCGGCCGACTGTGTCCTCGAGGTCGCCGGCATCACCCTCCAGGCGTGGCGCAAAGTCCCCTCGCACCTCGACATGGAGACGTCGTTCGACACGGCCGTGTCGATGTCCCTCGCGGTGGGCGGCGGCGTCCTGGTCGTGCTGTTGGGCGCGCTCGCGCTCGTGTCGTTCCGCCACCGGCCCACGGGACCCGTGGGCATGGCCCTCGCCGTGCGCTCCGGGTTCGCGATGCTGCTCGTCGGGCTGGCTTCGGGCGCCGCGATGATCGCGCGGGGTGTGGTCCTCACCCGGACCGGCCACCAGGAGGCGGCCTACCACTCCACGGCCCCGCTCAAGCCGCTGCACGGGGTGAGCCTGCACGCCGTCCTGGTCCTGCCGGTACTGGCCCAACTGCTGTCCCTGACCCCGTGGACCGCGACGGTACGGCGACGGATCGTGGCCGTGGCGGTGGTCTGCTGTGCGGCCGCGGTCGTCGCCGCCGGGGTGTGGGCCGGTCTGACGTACTGACCCGGCCGCCCGGGGGGCGCTCAGGCGGTGCCGTCGCCGGGCCCGTCCTCCCCGGGGAGTGCCGCGTCCGGTCGCCGGGTCCACAGTTTCCGCATGCGCGTGAAGGCCCCTCCCCCCGTCCCACGACGGTCGCGGTGCCCGTGCACGCGTGGATCGTCGGTGACGTCGTAGCGCTTGACGTACGCCCCGAGGAAGGCCTGCAGCGTGGCGACCGCCGGGATGGCGATCAGCGCGCCGACGGCGCCCAGGAGGGCGGTGCCCGCGATGACCGAGCCGAAGGCGACCGCGGGGTGGATGTCCACGGTCTTCGACGTCAGCTTGGGCTGCAGCATGTAGTTCTCGAACTGCTGGTAGACCACCACGAAGCCCAGTACCCACAGCGCGTACCAGGGGTTGACCGTGAAGGCGATCAGCATGGGCAGGGCACCCGCGAGATAGGTGCCGATGGTGGGGATGAACTGCGACACCAGACCCACCCACACCGCGAGCGCGGGCGCGTAGGGCACCCCCAGGATCTCCAGCAGGATGTAGTGCGCGACGCCGGAGACCAATGCCATCAGACCGCGCGAGTACAGGTAGCCGCCGGTCTTGTCCACGGCGATCTCCCACGCGCGCAGGACCTCGGCCTGCCGGGCGGGCGGCAGGACGGAGCAGAGCGCGCGCCGCAGCCGGGGGCCGTCGGCGGCGAAGTAGAACGAGAACAGCACGATCGTCAGCATCTGGAAGAGGCCCCCGAGGACCTGCGCGGACACGTCGAGGACGCCGGTGGCGCTGTTCTGCACGTAGTTGCGCAGCCAGTCGGAACGGAGCAGGCCCTCCTGGACGTCCACTCTCCTCAGCTCGGTGTGGAAGTGGCCGTTGACCCAGTTGATCACGGAGTCGAGGTAGTCGGGGAAGTCCTCGACCATCTTGACGATCTGCCCCGCGAGCATGGAGCCGAGCAGTGTCACGAATCCCGCGGCGGCGATCAGCACGGCGAGGAAGACGATGAAGGTGGCCAGCCCGCGGCGCATGCCGCGCGCGGACATCCAGCTCACCGCCGGCTCGATGGCGAGCGCCAGGAAGAACGCGATGAGGATGTTGATCAGCAGGCCGGTGAGCTGGTGGAAGGCCCAGCTGCCCAGCTGGAACACGGCGATCAGCGAAAGAGCCAGCACCATGGCCCGCGGCAGCCAGCGAGGCATACGGGCGCCTGGCCCCGCGTTGCCGCCGGCCGGGGGCGGGGCGGGCGGCGTCGTGCCGGGCGGAGGGGTGTGCCGGGCCGCCTGCCCGGTCTCGTCAGTGGGTGCCACGGACCAAGTCTCGCCCACGCCACCGACAGCGGACGCACGGTCCGCGATCTTCGTGACCGGTCAGCGCCGTTCCTGTGGCACGCTCATGACGGTGCAGACCACCCGCCACACGTCCTTGGCGTCCCAGCCGGCGTCCAGCGCCTCGTGCACCGTACGACCACCGAGCTCCGTCATCACGTGATCGCGCGCGAAGGTGTCGGCGTACCCCGGACCGAAGTGCTCCGTCATCCGCTCCCAGAAGACCGTCAACCGCATGACCCCAGTATCCCGCCCCTGAGGGTGGGCCCCGAGCCGGGGCCGCGTCCTGGGACCGCTTTCCGCCCCACGGTCTGACACACGGCCGGGAACGGAGCTCCCCCACTCCCCCTACGCCCCGGCCCGCACTCCGCTCGCGCGCGCGTGTGGTTCACGGACGACGAGACGGCCCGCTCCCTCGACTTCCTCGCGGCGGAACAGGACGAGGACGGCGGATGGCCCGTCCGCCGGTACCACTGGGCACCCGCCCCGCGCTGGAGGCACGCCCCTGGTGACGCTCGACGCCCCGCGTACGCTCCGGGCCCGCGGCCGCCCCGCCGGCCGACCGCCCCGCCGGCCGACCGGACCGCCCGCCCTCATCCGCCCATGGCCCGCACACCCGCGGTGACCACGACGGCCGCCGCGACGACCAGGAGGAACGGCGCCCGCAGCACCAGGGCGACGGCGGCCGCGGCGACTCCCGCGGCCCGTGCGTCCAGCACGAGCGCCCGCCCGTCCGCGAAGGTCTGCTGGGCGGTGAGCGCCGCGAGGAGGGCGACGGGCAGCAGGGCGGCGAGACGCCTGACCAACGGCCGCTCCAGGACGCCCGCGGGCACGAGCAGCCCGATGAGTTTGACGGCGTAGCAGCCGAGTGCGGTCACGCCGATCGCGATCCAGACGTTCACCGCTCCCCCTCCCGCCCGGAGCCCTGCACCGGGCTCGGTGCGACATCCTGGGCACCCTCCTGTGCGCCGCCCCTGCGGCGCCCCTCCGCCCACAGGACGGCCGGCGCCGCCAGCGCCGCCACCAGGACGGGCACACCGGCGGGCAGCACGGGCAGCAGACCGAGCCCCAGCAGGACGGCCGCCGCGGCGACCGCGCGCTCGGTGGTGGTCTTCAGCATGGGCGCGAGCAGCGCCAGGAAGACCGCGGGTCCCGCCGCGTCGAGACCCCAGGCGTCGGTGTCCCCGATGGCCTCCGCGCCCAGCGCGCCGAGCAGGGTGGTGAGGTTCCACAGCGCGTACAGGGTGAGGCCGGTGACGGTGAACCCGATCCGGACGCCGCGTCGCGTCGGCTGCGCGAGTGCCACGGCCGTCGTCTCGTCGATGACCCACTGCGCGGCGAACGGCCGCACCGCGCGCGGGAGGGCCAGCAACTGCGACAACCGCAGTCCGTAGAAGGCGTTGCGCACGCCCAGGAAGAAGGCCCCCGCCGCGGCCGTGAGCGGGTTGCCGCCGGCCGCGAGCGCTCCCACGAGCGCGAACTGGGACGCCCCCGTGAAGACCAGGAGGCTGAGCGCGCACGTCTGCAGCAAGGTGAGTCCACTGCCCGCCGAGGTCACCCCGAAGGCGAACCCGGACAACCCGACGGCGACTCCTACCCCGAGGGCGTCCCGTACGACGGCGGCGTCCGGCTTGCCCCCGGCGACGCCCGCGGCGGGAACGACTGTCTGTTCTGTCACGCCTCGGACGGTAGGAGCAGCCCCCGCCGCGCGTCTTGTACGTTCTTGCGCTCCCGCTGGTAGGCGCCGGGCGGTACGCCCACGATCCGTGCGAAGTGCCGGTTCAGGTGCGGCTGGTCGGTGAAGCCCACGGCGACGGCGGCCTCGGCCGGTGCCGCCCCGGCGTCCAGCATCCGCCGCGCCCGGCGCACCCGGGCGTCGGTCAGCCACGTGTGGGGCGGCATGCCGTACGCGTCCCGGAAGGCGCGCAGCAACGCGAAGGGGCTGCTCCCGAGCTCCGCGGCGAGCGTCTCCAGACGGGGCGGGTCGGCCATCCGCTCCTCCAGCACGGCACGCGCGCGTGCCGCGACCCGGGCCCCGGCCGTGCGCACCTGCCGCCGTGGCAGCGGGCCGCCGTTCAGTCGCAACAGCCGGGTCACGGCCACCCGCAGCAGCGTGTCGGCGGCGAGCGCGTTGCCCTCGTCGGCGGCCCGCAGCACCCGGTGGACCAGCTCGGCGGCGTACGGGTCGTCGAACACCGGCCGGACGAACCCCGGCGTGCCGCGCAGGGTGGTCGTCTCCGCCGCGATCGCGGACACCAGCTCGGGTGCCGGGTAGACCGCTCCGTACCGCCAGCCCTCCGGCACGCCGGCCCGTCCCGTGTGCGGGGTGTCGGGGTTGATCAGCGCGAGCGATCCGGCGCCGGCGTACTGGTCGCCGCCGCCGTGGTGGAAGACCTCGACGCCGTCGGCGATGGCGGCGATGACGAAGTGCTCGTGCGTGTGCCTCACGAAGGTCTTCCGTATGTACCGGGCGCGCAGCAGGTCGACGCCGGGCAGTTCGGCGTACTGCCAGTGCCGCGCCCGCTCACCCGATCCCGCCATGGGTCCATTCTCCGGCACCCGGGTCGCCCGGCGTCACCGCCGTGCCCCGCCGGGCGGCCGTTCGCCCAGTTCGAGCCGGTTGTCAGTGCTCGGGTGCACGATGGATCCATGGTCAGCTCCGCACACCGAGCCCTGGACGGCTTCTCCCCCGCGACCCGCGGCTGGTTCACGGGGGCCTTCTCCGCGCCCACCGCGGCCCAGACGGGCGCGTGGCGGGCCATCTCGGAGGGCTCGGACGTGCTGGTGGTCGCGCCCACCGGGTCCGGCAAGACGCTGGCCGCCTTCCTCGCCGCCCTGGACCAGCTGGCCTCCACACCTCCGCCGGCCGATCCGAAGAAGCGCTGCCGGGTGCTCTACGTCTCCCCGCTCAAGGCCCTGGCCGTCGACGTCGAGCGGAACCTGCGCAGCCCGCTGACCGGCATCCGCCAGGAGGCCGTCCGGCTCGGTCTGCCCGAGCCGGAGGTGACGGTCGGCATCCGCTCGGGCGACACCCCGGCCGCCGAGCGCCGGGCCCTGGCCACCCGCCCGCCGGACATCCTGATCACGACCCCGGAGTCCCTGTTCCTGATGCTGACGTCGGCCACGCGCGACGCGCTGACCGGTGTGGAGACGGTGATCCTGGACGAGGTGCACGCGGTGGCGGGCACCAAGCGCGGCGCCCATCTCGCGCTCACCCTGGAGCGGCTGGACGAGCTGCTGCCGAAGCCGGCCCGCCGGATCGGTCTGTCGGCGACGGTCCGCCCGGTGGACGAGGTCGCCCGCTTCCTCGCCCCCCGCGGCAAGGTGGAGATCGTCCAGCCGGACTCGGGCAAGGAGTTCGACCTCTCCGTCGTCGTCCCGGTCGAGGACCTGGGGGAGCTCGGCGGCTCCCCGGCCGCCGACGGCGACGAGGGCGCCGAACGCCCGTCGATCTGGCCGCACGTCGAGGAGCGGATCACCGACCTCGTCCAGTCGCACCGCTCCACCATCGTCTTCGCCAACTCCCGCCGCCTGGCCGAGCGCCTGTGCAACAGGCTCAACGAGATCGCGTACGAGCGGGCGACCGGTGAGCCCCTGGACGAGCACCACTCCCCCGCCGAGCTCATGGGCGGCTCGGGAACGGCCCAGGGCGCCCCGCCCGTGATCGCCCGCGCCCACCACGGCTCGGTCTCCAAGGAACAGCGCGCCCTGGTCGAGGAGGACCTCAAGGCGGGCCGGCTGCCCGCCGTGGTCGCCACTTCCAGCCTGGAGCTGGGCATCGACATGGGCGCCGTCGACCTCGTGGTCCAGGTGGAGTCACCGCCCTCCGTCGCCTCCGGCCTCCAGCGCGTCGGCCGCGCGGGCCACCAGGTCGGCGCGGTCTCCACGGGCGTGGTCTTCCCCAAGTACCGCGGTGACCTGGTGCAGGCCGCCGTGGTCACCGAGCGGATGCGCAGTGGTGCCATCGAGGCCCTGAGGATCCCCGCCAATCCGCTGGACGTGCTGGCCCAGCAGCTGGTCGCGATGACCGCGCTGGACACCTGGCGGGTCGAGGACCTGCTCGCCACCGTCCGCCGTGCCGCTCCCTTCGCCTCCCTGCCCGAGTCGGCCTTCACGGCCGTCCTGGACATGCTCGCGGGCCGTTATCCGTCCGATGCCTTCGCCGAGCTGCGTCCGCGCGTGGTGTGGGACCGGGTCGCGGGGACCGTCACCGGCCGGCCGGGCGCCCAGCGCCTCGCCGTCACCTCCGGGGGGACGATCCCCGACCGCGGGCTCTTCGGCGTCTTCCTCGCCGGCGCCGATCCGAAGAAGGGCGGCGGCCGGGTCGGCGAGCTCGACGAGGAGATGGTGTACGAGTCCCGGGTCGGGGACGTCTTCACGCTCGGTACGAGCTCCTGGCGCATCGAGGACATCACGCGCGACCGGGTGCTGGTCTCCCCCGCCCCGGGCGTGCCGGGCCGGCTGCCGTTCTGGAAGGGCGACCAGCTGGGCCGCCCGCTGGAACTGGGCCGCGCGCTGGGCGCCTTCCTGCGCGAGGTCGGTGCCCTCGGCAAGGAGGACGCCCGGCTGCGCCTGATCACCGCGGGCCTGGACGCCTGGGCGGCGGACAACGTGCTGGCGTACCTCGACGAGCAGCGGGAGGCCTGCGGCCACGTGCCCGACGACCGCACCATCGTCGTGGAGCGCTTCCGGGACGAGCTGGGCGACTGGCGCGTCGTGGTCCACTCGCCCTTCGGTGCCCAGGTGCACGCCCCCTGGGCGCTCGCGCTCGGCGCCCGCCTGTCCGAGCGGTACGGCATGGACGCCCAGGTCATGCACGCCGACGACGGCATCGTGCTGCGCCTGCCGGACGCCGATCTGATGGGCCTGGACCTGCTCGACCAGGAGCCGTCGAGGCCCGGTCCGCAGTACGACGCCGAGCAGGCGCCCGTCGGCGCGGCCGACGTCGTCTTCGACAAGGGCGACGTCGACCGGATCGTCACCGACCAGGTGGGCGGGTCGGCCCTGTTCGCGTCCCGTTTCCGGGAGTGCGCCGCCCGCGCGCTGCTGCTGCCGCGCCGCAGTCCGGGCAAGCGCACCCCCCTGTGGCAGCAGCGCCAGCGCGCCGCGCAGTTGCTCGAGGTGGCGAGCGAGTACGGCTCGTTCCCGATCGTCCTGGAGGCGGTCCGCGAGTGCCTCCAGGACGTCTTCGACGTGCCCGGCCTGGTCGAGCTGATGGGCGACGTGGAGTCCCGCAAGGTGCGCCTGGTCGAGGTCACCACCCCGGAGCCGTCCCCGTTCGCGCGCTCCCTGCTGTTCGGATACGTCGCCCAGTTCCTGTACGAGGGCGACTCGCCGCTCGCCGAGCGCCGGGCCGCCGCCCTGTCGCTGGACTCGCGGCTGCTGGCCGAGCTGCTCGGCCAGGCGGAGCTGCGCGAGCTGCTCGACGCGGACGTGCTGACCGAGCTGGAGCGCGAGCTGCGGTGGCTCACGGAGGACCGGCGCGTCAAGGATCCCGAGGGCGTCGCCGACCTGCTGCGCGTGCTCGGACCGCTCACGGACGCCGAGCTGGCCGAGCGCGGCGCGGAGCCGCAGTGGGCGCCGGAGCTGGCCGCCGCCCGCCGCGCGATCAGGGTGCGCATCGCCGGCACCGACCACTGGGCGGCGATCGAGGACGCGGGCCGACTGCGCGACGCGTTGGGCACGGCGCTGCCCGTGGGCGTGCCCGAGGCCTTCACCGAACCGGTCAAGGACCCGCTCGGCGACCTGCTCGCCCGCCACGCCCGCACCCACGGGCCGTTCACGTCGACCACCGCCGCAGCCCGCTTCGGTCTGGGCGTCGCGGTGACCGAGGGCGCCCTGCAGCGGCTGGCGGCGGCCGGCCGGGTCGTGCAGGGCGAGTTCCATCCGGCCGGGATCGGTCAGGAGTGGTGCGACGCGACGGTACTGCGTCGCTTGCGCCGCCGTTCCCTGGCCGCGCTGCGGCACGAACTGGAACCGGTGCCGCCGGCCGCGCTCGGCCAGTTCCTGCCCCAGTGGCAGCACATCGGCAAGGGGCACGCGCTGCGCGGCGTCGACGGGCTGGTGCGGGCCGTCGAGCAGCTGCAGGGCGCGACCGTGCCCGCGTCCGCGCTGGAGAAGCTCGTCCTGCCGTCCCGGGTGGCGGACTACACGCCGGCGATGCTGGACGAGCTCACGGCCACCGGCGAGGTGGTGTGGGCGGGTGCGGGCTCCCTGCCCGGCAAGGACGGCTGGGTCTCGCTCTACCTGGCGGACGCGGCCCCGCTGCTCCTGCCGCCCGCGCACCCCCTGGAGACGACCGCTCTCCACCAGTCCGTCCTGGACAGCCTCTCCGGCGGTTACGGCCTGTTCTTCCGGCAGATCGCCGACCAGGTCCGCGCCACCACGCACCCGGACGTCACGGACCCCCAACTGGCCGACGCCCTGTGGGACCTGGCCTGGTCCGGACGGCTGACGAACGACACGCTGGCGCCCCTGCGCGCCCTGCTGGGCTCGGGCCGTACCGCGGGCGCCACCGCTCACCGTGCCAGACGCACGGTGCCGCGGGGACGCTACGGCTCGCTGACAGCTGCCTCCCGCACCACGTCCCGCACGGGCCCGCCGACGGTCGCGGGCCGGTGGTCGCTGCTCCCGGCCCGCGAGGCGGACACCACGGTGCGCGCCCACGCCCTGGCCCGTACGCTGCTGGACCGGCACGGCGTGGTGACCCGCGGCGCCGTCGCCGCCGAGGGCGTCGAGGGCGGCTTCTCGGCGGTGTACCGCATCCTGGCCGCTTTCGAGGAGAGCGGTCAGGCCCGGCGCGGCTATGTCGTGGAGGGGCTCGGCGCGGCACAGTTCGCCATGGAGGGGGCGGTGGACCGGTTGCGCGCGGTCGCCAACGCCCGCGAGCGCGGCGACGGTCCTCCCGGCCGGACGGACCTCGGCGACGGCGGCCCCGGGGGGCGCACCTCACCCGACGGCTCCGCGCCGGACGACTGGGCCCGTGCCCTCTCCCCCTTCGACGACTTCACGGCCGGCGGTCACCAGGACGCCGACGTCCCGGACGGTTCCGCCGGCGTCTTCGCACCCGTCCAGCCTCCCCCGTCCTCCCGGGGCGGCCACGGCTCACCCCGCGGCTCGTACGACGCCGGTTTCCCCGGCCGCGGCGCCCGGTCCGCCCCCGTTTCCCGGGCCGTCGTCCTGGCCGCCGCCGATCCGGCGAACGCCTACGGCGCGGCCCTGGGCTGGCCCGATCCCCCGGCCGGTGCCACGCACAAGCCGGGCCGCAAGGCGGGTTCCCTGGTGGTGCTGGTGGAGGGCGATCCGGTGCTGTACATGGAGCGCGGCGGCAAGACCCTGCTGCTGTGGCCCTCCGACCCGGACGGTCCACCGGGCGAGGACCCCGCCCTGCGCGCCGCCACGGAGGCCCTCGCCGCTGCCGCCCGCGCGGGTTCCCTCGGTACGGTCACGGTGGAACGCGTCAACGGCGCCGCGGCCCTGACGTCGCCCTTCGGCGCCCTCCTGGAGGAGGCGGGCTTCATCGCCACCCCGCGCGGCCTGCGCATCCGGGCGTGAGCCTGTCACCCTTGACCCATGCCCGAGGGAGACACGGTCTGGCAGGTCGCGCGGAGGCTGCACGGTGCACTGGCGGGCAGGACTCTGACCCGCAGCGACTTCCGCGTGCCCCGGTACGCGACGGTCGACCTCACCGGCCGTACCGTCCTGGACGTCACTCCGCGCGGCAAACACCTGCTCACCCGCGTCGAGGGCGGCCTGACGGTGCACTCGCACCTGAGGATGGACGGGGCCTGGAAGGTGTTCGCCGCCGGTCAGCGCTGGAGCGGCGGCCCGGCCCACCAGATCCGCGTCGTCCTCGCCACCGCCGACCACACGGCCGTCGGATACCGCCTGCCGGTGCTGGAGGTCCTGCGCACCGCCGACGAGCAGCGCGCCGTCGGCCATCTCGGCCCGGACCTGCTGGGCCCGGACTGGGACCCCGAGCAGGCCCTGGCCAACCTCCGTGAGGATCCGGCCCGCCCCCTCGGCGAGGCCCTGCTCGACCAGTGCAATCTCGCCGGGATCGGCAACGTCTACAAGTGCGAGCTGTGCTTCCTGCTCGGCGTCACCCCGTGGCTCCCGGTGGGCGAATTGCCCGCCGAGAGGGCCGTGAGACTGCCCGTGCTCGCCAAGAGGCTCCTGGAGGCCAACCGCGACCGTCCGGTCCGCCGCACGACGGGCCTGCGCGGACAGAACCTGTTCGTCTACGGCCGCGCGCCCCGCCCGTGCCTGCGCTGCGGCACGTCCGTCCGTCTCGCCGACCAGGGCGACGGCTCCCGCGAGCGCCCCACGTACTGGTGTCCGACCTGTCAGGCGGGCCCCGCCCCGCGACCAGGCGGCTTCACCGGTGCCAGGCGGCGCCGGGGAGCGGGCCCCCTTCCGGGCCGGTGACGGCCGTCGGTCCCGTCCTTCCGCCGGAAGGACGCCCACCGGCGCCGGTGCCCCGGGCGAGCAGGTGGGTCACGCGCTCCGCCCCGCCGTGTCGGACCCGTCGGTGTTGTCGCTCGTCAGCGCCCGACGGCCCGCTTCGCACGCCCCGCCCGGGCCGCGAGAAGGCCGGGGCCCCGGCAACGCCCGCAGGGCCCGGCGACACCACCTCGCCCCGACACCTCCCGCGGCCCGGCTCCGGGGCACGCAGTGAACCGGCAGCACGCTCAGCCCCCATCCGCCGGCCACGACCGCCCCCTCGACCGCACCGGCGCCGGGCACCATCACCAGACGCAGCGCCGCCCAGCACCACAGCGCGCCGAGCCCCAGAGCGGCCGCCCGGCGCACGGTCGCCGGTGTCATCCGTTTTCGGCTTGGAACATCCAATGCTGCTTCTCGAGGTCGGCGGTGATCTGGATGAAGATGTCCTGGCTCACGGGGTCCGGCTCCCCGGTCGCGGTGATCCGTTCCCGCATCCGGGTGATCACCGCGCCCAGCGCGTCCACGATCGTCCCCACCGCGGTGGTGTCGTCCACCCAGCCCTCGGGGGTCACGTCGATACCGCTGCCGACGGCCACCGTCGCGGCCCGCCCGTCCGGTGACACACCGAGCGCCGAGGCACGCTCGGCCACGGTGTCGGAGTGCGTGCGCGCGGTACCGACGACCTCGTCCAGCTGGAGGTGCACGGAGCGGAAACGCGGCCCGACGACGTTCCAGTGGATCTGCTTCGCGACCAGGGCCAGGTCCACCAGGTCGACGAGAGCGCCTTGCAGCGCCTCGGAAACGATCTTGAGGTTCGCGTCGGACAAAGGGCTTTTGACGACGTACATCCGCACCTCCGTCGGTTCTCCCCCGTCCATGTCCTTCCACGATGACCGCGGCGTCACGAACCGGCAAACGGGCGAACGGAACGCCGGCCGACACCCGCCCGGGCACGCAAAAACCCCGACCGCACCCCTCCGGTCTCCCGGAGAGGCCCTGGCCGGGGCCTCGGACGCCGACGCGCGGACACTCAGGCGGCGACGACGTCCACCGCTTCCGCAGGCGCCTTGATGGTCACCCGGTCCGGTGGCACACCGGCCACCGACACCGAACCCAGCATCGGACGAACCGGCGCGGGCACGGACTCGCTCGACGTGGCCGCGGCGGACTGGGCCAGCTCCGCGAGGGCGAGTTCGTCGCTCACTTCCCGCATGAGTTCGGACATCCGTACGTCCAGCGCGTCGCAGATGGCGGACAGCAGCTCGGAGGACGCCTCCTTCTGCCCCCGCTCCACCTCGGAGAGATAGCCGAGTGAGACTCGGGCGGACGAGGAGACTTCGCGCAGAGTACGGCCCTGGCGCTGGCGCTGCCGACGCAGCACGTCACCCAGCAGGCGACGGAGCAGAATCATCGGTGGCTCCCTCCTCGGACCGCGTAGCCGCATCCTTCTCGCCCCACCGTACCGCCTCGCGCCGCGGCCGTGCGGGGAGCGATGTCGTGTTCACTCAGGGCTGCAAACATCAAAACCCCCCGTTCCGTTCCGTATCCTGTGCCCGCTCGTTCCCGGTCTGTTCGCCCGCAAGCTCCCTCAGAAGGAGTGCCAGCACGCTCCGTACACTCTCCATACGAATTTCCGCGCGGTCGCCGTTCAACCGCAGCGCCTCCACTTTTCCGCCAGGGGCGGAACCGTCCCGTGGTGCGGAAGGTCCGTGCACAGCCACGTAGACCGTCCCGACCGGCTGCCCGTCCTGTGGATCGGGGCCCGCGACACCCGTCGTCGCGATGCCCCAGTCGGCTCCCAGCGCCTTGCGCACGCCGGCCGCCATCTCCGCCGCGACCTGCGGGTCCACCGCGCCTCGAGCCGTCAGCAGTTCGGCGTCGACGCCGAGCAGATCACGCTTCAGTTCCGTGGCGTAGGCGGTCACCGAGCCCCGGAAGACCTTCGACGCGCCCGGGACCTCCGTGATCCCGGCCGCCACCAGACCACCGGTCAGCGACTCGGCGATCGCGAGGGTCTCGCCCTTCACCGTGAGTAGTCGCACCACGTCGGCAGCCGTGGAACTCACCCTTCTGTCCCCTTCAACGCCGCCTTGCGCTCGGCGATTCCCCGCCGGCGCAGGACAATGGCCTGCTTCACATAGTCCAGTCCGGTCACCACGGTCAGGACGACCGCCGCCGCCATCACCCAGAACCGCAGGGTGGCCAGGGGCCCCGTCAGGGCCAGGACGTACATGCCGACGGCCACGCCCTGGGTGAGGGTCTTCAGCTTGCCGCCGCGGCTCGCGGGGATGACGCCGTACCGAATGACCAGGAAACGCAGCAGGGTGATCCCGAGTTCCCTGCCCAGGATGACGGCCGTGACCCACCACGGCAGGTCGCCCAGCGCGGAGAGGCAGATCAGCGCCGCTCCCATGATCGCCTTGTCGGCGATGGGGTCGGCGATCTTCCCGAAGTCCGTGACGAGGTTGTAGGTGCGGGCCAGATGGCCGTCGAAGATGTCGGTGAACATGGCGACGGCGAAGGCCGCCCAGGCGAAGGAGCGCCAGGCCGGGTCGTACCCGCCGTTGCCGAGCATCAGCACCACGAAGACCGGCACGAGGACCAGCCGGAACATCGTCAGCAGATTGGCGACGTTCCAGACGCTCGCCTGGTTGACGGCTGCGGCCGCGATCTTGCCGCCGCGCCCGCCGGCACCGCCCTCGGTCGCACCCCGTTCCACGGCGCCCCCCGACGTCTTGCGCTCGGTCGGTTCCTGCGCCGCGCCCGAGGCGCCGCGCGGGCCGGTCCTGCGCGCGCTGGAGGAGCCGCCCGCCGCGGACGCCGGGACTCCGGTCATCCGGCCGCCTCCTCACTCCACGCGGGCGAGCCCGGCAGCGGTTCGGCCACCAGGTCGACACCCTCCGTACCGACCACCTTCGCGTCGACCATACGACCGGCACTCAGACCTTCGCCGCCCGTGAGCAGCACCTGGCCGTCCGTCTCCGGCGCCTGGTGGGCCGCGCGCCCGTACACGCCGTCCTCGTCCACGGACTCCACGAGTACCCGCACGGTCGAGCCCACCCGCTCCTCGGCCCGCTGCGAGACGAGTTCCTCGGCCAGCCGGGACACCCGTGCCAGCCGCTCGGCGACGACGTCCTCGTCGACCTTGTTCTCGTACGTCGCCGCCTCGGTGCCCTCCTCGTCGGAGTAGCCGAAGACGCCGATGGCGTCCAGCCGGGCGTGGTTCAGGAACCGCTCCAGCTCGGCGAGGTCGGCCTCGGACTCGCCGGGGAAGCCGACGATGAAGTTGGACCGCACGCCCGCCTCGGGGGCCTTGCTCCGGATGGTGTCCAGGAGCTCGAGGAAGCGGTCGGTGTCGCCGAAGCGGCGCATCGCCCGCAGCACGTTCGGCGCGGAGTGCTGGAAGGACAGGTCGAAGTAGGGCATGACCTTCGGCGTCGAGGTCAGCACGTCGATCAGGCCGGGGCGCATCTCGGCCGGCTGGAGGTAGCTGACGCGCACCCGCTCGAGGCCGTCGACCTCGGCGAGCTCGGGCAGCAGGGACTCCAGCAGGCGGATGTCACCGAGGTCCTTGCCGTAGGAGGTGTTGTTCTCGGAGACCAGCATGATCTCCTTGACGCCCTGCTCGGCCAGCCACCGCGCTTCGTTCAGCACGTCGCTCGGGCGGCGCGAGATGAAGGAGCCGCGGAAGGACGGGATGGCGCAGAAGGAGCAGCGCCGGTCGCAGCCGGAGGCCAGCTTCACCGAGGCGACCGGGGAGCCGTCCAGGCGGCGGCGCAGGGGCGCGCGGGGCCCGGAGGCGGGGGCGACGCCCTCCGGGAGGTCGGCCGGGCCGTGCCCGGGCAGGGCGACGGCGGCGCCGGCCTCCTGGCGCTCGGCGGGGCTGATGGGCAGCAGCTTGCGCCGGTCGCGCGGGGTGTGCGCGGCGTGGACACCGCCGCTGAGGATGGTCTGCAGCCGGTCGGAGATGTCGGCGTAGTCGTCGAAGCCGAGGACGCCGTCGGCTTCGGGCAGGGCCTCGGCCAGCTCCTTGCCGTACCGCTCGGCCATGCAGCCCACGGCCACCACGGCCTGCGTCCTGCCGTGGCCCTTGAGGTCGTTGGCCTCCAGGAGGGCGTCGACGGAGTCCTTCTTGGCGGCCTCGACGAAGCCGCACGTGTTCACGACGGCGACGTCCGCTTCCTCGGCGTTCTCGACGAGCTTCCAGCCGTCCGCCTCCAGACGGCCTGCGAGCTCCTCCGAGTCCACCTCGTTACGGGCGCAGCCAAGGGTGACGAGTGCGACGGTACGGCTTTCAGGCATGGGCTCAAGACTACTTCGTCCCGCGGACGGCCCACGTCGACGGGGTTGGCCGATCTCGGCCAACCCCGTAGCGACTCGTCCCCTCGGTCCGCCTATCCGACCTGCGGGTCACCCTGCGTGTACGTCAGCCGCTCCACGGCACCCGGCTGGAAGTCGTCCTCGATCTTCTTGCCGTTGACGTACAGCTGGATGGCGCCGGCGTCGCCGAGGACGAGGTCGATCTTGTCGTCGTCCTGGAAGGTCTTGGAGTCGCCCTGCTCGAGGGTGCCGTCGAAGAGTCGCCTGCCGTTGTGGTCCTTGACGGAGATCCAGCTGCGACCCTCGGCGGCGCTGACCTTGACGGTCACCTTGTCCGCGGGCACGGCGGCGATGGCGCTCTCGCTCGGTTCCGGTTGGGGGGCGGTGGGCTTCTTGGGCTTGGCGCTCGGCGAGGCGGACGTACCGGACGACGGCTGGGCGCCCTCGGCGACGCTCGCCTCGTTGCCGCCGCTGTCGCCGCCCTTGACGAAGGTGAAGCCCACGAAACCGATCACCGCGACGATCGCGGCGACCATGGCGGCGGTCCAGTTGGGTCCGCGCCGCTCGGGACGGATGCGTTCCGCCTCGAACAGGGGCGCGGCGGGGGTCGGGGCCGGGCGTCCGCCGTGCTCGGCGTCGTACCGCGCGAGGAGCTCGGCCGGATCGAGCCCCACGGCCTTGGCCAGGGCCCTGATGTGACCGCGGGCGTAGACGTCGCCGCCGCACGGTGTGAAGTCGTCCGCCTCGATGGCGTGCACGATGGCGATGCGGACGCGGGTGGCGCTGCTGATGTCGTCGACGGTCATCCCGGCGGCGATGCGCGCCTGTTGCAGGGCACGGCCGACGGAGGGGCGGGTTTCCTCAGAAACCTCTTCGGACACGCCTTCGATCGGACGCTCGTCTTCAGGGGAGTTGCCGATGGACACGGGGGCGCCTTTCGAGCGGATGGCCGCCTGTGCTGGACGTTCAGTCTAGGGGGGGTACAAACGGGTGAGGCAACCGGACGGTGGGACTTGTACGCCATCGGTATGGGTTCGTGTCCCGATGGCGGAGTACCTCTTTGTCGCTTCCCTCAACTTGACGTAGGCCATGGGGAAACGGTTGCTCAATGATCCCTAACGGGTGAGTCACGATCGGCCGGCCGGCCGTCCCGATCCGCCACGCGAGGTGATCCGCGCGTACCGCTCCCTACCCCTCGGTCTCCCCCCGGATCACCGCGAGCACGCCGTCCAGCTCGTCGGCCTTCACCAGGACGTCACGGGCCTTCGAACCCTCGCTCGGTCCGACGATGCCCCGCGACTCCATCAGGTCCATCAGGCGTCCCGCCTTGGCGAAGCCGACGCGGAGCTTGCGCTGGAGCATGGACGTGGAGCCGAACTGGGTGGAGACGACCAGCTCGGCCGCCTGGCACAGCAGGTCGAGGTCGTCGCCGATGTCCTCGTCGATCTCCTTCTTCTGCTTGGTGCCGACGACGACGTCGTCCCGGAAGACGGGCGCCATCTGGTCCTTGCAGTGCTGGACGATGACCGCGACCTCCTCCTCGGTCACGAACGCGCCCTGCATGCGGGTCGGCTTGTTCGCGCCCATCGGCAGGAAGAGGCCGTCGCCCTTGCCGATCAGCTTCTCCGCGCCGGGCTGGTCGAGGATGACCCGCGAGTCCGCCAGCGAGGAGGTGGCGAAGGCCAGCCGGGAGGGGACGTTCGCCTTGATGAGACCGGTGACGACGTCCACCGACGGCCGCTGCGTGGCGAGCACGAGGTGGATGCCGGCCGCCCGGGCGAGCTGCGTGATCCGCACGATCGCGTCCTCGACGTCCCGCGGCGCCACCATCATCAGGTCGGCCAGCTCGTCCACGATCACCAGCAGGTACGGGTACGGCTGCAGCTCGCGCTCGCTGCCCTCGGGCGGCTTCACCTTGCCCTCGCGCACGGCGCGGTTGAAGTCGTCGATGTGCCGGTAGCCGTAGGCCGCGAGGTCGTCGTAGCGCAGGTCCATCTCGCGCACGACCCACTGGAGCGCCTCGGCGGCCCGCTTCGGGTTGGTGATGATCGGCGTGATCAGGTGCGGGATGCCCTCGTACGCCGTCAGCTCGACGCGCTTGGGGTCGACCAGGATCATCCGGACGTCCTCCGGGGTCGCCCGCATCATGATCGAGGTGATCAGGCAGTTGATGCAGGACGACTTGCCGGAGCCGGTGGCGCCGGCGACCAGCATGTGCGGCATCTTCGCCAGGGAGTGCATGACGTAGCCGCCCTCGACGTCCTTGCCGAAGGCGACCAGCATCGGGTCGTCGTCCTCGGCGGACTCCGCGAGCCGCAGCACGTCGCCGAGGTTGACCATCTCCCGGTCGGTGTTGGGGATCTCGATGCCGACCGCGGACTTGCCGGGGATCGGGCTGATGATCCGCACGTCGGGGCTGGCGACGGCGTACGCGATGTTCTTGGTCAGCGCGGTGATCCGCTCCACCTTCACGGCGGGCCCGAGCTCGACCTCGTACCGCGTGACCGTCGGGCCGCGGGTGAAGCCGGTGACGGCCGCGTCGACCTTGAACTCGGTGAAGACGGTGGTCAGCGAGTGGACGATCGCGTCGTTGGCCGCACTGCGCGACTTGCCGGGGCCACCGCGCGTGAGGAGGTCCAGGGACGGCAGGGCGTACGTGATGTCGCCGGAGAGCTGGAGTTGCTCGGCGCGCGGCGGAAGCTCCCGTTCCTGCGGGGGCGGGGTCTTGGTGAGGTCGGGCACCCCCGTGCCGGCCGGGTTCTTCCGGGGCTTCCCCGGCTGGGGCCGCGCGGCCGGGACCGGCGTGGGCGTCGGTGTCGTCGGCTCGTGCTCCCCCGTGCTCACGCCCTGGGTGAGGTCGGCGACCAGCGGGGACGGCGGCATCCCGTGCAGGACGGCGCCGTCGAGCGCGGCGGCGGCAGCGGCGGCGACGTCCACGGCGTCCATCGGCCGGCTCGCGTCGGGCTGCGGCACGGCGGAGCGGCGGGGCCGGCCGCGGCGCCGGTCGAGCGCCTCCTGCTCGGCGCCGTCGGGGCCGTACGGCTCCGCGGCGGGCGCGCCCCCGCGCCTGCGGGGCCGCGCGGGCAGCGCCTCGCGCCACTGTTCGTCGTACCGCTCGTCGTCGTCGGTGAACCCGTCCGCCTCCGGGTCGTGGACGAGTCCCAGCCGCACCCCGAGCAGCCGCAGCCGCTGCGGGATGGCGTTGACGGGTGTGGCCGTGACGACCAGCAGTCCGAAGACCGTGAGCAGTACGAGCAGCGGCACGGCGAGCACGTCGGTCATCGTGTACGACAGCGGGGTCGCGGCCCCCCAGCCGATCAGACCGCCGGCGTCCCTTATGGCCTGCATGCCGCCGCTGCGGGCCGGTGAGCCGCAGGCGATGTGCACCTGGCCGAGCACGCCGACGACGAGGGCCGACAGGCCGATCACGATCCGGCCGTTGGCCTCGGGTTTCTCCGGGTGCCGGATCAGACGCACGGCGATGGTGCCGAGCAGGATCGGCACGAGCAGGTCGAGTCGGCCGAAGGCTCCCGTCACCAGGATCTCGACGAGGTCGCCGACAGGGCCCTTCAGGTCGGCCCAGGTGCCGGCGGCGACGATCAGCGCCATGCCGAGCAGCAGGAGCCCGACTCCGTCCTTGCGGTGTGCCGGGTCGAGGTTCTTCGCGCCCTGGCCTATGCCGCGGAAGACGGCGCCGACGGCATGCGCGATGCCCAGCCAGAGGGCGCGTACGAGCCGGTAGACGCCGCTGGTCGGACTGGCCACCGGTGCGGGCGCGGGTTTCCTCGCCGCGGCCTTCCTGGCGGGCGCCTTCTTCGCCGGTGCCTTCTTCGCGGGTGCCTTTTTCGCGGCGGCCTTCCTCGCCGGAGCCTTCGCGGGAGCCGCCGCCTTCTTGGCGGGCTGCTTCTTGGCTGCGGAGGGACGTGAGGCCATGGGGGTGAGGTTACCGGTGGAGACGGCGGTCGACACGTGTGCCCACCGCTTCACCCGTTCGTGTCGTCCGCGCGCGCGTCCGGAACTGACGCGGTGGGTACGGACGCTGACGTGCCTTCACCGACCGTCCCACCGACCGCCTCAGTTCACCGCGGCCTGGCCTCCGGAGGAACCCGGTTCGAGGGCGTCCAGGGCCCGGCGCAGGCCCGTGAGCTTGCGCTCCAGATGGGCCGCCGTCGCCACCGCGGCCGCGTCGGCCGATTCGTCGCCCAACTGCTTGGAGAGCGCCTCGGCCTGCTCCTCGACGGCCGCCAGCCGCGCCGACAGCTCGGCGAGCAGCCCCGCCGGCTCCTTGGTCTCGGCTCCTGCGGACCTGCCGCCGCCCTCCAGTTGCAGGCGCAGCAGGGCCGCCTGCTCGCGCAACTGGCAGTTCTTCATGTAGAGCTCGACGAAGACGGAGACCTTCGCGCGCAGCACCCACGGGTCGAACGGCTTGGAGATGTAGTCCACCGCGCCGGCCGCGTACCCACGGAAGGTGTGGTGCGGACCGTGGTTGATCGCGGTGAGGAAGATGATCGGGATGTCCCGGGTCCGCTCCCGCCTCTTGATGTGCGCGGCGGTCTCGAAACCGTCCATGCCCGGCATCTGGACGTCCAGCAGAATGACTGCGAAGTCGTCCGTGAGTAGTGCTTTGAGCGCTTCCTCCCCGGACGATGCCCGCACCAGCGTCTGATCGAGCGCCGAGAGGATCGCCTCCAGCGCCAGCAGATTCTCCGGCCGGTCATCGACCAGGAGGATCTTGGCCTTCTGCACCATGGCCCGCCCTCCTCGCCCCGGCGTGGGGCCTCCCCTGTCCGCAGGACTTGGGACAGCGCCGGTGGGCGCCGCCCCAGGGGACGACTCCCTTGCGTCGCCCGTCCTTGTGCCGGTCATCGTAGCCGCACCCCGCCCGTCACCACACCCTGTCACCGCGATGTCACTGTGTACGTAGCAGAAACGCGGCGGGAGACCAGAAGGTTCCCCGAATCCCGTACTTCTACACGATGTCGAGCACACTGAGTCAGCAACTCCGTGTGAACCCCGAAGCCCCCGCCGCGCTCACGCCCACCACATGCGCACACCGCCCGGACGCGCACCGCCCGGACCCGCCGCTCACTCCTGGCGCATCCACTGCTCCATCACCGTCAGCAGATGGTCGGGGTCGACCGGCTTGGTGACGTAGTCGGAGGCTCCCGACTCGATCGCCTTCTCCCGGTCGCCCTTCATCGCCTTGGCGGTCAGCGCGATGATCGGGAGCCCGGCGAACTGGGGCATCCGACGGATCGCCGTGGTCGTCGCGTACCCGTCCATCTCGGGCATCATGATGTCCATCAGGACGACCGCGACGTCCTCGTGCTGCTCCAGGACCTCGATGCCCTCCCGGCCGTTCTCGGCGTACAGCACGGACAGGCCATGCTGCTCCAGGACGCTGGTGAGCGCGAAGACGTTGCGGATGTCGTCGTCGACGATCAGCACCTTCTCGCCGCCGAACCGGATGCTCCGGTGCGACTGCGGCGCCGTGCCCTGCTCGCCCGCCGGCCGCTGCTCCTGCCCGGCGGCCTGCTCACCGCTCTCCGGCACGGCCCTGCGGCGGCGCCGGAACAGCGAGGCGGCACCGTTCTGCGGGTCCTGGTAGGACGGCGGCTCGGTCGGCGCCTGCGGCAGCTCGGCCCGGTCGGCCGGGGCACCCGTGGTGGCCGGCAGCTCTCCCGCCTCGAGCGTCGGCATGGCCTGCTGGTAACCGTGCGGGGGCAGTTCGCTCGGGTGCAGCGGCAGGTAGAGGGTGAACGTCGAACCGCGGCCCGGCTCGCTCTGGGCGTGGATCTCACCGCCCAGCAGCTGCGCGATCTCCCGCGAGATGGACAGCCCGAGACCCGTGCCGCCGTACTTGCGGCTGGTGGTGCCGTCGGCCTGCTTGAACGCCTCGAAGATCACCCGCATCTTGCTGGCCGCGATCCCGATACCGGTGTCGCTCACGGAGAACGCGATCAGCTCCCCGTCCGGGTCGGTCATCGAACCGGCCTCCAGCAACTGCTCCCGGATGGCCTGCGGCACGTCGCCCCGAGCCGGCCGGATGACCAGCTCGACCGCTCCCGAGTCGGTGAACTTCACCGCGTTGGACAGCAGGTTGCGCAGCACCTGGAGCAACCGCTGCTCGTCGGTGTGCAGGGTGGCGGGCAGCTCCGGCGACACCCGCACCGACAGGTCGAGGCCCTTCTCCGCGGTCAGCGGCCGGAACGTGGCCTCCACGTAGTCCACGAGCTGGACCAGCGCGATGCGCGTCGGGGAGACGTCCATCTTGCCCGCCTCGACCTTCGACAGGTCGAGGATGTCGTTGATGAGCTGGAGCAGGTCGGACCCGGCCCCGTGGATCGTCTCGGCGAACTCGACCTGCTTCGGGGAGAGGTTCCCCTCGGCGTTGTCCGCGAGCAACTTGGCCAGGATCAGCAGCGAGTTGAGCGGCGTACGCAGCTCGTGCGACATGTTGGCCAGGAACTCGCTCTTGTAGCGCATGGAGACCGCGAGCTGCTCGGCCCGCTCCTCCAGGACCTGCCGGGCCTCCTCGATCTCGGTGTTCTTCACCTCGATGTCGCGGTTCTGCTGGGCCAGCAGCTCGGCCTTCTCCTCCAGTTCGGCGTTGGACGACTGCAGAGCCTTCTGCCGCTGCTCCAACTCCTCCGACCGTTCGCGCAGTTGCTCGGTCAGCTCCTGCGACTGCTTCAGCAGCACCTCCGTCTTGGTGTTGACGGAGATGGTGTTGACGCTCGTCGCGATCATCTCGGCGATCTGGTTGAGGAAGTCCTTCTGGATCTGCGTGAACGGGGTGAAGGACGCCAGCTCGATGACGCCGAGCACCTTCCCCTCGAACAGCACCGGCAGAACGATCACCTGCGCGGGCGGGGCTTCCCCGAGCCCGGAGGAGATCTTCAGGTAACCGCTCGGCGCGTTCTCCACCAGGATCGTGCGCTTCTCCTGGGCGGCCGTCCCGACCAGGGCCTCCCCCGGCCGGAAGGAGGTGGGCATCGACCCCATCGAGTAGCCGTACGAGCCGAGCATGCGCAGCTCGTACTCGTCGTCGTCGCCGGCGCCCGGCTCCTGGCCGTCGAGGAGCGGCATGGCGAGGAAGAACGCGCCGTGCTGCGCGGACACGACCGGGGTCAGCTCGCTCATGATCAGCGAGGCCACGTCCTGGAGGTCCCGGCGGCCCTGCATCAGCGCCGAGATGCGGGCGAGATTGCCCTTGAGCCAGTCCTGCTCCTTGTTGGCGATCGTGGTGTCGCGCAGGTTGGCGATCATCTTGTTGATGTAGTCCTGGAGCTCGGAGATCTCTCCCGAGGCGTCCACGTCGATCTTCAGGTTCAGGTCACCGCGGGTCACCGCGGTCGCCACGCGCGCGATGGCACGCACCTGCCGGGTCAAGTTCCCGGCCATCTCGTTCACGGACTCGGTCAGGTCCCGCCAGGTCCCGTCCACGTCCCGCACGCGCGCCTGCCCGCCGAGCTGGCCCTCCGTGCCCACCTCACGGGCCACGCGGGTCACCTCCTCGGCGAAGGAGGACAGCTGGTCGACCATGGTGTTGATCGTGGTCTTCAGCTCGAGGATCTCACCGCGCGCGTCGATGTCGATCTTCTTGGTCAGATCACCCTTGGCGATGGCGGTCGTGACCATGGCGATGTTGCGCACCTGACCGGTCAGGTTGGACGCCATCTGGTTCACCGACTCGGTGAGGTCCTTCCACGTACCGGAGACGCCCGGCACGTGCGCCTGACCGCCGAGGATGCCGTCCGTACCCACCTCACGGGCCACCTTGGTCACCTGGTCCGCGAACGAACTCAGCGTCTTCACCATGGTGTTGAAGGTCTCGGCGAGCTGCGCGACCTCACCGCGCGCCTCGATCGTCACCGTCCGCGTCAGGTCGCCGTTGGCGACGGCGGCGGCGACCTGGGAGATGTTCCTCACCTGGACGGTGAGGTTCTTCGCCATCAGGTTGACGTTGTCGCTGAGGTCCTTCCAGATGCCCACGACACCCGGCACGTGCGCCTGACCGCCGAGGATGCCCTCGGTACCCACCTCGCGCGCCACCCGGGTGACCTGCTCGGCGAAGGACGACAGCTGGTCCACCATCGTGTTGACGGTGGTGACGAGCTCGAGGATCTCGCCCTTGGCGTCGACGGTGATCTTCTTCGACAGGTCGCCCTTGGCCACGGCGGTGGTGACCTCGGCGATGTTGCGGACCTGCATGGTCAGGTTGTTGGCCATGCCGTTCACGGACTGCGTGAGGTCCTTCCAGGTGCCGGAGACGCCCTGCACCTCGGCCTGCCCGCCGAGGATGCCCTCGGTACCGACCTCCCGCGCGACGCGCGTGACCTCCTGGGCGAACGACGACAGCTGGTCCACCATCGTGTTCAGCGTGTTCTTCAGCTCCAGGATCTCCCCGCGCGCGTCCACGGTGATCTTCTGCGACAGATCACCGCGGGCCACCGCCGTCGCGACCTGCGCGATGTTGCGGACCTGCGCGGTGAGGTTGCCGGCCATGCCGTTCACCGAGTCGGTCAGGTCCCGCCACACACCGGCGACCCCGGGCACCTGCGCCTGACCGCCGAGGCGGCCCTCGGTACCCACCTCACGGGCCACGCGCGTGACCTGCTCGGCGAACGACGACAGCTGGTCCACCATCGTGTTGATGGTGTTCTTCAGCTCCAGGATCTCCCCGCGCGCGTCGACGTCGATCTTCTGGGACAGATCACCGCGGGCCACGGCCGTCGTCACCTGCGCGATGTTGCGCACCTGGGAGGTCAGGTTCCCCGCCATCGAGTTGACGGAGTCCGTCAGCTCCTTCCAGGTGCCCGACACTCCGTCCACCCGGGCCTGACCGCCGAGGCGGCCCTCCGTGCCCACGTCCCGCGCCATCCGGGTCACCTGGTCGGCGAAGCTGGAAAGCTGGTCCACCATCGTGTTGACGGTGTTCTTCAGCTGGAGCATCTCGCCGGAGACGTCCACGGTGACCTTCTGCGACAGGTCACCGTTGGCCACCGCCGTCGTCACCTGCGCGATGTTCCTCACCTGACCGGTGAGGTTGCGAAACGCCGTGTTGACGGAGTCGGTGAGGTCCTTCCACGTGCCCGCCGCACCCGGCACCTGCGCCTGGCCGCCCAGCTCCCCTTCGACACCGACCTCCCGGGCCACGCGGGTGACCTCGGCACCGAAGGAGGACAGCTGGTCCACCATCGTGTTGACGGTGTTCTTCAGCTCCAGCATCTCCCCGGCCACGTCGACCGTGACCTTCTGCGACAGGTCGCCGTTGGCCACCGCCGTCGTCACCGCGGCGATGTCGCGCACCTGCGTGGTCAGGTTCCGGAAGACGGTGTTGACGGAGTCGGTCAGGTCCTTCCAGATCCCCGCCGCACCCGGCACGTTCGCCTGGCCGCCGAGCTGCCCCTCGCCGCCGACCTCGTTGGCCACCCGGGTGACCTCGTCCGCGAAGATCCGCAGCGTCTCGGTCATCTGGTTGATCGTCTCGGCGAGCTGCGCGACCTCACCGCGCGCCGGCACGGTCACCTTCCGCGACAGGTCACCGTTGGCGACCGCGGTCGTCACCTCGGAGATCCCGCGCACCTGGGCCGTGAGGTTCCCGGCCATGGTGTTGACGGAGTCGGTGAGCTCCTTCCACACACCCGCCACCCCGGGCACCTGCGCCTGACCGCCCAGGGCGCCCTCGGTACCCACCTCCCGGGCGACGCGCGTCACCTCGGAGGAGAACGCGGAGAGCTGGTCCACCATCGTGTTGACGGTGTTCTTCAGCTCCAGCATCTCGCCGGCCACGTGCACCGTGACCTTCCGCGACAGATCTCCCTTGGCCACCGCCGTCGTCACCAGCGCGATGTCCCGCACCTGCGCGGTCAGCCGGTACGCCATCGTGTTGACGGAGTCCGTGAGGTCCTTCCACGAACCGGACATGCCGCGCACCTGGGCCTGACCGCCCAGCTTGCCCTCGGTACCGACCTCACTGGCCACCCGCGTGACCTCGTCCGTGAACGTCGACAACTGGTCGACCAGGTTGTTCACGGTCCGTCCGACCTTCAGGAACTCACCGCGCAGCGGATGCCCGGCGCCCTCCACGGTCTGCGTCCGCAGCTCCATGCGGGGCGACAGGTCACCGTCCGCCACCGCCGACAGCACCCGGCTGACCTCGGAGACGGGCCGTACCAGGTCGTCCACGAGCGCGTTGGAGTTGTCGATCGCGGTCGCCCAGGACCCTTCGCAGGCCCCCGTCTCCAGCCGCTCCGTGAGCTTCCCCTCACGTCCGACCATCCGGCGCACCCGCGCCAGCTCGCCCGTGAGGTGCAGATTGCGGTCGGCCACCTCGTTGAAGACCGCCGCGATCTCCGACATCACGCCGTCCCCGGACACCGTGAGCCGCTTGCGGAAGTTCCCCTCCCGCATGGCCACGAGGGCCGCGAGCAGCCGGTTCAGCGCCGCCGTGTCGACCGTCGTCGTCCCGCCTCGTGCCTTGCCCTGCCTACTCAGGGACTGTCCGCCCTTCGCGCGCGTCTTCGTGGCCCGCGTCGCTGCGCCAGACTCCACTGTGTCCCTCCCGCAGGGGTCGACCGTTACTGCTGTGCCCGGTGCACCCGCGGTGACCGGTTACTACCCTGTGCTTCCCGTACCGCCGCATGCCCCGGCCCGGCTCACCGAGCCGCTGCCAGGGCTGCTGCCCGTCGAGCCCGTTCGGCATTCGGCCCGCCGGGACGCACGCAAGAAGCCTGCCCAGTGTTTCACCCCGGCCGAACCAGGCCATAACAGTTCGGCAGCTTCGCACATCGTCCGCACACCCTCTGGGCGGAAACACTGCAGACCGGCATCCGCGGGGACGGCGAAGGTAAGTAACCTTGCATGCGGCTGTCCAGCCATGCCGGTTCTGTCCGGCCTGGGCGGTGGCACGAGACGAGCGGGCATCGGAGGGGCGGCCGGAGACATGACCACCGGACTGATCCCGGGGGAGCAGCCCCCGGATCCCGGACCGACGGGCGGCCTGCCGCAGCAGCGGCACGAGCCGGTCGGCCACGAGGCCGTACACGTGCACGTGGACGTGGAGAGAGGGTCGAGGAGTTCTGTGATCACCGCGCGCGCGGCCGCCAGTTTCGAGCCCGTCGGACGATCGGTGGCGAGCGCACGTTCCTTCGTCCGCGACACCCTCCAAGGCTGGGGCCACGCCGACATCGTCGACGACGCCGTGGTGCTCACCAGTGAACTGGTGACCAATGCCGTCGTGCACGCCGGTACCGCCGCCGACGTGGTGTGCCTGCGCAGTGACGACGGCGTACGCATCGAGGTGGCCGACCGCTACCCCGAGCGCGAGGTTCCGATCCAGGGCTCCGCCGTCACCATGGGCAGCCCCGACCGCGAGGGCGGACGCGGCCTCCAGCTCTGCGCGGCCCTCGCCGGTCACTGGGGCGTCGAGTACACGCCCACGCACAAGAACGTCTGGTTCCGGCTGGACCTGCCCGCACGCGCGGTGGGCACCCGCAGCGCGGGCCCGTCCCTCCCGGTCGAGCTGTTGCCGGTCGCCGACGGCCGCGTCCGCGTCGCCGTCGTCCAGATCGACCGCACCGGCGCCATCACCGCCTGGAACGAGGACGCCGAGGAACTCTTCGGCTACCCGGCCGAGCAGGTCACCGGCAAGCCGCTGGCCGACCTGGCCGCCTGGCCGCACACCCCGGGCACCGGCACGGGCATCGTCGAGGCGCTCCAGCTCTCCCGCTGGGAGGGCAGCTACGGCATAAGGGGCGCCGACGGCCGCGTCACCCCGGTCTACGCCTCCCACCTGCGCGTCCGTGACGCCGGCGGCGAGCCCTCCACCGTCTGCCTCCTCGTACGGGACCACGAACGTGCCGTGCTGCAGACACCGCTGCGCGTACCCTCCTCCGACTCCGGCGGCTCCTCCGAGGGCAAGAGCACCGACCCCTTCGAGGTGTTCATCGGCTCCCCCGCCCCGGACGACCTCGACGGCCTCCTGCAGCGCACGGTCGAACGCGCCCGCGACATGCTCGACGCCGACGCCGCCTTCCTGCTCCTCGCCACCGACGACGAGACGGAGCTGGAGGTCCGCGCCTCCACCGGCCTGCCCTCCGCCCGCCAGCGCTTCGCCCGCGTCCCCGTCGAGGCGGGCCCCGGCCGCTACGGCTCCGCGCGCATGCCCGCCGTCCACGACGACCTCACCGCGGTCCCCGGCGCCGTTCCCCTGCTGAACGGCACCGGCATGCGCTCCGTCGTCACCGTCCCCCTCAAGGTCGAGGGCCGCCTCACCGGCTCCCTCGGCGTCGCGGCCGAGGCCGCCGGCCGGTACTCCAACGAGGAGGCGTTGCGGCTCCAGTTCGCCGCCGACCGCATCGCCCTGGCCGTCGAGTCGGCGCGCCTCGGCGAGCTGGAACGGCTGCGCCGCGGCTCGCTCAGCTTCCTCGTCGAGGCCTCCGACCTCCTCGCCGGCACCCTGGACCGTGACCAGACCCTGGCGCTCATGGCCCAGATGACGGTCCCGACCCTGGCCACCTGGTGCGCCGTCTACACCATCGCCGACCAGTCCTCGGACCCGGACCTGTCGTACGTCCTGCACGAGGACGAGGAACTGATCGACGGCATCAAGTCCCTCCTCTCCAAGATCGCCCCGCCCGACCCGGTGCCCACCCCGGGCGCCCGTGTCTGGACGGCCCCCGCCGAGGTCGCCCACCAGGCGGCGCTGCGCAGTTCCATGCGCAGCCTCGGCCTGAGCGGCGGCTCCGCCCAGCAGGTCGGCTCCGGTATCGGCCCGACCCTGGCCACGGCCTCCGCCGTCGGCGGCGAGACCGTGGTCCTCCCCTTGGTCGCCCGCAACCGCGTCATCGGGATGCTGACCCTCGGCAAGCCCACCGACGAGCACTTCCGCCAGGAGATCCTGGAACTCGCCGAGGACCTGTCCCGCCGTGCCGCCCTGGCCCTGGACAACGCCCGCCTGTACTCGGAGCGCACGGCCATCAGCCAGTCCCTCCAGCGCAGCCTCCTGCCGCCGGAGCTCCCCCTGATCGACGGCGTCGAGGTCGAGGTCATCTACCGCGCGGCCGGCGAGGGCAACGAGGTCGGCGGCGACTTCTACGACCTGTTCCCCATCAGCGACGGCGCCTACGGTTTCGCCATCGGCGACGTCTGCGGCACGGGCCCGAACGCGGCGGCCGTCACGGGCCTGGCCCGGCACGCCCTGCGCCTGCTGGCGCGCGAGGGCCTGAGCGGCCCCGCGGTCCTGGAGCGCCTCAACTCCGCCATCCTCGACGAGGGCGCCCGCAGCCGCTTCCTCACCCTCCTCTACGGCGAGATGCGCCCGCAGGAGGACGGCAGCGCCGAGCTGAAGGTCGTCTGCGCCGGCCACCCGCTCCCGCTTCGCCTGCGCCAGGACGGGACGGTCGAGCCCGCCGCCGAGCCGCAGCCCCTCCTCGGCGTCATCGAGGACCTGGAGCTCTACGAGCAGACGGTCACCCTCGATCCGGGCGACGTCCTGCTCTGCGTCACGGACGGCGTCACGGAGCGCCGCGAGGGCACCCGCATGCTGGGGGACGACGGCCTCGCCGACGTCCTGACGACCTGCACGGGACTGACGGCGGGCGCGGTGGCGGCCCGCATCATGCGCGCGGTGGAGCGGTTCGCGTCGGACGCGCCGTCCGACGACATGGCGATCCTGGCGATGCGGGTGCCGGAGCCGCACGCGGACTGACACCGCACCGGATCAGGGCATGCGAAAGGCCCCGCCCGATGGGCGGGGCCTTTCTGCTGCGGAGCCCCCAAACGGAATCGAACCGTTGACCTTCTCCTTACCATGGAGACGCTCTACCGACTGAGCTATAGGGGCCTGTCGCCTTTTCGAGGTTTCCCTCGCGGCAACGGAATAGATCATACCCCGAACAGAGGGGTGCTCCCAACACGGCTTTCAGTGCGCGGGTTGCAGCAGTCCGCCCAGCGCATTGCACGCGGACACGATCCGCTGCATGTCCCGCTTCGTCAACGACGCCTCCACGGGCAGCGCGAGGGTCTCGTCGGCGGCCCGCTCCGTCTCCGGCAAGGACACGCACCGCCGGAAACCGGGCGTCCGGTGCACGGGCGTCTTCACCGGCACCCGGCAGTCGATCCCCCTCTCCCGCACGGCCCGGGCGAACGCGTCCCGGTCGGGCCGGCCGTTGCCCGGCACGCGCACCACGTACTGCTGATAGGTGTGCCCGTCGCCCCCTTGGGGGGTGCGCACGCCCTTCAACTTCCCGTCGAGATAAGCCGCCCGTTCCCTGCGCCGCGCTATCTCGTCGTACGACCCGTCGGTCTCCCCCTGCTCCAGGACGAGCAGCCCGTGCCGCTGCCCGACTCCGTGCAGCCGGGCCATGTCCGCCGGCCGTCCGAAGCGGTGTACGGCGACGACGGCCGCGGTCCGGGGTGTCAGCGCCGCCTCCACGGCGGACGTGTCGAGGCAGTACGTCGCCGGATCTATGTCGGCGAACACCGGCAACGCGCCTACGAGGACCACGGATTCAGCGACCTCCGCGTTTCCGAAGGCGGGCACGACGACCTCGTCGCCGACACCCACACCGGCGGCCCTGAGCATGGCAGCAGTACTCATGTGGACGATGCTGGTTGCGCTACGTGAACGTCAAGTGACGGAAAACAAAAAAGGGTTGGACCCCGAACCGAAGTTCGGGGTCCAACCCTTTTGAATGATT
>NZ_BDJC01000016.1 GCF_002005565.1 Streptomyces sp. JHA26 | reverse complement strand
GCGCGCGGTCGGGGGCGGGAGGCCGCCGTGGAACCGGAGGCCGGGCCGTCGTGGCGCCCCCACCGGGACGCGCCGATCGCGTGGGCCGCCGCCACCGGGGCGGCGACCCACGCGATCACCAGAGATGTCTTCGTGCAGGACCTGTCAGGCGCGGGTCCAGCGCTGGTTGCTGCCGTTCGAGCAGGAGTAGAGCTGGATCGAGGTGCCGTTGGCGGTGCCGTTGCCCACGGCGTCGAGGCAGAGGCCGGACTGGACGCCGACGATGGAGCCGTCGGAGTTCAGGCGCCACTTCTGGTTGTCGCCGCCCCAGCAGCTGTAGATCTGGACCTTGGCGCCGTTTCCGGTGCCGGCGGCGTCCAGGCACTTGTTGCCGTACACCCTCAGCTCACCGGCGTCGGTCTGCGTCCACTGCTGGTTGGTGCGGCCGTTGCAGTCGTACAGCTGGACCTGGGTGCCGTCGGTCGTGCTCGCGTTGGGCACGTCCAGGCAGCGGCCCGAGCCGACGCCCTTGATGGCGGTGCCGTCGCCGGGCTCCTCCGGGTCCGGGTCACCGCCGCCGCCGTCGCCGCTGTTGAGGGCGTTCAGCACGGCGGAGTACGCCGACTTCTTGCTGCCGTCGTTGTTGAACAGCAGAGGGGTGTCGCTCGAACGCCAGGAGTCCATGTCACGCACGCCCCAGACGGTCACGCCGAGGCAGCGGGAGACGGCGAGGCAGTCGTTGACCACGGCGGAGTAGGTGTTCGGCGACGCGCCCTGGATGTCCAGCTCGGTGATCGCCACGTCGACACCGAGCGCGGCGAACTGCTGAAGCGTCGTGCGGAAGTTGCTGTTGTAGGGGCTGCCGCTGTTGAAGTGCGACTGGAAGCCGACGCAGTCGATCGGCACGCCGCGCGACTTGAAGTCCTTCACCATGTTGTACATGGCCTGGGTCTTGGCCCAGGTCCAGTTCTCGACGTTGTAGTCGTTGTAGCAGAGCTTGGCGGACGGGTCGGCCGCGCGCGCGGTGCGGAAGGCGACCTCGATCCAGTCGTTGCCGGTGCGCTGCAGGTTGGAGTCCCGCCGGGCGCCCGAACTGCCGTCGGCGAAGGCCTCGTTCACGACGTCCCACTGGGCGATCTTGCCCTTGTAGTGGCCCATCACGCCGTTGATGTGGTTGATCATCGCCTGGCGCAGGGTGCTGCCGCTGAGGTTCTGCATCCAGCTGGGCTGCTGGGAGTGCCAGGCCAGGGTGTGGCCGCGCACCTTCTTGCCGTTCTGCACCGCCCAGTTGTAGACGCGGTCGGCGGAGGAGAAGTTGAACTGACCGCGCTGCGGTTCGGTGGCGTCGATCTTCATCTCGTTCTCGGCCGTCACCATGTTGAACTCACGGGACGCGATCGACGTGTAGGTCGAGTCGCCGAGCTTGCCCGAGGCGATGGCGGTGCCGAAGTAGCGGCCGCTCTGCGCCGCCGCGGCGCCGAGCGTGCTCTCGGCGGCGTGTGCGGCCGGCGGCGGCGCGGCCAGTGCGGCGGCCATGCCGAGGGTGCCGGCGACCAGCGTCGGCAGCAGAAGGCGGACCTTCCGCCGGACAACGGGTCTGAGCAGGGCGTTCGAGCCCATGGCTGTGCCTCCAAAGGTTGGGAATGACGGGATCACCGGGCACCGCGGTCATGAGCCCCGGGAGGATCTCCACCGGTACGGACGGGACCGGTCGGCAGCCGAGTGACGCACGTGGGCGGGCGGCAGCGGTCTTCCGGCACAGACACGGGTTGCTCCATCGCGGCTCGGCCGGGAGGCCGTCGCGCGGCGCCGCGGACCTCTCCCGCTGCACGTTCTGCTGCGTGGAGGGCCGGGATGCGCCGGCGCAGGCCTCACCGGGACGGAAAAACGGGGTGGCGCAGGTGCTTCGGTGCACGGGTCCTTCGTGCATCTGTGCGCGGCTCTGCAGTGCGGCGCCATCTGCCCGGGACCAGCACAGTTCGAAATACCGTCCTGTGGTCGGGTTACCAGACAGGATGATTGAGGGGTTGACGGTGACTCGTCAACCCTCGTGACGGGAGAAGTTTCCGATTCCTATCCGAAACTTTCGACGCTGTGTTGAGGCGGGCACACCCCGGGGCCGGCGTGCCGCACCCCACGCCACCTGCGGTTCCGTGGCCGCTGCACGGGATCGCCACCCTCGAACCGAGGGGCTGTTTGCGGACAGACCGGTAACAGGCCTTGACCGCGGGGCCCCTTCTCCCTAGCTTGTGGCGTCACGGAACCGGGATCACACCGAAACTTTCGATCTCGCTTCCGTCCCGGCGCGGCCGCCGCCCCGCGGTTCACCGGCGGCACCCCCACCTCGCCCCCAAGGAGGCCCTCCGATGCGGTTTCGCCACTCGTCCCCGGTCCGTCCAAGACGCTTACTCGGCGTCCTCGCGCCCCTGCTGCTGATGGCCGCCTTCCTCGGCGCCCAGCCCGCCGAGGCCGCGACCGTGGACACCGACGCCTCGTACGTGCTGGTCAACCGCAACAGCGGCAAAGCCCTCGACGTCTACAACATGGCGACCGGCGACGGCGCCCGCATCACCCAGTGGACCAGGAACGACCAGAGCCAGCAGCAGTGGCAGTTCGTCGATTCCGGGGGCGGCTACTACCGCATCAAGTCCCGCCACTCGGGCAAGGTGCTGGACGTCTACAACTGGTCCACCGCGAACGGCGGCTCGATCGTCCAGTGGTCCGACCTGAACGCCGCCAACCAGCAGTGGCGACTGGCCGACAGCTCGGACGGCTACGTCAGGCTCATCTCGCGCCACAGCAACAAGGCCCTCGAGGTGCAGGGCGCCTCCACCGCCGACAACGCGAACGTCGTCCAGTACGACGACTGGGGCGGCGCCAACCAACAGTGGCAGCTCGTCAAGGTCGGCACCGACACCCCCGGCTCGTGCGACCTTCCGTCGAGCTACCGCTGGACGTCGACGGGTGCGCTGGCCCAGCCCAAGCAGGGGTGGGTCTCGCTCAAGGACTTCACCGTCGTCCCCCACAACGGCAAACAGCTCGTCTACGCGACCACGCACGACACGGGGACGAGGTGGGGGTCGATGAACTTCACCCCGTTCTCCGACTGGTCGGACATGGCCTCGGCCGGGCAGAACACGATGTCCAACTCCACCGTCGCACCCACGCTCTTCTACTTCGCGCCGAAGAACATCTGGGTGCTCGCCTACCAGTGGGGCAGGACCGCCTTCTCCTACCGGACGTCGAGCGACCCCACCAACCCGAACGGCTGGTCGTCCGAGCAGGTGCTCTTCTCCGGCAGCATCTCCGGCTCCGGGACGGGACCCATCGACCAGACCCTCATCGGTGACGGCACGAACATGTACCTGTTCTTCGCCGGCGACAACGGCAAGATCTACCGGGCCAGCATGCCGATCGGGAACTTCCCCGGCAGTTTCGGCTCCACCTCGACGGTGGTCATGAGCGACACGACGAACAACCTGTTCGAAGCCCCGCAGGTCTACAAGCTGAAGGGCCAGAACCGCTACCTCATGATCGTCGAGGCGATCGGCTCGCAGGGCCGGTACTTCCGCTCCTTCACGGCCACCAGTCTGAACGGCTCGTGGACGCCCCAGGCCGCCACCGAGGGCAATCCCTTCGCCGGCAAGGCCAACAGCGGCGCCACCTGGACCAACGACATCAGCCACGGCGAGCTGATCCGCACCGGCCCCGATCAGACCATGACCGTCGACCCCTGCCACCTGCAGTTGCTCTACCAGGGACGCAACCCCGCCTCCGGCGGCGACTACGGCCTCCTGCCCTACCGTCCGGGTCTGCTGACACTGCAGCGCTGACGGCACGGCACGGTCCCGGCTCCGAGGGAGAGCCGGTGCGGCGGGCCCGGCCAGAGGCCGGGCCCGCCGCACCGTGCTCCGAACGCCCCGGGTCACCCGCCCGCGCAGCGGAGGACGTCCCGTGACCGTCCTGCGGCACCCGGGCGGTTTTCCCCTTGTGCGAGCTTTCGTCCGGGGTACCCGTCACCGATCACGGCATGCGCGGATCGCTCACGCGAAAGGTGACACGACAGTGAGTACACGGAGCACACGACGCGGCACGGCCCTGGTGACGGGGGCCTCCTCCGGCATCGGCGCGGCCTACGCCGGACGACTGGCCTCCCAGGGGTGGGACACCGTCCTGGTGGCCAGAAGGAAGCAGCGGCTCGACGACCTCGCACACCGACTGCGCGAGGCGACGGGGACCGCGGTGGAGACCCTCGTGGCCGACCTGTCCGATCCCGACGACCTGGCGGAGGTGGCGCGGCGCGCGGCGGGCGACGACATCGGGTTCCTGCTCAACAACGCGGGCATCAACGGTTACGGCCCCTTCGCCGGACTCGAACCGGAGCTCATGACGAAGGTCGTCGACATCAACGTCCTCGCCGTCACCACGCTCACGCGGGCCGCGGTCCCGGCCATGCTGGAGCGCGGGCGCGGCACCCTGGTCAACGTGGCCTCACAGCTGGCCTTCGCGGGCGCGCTGCCACCGCATCCACTGCCCGAACGCGCGGTGTACGCCGGCACCAAGGGCTACGTGGTCACCTTCACCCGCACGCTCGCCGCCGAGCTGGCCGGCACCCCGCTGCGGATCCAGGTGCTGTGCCCCGGACTGACCGCCACCGAGTTCCACCGGTCGCGCGGCGACACGCCCGTCCCGGGGCGTGACCAGTCCGTGCACGAGGACGGCGGCATGCCCGTGGACCAGGTCGTCGACGCGTCACTGGCCGCGCTGGACACCGGCGAGGTGGTCTGCGTACCGGGGCTCCAGGACCCGTCCCTGACCGACGGTCTGGCCGAGGCCGAACTGGCGATCCGCACGGCGGCCCGCCGGGGCGGGAGCTGACCCGGCGTCACGGCGCAGGGCGCCCCGCAGCGGGTCGCGGAGCCAGGAGCACGCCGGCGCACTGGTTGCCGGCGCAAGGGCTTGGCATGCTGACTTCATGACGGCGGTGGAGGCGACGGACATCGACGGCTTCCGGCACGAGGTTCCTTCGGCGGAGCTCTCGTGGCGGCCGAGCGTGTACGCGGTGCTGCTACGGCAGGACACCGTTCTGCTCGTCCCGCAGAAGAAGAGAGGATTCGATCTGCCGGGCGGGGGCGTGGAGCTGGGGGAATCGCTTGCGGAGGCAGCCGTCCGGGAGGTCGGGGAGGAGACCGGCCTGCGGATCGACCCCGGTCCTGTCGTGGCGGTTCGTGAGTCGTTCTTCCTCTGGGCACCGGACGATCCGGCGGCCCGCACGGCCTACCAGTGCCTGATGTTCTACGTCACCGCCACCGTGACCGGCGGGAGTCTGAGCACCGAGGGTTTCGACGAACGGGAGCGGCAGGACGCCGACCTGGCCCGCTGGACGCCACTGGACGACCTCGCGACGCTGAAGGTGGCGAGCAGCGTCGATTTCCGCCCCGTCGTCATGTCCGTCGCCGGTCGGCGCCGTTGAGAGTTCGAGTCCGGCTTCCTATGCTGACCCGGTACGGATGCCCCTCCCTTTCCTCGCACGGCTTGACACACGTCCGGACCAGGCCGACGTAAGGATGTATCGCACGTGGAGCCGTTGTCACTGGTGGTTCTGGCGGGAGGACGGGGAAGCCGCCTGGGCAGGATCACCGATTCCCGGCCCAAGCCACTCGTACCGATAGGCGGCCGGCCCGTCCTGTGGCACATTCTCCGAGCCTACGAAGCCGCGGGTGTCTCCCGTACCGTGATCGCCGGCGGGTACCGCGTCGAGCAGGTGAGACAGGCCTTTTCCGGCGACGGGACGGTGGAGGTGGTGGACACCGGTCAGCACACGGGCACCGCCGGGAGACTCCTGCGGCTCGCCGACCGGCTGCCGGACACCTTCTGCCTCACCTACGCCGACGGCCTCAGCGACGTTCCGCTGTCCGACGTCATCGCTCTCCACCGCAGTCGACGCCCCCAGGCGACCATCACCGCGGTGCACCCGCCTTCACGTTTCGGCGCCCTTGCGCTGTCCGGAAGCGCGGTCACCAGCTTCGAGGAGAAGACCACACTGCAGTCGGTCTGGGTCAACGGCGGATTCATGGTGCTCGACAAGAGCGTTCTGGGCCTCGTGGCGGGCGACGCCACCAGCCTGGAGCAGGAAGTGCTGCCCAAGCTGGCCGCCGGCGGGCAGCTGGCCGCGTACCGGCACGAGGGCTTCTGGCACCCGATGGACACCACGACGGACGTGGAACGGCTGAACCGGCTCTGGCACGGCGGAGCGCCGTGGCGGACCTGGTAGTCCCGCTCACCTCTCGCGCCGCACCCCGGTGACCGCCTCTTCCAAGGTCGCGCACACGCGGTCGATCTCGGCCACGGACATGTCGTGGTAACTCGGCAGATTGACCGCCCGCATCGCGAAGGCCCGCGCGGCGGGGCAGACGTCCGAGGTCTGCTCGAACAGCGGCAGCGTCGAGAGGCTGGGGAAGACGAGGCGGGCGTCGATCCCCGCTTCGAGGAACCTCTGGCGCAGATACCGGCCGGAGACACCCGCCGGCTCCAGGCACTCGGCGGTCGGCATCCAGGCTCCGAGTCCGTCCTGCTGCCGGCAGGCGTTCAGACGCACGAAGGGGAGTCCGTGCAGACGCTCGCGGTAGAGCTCGAGGATCCGCCTCTTCCTCCGGATCAGCTCGTCGAGCCGTTCCACCTGACCGAGCCCCAGTGCCGCCTGCAGGTTCGACATCCGGAACTTGTAGCCGATCGTCTCCGGCACGAAGTCCGCGGCCCGCCCCGGTGCGCGTCCGTGGTTGTTGAGGACGCGCACGGCAGCGGCGAGATCCGCGTCCCGCGTCAGCAGCATGCCACCCTCTCCGGACGTGACCGTCTTCGTCCCGTGGAACGAGAAGACGGAGAACCGGCCGAGGCTGCCGGCCCGGTGCCCGTCGATCGACGTACCGATGCCCTCGGCGGCGTCCTCGATCAGCGCGACTCCTCGCCTCTCGCACAGCTCCGCCAGCCCCACGACGTCACAAGGATTGCCGTACAGGTGTACGGCGATCACGGCACGGGTCCTGTCGGTGAAGCGGGATTCCACGGACTCGGGGGTGATGCACCACGTCACGGGGTCGATGTCGGCGAAGCGGATCGTCGCGCCGAGGTGGACGGCAGGGGCGACGGACGCTATCCAGGTGATGTCCGGGGCGATGACCTCGTCCCCCGGGCCGACTCCGAGAGCCGCCAGGCCGAGGTGGAGGGCACCGGTCGCGCTGGAGGTGCTCACGGCGTGCGGAACACCCACATGGTCGGCGAACGCGCCTTCGAAGCGCCGGATGTAGTCGTAGCAGTGCTCCCCCCACCCGCGCGTCGCGGCGTCCACCACGTAGCCGATCTCCAGGTCGGTGATCGAGGGACGGGTGTAGGGGATGCCGTCGTGTCGCGTCATGCCGTCTCCCCGCTCTCGTACGCCCTGATCATGTCCCGGCACACCTTCAGCGGCTGTTGCCCCTCGTGCACGAGCCGGTACCAGCGGAACGTCTCCCTGATCGCTTCGCCGACGCCGAATCTGTTGGCGAAGCCGAGCTCCCGGCGGGCTTTCGAGGCGTCGATCCGCAGCCAGGCCGCTTCGCGGGAGACGTCCTCACCGCCGCCGAGGACCGCCCTGCCCGCCGGGTACAGGGCCTGGGCCAGGGCCACCACGGAGGCGACGTCGACGGCGGTGTCGTCCGCGCGCGGGCCGAAGTTGTAGGGCCCTTCCGGAGCCTCTCCCCGGGAGAGCCTCTCGGCGAGCGTGAGGTAGCCCGTGAGGACGTCGAGCACGTACTGCCACGGGCGTACATGGCGGGGGTTGCGCACGACGACCGGCTCTCCCGCGTGCCATGCGCGCACGATGTCCGGGACGAGCCGGGACTCCCCCCAGTCCCCGCCTCCCACGACGTTGCCCGCACGAGCGCTCGCGACCCGGATGCCGACCGGGCTCAGATAGGCGTCGCGGTAACACTCCGTGACGAGTTCGGCGCAGGCCTTGCTCACCCCGTACGGCTCGTTCCCGCCGAGCGGGTCGGCCTCCCCGTAGCGGTTCCCGGGCCCCCGGTTCCGGTAGACCTTGTCCGTGGTCGCCACGACGACGGCGGTCGTGGACTCGCAGCGGCGCACGGCTTCCAGCAGTACCGCCGTGCCCAGCACGTTGTGCGAGAGGGTGCCGCACGGATCCGCGAAGCCGCGCGCGACGATCGCCTGGGCCGCCAGGTGCACGACGATCTGCGGCTGTGCGGCCTCGATCGCCCCGCACAGCGCGGGGAGGTCCCGCACGTCTCCGCGGAGGTCCCGGCAGACGCCCCGCACGCCTGCTGCCGAGAACAGGCTCGGATCATCGACCGTGGGCAGGCTGAATCCCGTCACCTCGGCTCCCAGATGATCGAGCAGAACGGTCAGCCAGCTCCCCTTGAACCCCGTGTGTCCCGTGACGAACACCCGCTTGCCGGCCCAGAACTCCTCGGTCAGCGTTCCCATGCGCACGCGTGCCCCCCGGGCTTTCCTCAGTACGTCAGCAGGCCGCCGCTCACGTTGAGCACGGCTCCCGTCATGTACTCGGCCGCGTCGGAGACCACGAAGCCCACGACCCGGGCGATCTCCGCGGGTTCGGCCGGGCGCTGCCAGGGGACGGCCGCCGTCTGACGTGCGAGCGCCTCCGGGGAGAGCTGGCCGCGCAGCATCTCGGTGTCGACGAGTCCCGGCACGATCGCGTTGACGGTGATGCGCAGAGGCGCGAGTTCGCGTGCGATGCCGCGTACGAGAGTCACCACGCCCCCCTTGCTCGCCGCGTAGGCGAGGGAGCCGTCGTATCCGCCCGTCCACCAGGCGTCCGAGGCCAGGGCGACGATCCGGCCACCGGCGCCCTGGTCGCGCATGACCCGGGCGCACTCCTGCGCCAGGAAGAACGTGCTCCTGAGGTTGGTGCGGATGTGCAGCTCCCAGTCCTCGTCCGCCACTTCGAAGAACGGAGTGCGCCTCAGAACGCCGGCGGCGTGGACCAGGATGTCGACGCCGCCCAGTTCCCGCTCGGCAGCGGCGACCACGCGGCGCGCCGACCCGTTCGCCGAGAGGTCCTCGGCCACCTGGGCGACAGGTGCGTTCCGCCAGGCCTCGAGCTCGCGCACACCGCGGTCGACGACGCAGACCGCGGCGCCCCTGTCCACGAGCAGGCGGGCGACCGCCGCCCCGATGCCCCGTCCGGCTCCCGTCACGACGGCCCGTCTGCCGCGCAGGCCGTGCGTGCCGGGGCCGTCCGCGTCCTCAGTCCGCGACGATGCCATCGACGTACCGTTCGGTGAGGGTCGAGTCGTACGCGGGCAGGACGGCGGCGGCGCCGGAGTTCTCCAGGAACTCCTGCAGCCGGGAGGACTCGTCCAGTGACCGGGTCAGTCCCACGGGCGTCCGCCCGTCGAAGTTCTCGTGGTGGAAGATCCCGTCGGTCCAGACCACCGGCCCCTTCCGCGTGCCGATGGTGACGGCGAGGGATTCGGGATGGTGGACGCCCACGGCCAGCGAGGTGATCCCGGGCGCGATCACGTCCCGGTCGTCGAGGAGACGGACCCGGTTCCAGGCGTCGGACAACAGGTACTCCATGACGCCTCTCGGCATGGACAACTCACGTCTCTGCGTCTGGTCGAGCACGTGGCGGCGCGACGGTGCGAGGAACTCGGCCCATCCCGAGCGCAGCAGGTGCACCCTGGCACCGGGGAACTCCCGTACGTCCGAGACGGAGTAGGCCTGGAACGGGGAGAGAACGACGTCGGTGACGGCTCCGGGGTCGATGCCGAGGGCGCGGAGCTGATCGGGCACGGGCGTGCCGAACCTCATCCTCGCCCGGGGATGGCCCGCGTACTCCTCCCACAGCCGGTCCAGTTCCGGATCGGCGCGTGACATCCCCGCGTTGAGGAGCACGCAGCGGGACGCGTTGCGGATCAGTACGGCCGAGAAGGCGAGGGTGACCCACTCGTCCCAGTGGCTCATCCAGAAGACCTCCGGTCCGCGCACGTCCGCCCGGCCGAACTCCAGCAGGCGCACCGCATACCGGTCGTCCGTCATGCGCTGAACCCCCCGTCGACCAGAAGCGTCGCCCCGGTGGTGAACGAGGAGGCCGGGGACATGAGGAAGTACGCCGATGCGGCCACCTCGTGGGGCGAGGCGTATCTGCCGAGGGGATGCGCGGCCAGCTCGGCCGCGACGGCCTCGGCGTACGGCACCGGTCTGGCCAGCATGTCGGCGTGCTGCATGGGGGTGTCCACCGCACCTGGTGCGATCACGTTCACCCGGATGCCGCGGGGGGCCAGCTCCCGTGCGAGCGCCTTGGCGAGCATCAGGAGTCCCCCCTTGCTGGCGCAGTAGGCAGCGAAGTTCTCGGCACCGTGCAGCGAGGAGATCGACCCGGTGAACAGGATCGACGCGCCGCGGCCGAGGAAGGGCAGCGCCGCGCGCGTGACGAGGAACGCCGCCGTCAGATTGGTGCCGATGATCGTGTTCCACGTCTCCACCGAGGTCTCCGCCAGGCCCTGGTAGTGGGCCACACCGGCGTTGCTCCAGACTCCGGACAGGCGCGTGCCCGGCGGGACCGCGGCGGCGAAGGCGTCCTTCACGCTCTCGGCGTCGGAGACGTCGCAGGCGGCGAAGACGGCGTCCCCTCCGCGGTCCCGTATCTCCGCGGCCACCGCCGCACCGGCCGGTTCCCGGTCGAGCAGGACGACGGCGGCTCCTCGCTCGGCGAAGAGGAGGGCGCCGGCGCGCCCGATTCCGGAAGCGGCCCCCGTGATGACCACTCGGTCCTGGATCTCCACTCGGTCTCCCTTCGCGTCGGCCGCGTGCCGGTGGGCGGGTCGCCCTCCTCCTGCCGGGTGCCGCGGCGGTGGTCAGGGCAGGTGGCCGGTGTCGTGCAACCAGCGCGGCGACTCGATGAGTTCCACCCGTACGCCCTCGGGTCCGAGAACAAGGACGACCTTGCCGCCGCGGATGGGACCGATGGTCGGCACGACCGGGTCGGAGAGCAGCTCGAACCCGGCTTCCCTGACCCGTCGGCACATGGCGTCGACGTCGGACACGGCGAGGGCGAGGTGGGCGGTGCCGGGCGCCGCGTGGCGTGCCTCCGCGGCCTGGACGGAGACGTGTCCGAAGTGCACGAGTTCCACGGCGAACGTGGAGCCGGCGACGCGCAGTACGGCCGCTTCCATCGTGTACTCGGGGTCGGCCAGCAGCGTTCCGAGGTAGGGCGCGCGAGGTGCCCAGCGGAAGGCGAGTTCCAGTCCGAGGACGTCCACGAAGAACGGAAGAGCCGCGTCGACGGACGTGACGTGGATGCCGATGTGGTGCGGTGCCACCACTCTCGGGGTGGACCGTTCGCCGGGTTGCTCCACCACCATGGCTCTCCCCCATGAGCATGACAGTCATGCGACAGCTTTCGTCAGGCTAGTGGAGGCTTCCCGCTCTGTCGACGGCCCCGCACGCGGTACCGCGTCCCGGGCCCGCCCGCGGCCGCGCATCCGTCGACTGGCGTGTCCCATCTACGCCTGTCACGGCATCGCCGCGTCCGGTGCGCCGCCCCTAGACTTCGACAGTCATGCGGAAACGGTGGAGGGAGCGACCGTGGTGTCGGACGATCGCCGGCAACCCCAGCAGTTGAACACCGGTGGCGGAGCCTATGTGGGCGGCGGGGTCGACACCGGCGGCGGTGACTTCGTGGGCAAGGACAGCATCAAGTCGGTCGTCCACGGCTCGGTGGGCCGTCTGTCCGTCGGCAAGAACGAGGCGGGGGCGTCCGGAGGTCCGGACGACGTCTCCGTCGCCGGGTTCCAGGAGGCGCTGGCGGACTTCTTGGAACAACTGGAGCAGGCGGAGTTGAGTCCCGGCCTCAAGCGATCCGTGGTCGAGGACGTCGAGACCGTCACCTCGCAGACCCAGGAGGACGAACCGGATCCGGATCTGATCCTCCACAAGGTGAGTTCGATCAGTCAGTTGCTCGGAGGCATGGCCGAGACGGTCACATCGCTGACGGGTCTGGCCGATGTCGCGCACCGACTCGTCGAATGGGCCACTCAGTTGTTCCGCTGATCGCCGGCCTCGGCTCGCGGCGGCCGGGGGTCGTCAGCACGGTGAGTTCGGGCACCGCCACCACGAACGCCGTCCCCGCGACCGCCGACGCCTCCAGCTGGGCGATCACTTCGTCGGCCAGGTTCCAGGGCAGGACGAGAAGGTAGTCCCAGTCACCTGCCACGAGGGACGTGTGCGGCCGGACCGGGATGTGACTTCCCGGCAGGTGCTTTCCCTGCTTGGACGGGGCCGCGTCGAAGACGACGGGCAGCAGGTCGGGGCGCACGCCGGCGAAGTTCAGCAGCGTGGTGCCCTTCGCCGCGGCACCGTAGGCCGCGACCCGTGCTCCTCGACGTCTCGCCTCGAGCAGGAAGTGCAGCAGGTCGTCCTTGATCCTCTCGGCTCTGCGCTGGAGTCGTGTGTAGGTCTCGCGCTCCGCCAGGCCCGCCTCCGCCTCTGCCCGCAGGAGCCGGTGCACGCGGGGGGAGACGGGCCGGCCCGCATCGTGGTGCTGCGCGTGGATCCGCAGGCTGCCGCCGTGTGTGGTCAGCCGTTCCACGTCGAAGACCTCGAGCCCGGCCCGCTCCAGCACATGACGGGCGGACCTCAGCGACAGGTAGGAGTAGTGCTCGTGGTAGATCGTGTCGAACTGCGCGTGGTGCAGCAGGTTGAGCACGTGCGGGAATTCGAGGGTCGCCACACCGTGCGGTTTCATGAGGGTGCCGAGCCCTGCGGCGAAGCCGTTGATGTCCGGTACGTGGGCGAAGACGTTGTTGGCGACGACGAGGTCGGCGAGACCTCGCCGTGCTGCGATCTCGACGGCCAGCCGGGCCGAGAAGAACTCCTCGACGACCTCCGTTCCGGCCGCACGTGCGATCCGGGCGGCCTCGGTGGCCGGTTCGACGCCCAGGCCGGGAATCCCGCGTGCCGCGAAGAGCCCGAGGAGGTGCCCGTCGTTGCACCCGATCTCCACGACCCGGGACCGCGCGTCCAGGCCCAGCCCCGCAACGGCCGCATCGGCGAACTCCGCCACGTGGGCGAGCCAGGAACGCGACGTCCCGGACCGGTACGCGTAGTCGGGGGTGAAGAGCAGCTGCGGATCGGAGTGGTCCTCCAGTTGGAACAGTGTGCACACGGTGCAGAAGCGTGCGCGCAGCGGCAGGTGGATCTCGGGCTCGCCGAGCCGGGCGGTCGGCAGGTAGGCGTTGGAGGGCGGCGCGAAGCCCAGGTCGAGCACCGGATCGTCCAGCGCGGACGTGCAGGACCTGCACTTCATGGCATCACACCCGTGAACCGAGGACCGAGGGGAGGAAAGGAACCGTCCCGCTCCGACAGCCGGTCGACCGGCAGCGGCCACGTCACGCCGAGCCGCTCGTCCTCCGCGTGGATTCCGCGCTCGTCCCGCGGTGCGTACGCGGTGCTGTGGAGGTACACGACCGACGCATGGTCGGACATCGCCTGGAACCCGTGGGCGAAGCCCGGTGGCAGGAGCATGCTGTTCAGTTCGTCCGCGCTGAGCGTTCGCGCACACCAGGCGAGGAAGGTCGGCGATCCGGCGCGGAGGTCGACGGCCACGTCCCAGACCTCGCCTCGGACGCAGGTGACGAGCTTGGCCTCCGCGCTGGGCGGCACCTGGTAGTGAAGGCCACGGACAGTTCCCGCACGGGTGGTCTCCGAGAAGTTCACCTGGGCGACCGGCCACCGCCAGCCGGCGGTGCGCAGGTCGCCACCGTCGAAGATCCGCGCGAACCTGCCCCGCGCGTCCTCCCGCGGAGTCCGCGCGACCTCCACGAGACCATCCAGCTCCGTGCGACGGAAGGCCATCACGTCCTCGATGAAAGCATCCGCCGACGCCACCGGCAAGCAGTTCCGATTTTCCTGACACTCAGTCAAATCTTCTTTCACAGCGCCTTGTTGCACTCCAGAAGGTACCCTTGCGGTGGCTCGGACCCACTCGTACACCAAAGCCCCGACCGGGAGAAGGCAGTTGCGGGTGCAGCCACCCGCACGGGCGACAAAGCCTCTCGAACCGGAACCAGCGGGCCATACTGTCCATGCCCGACGGTGCGTCAGCTCGCATTCCGCGAGGGGGAGGAAATACCCGTCATGCTGTTGTTCCTGACTTCGATCGCCTGCGAGGTGATGGACCGGATCGCGGACGGGATGGACCGTGACCCGCACGACTCGAAGGTGGCTTTCATCCCCACGGCCTCCCGCCCCTCCCAGAACAAGGAGGGCACCGAGAAGGACCGCGAAAAGCTCAGGAGCCTCGGTTTCCAGGTCACCGACGTGGACATCGCGGCAACCCCCCGCGAGGACATCCAGCGGGCCCTCAAGAGGGCCGACATCATCTTCGTCGGTGGGGGAAACACCTTCTACCTGCTGCAGGAGGCACGCCGGAGCGGATTCGACACGATGCTCCGCGAGTCGATCGAAGCCGGCACCCCGTACATCGGTTCGAGCGCGGGCTCGGTCCTGCTGGGTCCCACCGTCGAGCCCATCAAGATGATGGACGATCCGAAGGAGGCTCCGGAACTCGACTCGTACGACGGGCTGGGGCTCGTCGACTTCGTCCCCCTCGTTCATTACGGGAACGAGGAGTTCGTCGAGGAGTACCGGACGGCCCTGGCCGGTCTGTACGCGGCCGGTCCGAGGTTCGTCCTCGTCCGTGACCACGAATTCCTGACCGTTCGCGGCGATCACTGGCGGATCGACGGATGAAAACCGGGGAAGACGAGGGCGGGGAGTGGATGTGCCGCACCGACTGGCCGGCAAGGTCGCTCTGGTCACCGGGGGCTCCCGGGGGATCGGCCGGGCGACAGCGCTGACGTTCGCCCGTGAGGGCGCCACGGTGGTGGTCAACTACGTCCGGCACGAGGCTGCCGCACGCCGGGTCGCCGAGGAGATCACGCGGTCCGGGGGCAGTGCGACGGTCGTGGCCGCCGACGTCGCGAACCCCGCCGAGGTGTCCTCCATGTTCGGTGTCGTCGAGGAGCGGTTCGGCAGGCTCGACATCCTCGTCAACAACGCCGGCCTCTGGGAGCCGGGGCAGGGCGTGACCATGGACGGAGCGCTGCTGGACGGTCTCTGGTCGGTGAACCTCAAAGGCTCCGTCCACTGTGCGCAGGCGGCGGCCGGGCTGATGCGCCGCCACGGTTACGGCCGTATCGTGAACGTGGCCTCGGTGGCGGGACTCGGGATGGCCACGGCGGACAACACTCCGTATTCCCTGACCAAAGCCGCACTCGTCGCGCTGACCAAACGTCTGGCCCTCGAGCTGGGCCCCGCGGTCACCGTCAACGCCGTGTGCCCCGGCCTGATCGTCACCGACATGATGGACGGGGACGACGCGCACACCACGACGTCCGGGATCGTGGACCGGACGATCCTGAAACGCGCCGGCAGTCCGGACGAGGTGGCCCATGCCATCCTGTTCCTCGCCAGCGAAGAGGCGAGCTTCGTGACCGCGCAGGCGCTGACCGTGGACGGGGGCCGCACCGACTTCGTGTCCCGCTCGGGCTGAGCAGAACCCTTTACAGCGACGCCGAACGGTGGCACACCTACAGACAGCGAGCCCCCGCCCGGCGACCTGACGGAACGAGCGGTACGTCTCCGCACAGAGGATTGCGCGATCATGTCCGAACCTGAATCGATCTCGACCGAAGGCGGCGCGGTGGTCCACGGCGACCTGGGCACCGGCACCTTCATCGGGCGGGACCAGATCGTCGTTCTGTCCGGCTACTCACAGGCCCAACTGGAACAGGCTCTCGCGGGCATGGTCCGTATGCTCCGGCAGCCCGACACCTCGATCCACTTCGCGGGCGACGAGAACCGGCGAACGATGTCGCTCACCGGCGAGGACGCCCGGGCGACGGTGTCGCTCGAAGCCGCCACGGCCCTGTCGTCCATGGTTGCCCGTGATCAGTCGTCCTACCTGGCGTCCATGATCGTCAGCCCGGTGCTGCGTCGCTGGGGCACCCGGTTCGTCCCGCTCTCCGGCACCCTGACGGTCGTCCAGGACCCGTCCGGGATACTGGAGGTGCACCCGGAGTTCAGCATTCTCCACGCCCGCGGCGAGGGGGCGGAGCGACGGGTCTTCCGCGAGCGGGTGCCCGACATCTCCACCGTCGCCCGCCGGTACGACACCTTCGTCGTCCTGGGGGAACCGGGCGCGGGCAAGACCACCGTGCTGTGCAAGCTGGCGCTGGAGGCGGCCGAGACACGTCTGCGCACGGGCACCGGCCGGTTGCCGCTGCTGGTCTCCCTGGCCGACTACCGCGACTGCGCGGACCCCTACGCCTTCGTGGTCGATCAGGCGCGGCAGCGGCTCGGCGACTCCGTGTCCGTGCGGGATCTGCTGGCACGCGGGGAACTGCTTCTGCTGGTCGACTCCCTCAACGAGATGCCGCGGACGGGTGATCAGGAGTTCCGGGGCAGAATCCGCGCCTGGCGGGACTTCGTCAACCGGTGGCCCGAGAACCAGTTCATCTTCTCCTGCCGGCAACGGGACTACTCCGAGCCGCTGGGAGTCCAGCAGGTGGAGATCGATCCCCTGGACGACGCCCGGATCCGGTTGTTCCTGGAGCAGTACCTGGGCGAGGAATCCGCCGAGACCTTCTGGACGCGGATCACGGCGGGACGCGACAACCTCGTCAGCCTGGCCCGCAATCCCTACCTGCTCACCATGCTCACCGCGATCTACCTGTTCGAGGGAGACCTGCCCACCAACCGGGCCCTGCTGTTCACCAACTTCATCGAGGTGCTGTTCCGGAGGGAGTCCGGCAAGGGCCACACCGACTGGCCTCCCCAGACGGTGCTGTTCACGGCACTGGCGCAACTCGCCTGGTCCATGCTGGCCAGCGGTGAGGGAACGAAGCTCTCCTACTCGGCCATGGCACGGCTGCTCAGGCACCAGGTGGACGTCCCGCTGGGCAGCGGCTACACGCCGTACGACGTGATAATCCAACTGGGCCTGGCGACAAGCCTCCTCGAGTCCCACTCCGGGGCCGAGGGCGAGGAGGAGATCTTCTTCTACCACCACCTGCTCCAGGAGGCCATGGCCGCACGCGAGATGCTGCGCCGCTGGCGGTCGGGGCAGGACCTGAGGCCACAGGTGGCCGTCCCCCGGCTGACCGTGGACATGCCGGACGCCGGGCCGCTCGGACCGAACGAGCCGCTGCCTCCCCCACCGTCGAGCGGATGGGAGGAGACGACCGTCCTCGCAGCCGGTCTGGCGGAGGACCCCACCGCGTTCATCGAGTCGGTGCGCACGGTCAACCCGGTCCTCGCCGCCCGGTGCGTCCTGGAGGCGGGCGTCACGACCACGGAGTCCTTGCGCTCGCTGCTGGTGGCGGATCTGCGGCGGGAGATGTCCGATCCCGCCGTGCACCTCAGAGCCCGGATCTCGGCGGGGAACGTACTGGGAGAACTGGGCGACGACCGGTTCGAGGAACTGACCGTCGAGGAGCGGCCCGTGCGCCTCGGACCGCTCGTCGGCGTCCCCGGCGGCAAGGTCCGCATCGGAAGCACCGGACGGGTCACCCGGCGGCTCTCCCGCGACGGGCACGGTTTCGGGAAGGAGGAGGAGCCTCGGCACTCGGTCCGCCTCGCGGCCTACCGCATCGGCGTCCACCCCGTGACGAACGGGGAGTACCACCGGTTCGTGCAGGACGACGGCTACCGGAAGTTCGGCTGCTGGACGGAGGCCGGCCGCGCCTGGCTGCGGGGCGAGAACCCCGGAGGCGGCCCGGAAGCGGAGTTCCTCAACCTGCGCCGCCATCTGAGCGTCGACCCCAGCACCATGACGCGCTGGCAACGGGCGCCGGGTGCCTCCAAGGAGATCTCGGGCTGGCGGGCCCTGGTCTCCGAGTCGGACGAGCGGGCGATCGTGGAACTGGAGGAGTACTACGCGAGGAGGTCGAGAACCCAGCCGGCCTTCTGGGAGGACGAGCGGTACGGCCGGCCGAACCATCCGGTGGTGGGGGTGACGTGGTACGAGGCGACGGCCTACTGCGCCTGGCTCACCGTCCAGCTGAAGCTGGCGGGTCGGCTGGACCGGAACCACACCGTCCGGCTCGCGACCGAGGCCGAATGGGAGCACGCGGCGAAGGGACACGGCTCGTCCGCCTACCCGTGGGGCCGGAAGGCGGGGTCCCAGTACGCCAACACGCGCGAAGGCCAGGTCCTCGGACCGACCCCGGTCGGGGTCTACGCGGTGACACGGTCGCCGTTCGGCTGCGCGGACATGTCCGGGAACGTGTGGGAATGGACCCACAGTCTGCACCGTCCCTACCCGTACGACCCGGCCGACGGGCGGGAGGACGAGAACGGCCAGGGATGTCGCGTCGTCCGGGGCACCTCCTGGATCGATCCGCAGCTCTACGGGCGCTGCGCCTACCGGGGGCGCCATCCACCGGACTTCTTCGACTACGACCAGGGATTCCGTCTGGTCGTCGCGGAAGGTCCGGTGTCCTCCGCCACCGCCTCCGAAGGCACACCGGTGCGCTGACGACCGGGAGCGGCGGAGGATCCGGTCACGGACCTCCGCCCCGCGCCCGGGTCGTCCGCTTCGGTCCGACGACGGTCGCGACGGCGCGCGGCCGGGTGGCCGCCGTGCCGTCGGCGGTGGTCCCGCCGGCGCGCACGGTGCCGCCGGTCCGCCGGGCTGTGCGGGCAGGCGCCCGGGGCGCCTGCCCGCCGAAGTCACCCGGCCCCGTCCTCGGCGGTCGCCCGCAGACGGCCGCCGGGGGCCTCGTCCGGGCCGGGGCCCCCGCCGACGCCGCGGAGTGGCGGTGATGCGTGTCTCCCCGGCCGGCGGACGTCAGGATTCGGACTCCGAGGTCCAGGTGCCCAGCGCCATCTCGGCGGTGATGCCGGGTCCGAAGCCGGCCATGAGGCCGCGGTGGCCATCGAGGGCCGACGCCTCGTCGAACATGCGGGCCAGGGCGTCGAGTACCACCGCGCTGGCTATGTTGCCGTACTCGGTGAGAGTGGCGCGGCTGAAGCGGAACGCCTCGGGCGGCACGTCGAGGAAGAGGCTCAGGTCGTCCAGGATGCGCGGGCCGCCCGCGTGGATGATGTAGAAGTCCATCTTGCTGGCGTTCCACTGGTGCTGTTCCGCGAGGGCCTGCAGAGCCGGGGCGAGCGGCTCCATGGTCCCGGGCACGCGCTTGTCGAGCTGGAAGTGGAAGCCCGTGGAACGGACCGCGTAGGAGATCCACTCCTCGGTGCCCGGGATGACGTACGAGCCGTTGCGCTCCAGGCGGACTCCGGTGCCGCCGTTGCCCCGGACCACGACCGCGGCGATCCCGTCACCGAACAGTCCGTTGGACAGCAGGGACCCCACGCCGAGGTCGGTGGGCTGGTAGCACAGCGAGCAGAACTCGCAGGCGACGACGAGCGCGTTGGCGTCGGGGTACGCCGTACAGAAGTCGTGCGCCCGGTTGATGGCCGCGCCACCCGCCGCGCAGCCGAGTTGGGCGATGGGCAGCTGCCTGGTCTCCGGCCGGAAGCCCATTGTGTCGATGAGCCATGCGGTCGGCGGAGGCATCATGAAGCCGGTGCAGGACACGTAGACGATCATGTCGATCTGCTGCGGCTCCAGTTCCGCCTGGGCGAGGGCCCGGCGCACCACGGCCGGCACGCGGGCCTTGGTGTGCTCCTCGTAGGTGGCGCTGCGGGCGTCGACGCCCGGGTGCTGCAGCACCTTCTCTATGGGCTGGATCAGGTGCCGCTTCCGTACGCCTGTGTGTTCGATGAGCTTGAGGGCCAGTTCGAGCTGCGGGTGGTCGCCGTGCAGCCGTTGCGCCAGTTCGAGTGTTTCCTCGTTGGTGATGACGTACTCGGGCACTTCGATCGCCGGCTTGCAGAGAACCGCCATGGAATGCCTCCCAGCGGACGTGGTCCACACGGCCGGACCGTGGCCGGATGCGGGCGGTTCGCCTTCCGGTGGTAGCCGCAGAGATGCGTTCCGCACGGAAAACGGTGCGGAACGCATCGCGGGCGGGCTCCGTTGCCGGATGCGATGCCCCTGGCACGGCGCGGTCGGGGTGGACCGTCGAAGACTGAGTTCTCCCCGTTCGGACGGAAGGTGTTCCGCCACGGCCTGGTCAGCCGTCTGATCCACGTTACGACGGGAGGGTGAGGGCCGCATGTCAGCGGAGCATCCGACGGGAGGGGCCGGAGCACGGCGGCCGTGTCCCTGCCGTCGGCGTGTTGTCGACGACGGCGTCGTTCCCGGCCGGCCGGGTCGACGGTCCGTTACCCGGGGCGTCCCGTGTCCCGCCGGGGGGCGTGCTCCGCGGCGGGGCGCGGCCCAGGGGCTGCGGTCACCAGGTGACGGGCAGGGCGAGCGGATAGCGCCAGATCGACGTCTTGTTCCAGCGCACCTCCTCGGCCGGCTTCGCCAGTTCCAGGTCGGGGAAGCGCTCCAGGAGCGTTCCCATCGCGACCTGGAGTTCCGTGGTGGCGAGCGGGGCACCCAGACAGTGGTGGCCGCCCCAGCCGAAGGTCATGTGGGACGGACCGGAGCGTTTCAGGTCCAGCTCGTCGGGCCGGTCGAACTTCCGTCCGTCACGGTTGGCCGTCAGGTAGGAGACGTGCACGATGTCCCCCGCCTTGATCGTCACCCCGCTCAACGTCACGTCCTCCAGGGCGACGCGGGGAATGCCGACGCCTTTGCGGAAGGGGATGAAGCGCAGCAGTTCCTCGATGGCCTGCGGGAGCATCCCCGGGTCGGCGCGCAGCATGGCGAGCTCTTCGGGGCGGGTGAGCAGGGTGTAGGCGATGTTCCCGATCTGGTAGGTGGTGGTGTCCTGCCCGGTGATGAGGAGGACCATGGCCATGACGGTCAGCTCCTGGTCGTCGAGGAGTTCGTCCCCGTCGCGAGCCGTGGCCAGCGCGCTGATCAGGTCGTCACCGGGGTTCTCGCGCCGGTGCCGGGTCAACGTCTGGAAGTAGGCGCGGAGATCGGCCTTGGCCCGTACGGCGTTGTCCCGGTTGCCGACGCCGGTGTCCATCATGGTCCGTGCGTGGGAGCGCAGTCGGGCCCGGTCGGCCTCGGGGATGTCGAGGACCTCGCAGATGGTGGCCAGGGGCAGCGGGTCGGCCAGGTGCTCGACGAGGTCCGCGGGAGAGCCGCGTTCCGCCATGCGGTCGAGCAGTTCGTCCACGACGTGCTGGGTGCGGACCCGCATGCGTTCCATGTGACGGGGCGCGAAGCCCTTGGAGATCAGGCTGCGCAGGCGGCTGCTGGCCGGCGGGTCCATCACGTTGATCGCCTCGTCCTGAACGATGGGTTCAGGGGTCATGCGCGGGAAGTCCCGGCCGACGACGGCACGGCGGCTGAAACGCCGGTCCGTGGTCACCGTGCGCACGTCGTCGTAGCCGGTGACGAGCCATGCGTCCCCCTCTCCGTGGGGCAGCCGGATGCGGGAGACGGGCTCCTCCGTCATCAGGAGCCGGAGCGTGGGGTCGAACTCAAGGGCTTCGGCATAGTCGAACGGACAGTTCCGCGCGGCGACCGGTTCCATGCGTGGCTCCTGAGGGGAATGCGGTGGCGGGCCGATGGGGCGTGACGGGACATGGATGCCCGGTCGCCTGCGAAGGCACGCACCGTTCCGGCCGTTCGGCGTAACGTTCCGGCAGCGGTTCGTCCCCTGTGCCGGTGCTCGTCGCCGCCCTGCCGCACGGGGAACGGCCGAGGTCACCGAGTCTTTTCGGCGTCGTCCCCGAGAGTGGGGCCGCGCCGGTTCGGGGACGTGTCCCGGTGCCGAACGGCACGACGCGGGCGGCCGCCGGCCGGGCCGGTGGCCGCCCGTCCTCACGGCCGTGTCACCGGCGGGCCGGCGTGGCCCGACGCGTGGTGCCCCCGGCCGGTCCGTGACCGTCGTGCGTGCCGAGCGCGTGCAGGATCTCCTCGACGCTCTGCTTGGCGTCACCGAAGAGCATGCCGCTGTTCTCACGGAAGAACAGCGGGTTCTGCACGCCCGCGTAGCCGGAGGCCATGGAGCGCTTGAAGACGACGACCTGTTCCGCCTCCCAGACCCGCAGCACCGGCATGCCGGCGATCGGGCTGGCCGGGTCCTCGGCCGCGGCCGGGTTGACGGTGTCGTTCGCGCCGATGACCAGGACGACCGAGGTGTCCGCGAAGTCGTCGTTGATCTCATCCAGTTCCAGGACGATGTCGTAGGGCACCTTCGCCTCGGCCAGCAGCACGTTCATGTGCCCCGGCAGGCGCCCGGCCACCGGGTGGACGCCGAAGCGGACCTCGACGCCCCGCTCGCGCAGCCGTCGCGTCAGCTCCGCGACGGGGTGCTGGGCCTGGGCGACGGCCATGCCGTACCCGGGGGTGATGATCACCGAGCGGGCCCGGGCGAGCGTCCCGGCCACCTCCGCGGCCCGCACTCCGCGGTACTCGCCCTGCTCCTCCTGGCGCCCGGACGGCGTCTCGATGCCGAAGCCGCCCGCGATGACGGAGAGGAAGGACCGGTTCATCGCCCTGCACATGATGTAGGACAGGTAGGCGCCGGAGGAGCCGACCAGCGCGCCCGTGACGATGAGCAGGTTGTTGTCGAGCAGGAAGCCCGCCGCGGCCGCCGCCCAGCCCGAGTAGCTGTTCAGCATGGAGACGACGACGGGCATGTCGCCGCCGCCGATCGAGGCGACCAGGTGCCAGCCGAGGGCCAGTGCCAGCACGGTGACCGCGATCATCAGGGGGAGGTTCGGGCTGATCGTGAACCAGACGGTCAGCGCGACGAAGGCGCCGAGGGCGCCGACGTTCAGCGCGTTCTTGCCCGGCAGCATCAGCGGGCGGGACGCGATGCGCGCCGAGAGCTTCAGGAAGGCGACGATCGAGCCGGTGAAGGTGACGGCGCCGATGAAGACGCCGATGAACACCTCGGCGTGGTGGATGCCCAGCAGGTCGGCGCCGATCCGGGTCTGCGCGTCGCCGTGCGCCTCCACCTCCAGGTAGCTGTTCCAGCCCACCAGCACCGCGGCGAGGCCGACGAAGCTGTGCAGCACCGCGATGAGTTCGGGCATCTGCGTCATCTCGACGCGGCGGGCCCGCCACAGGCCGACGGCCGCGCCGAGCGCCGTCGCCAGCACGATCAGGGCCACCGCCCCGGCGGTGATGCTCTGCGCCGCCACCACGACCGTGGCGACCAGGGCGAGGGCCATGCCGGCGATGCCGTGGACGACGCCGGCGCGGGAGGTGCGGTGCTGGGACAGGCCGGCCAGGCTGAGGATGAACAGCAGGGCGGCCACCAGGTCGGCGGCGTGAGAGGCCGTCAGGGAGGTCATCCGGCTCAGCCTTTCGAGAACATGGACAGCATGCGGCGGGTGACGGCGAAACCTCCGAAGACGTTGATGCTCGCCAGCAGGATCGCCGCGAAGGACAGCGCGGTGACGATCCTGCTCTCGTGCCCGATCTGCAGCAGGGCGCCGATCACGACGATTCCGGAGATCGCGTTGGTCACCGACATCAGCGGTGTGTGCAGCGCGTGGTGCACCTTGCCGATGACGTAGTAGCCGATCACCACCGCCAGGGCGAACACGGTCAGGTTCTCGGCGAGTTGGGCCGGTGCGAAGGCCACGAGCAGGAACAGCGCGAGCATGCCGAGCCCGAGCGCGCCGAGGCGTGCCGCGGGGGACGGCCTCGGTCGCCGGGGCTCGGGCGGGGCGGGTTCGGCGGCGGGCCGCGCGGGCCCCGGGGCCGGTGCGGCCGAGACCGCCACGGGCGGCGGCGGCCAGGTGACCTCCCCGTCCCGCACGACGGTCACGGTCCGTTGCACGACGTCGTCGAAGTCGATCACCGGCTGCCCGTCCTTGCCGGGCGTGAGCAGTTTCAGCAGGTTCAGCAGGTTGGTGCCGAACAGCTGCGAGGCCTGGGCCGGCAGCCGGGAGGCGAGGTCGGTGTAGCCGATGAGGGTGACGCCGTTGTCGGTGACCACCGCGCGGCCCGGCACGGTGCCCTCGACGTTGCCGCCCTGGGCGGCGGCCATGTCGACGACGACGCTGCCCGGCTTCATGACGGCCACGTCCTCGGCCGTCAGCAGGCGCGGCGCCGGCCGGCCCGGGATCAGCGCGGTGGTGATCACGACGTCCACGTCCCGGGCCTGCTCGTGGTAGAGCTCGGCGGCGGCCCGGTCGTAGTCGGCGGAGGTCGCCCTGGCGTACCCGTCGGCGCTCGTCTCCTGGGCGACGTCCACCGGAAGGTACTCACCGCCGAGCGACGTGACCTGGTCCGCGACCTCGGGCCGCGGGTCGGTGGCCCGCACGATCGCGCCGAGGCTGGAGGCGGCGCCGATCGCCGCCAGGCCGGCCACGCCCGCGCCGGCCACGAGCACCTTCGCCGGCGGCACCTTGCCCGCCGCGGTGACCTGGCCGGTGAAGAAGCGGCCGAAGACGTGCGCGGCCTCGATGACCGCCCGGTACCCGGCGATGTTCGCCATCGACGACAGCACGTCCATCGACTGCGCCCGCGAGATGCGCGGCACCGCGTCCAGCGCCAGTGCGGTGACCCCGGCGTCGGCCAGTGCCCGCAGCAGCTCGGGCCGCTGTGCCGGGGCCAGCAGGGCGACCAGGGTGGTGCCCCGCCGCAGCCGGGCGACCTCCTCGTCGGAGGGGGAGGTCACCTTCAGGACGACGTCCGCGGTCCAGGCCTCGCCGATCTCGGCGCCGGCGTCGAGGTAGGACCGGTCGTCGAAGCCGGAGGCCGCTCCGGCCCCCGCCTCCACCACGACCTCGTAGCCGAGGCCGAGCATCTGACGGACCGTCGCGGGAGTCGCCGCGACGCGTGTCTCCCCGGTGGCGGACTCGGCCACCACGCCGATGCGCCGTGGTGGGTGGTGCGCGGATTCACGTGAAGCCATGTCTCGTGTTCTCCCCTCGGAGGGAAAGGTGACGGCGTGTCCGCGGTCACTGACTGCCCGTCGGCCCCCTCCCCGGGGGCGCAGGCCGTAGGAACCTACCCGCCGGAGCCGCCCCCGCAGACGCGTACGGCCGTGGCGCGTCTCACTCGACGGCCGCCGTACCGCCGTCCGGCGGCCCGGGCCGGGCGGACCGGGGCGCGCGGAGTGTCCGGCACGGCGGCGGGGCGGGCCGCCGAAGCCGTCCGGGACGACGGGGCCGGGGGGCCGGTCCGGGACGACGAGGCCGGGGGGCCGGGTGGCCGGTCCGGGGTCCGTCGGTGCCGTCGACGACGGAGGGGGCGAGTCCGCCCGCCGTCGGCCGGGGCGAGCCCCGCGCGGCCCCGGGCCGGCCCTCCGGCGGACGACGGGGTTTTCCCGCCCGGACAGGCGCGGTGGGCGGCAGGAGGGGCAGAATCGGTTGCAGGAGGCCGTGGGAGGAGGCGACGCGTGCGGGAAGGACAGTGGCCGCGTGGAGCGCGACGGCCTCCGAGCCCCCTCGCCCACGGGCACCGCGCGCTGCGGGCCGCGCTGCGGCCGGTCACCGAGGTGCTGGGCGCGCGCCGTCGGCTGGCCTGGCTGAACGAGGCCGGGATGCGCATCGGGACCACGCTCGACCTGCAGCGCACGGCGGAGGAGTTCTCCGGCTTCACCGTGCCCGAGCTGGCGGACGGCTGTGCGGTGGACCTGCTGGACTCGGTGCTGCGGTTCGAGGAGGGCGACCGGACGGGGGGACCGGAGGCTCCCCGGCTGAGGGCCGTGGCGGTCTCCGAGGTCCCCGGGCTGGACCTCGCCCCGGACCCGGTCGGCGAGGTCTCCCTGTACACCGCCCACCGGCTGGTGCGGACGTGCCTGGACACCAGGAAACCGGTTCTGGTCACCCGGCTGGAACAGTCCGACTTCGCCGCCGTCGCGCCCACTGCGCACGCCGCCGACCTCATGCGCCGCGCGGGCGTGCACTCCTATCTGGCGGTGCCGCTGATCGCCCGCGGGGTGCTGCTGGGACTCGCCGACTTCGTCCGGGCGGGCAGCCGGGCCCCGTTCACGCGCGCCGACGCGGCGCTCGCCATGGAGCTGGCGTCCAAGGCCGCCGTGTGCATCGACAACGCCCGGCTCTACGGGCGCGAGCGCGGGCACGTGGTCACGCTGCAACGGGCTCTGCTGCCCAGGTCCAGCCCGGCCACCCCCGGACTGGACGTGTCCTCGTGCTACACGCCGGCCGGTGATCCGGCCGGCGTGGGCGGCGACTGGTTCGACGTCGTGGCGCTGCCCAGCGGCCGTACCGCGCTGATGGTCGGCGACGTGATGGGGCGCGGGCTGGCCGCCGCGGCCACCATGGGCCGGCTGCGTACGGTGGCCCGCACCCTGATGGCGCTGGACATCGCGCCCGAGCGGCTGCTGGCCCGGCTGGACCTGGCCTCCCGCGACCTGGAGGAGGACCAGGTCGCCACCTGCCTGTGCGCGGTCTACGACCCGTGCGCCGGCGCCTTCCGCATCGCCAGCGCCGGTCACCCGCCGCCCCTGCTGACCGGGCCGGACGGCACGACGTCGTTCCTGGACGTGCCCGTCGGGGCGCCGCTGGGGACCGGGGTGATCCCGTACGACCCGGTCGACTGCCCCGTCGTGCCCGGGCGGGGGCGGCTGACGCTGTACACGGACGGGCTGATCAGGTCGCGCACCGCCGGTCTGGACGCGCAGCTGGAGCGGCTGCGCCGGGCGGTCGGCGCCACCGTGCCCGGGGACGGCGACGTGTGCCGGGCGGTCACCGGCCGCGTCGGCGGGGACCGGACCGACGACGCGATCGTGCTCGTGGCCGCCGTCCGGCCGCTCGGTCCCGGGGGCGACGCATACGCGTGCGCGCTGGAGCCGGACGGCACGGCCGCGGGGCAGGCCCGTACCGCGGTGCGCGAGCAATTGGAGAAGTGGGGTCTTGAGGACCTGGTCGACACGACGGAGCTGGTGGTCAGCGAGCTGGTCGGCAACGCCCTGCGCTACGGGAACGCCCCCGGTGAGCTGCGGCTGCTGCGGCACGAGCGGCTGTCGGTGGAGGTGTCCGACTCCGGGCCCGACCTGCCGCAGATCCAGCACGCCGACGTGAGCGACGAGAGCGGGCGCGGGCTTCAGCTGATCAACATGCTGTGCCGGCGCTGGGGTTCGTGCCGCACCGCCGACGGGAAGGTCGTCTGGGCCGAGCAGGACCTGCCGGCGCGGGCCGGGGCGCCCGGGCCGGCGTAGCCCCGGCGCCCCGCGTCACGCCGCCCTCTCGGCCGCGGGCCGGGCGAACTGGGTGCGGTGCAGCTCCGCGTACCGCCCGCCCGCGGCGAGGAGTTCGTCGTGGGTGCCGCGTTCCACGATGCGGCCCGCCTCGACGACCAGGATCTGGTCGGCCGCCCGGACCGTGGACAGCCGGTGGGCGATGACGATGGCCGTCCTGCCCTCCAGGGCCTCGCCGAGTGCTTCCTGGACGGCCGCCTCGGAGGTGTTGTCGAGGTGCGCGGTGGCCTCGTCGAGGATGACGACGCGCTGGCGGGCCAGCAGCAGCCGGGCGATGGTCATGCGCTGGCGTTCGCCGCCGGAGAGGCGGTAGCCGCGCTCGCCGACCACGGTGTCGAGGCCGTCGGGCAGGGACCGCACGAGGTCGTCGAGGCGGGCGCGGCGCAGCGCGTCCCACAGGTCGGCGTCGTCGGCGTCCGGGCGGGCCAGCAGCAGGTTGGCGCGGACGGTGTCGTGGAAGAGGTGGCCGTCCTGGGTGACCATGCCGAGGGTGTCGCGCAGGGACCGGGCGGTGAGGTCGCGGACGTCGACGCCGCCGATCCGCACGGCGCCGGCGTCGACGTCGTACAGGCGCGGCAGCAGCTGGGCGATGGTCGACTTGCCGGCGCCGGAGGAGCCGACGAGCGCGATCGTCCGGCCCGGTTCGGCGCGGAAGGACAGTCCGTGCAGGACCTCGTCGCCGCCGCGGGTGTCCAGGGAGGCGACTTCTTCGAGGGAGGCGAGGGAGACCTTGTCGGCGGAGGGGTAGCCGAAGCGGACGTCGTCGAACTCGACGGAGACGGGGCCGTCGGGGACGGGGCGGGCGTCGGGCTTCTCCGCGATGAGCGGGGTCAGGTCCAGCACCTCGAAGACCCGTTCGAAGCTGACGAGGGCGCTCATCACCTCGACGCGGGCCCCGGCGAGCGCGGTGAGCGGCGCGTACAGGCGGGTCAGCAGGAGCGCGAGGGCGACGACGGCGCCCGGGTCCAGGGTGCCGCGCAGGGCGAAGAAGCCGCCGAGGCCGTAGACGACGGCCAGCGCGAGGGCGGAGACCAGGGTGAGCGCGGTGATGAAGGCGGCCTGGGCGGTGGCGGTGCGCACGCCGATGTCCGCGACGCGGCGGGCGCGGGCGGCGAACTCCGCCGACTCCTCCTCCGGGCGGCCGAACAGCTTGACGAGCGTGGCGCCGGGCGCCGAGAAGCGTTCGGTCATCCGGGTGCCCATGGCGGCGTTCAGGGTGGCCGCCTCGCGCTGCATGCGGGCCATGCGGCGGCCCATGCGCCGGGCGGGGACCACGAACACCGGCAGCAGCACCAGCGCGATCAGGGTGATCTGCCAGGACAGGGTGAGCATGACGGCGAGGGTCAGCAGGAGGGTGACGAGGTTGCTGACCACCCCGGACAGGGTGTTGCTGAAGGCGCGCTGGGCGCCGATGACGTCGTTGTTGAGACGGGAGACCAGCGCTCCCGTGCGCGTCCGGGTGAAGAACGCGACCGGCATGCGCTGCACGTGGTCGAACACAGCCGTGCGCAGGTCGAGGATGAGTCCCTCGCCGAGCGTCGCCGACAGCCTGCGGGAGAGGATGCCGAGCGCCGCCTCCGCGACGGCGATCAGCGCGATCAGCAGGGCCAGGCGGACGACCGTGCCCTCGTCGCCGCCGGTCACGATGGCGTTCACGACCCGGCCGGCCAGCACGGGGGTGGCGACGGCGAGGAGGGCGGTCGCCACCCCGAGCAGCACGAACCAGGTGATGCGGCGGCGGTGCGGGCGGGCGAAGGCGCCGATGCGGCGCAGGGTGGCGCGGGCGAAGGGGCGGCGTTCCTGCTCGGCGTTCATCACGCTGTGCAGCTGGGTCCAGGCGGTGGTCTCCATGCTCATGAGGGGGACGGTACGACCTCAAGCTTCCTTGAGGTCAAGGACCGCGCCCCGGCCGGCCGGGGCGGTGGCCGAACGCCCCCCGCCGGTACGAACTGCCGTGCCGGATACGGCAGGATGAGCCCCCGCGCCGGTCGGACTCCCTTGCGGACCCTGCGGACCCTGCAGGCCTTGCGGACCGGTGCGATCGCGACATCACGGAATCGAGCAGGTGACAGGTGACGAGTAAGCACATCCGCCCGTCGGCGAGCGGCTTCGCCGCAGCCGTTCCCCTCGGAGGTGACCGATGACCGAGGACCTCACCGTGGACCACCTGGTGCCCGCCGGCATCGCGCTGGCCGCCGGGCTGCTGGGGGCGTTCCTGCTGCGCATGCTGCTGCGCTGGCTGGGACGGCACGCGGAGCGCACCCGCTGGAGCGGCGACGACGTGATCGTGGACGCGCTGCGCACGGTGGTGCCGTGGGCGGCGGTCACGGGCGGCGCGGCCGGTGCGGCGGCGGCGCTGCCGCTGACCCGGACGGTGCAGCACAACGTCAACCAGGTGCTGACCGTCCTGCTGATCTTCGTGGTGACGGTGTCGGCGGCCCGTGTGATCGCCGGACTGGTCCGGACGGTGACGACGTCCCGTTCCGGGGTGGCCGGGTCGGCGACGATCTTCGTCAACATCACCCGGGTGCTGGTGCTGGCGATCGGTTTCCTGGTGGTGCTGCAGACCCTCGGCATCTCCATCGCGCCGATGCTCACCGCCCTGGGCGTGGGCGGTCTGGCGGTCGCCCTGGCGTTGCAGGACACGCTCGCCAACCTCTTCGCGGGCATCCACATCCTCGCCTCGAAGACCGTGCAGCCGGGCGACTACATCCGGCTCAGCAGCGGCGAGGAGGGCTACGTCGAGGACATCAACTGGCGGCAGACCACCGTCCGCGCGCTCTCCAACAACCTGGTGGTGATCCCCAACGGGCAGCTCGCGAAGACGAACATGACCAACTTCATGCGTCCCGAGCAGAAGCTGACCATCCTGGTGCAGGCGGGCGTCGCCTACGACAGTGATCTGGAGCACGTGGAACGGGTCACGATCGAGGTGGTCGCCGAGGTGATGACGGAGATCACCGGGGCGGTGCCGGAGCACGAGCCGGCGGTGCGCTTCCACACCTTCGGCGACTCGCGGATCGGCTTCACCGTGATCCTCGGCGTCGGCGAGTTCAGCGACCAGTACCGGATCAAGCACGAGTTCATCAAGCGCCTGCACAGGCGCTACCGCGAGGAGGGCATCCGCATCCCGGCGCCCGCCCGGACGGTGGCGCTCCAGCAGGGGAGCGTGGTGATCCCGCAGCAGCGGGCGGGCGAGGACACCGTGCCGTCCGCCTGACCGGTCACCCGCTCGGCAGGGGTCGCGCGGCCGGACGGCCGGAATCTCCGCGCGACCCCTGTCGAGCCGGGGTCGATCACGAGATATCTTGATGTCGAGCAATGTTGCAGACGTGGAGCGGAGCACCCGGTGACTGACTCGACCATCATCTACACACACACTGACGAGGCCCCGGCCCTGGCGACCTACTCGTTCCTGCCGGTGATCCGGTCGTACGCCTCGCAGGCGGGTGTCTCCGTGGAGACCCGGGACATCTCGCTGGCCGGCCGGATCATCGCGCTGTTCCCGGAGTACCTCACCGAGGACCAGCGCATCCCGGACGCCCTCGCCGAGCTGGGCGAGCTGGCCAAGACGCCCGCCGCCAACATCATCAAGCTGCCGAACATCTCGGCGTCCATCCCCCAGCTCAAGGCCGCGATCGCCGAGCTGCAGGGCCAGGGCTACGCGCTGCCGGACTACCCGGACGACCCGAAGACCGACGAGGAGCGCGACGTCCGCGCCCGCTACGACAAGGTCAAGGGCTCCGCGGTCAACCCGGTCCTGCGCGAGGGCAACTCCGACCGCCGTGCCCCGGCCTCGGTGAAGAACTACGCCAAGACCCACCCGCACCGCATGGGCACCTGGACCCCCGAGTCGAAGACGAACGTCGCGACCATGGGCGAGAACGACTTCCGCTCCACCGAGAAGTCCGTGGTGATCGCCGAGGACGGCGCGCTGCGGATCGAGCTGGTCGGCGACGACGGCACCACCACGGTGCTGCGCGAGTCGGTGCCGGTGAAGAAGGACGAGGTCGTCGACGCCTCGGTGATGCGCGTCGCCGCGCTGCGCGAGTTCCTGACCGCGCAGGTCGCCCGCGCCAAGTCCGAGGGCGTCCTGTACTCGGTGCACCTGAAGGCCACGATGATGAAGGTCTCCGACCCGATCATCTTCGGTCACGTGGTCCGCGCCTTCTTCCCGAAGACGTTCGCGCAGTACGGCGAGACGCTCGCCAAGGCCGGTCTCACCCCGAACGACGGTCTGGGCGGCATCTACAAGGGCCTGGAGTCCCTGCCCGAGGGCGCCGAGATCAAGGCCTCCTTCGACGCCGAGCTCGCCGAGGGCCCGGAGCTGGCGATGGTCGACTCCGACAAGGGCATCACCAACCTGCACGTGCCCTCCGACGTCATCGTCGACGCCTCCATGCCGGCCATGATCCGCACCTCCGGCCACATGTGGGGCGCGGACGGCCAGGAGCACGACACGCTCGCCGTCATCCCGGACTCCTCCTACGCCGGCGTGTACCAGGCCGTCATCGAGGACTGCCGCGCCAACGGCGCCTACGACCCGTCGACGATGGGCTCCGTCCCGAACGTCGGCCTCATGGCGCAGAAGGCCGAGGAGTACGGCAGCCACGACAAGACCTTCGAGATCCCCACCACGGGCACGGTCCGCCTGGTCGACCAGAACGGCGACACCGTCCTGGAGCAGACGGTCTCCGCCGGCGACATCTTCCGCGCCTGCCAGACCAAGGACGCCCCGATCCGCGACTGGGTCAAGCTGGCCGTCACCCGCGCCCGCGCCACCGGCGACCCGGCCGTCTTCTGGCTGGACGAGGGCCGCGCCCACGACGCCAACCTGATCGCCAAGGTCAAGCAGTACCTGCCGGAGCACGACACCGAGGGCCTGGACATCAAGATCCTGTCCCCCGTGGAGGCGACCAAGCTGTCGGTGGAGCGCATCCGCCGCGGTGAGAACACCATCTCCGTCACCGGCAACGTGCTGCGCGACTACCTGACCGACCTGTTCCCGATCCTGGAGCTGGGCACCAGCGCCAAGATGCTGTCGGTCGTCCCGCTGATGGCGGGCGGCGGCCTGTTCGAGACGGGCGCCGGCGGCTCCGCGCCGAAGCACGTCCAGCAGCTGGTCAAGGAGAACTACCTGCGCTGGGACTCCCTGGGCGAGTTCTTCGCCCTGGTGCCGTCCCTCGAGCAGTACGCGGCCGCCACCGGCAACGGCGCCGCCAAGGTCCTCGCCGACACCCTCGACCGCGCCACGGCGACCTTCCTCGACGAGGACAAGTCCCCGACCCGTCGCGTCGGCGGCATCGACAACCGCGGCAGCCACTTCTACCTGTCCCTGTACTGGGCGCAGGAGCTGGCCAAGCAGACCGACGACGCGGACCTGGCCAAGGCCTTCGCCCCGCTCGCCGAGACGCTCGCCGCCAACGAGCAGAAGATCGTGGACGAGCTGAACTCCGTCCAGGGCAAGCCGGCCGACATCGGCGGCTACTACCAGCCCGACCCGGCCAAGGCCGCCGCGGTCATGCGCCCGTCGGCGACCTGGAACGAGGCGCTGGCGTCCCTCGCCTGATCCTCGCCGGCCCCACAGGGCTCCCGGGCACCCCGTCTCCGTCCGTCGGAGGCGGGGTGCCCGTCTCTTCGCCGCCGCCTGCGGCGCCCCCGATTCACCCTTCTGGAGCAGCCCCATGACCGACGCCCCGCAGACCTTCGAGCTGCTGCCCGGCGCCCCGCACTCCCCCGTGATCCTGCACGTGCCGCACTCCTCGCGGGAGATACCGGCCGACGTCCGCCCCGGCATCGTCCTCGACGACGCGGCACTGGAGCGGGAGCTCGACCACATCACCGACTCGCACACGGCCGAGATCGCCGAGGCCGCGGCCGGACTGGCCGGCGTCACGCCCTGGCGGTTCGTGAACCGGGCGTCGCGGCTGGTGGTCGACCCGGAGCGGTTCCCGGACGACCGCGAGGAGATGACGGCCGTCGGGATGGGCGCCGTGTACACGCGGACCACGCACCGCGAGGTGCTGCGGGCCGACGGCACCGACCCGGAGCCGCTGCTCGAACGGTACTTCCGGCCGTACGCGCGGGCGATGTCCGAGGCGGTCGCCGACCGGCTCGCCGCCACGGGGAGAGCCGTGATCGTCGACGTGCACTCCTACCCCACCGAGCCGCTGCCCTACGAGCTGCACGGCGAGGGCCCGCGCCCGCCGGTCTGCCTGGGCACCGACGGCTTCCACACGCCGCCCGGGCTGCTCGCCGCCGCCCGCGAGGCCTTCGCGCCGTGCGGGGAGACCGGGCTGGACAGCCCGTTCAGCGGGACGTACGTGCCGCTGGAGTTCTACGAGAAGCGGGGTGAGGTCGGCGCGCTGATGGTGGAGATCCGCCGGGACACCTACATGAGCGAGCCGGGCGGTCCGGCCGGGCCCGGCCTGTCCCGCCTCGCGGCGTCGCTGGCGGCGCTCGTCGACGCCGTGTCGGGCTGACCGGCCGGCCGCCTGCGGTCAGGCGCGCAGCCACTCCGTGACGACCACCGCGCCGCCGGTCCGCAGCCGCAGGGCGAACGGGCCGGCGGGCGGGGCGTCGCCGGTGAAGCGGCCCATGTCGTCGGCCGTCAGCCGCGCGTGGGCCAGCGGGCCGGTGAGCACCTCGATCCGGGCCGGACCCGGCGGGAGCACCTGCCCGAACAGTCCGCCGGAGGTCACCTCCACGTCGACGATCACGTCGTCCGCGCGGAAGGTCAGCATCCGCGGCGGGTCCGGTTCCCCCCGCACCGGGATGGCGTCGGTCAGCGAGTCGAAGGTCAGCTCGGCGACGCGCGCCTCCAGGTCGTGCAGCGCGTAGGCGTCGACGGCGATCCGCCGCAGCCCGGCCGGCACCGGGTCCAGGATCGCGGCGGCCTGGCGCAGTTCCTCCTCCAGCGGCCCGGTGTCCCGCTCCCCGTCGGCGAACGCCGCGTCGGCCGGTCCGTCCCCGGCGTCGTCGTAACCGCCGTGCACGTCGCTCATGTCGTCGTCCCCCGTGCCTCGAGCCGGGCCCGCAGCCGGCGCAGACAGCGCTGGCGCGTCGGCCCGATGCTGCCCACCGCGATTCCCAGCGCGGCGGACACCTCCTGATAACTGGGCGGTGGCGAGGAGATCAGCACCCTCAGCAACTGGCGGCAGCGTTCGCCCAGTTCCTCGAACTCCTGCCACAGCCGCCGCACGCGTTCGGTCTGTGCGGCGGCCTCCTCGGAGTCGAGCACCGACTCCTCGGGCGTACGGTCCTCGCTCGGCCGGTCGAGCAGCTGCGGATCGTCGGTCGGCGTCCAGCGCTTCGACGCCTTCAGCAGCTTCAGGCACTCGTGGCGCGCCGTGCTCGCCAGCCACGAGCCGGTCTTCTCCGGCTCCCGGATCCGCCCCAGGTGCTGGGCGAACCTGAACCAGGCGGTCTGGTACACCTCGTGCGCGTCGGCGTCGGACAGGCCGTGCGCCCGTACGACCGACCACACCAGCGGTCCCAGTCCGTCCACCAGTGACTTCCAGGCGGCCGCGTCCCCGTCGGCGGCCGACCTGACGAGCGCCCCGACATCTGCACGGTCCACGGCCTCACCCCTCGTGTACGACACGTCATCGTACGCCGCGCAGGGGGCGCCCATGCCCGGCACGGCGCCGCTCACGTCCCCGCGGCCGGCGGTCCGACGGGGACCGGACGCCAGGTGGGCGGCAGCAGCGCCGGTACGTGCGCTCCGCGCACCTCGGCGAACTCGGTGACGGTGGCGAGCAGTTGTCTGCGGGCCGCGCGGGGGTCGGTCTCCTTGCGCTCCGTCATGTGGGAGGCGATCAGCCCCGCGGCCACGGGGGTCGCGAAGGAGGTGCCGCTCCACTGCGCGTGCCCTTCGAACATCACCTGGTCCGGCTTGGCGGGCGCCTCGCCGGGCTCGCTGAGCACCCCGTTGTGCCGGGGGTACCGGCAGGTGCAGGCGTAGCCGAAGCCGAACCGGCAGGCGTCGTAGGTGGAGTGCTGGTAGACGTACGGCACGGGCGTGCCGAAGCCGGTGAGGGCGCTGGTGAGGCGCTCGCCGGGGGCATAGGCCTTGACCCAGCCGCCGTGGTTGCTGAAGCAGGCGCCGAACTCGCCGTCGGCGCGCAGCGCGCCGACCGACAGGACGGCGTGCTCCCAGCCGGGCAGGTCGGCGTAGGCGGCGGGCCAGAAGGGGGTGGCGCTGGCGTTGTTGCCGGCGGCGGCGACCAGCAGGGTGCGCTGTTCGCGCAGTTCCTCCATGAAGGCGTGGAGGCCGAGCAGGCCGTCGGTGCGGCCGTTGGAGGTGCCGGCGGAGAGGCTGAGGATGTCGGGCCAGCCGTCCCGGTCGACGGCCTCGAAGAGCTTCTCGCCGAACTCGGACTCCAGGATCGCTCCGGCGTCGTTGAGGGTGCCGCGCACGGTCACGTCGGTGTTGGGGGCGACGGCGGCGAGGAGGCCGGCGATGAAGGTGCCGTGGCCGACGTACTGCTGGAGGACGCCGTCGTCGTCGCACTCCCTCGTCTGGGCGTCGCCGTCGGTGTGGACCAGCGGCGGGTAGGAGCGGTAGTCGTGCATGAGGCCGGTGTCGACGACGAGGACGCCGACGGCGGTGCCCGCGTCGTACTCGGTGGCGGCCGGCGCCGGGTTCGGCGGCTCGCCGACCGGGACGGGCACGGGTTCGTCGCCGGGGCAGGCGTTGACCGCGATGGACACGACGTGGTTGCGGCTGACCAGGCGGCGGCCCGCGCGGCCCTCCGCCGTCCGCAGGGAGCGCAGGGCGTGCGCGACGGCCGGGTCGCCGTCGCGGGCGCCCTCGCCGGGGTCGCCGACCCGGATGCGGGTGATGCCGGTGCGGTTGGTCTCGGGGCCCGACCGGCGGACGTGGTCCGGGGTCAGGCCGGCGAACGCGGTGAAGTGCTCGCGCACGGTGTCCTCGACCAGGCGGGCCTCCTCGCCGTCGCGGGCGAGGACGACGCCCTTCTCGTAGAAGAACTCGGCGGAGTCGTCCGGGCCCATCGCCAGCGGGACGTCGGGCATCGAGCGCTGGATCTGGTCGAACTGCTCGCGGAATCGCTGTGGTGCCATGCGGGTCCTCCACTGAGGCGGCTGCCGTGGCGACGGCCGCCGGCGGTCGTGCGCGGTCGTGCGCGGTCGTCAACCAGAGTCGGCGGACGGTCGATTGATACAGACTCGAACCTGTGGGACGTGGTTGCGGACCACTACCATCCGTGGGGTGACAGCGGGAGACGACTCGGTTCTCGGACTGCTGCCGATGGTGTTCGCCGCTCCCAACGAGGCCCTGGAGCGGGCGGGAGAGGTGCTCGGCGCCGGTCCGTCGCCGCTGCACGCCTCCGTCGCCCACCAGGTGATCGGCATCTGGCAGCGGGACTTCGGCGACATGCGGCGGGCGCTGGCCCACCTGCGGCGCGCCCGCGACCTCGCGGCCCGGGCGGACTCGGCCGAGCGGGAGGCGGACGTGCTGGCCACGCTCGGGGTCGCCCTCGTGCACGCCGGACGCACGCGGGACGGTCTGGCGGCGTTCGAGCGGGGCGTGGCCCGCGGCACCGGGCACACCAGGGCACGGGTGCTGTACCGGCGGGCGTACGTGTGGTGGGTGCTGGGCCGGCACGGCGAGGCGCTGGAGGACGTGCGCCGGGCGGTCCCGGTGCTGCGACAGGCGGACGACGTGATCTGGACGGCGCGGGCGCTGACGCTGCGGGCGACCGTGCACCTGGCGCTGGGCGCGGTGGAGCGGGCGGAGGCGGACTTCGCGGCGGCGGAGGCGCTGTGGGACACCACCGGCCAGGAGCACGACAAGGCCGACGCGGTGGAGAGCCGGGGGCTCGCGGCGTTCCGGTCCGGTGACGTGCCGGCGGCGCTGCGGCTGCTGGACGAGGCGGAGGAGCGCTACGCGAAGCTGGGCACGCCGACGTTCATGCTGACCATCCGGCGCTGCGAGGTGCTGCTGGCGGCGGGGCTCGCGCCGGAGGCGCTGGCGGAGGCGGACGCGGCGATCACCGCGCTGGACGGCATCGGCGGGCAGTCCACGCGCAAGGCGGAGCTGTTGCTGGTGGCCGCGCGGGCGGCCCGGCTGGCCGACGACGCGCAGACCGCGATCGCGCGCGCGGCCGTCGCGGTGCGGCTGTTCGCCGCGCAGCGGCGCACCTGGTACGAGACGCACGCCCGGCTGGTGCTGATCGAGGCGCGGGTCGCGACGGGGCGCGCCTCGGGCCGGCTGGTCGCGGACGCGGCGGCGGTGGCGGAGCGGCTGGCCGCGTTCGGGGCGCCGGCCGCGCCGGAGGCGTCGCTGCTGGCGGGCCGGATCGCACTGGAGCTGGGCTGGACGGCCGACGCGGAACGGCATCTGGCCGTCGCCGCGCGCAGTCGCCGCGGCGGGCCGCCGCTGGCGCGGATGACGGGCTGGGCGGCGCAGGCGCTGCGGGCCCGGGCGGCGGGGTCGACGCGGGGCGTGCTCGAGGCGTGCCGGCGGGGACTGGACGTCCTGGACGACCACCGGATGACGCTGGGCGCCTCGGAGCTGCGCGCCCGGGCCACCGCGCAGGGCGCGGAGCTGGCGGCGACGGCGCAGCGGGCGAGCCTGGTCTCGGGCGGGCCGCGGCGGCTGCTGGTGTGGAGCGAGCGGTGGCGGGCGACCGTGCTGTCGGCGCCGCCCGCCCGGCCGCCGGCCGACCCGGCGCTGCTGAGCGGCATGACGGCGTTCCGGGAGATCGCCGCCCGCGCGGAGGAGGCCCGGCTGGACGGCGGCCGGCCCGTCCCCGCGCTGGAGCGCGAACAGCGGCGTCTGGAACGGGAGATCCGCTCCCGCACCCTGCACATGCGGGGCGAGGCGTCCGGGGACGGCGACCGGTTCGACGTGGACCGGCTGCTGCGGCGGCTCGGTGACGAGGTACGGCTGGTGGAACTGGCGGTGCTCGACGGGCGGGTGCACGTGCTGCTGTGCGGGCGGGGACGGGTACGGCGGTTCGAGGCGGGGCTGCTGGCCGCGGCGGAGCGGGAGGCCGAGCACGTCCAGGCGGGGCTGCGGCGGCTGGCCCATCCGGGCGCGGAGGCGCGGCTGCCGGTGGTGGAGGCCGCGGGGGCACGGCTGCAGGAGCTGCTGCTCGGTCCGGCGGCGGCGCACCTGGGCACCGGCCCGGTCGTGATCGTCCCGCCGGGGCGGCTGCACCGGGTGCCGTGGGCGCTGCTGCCCGCGCTGCGGGAGCGGGTGCTGAGCGTGTCGCCGTCGGCGAGCAGCTGGCTGCGCGCCCGTGAGACGACGCCCCCGCCCGGCGGCCGGCGGGTGCTGGTCCGCGGCCCGGGGCTGGCGACCGGCGGGGCCGAGGTGACGGAACTCGCCGGCCGGTCCGCCGGTCCGGCACCCGGCGGCCGGTACGAGGGGCCGGGTGCCCCCGGGGACGGCGGGGGGCCGGGGGCGCGGGGCGTCCACGGCGGGCCGACGGTCGCGGCGGCGGGTGAGAGGGCGGACCAGGGAGCGCGGTCGCCGGTCACCGGGCCGGGCGGCGGGCGCGGGGAGCCGGCCGAGGACCGGTACGGGGCCCCGGTCGTGCTGGAGGGGGACGGGGCGCGGGTGCCGCGGGTGCTGCGGGAGCTGGACGGGGCCGCGCTGGCGCACATCGCCGCGCACGGCACGTTCCGCGCGGACAGCCCGCTGTTCTCGTCGCTGCGGATGGCCGACGGTCCGCTCATCGTGCACGACCTGGAGCGGCTGGACCGCAGCCCGTACCGGATCATCCTGTCCTGCTGCGACACCGCCCGGTTCGCGTCCGTCGGCGCGGACGAGCTGCTCGGGCTGGTCACCGCGCTGCTGCCGCTGGGCACGGCCGGGGTGGTGGCGTGCAGCGCGCCGGTCAACGACGCCGCGGTGGTGCCGCTGATGCTCGCGCTGCACAAGGGCCTGGACGCCGGGCTGTCCCTGGCGGAGTCGCTGCGCGACGCACGGGCCGCGCTGCCGGGCGACGCGGTGCACCAGGCCACGGGGTGGGCGTTCTCGGCGTTCGGGGCCGCCTGACACGAGGGGTCAGGCGGGCTGGACCGCGGGCAGGTCCACCAGCCAGGGCAGGGCGTCGCGGTCGCCGGCGCCGAGGCGGGTGTAGGCGCCGTAGAGGTGATTGCCGACGGTGCGGACGGAGAGGGTGAGTCTCTCGGCGATCTGCCGGTTGCTCAGCCCCGCGGCGGCGAGCGTGACGATCTGCCGTTGGCGGGCGGTGAGTTCGCCGAGCACCAACCCCGACAGGGCCGGGGTGCGGGCGCCCTCGCACCGCCGGGCGAGGGCGACGGCGCGGGTGCGGGCGGTGCGGGCGGCCCGCGGATCGCGGTGGATTCGTACCGCCTGGGCGTGCGCCTCGGCCGCGAAGAGCAGGAAACCGCGCCGCTCCAGTTCCCCGGCCACCCGGTCCAGTCGCGGTCCGTCACCGCGGGCGAGGGCGTCGGCGTGGGCGGCGAAGACGCCGGTCAGCCGGCCGGCGGCGTGCTCGGGGGCGCCGAGCCGGACGGCGTCGTAGGGATCGCCGTCCGTGGCCGCCCGGACCGCCCCGTCGAGGTCGCCGCGCGCGGCGGCCGTCCACGCGGCCGCACCGCCGTCCCCGCCCCTGCGCACGGCCGGTGTCCCGCCCGCCGGTGGCCCGCCCGCCGGGGGCACGTTCCCCGACTGGGCCGTCGCCAGGGCGAGCTCGGTCAGGCATCCCGGGTCGCCGGTGTCCTCCCGCAGGCCTTCGCGGGCCCACGCCGCCGCCTCCCGCAGCCGGCCGCGCAGCCGGGCGAACCGGGCGCGGACGGCCGCGTCGTCGGCCGGCACCGGCGCCCCCTCCGCCACCAGCCACTCCCCCACGGGTGCCGGAAGGGCCCGTACGTCGGCCTGTGCGATCCGCCGGTTCAGCGCGTCCGTCTCCGCCGCCAGGGCGGGGCCGCACCGGTCCGGGGTGCGCGACAGCCGCCGGGCCCGCAGCCGGCCGGCCGCGGCGCGCAGCACGGGTCCGTGCAGGGGGTGGGCGAGGCGGGCGGAGCCGTCGTCGTCGACGCGGACCAGGCCCTCGGCCTCCAGGCACTCCAGGGTCCGCAGGTCGAGGGTGTCCGGGTCGAGGGGCAGGGGTTCGGCGAAGGCGAGGCGGTCGAGCGTCTCGCGTTCCTCGGGGCGGGCGCGGCCGAGGAGGTGGGCGGCGCGTTCGCGCACGGCCGGGGTGAGGGGCACCGGGCCCCGCCACGCCTGCTCGTCCGTGCCCGGGACCGGGGTGAGCAGCCCGTCCTCCCGCACCGCGGTGAGCAGGTCGCGCAGCAGCCGCAGGTCTCCCCGGCACAGGCGGTGCAGCCGGTCCACGGTGAGCGGTTCCAGGGCGGTGCCCGCGCCCGCCGTGAGCAGGTCCGCGGTCTCCTCGCGGGACAGCGGTTCCAGGGTGAGCCGGGGCAGCAGCTCGCCGGTCCACAGCCGGGACACCGCGCCCGGCACCGGGGCGCCCTCGGTGGCGACGACCAGGAGCCGGGTGCGGCCCTGCACGGCGAGCTGGTGCACGAGGGCGGCGGAGGCGTCGTCGAGCAGGTGCGCGTCGTCGACCACCAGCAGGCGTGCCCCGGACAGGAGGTGCACGGCGCGGTGCAGGGTGACGGTCTCGGGCAGCAGGTGGGCGAAGGCGGCGAAGGGGATGCCGCGGGTCCCGGGCGTTCCGGCCGCGCGGGCGCAGTCCGCGCCGCGGACGGCCTCCGTCACGAGCCGGGTCTTCCCGCAGCCCGCCGGTCCCGTCACCACGATGCCGCCCCGCCCGGCGGCCAGGGAGCGGCGCACCAGTTCCCGTTCGTCGGCGCGGCCGGTGAACGGCCAGGGCATTTGAAGCGTCCTCGCGTCCCGCGCGGGCGTCGTCACAGTCGTCACGGCAACAGGAGTCCGCCTACTCATTCCTGATACAGGGCGACTTGAGCAGCCCTCGACTCAGGTGTCCGGGCGGGCCGGACGGCAGGCTGGGGGCCATGACCGCTCGCTACTGCTCGCTCGCGCGGCAGTCCGCCCCCGCGTATCCGCCGGGGCTGGCCGCCGAGCGGCACGCCGCGCTCGTCGGCGGGCAGCGGATGTGGGTCAACGGCACGGTGCTGCACTACTGCTTCCTCGGCGGTGACACCGACACCTCGGTCGTCCCCCTGCGGGGCACGGGCCGGCCGCGGCGGGGGGCGTGGGCCGGTACGGAGGAGCAGCGGGCCGTGGTGCGCGACTGCTTCCAGGAGTGGCGGGACCTCGGGATCGGGCTGGTCCTCACCGAGGTCGGTGACCGCTCGGAGGCCGAACTGCGCATCGGTTTCCGGCCCGGCGACGGCTCCTGGTCCGCGGTGGGCCGCGACGCGCTGCGGACCGGCCTGAACGACCGCACCATGAACTTCGGCTGGGACCTGACCGCGCCCGGGGGACGTGCGACGGCCCTGCACCAGATCGGACACGCGCTCGGCATGCTGCACGAGCACCAGAGCCCGTACGCGGGCATCCTCTGGGACGACGAGGCCGTCTACGCCGAGCTGGCGGGGCCGCCGAACCACTGGAGCCGGGAGCGGACGTTCCACAACATCCTGCGCAAGCTGGACTCGGATGAGGTCAACGGCCCGGTCTGGGACCCACAGTCGATCATGGAGTACCCCTTCCCGCCGGGGCTGATACTGGAGCCGGAGCACTACCGCGCGGGCCTGTACCCGCCCGGCACCCTCTCCGCCGCCGACAAGGAGTTCGCCCTGCGCTGGTACCCGGCCGTCGGCCGGCCGGGGCCGCTGGTGCCGTTCCGTTCGGTGCCGCTCGGCCTCGGACCGGGTGAGCAGGCCGACTTCCGCCTCGACCCGCCGGAGACCCGCGAGTACACCGTCGGCACGTTCGGCGACAGCGACGCCGTCGTCGTGGTCTTCGAGGAGCGCGGCGGGGAGCCCCGCTTCCTCGCCGGCCACGACGACGGGGGGACACCCCGCAACGCCACCATCAGGGCCCGTCTCGTCAAGGGCCGCCGTTATGTCGTCCGGGTGCGCCTGTACTCCTCGTGGGGTGCGGGCGAGACGGCGGTCATGTGCTGGTGACCGCACGGCTCCACCGCATCCGGCCACGACCGGCCGCAGTCCGGCGCCGGGGGCCGGCCGGGGACCTCGCCTTCGGGGGACGGTGTCGTTCGGACACCGGTCCGAGGTGACGTCCCCGGTCCGCCGGGCCCGCTACTTCGGGGGATGTAGCGGGCCCGGCCATGGTCAGGGGCGAGGCGACGGGCCGGCCGGTGAGTGTCGGACCTTCACCAGGATCACCGGGGAGGTGCCGCCCGGTGTCCCGGGTGCGGCGAGGGGGCGTCCACGCCGCGGTCCGCCGCGTGCGCGGCCGACACGACGAAGGGCCCCCGCGAGCCACTGCTCGCGAAGACCCTTCGGCACCGTCGGGACGACAGGATTTGAACCTGCGACCCCTTGACCCCCAGTCAAGTGCGCTACCAAGCTGCGCCACGTCCCGGTGCGTGTCCCACGGACCGCGTGCGAGCGGTTTCCGTGTGATCGCGCAGGTCAACCCTACCCCATCCGCACGGCGGGGTTCGATCACCGGCCGCTCCCCTCGCAACGGGCGGCGACGTACGGGGCGGACCGCCGGTGCGAGCCGCCCCGATGATCACATCGCGAGACGGCGTTGCGTCACGCCCGCCGCCGGGCGTTACCTCGCACGGTGCGTACCGAACGACCCGAACACCTCAGCGACGACGTCACCGGCGACCGCTCCGCGCGCCGCGCCGTCACCGTCTTCCCGCTCCTCGTCCTCGCGGCCGGCGCCCTCGGCCTCCTGTTCCCGGGGAGTTTCACCGGGTGGGGCGAGGCGGTGCCGTACCTGCTGGGGGTGGTGATGTTCTGCATGGGCGTCACCATGACCCCGGAGGACTTCCGCGGTGTCGCCGCGCGCCCCTGGGCGGTGGCCCTCGGGCTGGTCGCGCACTACGTCATCATGCCGGGGCTCGGCTGGGCCGTCGCCCACCTGCTCCACCTCTCGCCGCAGTTGGCCGCCGGTGTGATCCTGGTCGGCTGCGCGCCCAGCGGCACGGCCTCCAACGTGGTGACCTACCTGGCCCGGGGCGACGTCGCCCTGTCGGTCTCCGTCGCCACCGTCTCCACGCTCGTCGCCCCGCTGGTCACCCCGCCGCTGACGCTGCTGCTGGCCGGTGAGTACCTCCCGGTCGACGCCGGTTCCATGGTGACGGACATCCTCAAGACGGTGCTGCTGCCGATCCTCGCGGGCGTCGTCGTACGGCTCGTGGCGGGGCGGTACGTGCGGCGGGCGCTGCCCGTGCTGCCGTGGCTGTCCGCGCTGACGATCTCCGTGATCGTGGCCGTGGTCGTCGCGGGCAGCGCCGACGCCATCAGGTCGGCGGCCGGCATGGTGTTCCTCGCCGTCGTGCTGCACAACGGCCTCGGGCTGGCGCTCGGCTACGGCGCGGGGCGCCTCGGCCGACTCGGTGAACCGGCCAGCCGTGCCATGGCCTTCGAGGTCGGCATGCAGAACTCCGGCCTCGCGGCCTCGCTGGCCACCGCCCACTTCAGCCCCCTGGCGGCACTGCCGGCGGCGGTGTTCTCCGTCTGGCACAACGTCTCCGGCTCCCTGACCGCCGCCTGGCTCTCGCGCCGGGGGCGGTGACCCGCGGCCGGCCGGGCGGGATTCTCCGACGCGGGCCGGCCGGCACACCCGGGTCGGCGCGCACCTGACGCCGATCAGGTCCGGACCGGCCCGCGCACCGTGAAGACGCCCGCGGCGTCCTCGGTCTCGACGGTGAACCCGCGCCGCCGGGGGCGGTCAGTGGGCGGCGGCGAGTTTCCGTCCAGCCCCGTCGTCGGCGGATCGCGCGCGCAGGGCCGCGACGCCGATGAAGACCATGGACGAGACGCCGGCGAGTGCGAAGGCGGTGAAGCCCCAGTCACCCTGGTCCGCGGCGAGCAGCTGACCGCCGAGCCACGGGCCGAAGACGGCACCGAAGCGGCCCATGCCGGAGGTCCAGCCGACCGCGGTGGCGCGGTCGGCCGGGGCGGTGCCGAGGGAGACGGTCGCGTAGATCATGGTCTGGGCGCTGTTGAGGAAGACGCCGGTGAGGAAGACGACCACGAAGGTCAGGGCCAGCGGCATGTGGACGCTGAGCAGGAAGACGCCGCCGGCGGTCAGCGCGAACCAGAGGGCGGAGATGCGCGGGGCACCGAAGCGGTCCGAGGCGCGGCCGGCGACCAGCATGCCGACGATGCCGCCGAGGTTGAACAGCACGACGAAGGTCAGCGCGGAGCCGAGTTCGTAGCCCTCGCCGCGCATCAGGGTCGGCAGCCAGGTGGCGACGCCGTAGACGAGGAGCAGGCCGCCGAAGGAGGCCAGCCAGTACAGCAGGGTCTGGATCCACTCGCCGCCCCGGAAGAGGTTGGCCAGGTTGGCCCAGGCGGCGCCGGAGGTCCTGCCGGTGGCGGTGGGGAGTTCGACGTCGTAGCGGCCGGCCAGGGCGCGGGCCTCCTCGGTGCGGCCCTTGGCGACCAGGAAGCTCAGCGACTCGGGCAGGAACCCGGCGAGGACCGGGACGAAGAGCAGCGGGACCACGCAGACCCAGAACGCGGCGCGCCAGCCGAGCGGCTCGACGATCCACAGGGCGGCGTAGGCGGAGAGGATGCCGCCGGCGTGGTGGGCGGTCATCAGCAGGCCGATGGTGAGGGCGGCGCGGCCGCGCGGGGCGTAGTCGGAGACCATGCTGATCGCGGTCGGCAGCAGGCCGCCGAGGCCGACGCCGGCCAGGGTGCGGCCCAGGCCGAAGACGGCGACGCTGCCGGAGAGCGCGCAGATGCCGGAGGCCAGCGAGAAGAGCGTGACGCAGGAGACCATCAGCTTCTTGCGGCCGATGCGGTCCGCGACCGTCCCCGCGGCCAGCGCGCCGACGAGCATCCCGAAGGTGGCGTAGCTGCCGAGGTCGCCGGCCTGGCCCGAGGTGATGCCGAGGGCCTTCTCCCGGAGCATGTGGGGCAGCACCGAGCCGTAGATGAACATGTCCAGGCCGTCGAAGAGCACGGCCAGCCAGCAGAGGCCGATGACCAGCAGGGCCGGTCCGCTGCCGCGGGCGGACAGCGCGGGGGAGGAGGACATCGTTGTTTTCCTCTCGACCAGGAGGCGGTGCCTGGAGGGGACGGGTGATGGGGCGACGCTAAGGACCGCGTCCACCAGGTGTCAACACTTTTGTTGACAATCTCAGGAACAATATGGGGGTGGGTCCGCGCACAGGCGTGCGCGGACCCACCCCCGGTGGTACGGACCTCGGTCAGGCGATCGGCGGAGTGCCGTGGGTGTGGAACGACTCGATGGTCTTCAGCCCCCAGGCCTGGCCCTTCTTCCGCTCCTCCTCGGTCCAGGTGATCAGCGGCCAGTCGGGCGCCAGCACCAGGCGGGTGAGCGGATTGCACAGCTCGACGCGGTTGCCGCCGGGCTCGTAGACGTACAGGAAGAACGTCTGCTGGATGGCGTGCTTGTGCGGGCCGGTCTCGATGAACACGCCGGTGTCGATGGCGAGGTCGGCGGCGCGCAGGATGTCCTCGCGGCTGTCGGCCGCGAAGGCGATGTGGTGGAGGCGGCCGTTGGAGCCGGTCCAGTCCTCGGTGTAGACGACGTCGTAGGACTTGTTCGTGAAGGTCAGCCAACGGGCGGCGATCTTCCCGGAGTCGAGCCGGATCTGCTCGGTGGGCCGGGCGCCGAGGAGCTGTTCCTGGAACTCGGCGTTGGCGAGCACGTCCTCGGCGAGGAAGTTGACGTGGTCCAGGCGGCGCACGCCCACGCCCCGGTTGGGCTTGGCCTGGGGCTGGTTCTTCAGCGCGGGCTTCAGCTCGTCGGGGGCCCGGTGGTGCTCGCTCTCCCAGTACAGGGCGTGCTCGTGCCCGTCGGGGTCGGTGGTGAGGTAGAGCCTGCCGATGCCCGGCTCGTCCTCGACCCACTTCCCGCCCCGGCCGGCCTCCTCCAGCGCCCTGACGCGCCGCTGGAGGGCGTCCTCGCTGGAGGTGCGCAGGGCGAGCCGGCCGAGGCCGGGCGTCTCACGGGCGGTGAGCACCAGGCTGTGGTGCTCGTAGTCGTCGAAGGTGCGCAGGTAGACGGTGTCGTCGTCCTGCCCGTTGACCGCCAGACCGAGGTAGTCGGTGAAGAAGGCGACGCTGGCGTCCAGGTCGGGCGTGAACAGCTGGGCGTGACCGACATGGGCGATGTCACCGAGCGGCGGAGTCATGGTGGCCTCCAGAGGGTTGTGCGGGTATCGGTGCCGTCTCGGCGGACCGCGGGAAGACGGCCCCGTCGAAGATCTTCCGTGCGGTGCGCACGACGGCGGTACGGCGGACCACCGGGGGCGTGTCACCGGTTCCGGGATCGACGTCGGTCTCGACGTCGAGGAAGCCGGTGGGGTGCTCGACGCGGACGCGGTCGCCCGTCCCGGGCAGCTCCGCGATGCCCTCCCCCACGCCGCCGGGGAGACGGAGTCCCGCGGCCACGCTCGCGGCGCCGAGGACGCCGATGGAGGGGTGACAGCGGACGGGGATGAAGGTGCGCGTGGTGACCGCGCCTCCCTCCCGGGGCGGTGCCAGCAGGCTGATCTTCGGCACGGTGGCGTCCTCGACGTCGCCGAGGCCCATCACCCGGCCGGCCTCCAGCCGGATCTCCCTCAGCCGGTCGGCGAGGGTGACGTCCTCCTCCAGGTCCCCGGGCTCCTCGTACCCGGTGGCCCCCAGGGCGCCGGCCGGGATCAGGACGACCGGCATGCCGTTGTCGACGCAGGTCACCTCGGTGCCGGCGACGACGTCCCGGACGTTGCCGGTGGGCAGGAGCGGGCCGTCGCCCTGCGGGAACTCGATGACGACCGCGGCGGCGGTGCCCGGCACGCCCGATATCCCGGCGTCCCCGGTGCAGTCGACGCGGCCGCCCGGCGTGGGGAAGGTGGCGACGGCGAGTTCGCCGGTGTTGAGCATGCGGATGCGCACGGACGTCTCGGTGTCACCGGCCGGGACGAGCCCTCGCTCGACGGCGAACGGGCCCACCCCGGCGAGGATGTTGCCGCAGTTCTGCCGGTCGGTGACCTCCGGCCGGTCGACGGCGACCTGGAGGAACAGGTAGTCGACGTCGGCCGCGGGGTCGTCCGAGCGGGAGACCACGGCGACCTTGCTGGTCAGCGGGTGACCGCCGCCCAGGCCGTCGACCTGGCGCGGGTCGGGGCTGCCCATGATCCGCAGCAGCAGGTCGTCACGGGCGCCGGGGTCGGCGGGCAGGTCCCCGGCCAGGAAGTAGGCGCCCTTGGAGGTGCCGCCGCGCATCAGCGTGCAGCGCACCCCGTCGGATCCGGTCACGGCCGCTCCCCGGCCGCGTACGCGTCGTACGACTGGTAGGTGACGCCCAGTTGCCTCAGCTTTTCGCGCAGCCCGTAGCGGTCCAGGCCGAGTTGGCCCTCGATGAAGGCGGCGCGGGAGGCGGCCTCCTTCTCCTCGCGGGCCTCGGACGCCTCGGCGACCCGCCGGGCGCGCTCGCGCGGGACGACCACCACGCCGTCGTCGTCGGCGACGATCACGTCACCGGGGCGGATCACCTGGCCGTCCACGGCGACCGGCACGTTGACCGAGCCGCCGGTGGCCTTCACCGTGCCCTGCGCCGAGACGGCTCGGGACCAGGCGGCGAAGCCCATCTCCCGCAGCTCCTGGGTGTCGCGGACGCCCGCGTTGATGACCAGCCCGCGGACCCCGCGCCGCTGGAGCGCGGTGGCGAACAGCTCGCCGAACATGCCGTCGGTGGACGGGGAGGTGGTGGTGACGACCAGGACGTCGCCCTCGCCGCACTGCTCGACGGCGGCGTGGATCATCAGGTTGTCGCCGGGCCAGCTGAGGACGGTGACCGCGGTGCCGGCGATCCGTACGCCCTGCTGGACCGGGCGGATGTCCGGCCCGAGCAGTCCGGTGCGGCCCATCGCCTCGCTGACGGTGGCCACGCCGTACCCGGCGAGCGCCGCGACGTCCTCGGCGTCGGCCTTGGGCGGGTTGGTGACGACGACGCCGCTCATGCCAGCTCCTGCGCGATCTGCGGGTACGGGCGCATGTACGCCTCGGCCATGGTCCGGTGCGCCAGGCCCAGGTTGGGGCCGGCGTTGCGCCTGAGCTGGACGCCGCGGCGGACGGCGAGGTCGGTGTAGTAGTCCCACAGGTGCTGCTGGGCGGCGAGGCACTCCATGGCCCTGCGCTTGGTCTCCCACACCTCGGTGATGTCGAGCAGGACCTCGGGACGGAAGCCGCTCATCTCGGGCTGGTGCGGTTCGAAGTAGAAGACGGGCGGGGCGCCGATGATCTCCCCCTCGCCCGGGTAGCCGATGGCCTGGGCGAGGACGCGGGCCTCCAGGGCCATGCGGTTGGCGGCCGGGTGGTCGCCGTTGTAGGGGTCCTCGACCGGGTGGGTGAGCACGACGTCGGGCTGGGTGGCGCGGTAGACCTCGACCAGCTTGTCGGTCAGCTCGGGCGTGACGAGCAGCGGGTAGTCGCCGGCGTCGAAGAAGCGGACCTCGGCGCCGAGGACGGCGGCGGCCTTCTCGGCCTCCTCCCGGCGGATCGCCTTGATCTCCTCCAGCTTCCTGCCCTCCCGCCAGGCCTTGGCGGACTCGCCGCGCTCGCCGAAGGTCAGGCACGCGATGGTGACCTTCTCCCCGCGCGAGGCGGCCAGGGCGATGGCGCCGCCCGCCCGCCACACGAAGTCCCCCGCGTGCGCGGTGACGACGAGTGTCGACCGTGGGGTGGGGGCGGGCGCGTTGCCGTGCGTCATGGGTCAAATCTCCTTGGTGGACAGGTGACGCCCGCCTCGGTGCGTGTGTCAGTCGCGCAGCGCCTCGATCACACTGGCGAGGTGGGCGCGGACGGCCGCCTCGGCCGCCTGCGGATCCCTGGCCTCGATCGCCTCGATCATGGCCAGGTGCTCGTTCAGGGATTGCTGCGGACGCCCCGGGCGCAGCGCCAACTGGAAGCGGTGGCGCACCAGTTGGGCGTTGAGGCGCTCCAGCAGTTCCACGGCCGTCAGCTGGCCGGAGAACTCCCGGATCCTGGCGTGGAGTTCGTGGTTGAGATCCGAGTAGGTCAGCGGTTCCCCGCCGGCCACGGCCTTGCGCATCGCCGTGCCCAGGTCCTTGAGTTCGGTCACCTGCGCGTCGGTGACGGCGGCCGCCGCCTTCGCCGCGCAGAGCCCTTCGAGGACCAGACGGCACTCGGTGATGGCGACCGCTTCCTCCACGGTCACCACCCGCACCCGGGAACCCCGGTTGCGGATCCGCTCCACGAGCCCCTGCGCCTCCAGGTCGATCAGCGCGGCCCGGATGCTGGCCCGGGTCACGCCGAACTGTTCGGCGAGTTCGTTCTCCACCAGCCGCTGCGCCGGTGCCATCTCGCCGCGCAGGATCGCCTGCCGCAACTGCCCGAGCGCGAGCTGCTTCGCCTGCTCCCCGGTGCCCGGACGGGCCTGGTTCGGCATGGTTGCCCTCCCTGAGTGAGTGCCTGTCGAACGTAAATCTAGCCAGACAGGATTGTCAACAATTTTGTTCGAGATTATTCGGCCGTCAGGAAGCGGTGCCGAAGGCGGCGGAAGGCGCGACGAGGCGTCCGTACACGCCTTCGGACAGGGCGCACCCTGTCGCCCCCGCGGCCCCCTGCACCCCGGCCGGCGTCACCGCACGGCCCACGGTCTCGTCGTTCACGTCCTCGGCGCCGGGCTCGGACCCGGGTCCCTCTCCCCTGCCGGCCCGGACCGGTCACGGACCGGGCCTCGAGGGGTTCTCCCGGTGGACGCGACGGTGCGATCGGTTCGCCCACCGGCCGAGCAGGCTCTTGACCGGGACCAGGACGAGCCAGCCCCACATGGCCGCGGGGCCGATCGTCAGGGCGAGCGGGATGCTCAGCGAGAACACCGCCACCGAGGCCGCGATGTCCAGGCCGTACAGCAGGAACCCCTCCTCGGGGACCGCCTCGCCCCGCAGCTGGGGCCGGTTGGCCAGGAGGGCGACCAGGCCGAGGTGGGTGGCGCCCAGTGCGGCGACGGCCGCCGCGTAGATGGCGACGGAGACCGGCTCACGGCCGTACTCGGACAGGAGCGTGGTGGGGAAGGGCACGAGCGCCGCGACTCCCAGCCCGAGCAGGGACAGCGTGATCACCTGGCCGTCGACCCGCTCGACGAAACGGAAGATCCGGCGGTGGTCGCGCCAGAAGAGGCCGAGCACGAGCAGGATGAGCGCGTACGCCCCCAGGTTGGGCAGCAGGTCGCGCAGTTCCCGGCGGTAGGCCGCGGAGTCCAGCCCGCGGGGCACGGAGAAGTCGAGGACGAGCAGGGTGATGGCGATCGCGAAGACACCGTCGGCCAGGGCCATCACCCGCTCGGGACCGCCGGCCGGAATCGATTTCCACATGGCCCCGACGGTAGGAGCGGCGTCGTACGGGGCCGCGTCACACGCCCGGGGCGACGCCGTACGTCACACGCCCGCCCCGGCGTCGTCGCCCTCGAGGGCGTCGTCGGGGCCGGGACGCGGATCGGGGCGCGGGGCCACGAGCGCTTCCCGGGACGGGCGGGCCGTCAGGCCCCGCAGGAGCGCAGGAACCTGCGGGTGCGGACCGCGATGGGCAGCGGAGCGTCCGGCGCGCAGGGGTACATGTCCTGCTCGACGATGGCGAACAGGTCCACGCCGAGCCGCTGGGCCGCCGTGAGCACCGGGCCCAGTTCGGGGACGCCGGACGGTGGTTCGCACATCACCCCGCGCTGGACGGCCGGCCCGAACGGCACGCCGTTCGCCCGCACGTCGGCGAGGATCTCCGGGTCGACCTGCTTGAGGTGGAGGTAGCCGATGCGCTCGCCGTAGGTCTCGATCAGTTCGACGCTGTCGCCGCCGCAGTAGGCGTAGTGGCCGGTGTCCAGGCAGAGGCCGACCAGTGCGGGGTCGGTGGAGTCGAGGAAGCGCTCGACGTGCTCCTCGGTGTCGATGTGGGTGTCGGCGTGCGGGTGGACGACGACCTCCAGGCCGTAGGTCTCCCTGACCTCGCGGCCGAGGCGTTCCATGCCCCGGGTCAGGTGCGTCCACTGCTCGCCGGTGAGCTCCGGCGGTTCGAGGATCTCGGCGGTCCTGTCGTCGCGCCAGAAGGAGGGGATGACGACGAGGTGCGTCGCGTCCACGGCCCGGGCGAGGGCGGCGACGCGGCCGGCCTGCTCCCAGGTGGCGTCCCACTCGGAGGGGCCGCGGTGCAGGCCGCAGAAGACGGTGCCCGCGGAGACCCTGAGGCCGCGCCGGGCCACCTCGTCGGCGAGCCGGGCCGGGTCGGTGGGCAGGTAGCCGTAGGGTCCCAGCTCGATCCACTCGTAGCCGGCCTCGGCGACCTCGTCCAGGAAGCGTTCCCAGGGCACCTGCCGCGGGTCGTCAGGGAACCAGACGCCCCAGGAGTCGGGGGCCGAGCCGACGCGGATGCGGTCCAGGGCAGCGGGCATGTCAGGTCTTCCCTTCGGCGGTGTCGGACGCGAGGGTCGTGGGCGCGGCGGTCCGGGGCGGGGCGATGCCGGGGGCGGGAGCCTCCGGCGCCTGTCCCGGGAGCGCCGCCGTGCCGATCCCGTCGGCCTGCGCCAGTTCGTGCTCGAGCGCGGCGAGTTCGGCGCCGCCGGCCATGTGGTGGGTGAGTGTCTCGAGGGTGGTGTCGGCGCGCGTGGCGCTGAGTTCGAGGGTGCCCAGGCGCAGCACGTTGAAGTGGTCGCCGACCAGGTGGGCGTGGTGGGGGTTGTGGGTGACGAGGACGACGCCGAGACCGCGTTCGCGGGCGGCGGCGATGTACCGGAGGACCACGCCGGACTGCTTGACGCCGAGGGCGGCGGTGGGTTCGTCGAGGATGAGGACGCGGGCGCCGAAGTGGACGGCGCGGGCGATGGCGACGCACTGGCGCTGGCCGCCGGAGAGGGTGCCGACGGGCTGTTCCAGGTCGTCCAGGACGATGCCCATGGTGCGCAGTTCCTCGTCCGCGGTCTTCTTCATGCGGGCGATGTCGAGGCGGCGCAGGGGCCAGGGGCCCTTGGTCATCTCGGAGCCGAGGAAGAAGTTCCGCCACACCGGCATCAGCGGCACGGTGGCGAGGTCCTGGTAGACGGCGGCGATGCCCCGGGCGAGGGCGTCGCGGGGGGTGGTGAAGCGCACCGGTTCGCCGTCGACGAGGAGGGCGCCCTCGGTGTGCTGGTGCAGCCCGGAGATGATCTTGATGAGGGTGGACTTGCCGGCGCCGTTGTCGCCGAGCACGCAGGTCACCCGGCCGGCGTGGACGGTGAGGTCGACCCCGTGCAGGGCGCGGACGGTGCCGTAGGACTTGCCGGCGCCGCGCAGTTCGACGAGCGGCCGGCCGGTGTCCCCGGGGGTGCCGGTGGTCTTGCCGGTCATTTTCCGATCACCTCCGGGTCACCGCGCGGCGGACCCACAGATTGACGAGGACGGCGCCGAGCAGCATCGCGCCGAGGAAGGCCTTGAACCAGTCGGGGTTCCAGCCGGCGTAGACGATGCCCTGGTTCACCATGCCGAACATGAAGGCGCCGAAGACCGGGCCGACGGCGGAGCCGTGGCCGCCGGTGAGCAGGCAGCCGCCGATGACGGCGGCGGCGATGTAGATCAGCTCCTGGCCGACGCCCTCGCCGGACTGCACGGTGTTGAAGGAGAACAGCTGGTGCATGCCGACGAACCAGGCGCCGAAGCCGACCAGCATGAACAGCGTGACCTTGGTGAAGGTGACGGGGACGCCGACCGCGCGGGCGGCCTCCTGGTCGCCGCCGACCGCGAAGACCCAGTTGCCGTACTTGGTGCGCAGCAGCACCCAGGTGGCGAGGGCCGCGAAGACCAGCCACCACACCACCGTGATCTTCACCTGGACGCCGCCGACGTCGAAGGACGAGGCGAAGAGCGCCTCGGCCCGGCCGAAGCCGTCCATGTCGCTGATGTCGTCGGTGGCGACGTTGCCGGTGACGAGCTTGGTGACGGCGAGGTTGACGCCCTGGAGGATCAGGAAGGTGCCGAGGGTGACGAGGAAGCTCGGCAGTCCGGTCCTGACCAGCATCCAGCCGTTGAACGCGCCGACGCCCAGGGAGACCACGAGGGCGACGACCACGCCCATCCAGACGTTCATGGTCAGCTGGTAGCTGAGCATGCTCGCGGTGAGCGCCGAGGTGACCACGGCGACACCGGCGGACAGGTCGAACTCGCCGCCGATCATCAGCAGCGCGACCGGCAGGGCCATGATGCCGATGGTGGACGACTGGTAGAGGACGGTCGCCATGGAGCCGCCGTCGCGGACCGAGGGCGCGGCGATCAGGAAGAAGACGAACACGGCGACGGCGCCGAGGAGGACGCCGATCTCGGGCCGGGCGAGCAGCCGCAGCGCGAGCGGGCGCCGCCGGGTCCGCCCGTCGCCCGGTCCCGGGCCGGGGGCCGGCGGCGCGGTCACCGCCGGCCCGGCCTGTGGGGACGCGTTCATCACCGGGTGCCCTTCGAGGCGAACTCGGCGACGGCCTCGACGTTGGACTTGTCGACGAAGGCCGGGCCGGTCAGCACCGGCTGTTCGCCGCCACCGCTGTAGTTGCCGTTGTTCTCGTAGAGCCACAGGCCGTCGACCGCCAGGTAGCCCTGGAGGTAGGGCTGCTGGTCGACGGCGAACTCGATGGTGCCCTTCTCGATGGCGCCGGTGAGTTCCTTGTTGAGGTCGAAGGTGGCGACCTTCGCCCTGCCGCCGGTCTCCTCCACCGACTGCGTCGCGGTCATGGCGAACGGGGCGCCGAGCGTGACGACGTGGTCGATGGCGCCGTCCTGCTTCAGCTTCGCGGTGATCGTCGACTTCACGGACGGCATGTCGGTGCCGTTGACGTAGAGGTTCTCGACCGAGCCCCCGAAGGTCTTCTTCACGCCGTCGCAGCGCTGGGTCAGGCCGACGTTGCCCTGCTCGTGGATCACGCAGACGGCCTTCTTCGCGCCGACCTCGTCCAGCTTCTTGCCGAACGCCTCGCCCGCCACGCTCTCGTCCTGTCCGAAGAACTCCGTCAGGCCGAGCTCCTTCCAGTCGGCGAGGCCGGAGTTGAGGCCGACGACGGGTATGCCGGCCTGCTTCGCCTCGGCGAGGACACCGCGCAGCGCGTCCGGCTTGGCGAGGGTGACCGCGATGCCGTCGACCTTCTGGTCGATCGCGTTCCGCACCAGGTTGGCCTGGTTGCCCGCGTTGGGGTCGGCGGAGTAGACGAGCTTGATGTTGTCCTTGGCGGCGGCGGCCTCGGCGCCCTTGCGGACGATGTCCCAGAAGGTGTCGCCGGGCGCCTGATGGGTGACCAGGGCGACCGTCATGCCGGGGGTGTCCGCCTTGCCCGCGGAGGCGCCGGAGTTCCCCTCCTCGTCGGCCTTCTTGCCCCCGGAACTGCTGGAGCAGCCGGCGAGGGCCAGCGCCGCCGCCGCGGCGAGGGCCACGACCGGGACGGATCTGCGGGAGCGGGCGTGCGAAGAGCGGACCATCTTTCCTGCACCTCACTGTGCGACGGAAGCCGTGTGTCGGACCGGAGAAGAAGGGCTGTTGCGCTGGGACCGGATACAAGTCCTTGAGGGGCCCGCTGTCAATACTTTGTCAAGACATCACTTCACAAGCTGGTCCGAATGTAAGAACAAAACATTGACAAGGTCGTCCCGCCGTCCTACATCTGGGGGGCGGCAGGCCCCCCTCCCGCCCAGCCCGAGGAGCGTCGTCCATGGCCGAGTCAGTCCGGCACTTCGATCTGATCACGATGGGCCGCATCGGAGTCGATCTCTACCCCCTTCAGACGGGTGTACCCCTGGCGGAGGTCGAGACCTTCGGCAAGTTCCTCGGCGGTTCGGCCGCGAACGTGGCGGTCGCCGCCGCCCGCCTGGGCCGTGCCGCGGCCGTCATCACCCGTACGGGCGACGACCCGTTCGGCGGCTACCTGCGCCGGGCCCTGAAGGAGTTCGGCGTCGACGACCGCTGGGTCACGCCGGTCGCCGCGTACCCGACGCCCGTCACCTTCTGCGAGGTCTTCCCGCCGGACGACTTCCCGCTGTACTTCTACCGCCGCCCCAAGGCCCCCGACCTGGAGATCCACCCGCGGGAGCTGGACCTCGACGCGATCCGCGCGGCCCGCGTCTTCTGGATCACCGGCACCGGGCTGAGCGAGGAGCCGAGCCGTACGGCCACCCTGGGGGCCCTCGCCCACCGCGCCAGGGCCGGGACCACGGTCTTCGACCTGGACTGGCGGCCGATGTTCTGGGCCGACCCCGGCCGGGCCCGCCCGTACTACGCCGAGGCGCTGCGGCACGCGACCGTCGCCGTCGGCAACCTCGACGAGTGCGAGATCGCCACGGGCGTGCGCGAGCCGCGGGCGTGCGCCGAGGCGCTCCTGGCCGCGGGCGTGGAGCTGGCCGTCGTCAAGCAGGGCCCCCGGGGCGTGCTCGCCGTGCACCGCGACGGGCGGACGGCCGAGGTGCCCCCGGTGCCGGTCGAGGTGGTCAACGGCCTCGGCGCGGGCGACGCGTTCGGCGGTTCCCTCTGCCACGGCCTGCTGTCCGGCTGGGACCTGGAGCGCACCATGCGGTACGCCAACGCGGCCGGCGCCCTCGTCGCCTCCCGCCTCGCCTGTTCCTCCGCGATGCCCACCGGGGCGGAGATCGACGGTCTCCTCGCGCGAGCCACTCCCTGAACGGAGCGTTGCCTTGTCCCTCAGCATCCCCGACCTCACGGCGGTCAGAGCCCGGCACCCGGAGGCCATCGCCGAGGCGGCGGCCCGCCGGACGCGCCGTCCGCTGATCGGCTGCTCCGGGCGCCTGATGATCGTGGCCGCGGACCATCCGGCGCGCGGCGCGCTCGGCGTCGGCGACCGGCGGCTCGCCATGGCCAACCGGGCCGACCTGCTGGAACGCCTGTGCACCGCACTGTCGCGGCCCGGCGTCGACGGGGTGCTCGCCACCGCCGACGTGCTGGAGGACCTGCTGCTGCTCGGGGCGCTGGAGAACAAGGTCGTCATGGGCTCGATGAACCGCGGCGGCCTCGCGGGCGCCGCCTTCGAGATGGACGACCGCTTCACCGGGCACCGCGCCGAGGACATCGCCCGCCTGCGCTTCGACGCGGGCAAGCTGCTGCTGCGCATCGACTACGACGACCCCGGCTCGCTGGCCACCCTGGAGTCCGCGGCCCGCGCGGTCGACGCCATGGCCGCACGCGAACTGCCGGTGTTCGTCGAGCCGTTCGTCTCCCGCCGGATCGACGGCCGGGTCCGCAACGACCTGTCCGCCGAGGCCGTCACCCGCTCCGTGGCCATCGCCTCGGGCCTCGGCGGCACCTCCGCCTACACCTGGCTGAAACTGCCCGTCACCCACGACCCGGACGACATGGGCGAGGCCCTGGAGACCTCCACGCTGCCCGCGGTCCTGCTCGGCGGCGACACGGGCGGCTCCCCCGCGGACCAGGCCGCCGCCTACGAACGCTGGCGCAGGGCGCTCAGGCTGCCCACCGTGCAGGGCATGGTCGTCGGGCGTTCGCTGCTCTACCCCGCCGAGGGCACGGTGGAACAGGCGGTCGACACCGCCGTCGGGCTGTTGTGAGGCGGGTAGGAGTCACCCACGAGCTGTGACACAGGAGAGGACGGGAGAGTCACCCGATGACGCATCACCTTCCCGCGGGCAGGGCGGCGAGCGGCCCGTACGCCGTGGACGTGACGCCCGAGAAGGCCGGCTGGGGCCACTCCGCCCTGCGCGTGCTCGACCTGCCGCCCGGCGGCGGCCACACCTTCGACAGCGGCGACAGCGAGTGGATCGTCCTCCCGCTCGCCGGCGGCTGCACGGTCCGCGTCGCCGGCGGCCTCGGCCGGAACGCCTTCGAACTCACCGGCCGCGAGAGCGTGTTCACCGGTGTCACCGACTTCGCGTACGTCCCGCGCGACGCCCGTGCGACGGTGACCTCCACGGGCGGCGGCCGCTTCGCGCTCACCGGCGCCCGCTGCACCCGGCGCCTGCCCGCGCGGTACGGCCCGGCGTCGTCGGTTCCGGTGGAGCTGCGGGGCAGCGGGAACTGCTCGCGGCAGGTCAACAACTTCGGTGCCGCGGACGTCTTCGCGTGCGACCGGCTGATCGCGGTCGAGGTCGTCACCCCCGGCGGCAACTGGTCCTCGTTCCCGCCGCACAAGCACGACGAGCACCACCCCGGCGAGGAGTCGGTGCTGGAGGAGATCTACTACTTCGAGTTCGCCGGCCACGACGGCACCCCCGGCCTCGGCTACCAGCGGGTCTCGCCGTCCGGGCGGGGGCGGGGCACGGACGTGCTGGCCGAGGTCCGCGACGGGGACGTGGTCCTGATCCCCGACGGCTGGCACGGACCGTCGATGGCCGTGCCGGGCCACCACATGTACTACCTCAACGTCATGGCGGGCCCGGAGGCCGAGCGCGCCTGGCTGATCCGCGACCACCCCGACCACGCCTGGATCCGCGACACCTGGCCCCAGCAGCCGGTCGACCCCCGGCTCCCCCTCTACACCGCACCGGAGAGGTCCGCATGAGCACCGTCACGCGCCGACTGACCACCGCCCAGGCACTGGTGCGCTTCCTGGCCGCCCAGTACACCGAACGCGACGGCGTACGGCACCGTCTGATCGCCGGCACCTGGGGCGTCTTCGGCCACGGCAACGTGGCCGGCATCGGGCAGGCACTCGTCGAGTACGCCGGTGTCATGCCGTACCACCAGGGCCGCAACGAACAGGCCATGGTGCACGCGGCCGTCGGCCACGCCCGCCACCTGAACCGCCTGTCCGCGCAGGCGGTCACGACGTCCATCGGCCCCGGCGCCACCAACCTGGTCACCGGCGCCGCGCTCGCCACGATCAACCGTCTGCCGGTCCTGCTGCTCCCCGGCGACTACTTCGCCTCGCACGCGGCCGACCCGCTGCTCCAGCAGCTGGAGCACCCGACCGAGGCCGACGTGTCCGTCAACGACACCCTGCGCCCGGTGTCCCGGTACTTCGACCGCGTCACCCGCCCGGACGCCCTGATCGCCTCCGCGCTGCGGGCGATGCGGGTGCTGAGCGACCCGGCCGAGACCGGCGCGGTCACCCTCGCGCTCCCCCAGGACGTGCAGGCGCAGGCGTACGACTGGCCGGAGGAGTTCTTCGCCGAGCGCGTCTGGCACGTGCGGCGGCCCGCCCCCGACCCGGCGGAACTGGCCGAGGCGGTCCGGGCGGTCCGGGCCGCCGAGCGCCCGCTGGTCGTCGCGGGCGGCGGCGTCCACCACAGCCAGGCCGAGGAGGCGCTGAGGGCGTTCGCGGACGCCACCGGCATCCCGGTCGCCTCCACCCAGGCCGGCAAGGGCTCCCTGCGTCACGACCACCCGGCCGACCTCGGCGGCATCGGCCACACCGGCACCGCCGTCAGCGACGACCTGGCCCGCACCGCGGACCTGGTGATCGGCGTCGGCACCCGCCACTCGGACTTCACCACGGCCTCCGGCACCCTCTTCCGGCATCCGGACGTCCGCTTCCTGAACCTCAACATCACCGCCTTCGACGCCCACAAGCTCGCCGCCCGCACCCTGGTCTGCGACGCGCGCGCCGGCCTCACGCTGCTGACGGACGCCCTCGCGGGACACCGGGTGGCGCCGTCGTACGAGGCGGAGTACCGCGCGGGCAAGGAGCGCTGGGAGCGGGTCGTGGAAGCCGCCCTGAGGGCGGACGACGACGACGCCGTCCCGACGCAGACCCACGTGCTGGGGGCGCTGGACGCGGTGGTCGGCGACGACGACGTGGTGATCAACGCGGCCGGTTCGCTCCCCGGTGACCTGCACAAGTTCTGGCGGGCCCGCTCCCCGCGCCAGTACCACCTGGAGTACGGCTACTCGTGCATGGGCTACGAGATCCCGGCCGCGCTCGGCGTGCAGCAGGCGGCGCCCGGGACACCCGTGTGGGCGCTGGTGGGCGACGGCACCTACCTGATGAACCCGACGGAGATCGTCACCGCCGTGCAGGAGGACCTGCCGGTGAAGCTGGTCGTCGTGCAGAACCACGGCTACGCCTCCATCGGCGGCCTGTCCGAGTCGGTCGGCGCCGAGCGCTTCGGCACCGCCTACCGCCACCGCGCCGCCGACGGCGCCTTCACCGGCGCCCCGCTGCCCGTGGACCTCGCCGCCAACGCGGCCAGCCTGGGCATGGAGGTGCTGCGCGCCAAGACGGTGCGCGAGCTGCGGGAGGCGCTGGCGGCGGCCCGTGAGGCGACCCGCCCGACCTGCGTCCACGTCGAGACGGATCCGGCGGTGACCGCTCCGGGGGCCGAGGCCTGGTGGGACGTGCCGGTGGCCGAGGTCTCCGCCCGCCCGGCCGCCGTCGAGGCGCGCGCACGGTACGAGCGGGCCGTCGCCGACCGCCGCCACCACCTCTGACGCCCCGGCCGTGGGCCTCAGGCCCCTTCGCGGAGGGGGGCGAAGGGGCCCTCCAGCGCCGCCCACTGGAGCAGCATGATGGTCTTGGCGTCGCAGATCTCGCCGGTGCGGATCATCTCCAGGGCACGGCGGAAGGGGAGTTCGAGGATCTCGATGTCCTCGCCCTCCTCGTGCAGGCCGCCGCCCTCGTGGGTGCGGGTGGCGGAGCCGTAGGCGGCGGCGTAGAAGCTGACGCGTTCGGTGACCGAGCCGGGGCTCATGTACACGTCGAAGACGTGCCGTACCTCGCCGACGGTGTGCCCGGTCTCCTCGACGACCTCGCGCCGCACGGCGACCTCGGGGTGCTCGTCCTCGTCGTCGAGCACCCCGCCGGGGGTCTCGATCAGCATGCCGTCGGGGTGGCCGTTGACGTACGCGGGCAGGCGGAACTGGCGGGTGAGCAGGACCGTTCCGCGTTCGGTGTCGTGGAGCAGCACGGTGGCGCCGTTGCCGCGGTCGTGCGTCTCGCGCTCCTGGGTGCTCCAGGTGCCGTCGGCGCGCCGGAGGTCGAAGGTGGTGGTGCGTTCGACGTACCAGTGGCTGGACAGGAGCCGGACGTCGCGGATCCTGACGCGCGGGTTGCCGGTCAGGTCCCGGCCGGCCCGGTCGAGTCCGGTGCGGCCCCGGCGGTCCGGGGTGTCGATGCCGGCGGTCATCGGGGGCCGTCCGGCGTTGCGGGGCGGGGCGAGAGGGTCATGGCCCGCTTCTATCACCCCGTCCGGCTCCGCACGAAGTCGAGGGAGGAGGTGAAGCAGCGTTCCACGTCCGCCTCGGCCGCCCCGATCCACAGGTGATCGGCTCCGGCGACGGTCCGGAAGCCGGCCTGCGTGCCGGCCGCCCGGAGCGCCGACGCCAGGGCCTCTCCCTGGGTGACGGGGATGACCGTGTCCCCGTCACCGTGGAGGATCAGGAAGGGCGGGGCGCCCGGCGTGACCCGGGCGACCGGGCTGGCCGCGCGGGCCCGTTCCGGGACCTCGGCGGCGGGGGCGCCGAGCAGTGCCGCCTCGGGGGTGTGCGGGGGCGCGGCGGTGAGGTCGGTCGCGCCGTACCAGACGACGCAGCCGCGCAGGGGCGGCCCGGCGGTGAGGGCGAGGAGGGCGGCGAGGTGGCCGCCCGCGGACTCGCCCCAGGCGACGATCCGGTCGGGGTCGACGCCGAGGTCGGCGGCACGGGTGCGCAGCCACGCCAGCGCCGCGGCGAGGTCGTCCAGCGGGGCGGGGAAGACGGCCTCGCCGCTGAGCCGGTAGTCGGGGCAGACGACGGCGAATCCGGCCCGGGCGAGGCGGGCGAGGGGTCCGGGCCGCCAGGTGCGGAAGCGCGGGCCCAGGTCGTCGCGCAGTCCGGTGCGCCAGGCGCCGCCGTGCACGAGGACGATGACGGGCAGCGGCCCGTCGGGAGCCTCCTCGGGGAGCCACACGTCGAGTTCCAGGGGCCGGCTGCCGTCGTGCACGGCGTACGGGACCGCGCGCAGCAGCCGTACGCCGTCGGCGGGGTGTGCGGCGTGCGGCAGGGGCAGGGCCGTGGGGTCGGGCGGGGCGAGGTACGGGGCGAGTCGGGGGTGCACGGTCACTCCTCGGGGGTCCGGGCGGACCGGCCGGCCAGGCGGGGCAGCAGCCGGTGGGCGTTGTCCGTCGTCAGGGACCGCCAGTCGGCGGCGCCCGCCGGCGCCGGCGCCGCGTCCACGGCGGCGACGTGGGCGTCCACGCCGTGCGCGGGCGTCCAGCAGTAGTCGCTGCCGTACAGCAGCCGGTCCGGCTCGACCAGGGAGAGGAGCGCGGGGACCTGGCGCGGGAAGGCGGAACCGGCCATGTCGTAGTGCAGGCGCCGCAGTTGTTCCACGGCGCCGGGGGCGTCACCCGCCCGGTCGGGCAGGAAGAGCTTCATGAAGCCGTCGACGCGGTCGGCGAGCACGGGCAGCGCACCGCCGCAGTGCGGGACGATCACCTCGAGGCCCGGGTGGCGTTCCAGGGTGCCGGCCATGAGCAGGTCGGTGACGGTGCGGGCGGTGTCGAAGACGAACTCGACCATGGGACGGGGCCGTCCGAGGGCCGACCGTTCCCAGCACACGGGGGAGGTCGGGTGCAGGAAGACGACGGCGCGGCGGCGGCCGAGCTCGGCGAAGAGGGGTTCCAGGCGCGCGTCGCCCAGGTACACGCCGTGGGTGTGGGTCTCCAGGACGACGCCGTCCGCGCCGAGTTCGTCGAAGGCGTACGCCGCCTCGGCCAGGGCGCCGTCCACGTCGGGCAGCGGGAGGGAGGCGAAGAAGCCGAAGCGGTCCGGGTGTCCGGCGGCCGCCCGGGCGGCCTCCTCATTCATCTCGCGGGCCAGGCGGCGGGCGGCCGCGTCGTCGCCGAAGTGCACCCCGGGGGACGACACGGACAGGATCGCGGTGCTGATGCCGACCCGGTCCATCAGCTCCAGGTGCGCCTCGGCGGACCAGTCGGGCCAGGCGGGCACGCCGTCGGGCAGCTCGTGACCGGCGGCCCTCGCCCGCCGGACGTAGGAGTCGGTGACGAAGTGGGCGTGGACGTCGACGAAGCCTGTCCGCTCATCCGATGCGGTCATGGGCCTCTCCCTTCGGGGTGTGGTGTCTGGATGCGGCGATCCGGCCGCGTCCCCAGGTGACGGCGCGCTCACCGAGGACGATGCCGAGCAGTCCGGTGAGGCCGATCAGGGGCGGGGCGGGCGAGGTGATGCCGAGGGCCCAGTAGACGGCGCCCATCAGCAGTCCGGCCCCGAGGCTGACGGCGGGGCCGCGCAGGCGCGCGAGCGGGGACTTCACAGCGCCCCCGGCAGGGCCTGGCCGACGAGCATGCCCAGCAGGCCGAACAGGGCGACCGGCGGGGGCGCCGGGGACCTCACCTTCAGGGCGGCGTACAGCACGCCCACGAGAGCGCCGGCGAGCAGCGCCCGTACGTACGCCATGGTGGTCTCAGCTTTCCGTGCGCCACTGGTGGTCGGGCAGGAAGGTCACGTCGTACTGCTGCGGCACGGTGCCGAACTTGTGCGGCTCGGGCACGAACGGCTTCTTCGGCAGACCGAGTTCGTCCGTGTCGGTGCCGAGGGTCTCGAAGAACCGCTCGAAGGTGCCGCCGGGGCCGGCGGCGACGCCGACGATCTGGCTGTGGTGGCGCTCGATGCGGTAGGCGTGCGGGCAGTTCTTCGGCACGAAGCCGAAGTCGCCGACGGTGAGCAGCTTCTCGTGCTGCTCGCCCTCGAGGTCCTCGACGAAGAGGCGGACGGCGCCCTGGGTGACGAAGAAGACCTCGTAGGTGTCGGGGTGGGAGTGGGCCGGGATGATGTCGCCCTTGGGGCCGTCGCAGGTGAAGAAGTTGAAGGTGTTCTCGGTCTGCGGGCCGCCCGCGTAGATCGTGAACAGGTCGCCGAAGAGGTGGGCGCGGTCGCCCATGCCCTTCTCGACGAAGTAGGGCCTGCCCGGTTCGGCGGGGATGAGGGAGTGGGTGCGCCTGGCGAATTCGATGGTCACGGGAAGCCTCCGGATGCACTTTGTCAGGTTGCCTGACGTTTGACATGTGTCAGGTTACCTGACGATGAGCTCGGGCGGCACCCCTTCGCGACGGCGGGAGGACCGCGTCACCGCCCACCCGTATGCTCGTGGCCCGAGGAGTCCGAGGAGTCATGACACAAGCGAAGGAAGCCGCACAGAACATGCCCCTGCTGCTGGCAGGGGCCAAGCGCTGGTTCGACGACGCGCTGACGGCGAGCATGCGGGCGGCCGGTGAGCAGCCGCTGAGCAGCGCCCAGGGACAGGTCTTCGCCCTCCTGGACGCGGAGGGCACCACGGTCGCCGAACTGGCCCGCCGTCTCGGCGTCACCCGGCAGACCGCCCACCAGGCGGTGCACGGCCTGGTCTCCCTCGGCCTGCTGGAGCAGGTCCCGGACCCCTCCTCGGCACGCAACCGCCTGATCCGCATCACCGCGGAGGGCGTCCGCGTCCACCAGCGCGCGCAGGCGACCCTCGCCGTCATCGAGGACGTGCTGGCCGAGCGCGTCGGCGAGGAGGCCGCGACGGCCCTGCGCGCGGCGCTGACCGCGCCGCGCGGAGAGCCGCCGGTGGTCCGGGCACCGTGACCGCCGACACAGGGTGCATACCGTGAGGCGGCGGGGGCACACGGGTTCGCGGAACCCACGGTGACACGGTCACCGGACCGCCCGACCGGCCCGTCTGTGAAAGAGGTTGTGCTGTGCTGCTGCCCGCCGAGAAGGAACTGCGCGCGGTGCTGGCCCGTTTCGCCCAGGCCCGCTTCCGCCACGACCTGGAGCCCACCGGCCGTTCGAGCCGAGAGCTGGAAGACACCTCGTACACGCTGTGCGTGATGACGGGCACCCAGTCGGTGGACCAGGCACTCATCGCCGCCGACGCCCTCCTGGAGCAGCTGTGCGCAGGCCGCGAGCAGGCCGTCAAGGCCGACCAGGGCTTGGCTGCCTGACCCGTCGCGCAGGTCTCCCGGGCGGACCTCGGGAGTGTGCGCCGCACAGTCGCCGTCCCCCCGAGGCCGGTCACGGCCTCGAGGGGACTTCTCCCGCCACGCAGCCGGATATTCGGGAGCATGCGGGCCCGCCGTCGGGCTAGCATCCACAGTCGCGCCTCTCCCGTCCGCCCTGCGAGGAACCCGTCCATGCCGCGTCGTCCGACCGTTTCCCTCACGGAGTTCCCCGTTTCCGGCCCCGAGGCCGGACCCTATGGAATCGCCGCCGGACCGGACGGCGCCCTGTGGTTCACCCTGGTCCATCACGGACGGATCGGCCGGGTCACGCCCGACGGCGACACCACCTCCTACCCGCTCGAATCCGCTTCCGGCGGGCCGTCGGTCATCACGGCGGGCCCCGACGACGCCTTGTGGTTCACCGAGTTCCGGAGCCATCGCATCGGCCGCATCACCACGGCCGGAGACATCTCCTCCTTCCCGCTGCCGACTTCGGATGCCGGGCCGTTCGGCATCGTGGCGGGGCCCGACGACGCACTGTGGTTCACCGAGGCCGGCGCCGACCGCATCGGCCGCATCACGACCGACGGTCACGTCACCGAGTTCTCCCTTCCCCTCGCGAAGGCCTTCCCCTCGGCCATCGCCGTCGGCCCGGACGGCCGGATGTGGTTCACCATGAATCAGGCGAACGCGATCGGTGCCGTCGCAGGCGACGGCACCGTGGCCGTCCATCCGCTGCCGACGCCTGCCGGCGCCCCGGTCGGCATCACGGCCGGCGCCGACGGCGCCCTGTGGTTCGTCGAGATCGGGGCCGGCCAGGTCGGACGGATCACCCCCGACGGGGAAATCACGGAATTCGCCCTGCCCGACCCCGCGTCACGCCCGCACGCCATCGCTGCCGGCGCCGACGGGAACTGCTGGTTCACCGAGTGGGGGGCCAACCGCATCGGACGGATCACCCCCGACGGCCGTGTCGACGAACACGAGCTGCCCAGCCCTTCCTCGGAACCCCACGGCATCGCCCAAGGGCCGGACGGGGCGATGTGGACCGCTCTCGAGATCGGCTCGATCGCCCGCCTCGCGATCGGCTGAGCGCCGCCGCCGGACGACCTGCGGCGGCGCATTCCCGTGCCGGAGCGGTCCCCCGGCCGGTGGCTCAGTTCTCGCCGATCGGCTCCCCCACGTTGTCCTTGAACTGACCGATCACGTTCCCCGCCGGGGCGTAGCTGCAGACGATGTACGTCTGGTACGACTCCTCGCCGTCCGGCCTCCCCGCGGCCCGGCCGCAGCCGAGCCTCTCGGACGACTTCCACACGACCTGCGTGAAGGAGCCCCTGTCGGGCGAGTAGCCGGGCCGGTCCCAGTCGTAGCCGCCGGTCCAGCGAGCCTCGTACCAGAGCCGCACTGCCTCACCGCACGAGGCCGGCTCGTTCTCGTAGGTGGCGAACCGGAAGCGGTTATCGCCCCAGCCCACCGTCCCCGGCGACGGCGCGAGCCCGTCCTGGGTCGAAGCGTCCCGGGCGCGGCGTGTGGCGTGTGCGACGGCCTCGTCGTCCAGGTGCAGCGGCGGGGCACCGTGGCGGGCGCGGTACTGGTTGTGGGCCGCGAGGCATTCCTGGTCGAACGCCTCGTCCGTGGCATCGGGCAAGGGCGGACGCCCCTCCGCCGCCTGTACGGGCTGCACCGTGACCATGACGGTCAACGCCGCCGCCGCAACCGCCAGGACACCGGATGAGAGCCTGCCCATGGATCCTCCTCGTACGCCGCACGTTTCCGGTGACCGTCCGGCCACCGGGCAGCCCTCATGAAAAATCCCTGCATACCGCGGCACGCCGCCCCTCCACAGGCCACCACCCGTTCGCAGCGACTCCGCCGCCCCAGAGCGTGAACGAAAAGCAGTGGATCGGCTCCGCTGTGCGCCACTACCGTGCTGCCGAGCCATGTCGCCCAGCAAAGGACGTTCCGTTGCACACCGTGTGAGATCTCCCGAGCGCTGATTCGTCGCGCGTCGCATCTGAGCGACGCGCTCCTTTCTGCTGCGGTCTTCTCACTGAAACCGGTGTACTTCTGTGCTCAACGGCTGGGTTGTCATGCCCACACGCCTGCCGCTCGTTCTCCGGCGCTGTCACGCGTGCGCGTCCGAACGCTTCCGGGCGGACGGGAAATTCCGCGTCAACGCACACCACAAACTCCTCGACGTCTGGCTCCTCGTGCTCTGCACGTCGTGCGGGGAGACGGCGAAGCTCACGGTCCTGGAGCGGACGAACGTGCGCTCCATACGGCCTGAGCTGCTGGACCGGCTGCACGCCAACGACTCCGGCCTGGCAGCCGAGTTGCTCCAGGACCCCGTCGTGCGGCGCCGCAATCGCCTCGCCCTCGACTGGGAGAACGCCTGGCGTCTCGTCACCGGCGGACCGGAGCACCCGGACCGCGAGATGATCGACGTATCGGTCCGCTTCGCGGCGCGGATCCCCGTCCGACCGGTGCGAGTGATCGCTGAAGGGTGCGGTCTTTCGCGGGGCGAGGTCGAGAGGCTGATCGCGGAGGGGAAGATCGTTTCGGCAGTACGGCTGAGCGGCAAGCTCTCCGGCGACTTCACCTTCACGCTCAAGCGCTGAGGCCTTTCCGTGGCCAGGGCCCGTCCGGCACGGTCCGCCGGACGGGCCCTGGCCCTCTCGCTCCGGCGGACCCGGACGGACGCATCGCCGTTCGGGGCGCCGAGCGGTGGCAGCAGGGCGGGCGACCGGGGCGGCGGCCCCTGTGGGGGCGCGGAGAACTGTGGCTGACCGCCCGCCCCGTTGCAGGTAGACCACCAGGGACGTGCGGGCCGGCGGCACGCTCGTCGCCATCGCCCAGCCGCCCACCATGCGTCCGGACGGCGGGCGGACCGTCTTCTTCGGGTGGCGGAACCGGACCGTGCACGCCTGGCCGATCTCGCCCAGCCGCTGCGGGACGGACGGCTCCGGGTGCGGGTCGGCGCACTACGGCCGCTCGCGGAGGCAGCCGCCGTCCTCGCCCGGCGTCAGCGCGTCCCCGGACGCACCGTCATCCGGACCGCCGAGGACGCCGAGGACGCCGAGGACTGAGGGTAACGGGACGGACCGGTTCGGGCTGCGGGGCGGCGAAGGCGTCCGGTCTGCCATCTGCGCCCCGCAGCCCAGCGGTCCGTCCTGCGGGAGTCAAGCGTCAGACCGAGCTTTTCGGCTGCGTGTCGGCGCCCTGACTCGCGCGGAGTTCTTCGTTGATGCGCTGGGCTTCTTCCAGCTGGTCCTCGAGGATGACGATCCGGCAGGCGGCTTCGACGGCGGTGCCGGCGTCGACCAGTTCGCGGGCGCGGGCGGCGACGCGCAGCTGGTAACGGGAGTAGCGGCGGTGGCCGCCTTCGGAGCGCAGCGGGTTGATCAGGCGGTGTTCGCCCAGGGCGCGCAGGAAGGCGGGGGTGGTGCCGAGCATCTCGGCGGCCCGGCCCATGGTGTAGGCGGGGTAGTCGTCGTCGTCGAGGTTGTCGACGGCGCGGGAACTGCCAGGGGGCATAGACCTCTTCTTCCGGGTGACGCGTCGGGGGGCCCGGACGCCGACCGGCGCCCGGGCCCCGAGCTTTCCACACCATCTACCGGCTGACTGCGCCGGGCTTCTGTATCCGCGGGTTCCGCCCGGGAGGGCGGACCTGCGGGGATCGCGGCTGCGTGACCGGGGACCACCTTCCTATCCGGGGTCTGCGGTACCCGGGCGGCTCTACCCGCCCGGGCGATCCTGATGGCGTTCGGCTCCTTACCTCTTTCGATTGATCTTTCCGTACTGCCGTGCGGCCCGTGAGGCCGCTCGGCTTGACCCGCTTGCACGGCAGTTCGTCCGAGCCGTGCCTTTCGACTTCTGGCTACACTCAGAACAGTAGCTCCCACCCCGACCAATGTCTACATCCGCCGGTGTAGATTTACTCCATCCATGGACGTCCGGATCTCCCCCTTGTCATGTCTGGAACCCTGACTGAGCGCGTCGGGGGGCTCTGCGCGGTCCGGGCGGCCCAGGTGGGCGTGATCACTCCGTGACGGGCAGGCATTCGGCGAGCAGGTCAACGATGTCGCGCCAGGATCGCCGCGCGTGCCGTGGGTGGTGTCCCACGCCGGGGAGCACCCGCTCGTCACCCGACAGCGGGTAGTGGAAGGCGTGCAGGGCGCCGCCGTAGACGACGAGGCGCCAGTCGACGCCCGCGGCCTGCATCTCGGCGCAGAAGGCGTCCCGTTGCGCGGCCGGCATGATCGGGTCTTCCGACCCGACCCCGGCCCACACCGGGCAGCGGATGCGCGCCGCCTCGCCCGGCCGGCCCGTGGTCAGTCCGTTGACCGTCGCGATCGCCCGCAGGTTGACGCCGTCGCGCCCGAGTTCCAGCCCGACGGCGCCCCCGGTGCCGTAGCCGACCGCGGCGATCCGGTCGGGATCGGCGCGCGGTTCGGCACGCACCACGCCGAGCGCGGCGTGGCCGATGTCCCGCATCCGGCCGGGGTCGGCGAGCAGCGGCAGGCAACGGGCCAGCATGTCCTCGGGGTCGGTCAGACGGCGCCCGCCGTGGAGGTCGAAGGCCAGTGCCACGTAGCCCAGTCCGGCGAGCGCGTCGGCCCGCCCGCGCTCGACGTCGCTGAGCCCCGGGCCCTCCGGTCCCAGCAGCACCGCGGGACGGCGGCCGGTGCCGGCCGGCAGCGCGAGGTGGCCGACCATCGTCAGACCGTCGGCGGGGTACTCGACCATGCGTGTCGTCACCGTCGTCATACGACTCGACTGTAACGAGCGCCGGGCCGGCCGGGGCGTCGTTCTGCCGTCGGCAGAGCACGGCGGGCGTGCCCGCGGAACCCGGCGACGGCTCGCGCGGACCGTTCCGGCGGAGCGCCGCCCGCTACGATCGGTGATCATGAACCGACGACGGCGGAAAAAACTGTCCGGGCGTCTCGTCGACGCCGCGCTGCTGGGCGACCTCGCGCAGGTGCGCGCGCTGCTGCGCGCGGGCGCGCCGGCCGAGACGGCCGACTCGGAGGGCACCACGCCGCTGTACCAGGCGGCGGTGCACGGAGACGCCGACATCGTCCGCGTCCTGCTGGCGGCCGGGGCCTCGCCCGACACGGAGAGCGGTACCGGCTCGGAGGGCACACCGCTGTGCGGGGCGGCCTGCTGGGGTCACACCGAGGCCGTGCGCGCGCTCCTGGAATACGGCGCCGACCCGAACCTGCGGGAGGACCACGGCACGGGCTGGGCCCCGCTGGACTGGGCGACGAGGGGTCCGCACCCCGAGACCGCCGAGCTGCTCGTCGCCGCCGGCGCCCGGCCGGGCCCGCATTCCGCGCCGACAGGCCCCGACAACGCCTGAAGGCCGGTACCGGATCTCTCCGGTACCGGCCTTCGGCCTACGACTCCGACGAGTCGGGACGACAGGATTTGAACCTGCGACCCCTTGACCCCCAGTCAAGTGCGCTACCAAGCTGCGCCACGTCCCGATGTGCTCCCGCGCGGTGCTGCGCGCGATCACGCGGACAGCACTTTACCCCACCCCCCGGGCTGTGCCTAAGCGGGGACGGGGGAGGGACAATCGGCCCCATGGACAGCCCTGCCGACAGCACAGCCTCGAACCGCCCGGTGGACCCGCGAGACCGCGACGACGAGGGGCGGGCCCGCAACGCCCGGCCCCGGGACGGACTGGGACGGCCGCTGCCGTACGGCGCGGAGGGCGTCCCCCGTCAGCCCGAGGGTGTCGTACGGGCCCCCGACGAGACGGTCGTCGAGGCGCAGCGGCTGCTGGACGAGGGCAAGCCCTTCCACGCGCACGAGGTCTTCGAGGACGCCTGGAAGTCGGGCCCCGAGGAGGAGCGGGAGCTGTGGCGGGGCCTGGCCCAGCTGGCCGTCGGGCTCACGCACGCGGCACGCGGCAACGTCACCGGCGGGGCCAGGCTGCTGCGGCGCGGGGCCGGGGCCGTGACGCAGTGGGCGGCGTCGGAGCACGGGCGGGAGCGGCCGTACGGGATGGACCTGGCCGCGGCCGCCGGGTGGGCCCGGGAGCTGGCCCGGGAGGTGGAGGGCGGCGCGCCGGTGGACGCGGGGGCCCGGGCACCGCGTCTGCGGGGCTGAGCCCCGGCCGGGCGCCGTGGGGCCGGGGGCGGCCCGGCCGGGGGCGCGGCGGTGGCGTACGGCAGACTCGGGGCGTGCGGAAGATTCATGTCATAGGTATCGGCGCGGGCGACCCCGACCAGCTCACCCTCCAGGCGGTCCGGGCGCTGCGGGACACGGACGTGTTCTTCGTCCTGGACAAGGGCGAGGCGAAGGCGGACCTGGTGCGGCTGCGCCGGGACATGCTGGAGACGCACGTGCCGGAGGGCACGTACCGGGTCGTCGAGGCGCGTGACCCGGAGCGGGACCGTACCGCGGGCGGCTCGGCGTACTCCCCCGCCGTCGGGGACTGGCGCAGCGCCCGCGCCGGCATCTACGAGCGGCTGATCGCCGAGGAGCTGGGCGAGGACGAGAGCGGGGCGTTCCTGGTCTGGGGCGATCCGGCGCTGTACGACAGCACGCTGGGCATCCTGGAGGAGATCCTGGACCGGGGCACGGTGGCGTTCGAGTACGACGTCGTGCCCGGCATCAGCAGCGTCTCCTCGCTCGTCGCCCGGCACCGGACCGGGCTGAACCGGGTCGCGCGCCCGGTGCAGATCACGACCGGACGGCGTCTCGCCGAGGGCTTCCCGGAGGGCGTGGACGACGTGGTGGTGATGCTGGACGCCCACCAGGCCTTCCGGCAGTACGCGGACCAGGACATCGACATCTACTGGGGCGCCTACCTGGGCACCCCGGACGAGATCCTCGCCTCCGGCCCGATCGCCGAGGCCGCGCCCCGCATCGAGCGGCTGCGCGCCGAGGCCCGGGAGCGCAAGGGCTGGATCATGGACACGTACCTGCTGCGGCGCAACCCGGAGGACCGGTAGGGCCCGCCGCCGGGCGGTACCCGGACGGGCCGTCCCGTCAGGGCGCGTCGAGGCCCAGCCGCTCCAGGACGCCGGGCACGTCGGGCACCACGGGCACGCCCTCCGGCAGCGGCGGCCGGCGCACGACCACCACCGGCAGGGCGAGGTCCCGGGCCGCCGTCAGTTTGGCCGCGGTGGCCGCTCCCCCGCTGTCCTTGGTCACCAGCACGTCGATGCGGTGGTCGCGCAGGACGGCGGTCTCGTCGGCCACCGTGAACGGGCCGCGGGCCAGCAGCACCCGGGTGTCCGGCGGGAGGGGAGGCTCGGGGGGCTCCACCGAGCGGGCGACGAAGTGGAGGCCGGTCAGGTGCGCGAAGGCCCCCAGGCCCAGTCGGCCGGTGGTCAGGAGAACGCGGCGGCCGAACCCCGGCAGCAGGGCGGCCGCCTCCGGGAGGGACGCGACCGGGTACCACCGGTCACCGGGGCCGGGGTGCCAGCCCGGCCGGCGCAGGACCACCACGGGGGTCCGGCAGGCCGCCGCGGCGCGTACCGCGTTCGCCGTGATGGTCTCGGCGAAGGGGTGGGTCGCGTCGACGAGGGCGTCCACGCGGTGCTCGCGCAGCCAGGCGGCGAGCCCCTCCGCGCCGCCGAACCCGCCGGTCCGCACCTCCCCGGCGAGCGCCCCCGGCCGGGTCACCCGCCCCGCCAGCGAGGTCGTCACCCGCACCCCGGGCCGGTCCGCGAGGACGGCGGCCAGTCGGCGGGCCTCGGTGGTGCCGCCGAGGACGAGGACGTGCGGGATCGGCATGGCCTCGAGGGTACGAGGTGCCCGGCCCGGGCACGCCGCCGGCACCGCCTAGGACAGGAGCAGTTGCAGGCCGCCCACCACCGTGGCCGCGATGACCAGGCGCTCGAAGAGCCGCTGGTCGATCCTGTTCACGGCCCACTTGCCGATCAACGCGCCGGGCACCACGAACACCACGAGCACGGCGTCGAGGAACAGCGAGCGGCCGTCGATCAGACCGAGGCCGGCGCTGAAGGGCAGCTTGGAGACGTTGACGACCAGGAAGAAGAACGCGGAGGTGCCGAGGAAGCCGAGCTTGCGGAAGCCGGCGGAGAGCAGGTACATCGACATCACCGGGCCGCCCGCGTTGGCGACCATGGTGGTGAAGCCGCCGAGGACGCCGTACGAGCGCGCCTTGGCCCGGCCGGTCCGGGAGGCGGCCCCGTCCGGCCGCCCGTCCGCGTCGGCCCGCCGCCGGCGCCACACCGTCACGCCGGCCATGAACAGCAGGATCACGCCGATCGACGTCCGTACGACCGCGTCGTCGGCCCACACCAGGAACACGGTGCCCACGACCACTCCGGCCCCCACCGCCGGGAAGAGCCGCCACAGTGTGGGCCAGTGCGCGTGACGCCGGTAGGTGAGGACGGCCAGGACGTCACCGGCGATCAGGACGGGCAGCAGGACGCCGGTGGAGGCGCGGGCCGGCAGGACCGCCGCGAAGATCGCGAGACTGACCGTGTTGGCCCCGCTCACGGCGGTCTTGGAGAAGCCGACGAGCAGGGCCGCGAAGGCGAGGGCGGCGAACCCCCAGCCGGTGAGGTGCCAGAGCGTCATGGTGTTCATTCGGGCACCGATGCTATGCACCCCGGCCGGCGTCCGTAAGGACCGTCTCGTCGGACGGTCACCGTCACCCGGCGTACCGCGCCCGCAGTTCCCGCTTCAGCACCTTCATGCTCGGGCCCAGCGGCAGCGCGTCCGTGAACTCCACGCGGCGCGGGTACTTGTACCTGCCGAGGTGCTGCTTGGACCACTCGGTGATCCCGGCGCCGTCCGGCGTCGTGCCCGGCGCGGGGACGACCACGGCGCACACCTCCTCGCCGTGCAGCTCGTCCGGCAGGCCGATGACGGCGACCTGGGCGACGTCGGGGTGGCGCATCAGGACCTCCTCGACCTCGCGCGGGTAGACGTTGTAGCCGCCGCGGATGACGACGTCCTTCTTCCGGTCGACGATCCGCAGGAAGCCCTCGTCGTCCTTGGTGCCGAGGTCCCCGGTGCGGAACCAGCCGTCGACGAGCGCCTCGGCGGTGGCCTCGGGGCGGCCGAGGTAGCCGGAGAAGACGTTGTGGCCGCGTACGACGACCTCGCCGAGCTCGCCGGGCGGCAGCAGTTCGACGCGGTCCTCGGTCTCGGCGCGGGCGATCTCGACGTCCACGCCCCACAGCGGGTGGCCGATGGTGCCCGGCTTCGTGCCGAACACCGGCTGGTTGACGGCCGCCGCGGGCGAGGTCTCGGACAGCCCGTACCCTTCGTAGATCCTGGCGCCGAAGGCCGCCTCGAAGCGTTCCAGCACGGCGACCGGCAGCGAGGCGCCGCCGGAGACGCACACCCGCAGATCGGGCAGCGCGCCGGCCTCGGCCGCCGCGGCGGCGAGGGCGACGAACATGGTGGGCACGCCGTGGAAGGTGTTGACCTTCTCCTTCACCATCAGTTCGATCGCGCGCGCCGCGTCGAAGCGGGGCAGCAGCACGAGGGTGGCGCCGGCCCGCCAGGTGGAGTTGAGGGAGACGGTCTGGCCGAAGGCGTGGAACAGCGGCAGCGCGCCCAGCGCGATGTCGTCGGGGCGGATGTCGTTGGCGTCGAAGGCGTTGACGGTCGCGTTCATCACCAGGTTGAAGTGGCTGAGCACGGCGCCCTTGGGCACGCCGGTGGTGCCGCTGGTGTAGAAGACGACGGCCGGGTCGTCGGCGTCACGCGTCACGTACGAGGGCAGTGGTTCGGCGTCCGCGGCGAGCTTGCCGAGTTCGTCGCCCAGGACGACGACCCGCACCCCGGCCTCCCGCGCGGCGGCCGCTCCCGTCTCCGCCTGCGCCGGGTGCACCAGCAGCAGGACGGCGCCGCTGTCGGTGAGGACGTGCCCCACCTCCGCCGGGGACAGCAGCAGGTGGACCGGGACGACGACGGCGCCGGCCGCGGCGATCGCGTAGTACGCCTGCGGGAAGTCGGCGGTGTTCGGCGCCATCAGGGCGACCCGGTCCCCCGGCCGGACGCCCAGGTCCACCAGGGCCCCCGCCTGGGCGCGGGCCCGCTGCCACACCTCGGCGAAGGTCAGCCGCAGGTCGCCCTCGACCAGCGCCTCCTTGTCGGGGCGGCGCCGGGCGTTCTCGGCGAGGACGGCGGCGACGGAGAGGGTTGCCATGGGGTGTTGCTCCGTTTCCTTGCTGCGGCTCTGCAGTGGGGTCGGGTGGGGGGCTGCGTGCGGCAGGGCCTAGGACCGTTCGACCAGCACCGCGCTGCCCTGCCCCACACCGACGCACATGGTGGCCAGCCCGCGGGCGGCGCCGGTGCGCCGCATGCGGTGGAGCAGGGTGGTGAGGATGCGGGCGCCGGAGCAGCCGAGCGGGTGCCCCAGCGCGATGGCGCCGCCGGTGGGGTTGACCAGGTCGGGGTCGATGCCGAGCTGGTCGACGCAGGCGAGGGCCTGGGCGGCGAACGCCTCGTTGAACTCGGCCTCCGCGATGTCGTCGATGCTCCAGCCGGCGCGGGCGAGGACCTTGCGGGTGGCGGGGACCGGGCCGATGCCCATGACGTCCGGGTGGACGCCGGCCGAGCCGCCGGCCACGTAGCGGCCGAGGGACTCCAGCCCCAGGTCGTCCAGCGCCTCCTCGCTGACCAGCAGGAGACCGGCGGCGCCGTCGTTCATCGGGGAGGCGTTGCCCGCGGTGACCGTGCCGCCGGCGCGGAAGACGGGCTTGAGGCGGGCCAGCTTCTCGACGGAGGTGTCCTCGCGGACGCACTCGTCGGCGTCGACGACCACGCCGTCGGGCCGCTCGACGGGCAGCAGCTCGGCGTCGAAGTGGCCGTTCTTGCGGGCCTCGGCGGCCAGGCGGTGGCTGCGCAGGGCGAACTCGTCCTGCCGTTCGCGCGACACGTCGTACCGCGCGGCGACCTCCTCCGCCGTCTCGCCCATGGCCAGCAGGCCGTGCAGGTCCTTCATCGCCGGGTTGACCAGGCGCCAGCCGAGCCGGGTGTCGGCGGTCTCGATGCGGTGCGGCAGGGCCTCGTCGGGGCGGGGCAGGACGAAGGGGGCGCGGCTCATCGACTCCGAGCCGCCCGCGAGCACGACGTCGGCCTCGCCCGCGGCGATGGTGCGGGCGGCGGTGGTGACGGCCTCGAGGCCGGAGGCGCACAGCCGGTTCACCGTGGCGCCGGGCACGGTCTCGGGCAGGCCCGCGAGGAGGGCGGCCATGCGGGCGACGTTGCGGTTGTCCTCGCCGGCCTGGTTGGCGGCGCCCCAGTACACGTCGTCGATGCGGGCGGGGTCGAGCGCGGGCACGTCGGCGACCAGGCCGCGGATCACGGTGGCGGCGAGGTCGTCGGGCCGCACGGCGGACAGAGCGCCGCGCAGCTTGCCGATCGGGGTGCGGCGGGCGGCCGCGAAGTGGACGGGACGCACGGGGTGACTCCTGACCGTCGTCGCTCGGCCGCCGGACGGTGTGCCGCCGGCCGGCCTCCGCGAGTCTTCTTCCTTCATTCCCGCAGTTGAAATTAGCACTGCTAGTTTTGGACTATAGACCTCCGTCCGCCTCCCTGGGAAGATCCTCCGGACGACCCGCGCCGACGCAGCTGGAGGAGACATGGCCGAGGCCCGCGAGCACGTCCTGTCCGGAACCCGGGGACGGATCACCGTCCGCGAGTGGTCCGCCGAGCGGCCCCGGTACGCGGTGCTGCTGATCCACGGCTACGGGGAGCACTCCGGCCGCTACGAGGAGGTGGCCGGCGTCCTGACGGCGCACGGCGCGGCCGTCTACGGTCCCGACCACATGGGGCACGGCGCGTCGGACGGCGAGCGGGTGCTGATCGAGGACTTCGAGGACGTGGTCACGGACGTGCACGCCGTGGCGGAACTGGCCCGGGCCGCCCACCCCGGTCTGCCCGTCGTCGTGATCGGCCACTCCATGGGCGGCCTGATCGCCTCCCGCTACGTGCAGCGTCACCCCGAGGTGCCGGCCGCGCTGGTGCTGTCCGGCCCGGTCATCGGCGACTGGGAGCTGCCGCGCCGCCTGCTCGCCCTGGAGGAGATCCCCGACACCCCGATCAGTCCGTCCTCGCTCTCCCGGGACCCGTCGGTCGGCGCGGCGTACGCGGCGGACCCGCTGGTGTGGCACGGCCCGATGAAGCGGCCGACGCTGGAGGCCTTCGTCCGGACGCTGGAGACCGTCGCGAAGGGCGGCGACGTCGGCCGGCTCCCGGTGCTGTGGGTGCACGGCGACGACGACCGGCTGGTGCCGCTGCCCGGCAGCCGCGTCGGCGTCGAGCAGCTCAGCGGCGGCGACCTCACCGAGCGGATCTACCCGGGCGCCCGGCACGAGGTCTTCAACGAGACGAACCGGGCGGAGGTGTTCGCGGACGTCACGTGCTTCCTGGACGGCGTGCTCGCCCGCTGAGCGGCCGGGGGCGTTTGCCCCGGTGTCCCACGGGCACCCGCGCCCCCGTGGAGCGGTGGCGCCGCGCCGCCCGCGCGAGGGAGGCCCCGGAAACGGGCGGGTCCCGGGCGCGCGGGGAGGCACCTGCGGGAAGGGCACCTCGCTCCGTTCCGTGCGACCAGGGGCCCGGCGGCGGGGAACGGCGCGAGCGCCGTGCGACCGCCGCCTCGCACCCGGGCGCATCCGCACGAGAAAGCACGACGAAAGAGGGGCACCATGGCCGACGCCCTCGAGCTCGACGCGCTGTGGGAGGACTTCCACCGCGTGGTGAACATGACGTCCGCCGAACTCGCGGACTGGCTCCGGGTACGGGACTCCGGCGAGCTGACCGAACCCCTGCCGGACGACGCCGGCCCGCCACTCGGCCGGCACGTCCTGGCGATCCTGCAGAAACGGCGCACGGACCTGACCGAGGACGACCTGCGCGCCATGCGCAAGGTCGTGGACACCGTGACCTCGCAGACGGAACTGGAGAACGAGCCCCAGGCCGACGACACCCGGCTCAGGCACCGCCTGATGACGCTCGGCCACGACCCCCTGAAGCCGTAGGGGCGGACCACGACGGGCGCGTCGTACGGGAACCCGTCGCCGCACGCGGGCGGACGCCGAGGAGGCCGGTCTCCGGCTGAAGGGCGCCCCGCATCCGCGGCGCCGAATGCGCACGGCCCCAACGGCCGGTTCGCGGACCGTACTTCGACGGCGTCCCGGCGCGGGCCGGGCCCCGTCCGCCGGGGGCCGCGTCGTCACCCGGACGGCCCCGTGCGGCTGGTGACCCCACCGCCGCGGTGGTGCCCTGAGGACACCGTGCCACGTCCTCCAGGAGGCAACCGCGATGAGCCGTCGTCCGTCCCACCCCGTCCGTCTCCTCGCCTCGGCGCTCGCGGCGGGCGCGCTGCTGACCACGGCGGCCTGCTCGGACGACGGCGGCGCGTCGGACACCGCCGGGGAAGCCGCCGGGTCCGTGTCGCCCGCCGCCGAGCGGGACGCGGTGCGGCAGGCGCCCACCGGTTCGCCGACCGGCTCCGCCACGGCCTCCCCCTCGGCCTCCTCCTCGGCTCTCACCGAGTCCGGCGCGAAGGCCGCGCTGATCACGGAGGCGGACGTGGAGGACGACTGGAACCAGGTGCAGGACGCGGACAAGTGGCACGACAGCCTGCTCGTCGGCAAGGTCGACGTGTCCGACTTCCTCTCCGCCCGGGCCGACGCCGCGGAGTGCCAGCAGCTGCTCGACCGGCTCTACTCCGGCGATCTGCTGGGCAAGCCGTCCGGGGCGTCGGCGCTCACCGGTTTCGAGCAGGGCGACTCCCGTCTGCTGGAGCAGGTCGCCGCCTACGACCGCACCCAGCTGGACACCTCCCTGAAGTGGATGAACGAGCTGCCGCAGACCTGCGACCAGTTCACCGCGACCGACGACTCGGGCGACGAGCGGACGGTGCAGGTGACCGAGGCCTCGGTGCCGAAGGACGTGGGCGACGCCCGTGCGGGCCTGCACGTGACGGTGCAGGGCAGCACCGACGGCACCCCCGCGACCCTCACCCTGGACGTCGCCGCCGTGCGCGTCGGCATCAACGCGGTCGCGGTCACCGGCGGCGGCCTGAGCGGCGGCGAGAGCGACTCCGTGCAGCAGGCCACGCGGCAGGGCACCGAACGGCTGAAGACCGTCCTGGCGGGCAAGACCCCCTCCCCGCAGCCCGGCGAGCTCGACTGACCGCGACGCGCAGCGTCCGCCCCGCGTCCCCGGGCGCGGGGCGGCGTCGTGCGCGCCCTCGCCGAATCCCGGGACACCGTGATCGTCCGGGCGGCACAATGGTCCGCGACGGGCGGCGCACGCGCGAAGCCCGGTGGGCACCGCATCCCGTCCCGTCAGGGAGGACGTATGACCACGCTTGCCGACCCCGTCCCCGGCGGACGTCCCGGTGACGTCGAGCGGGCCGCCTCGCTGAGCGGTGAGCTGTCCCGGCAGGGCGTCCACGGCGTCGTCCTGGCGTACGTCGACACCGCCGGGATCGGCAGGGTGAAGACCGTGCCCGCCGCGAAGCTCGCCGCGGCCGCGGCCTGGGGCGTCGGGATGTCACCGGTGTTCGACACCTTCCTCGCGAACGACGCGATCGTCTCCACGGACGTCCTGGGCTCCCCGGACGGCGACCTGCGCCTCTACCCCGACCTCGACCGGCTGACCGTCCTCGCGGCGCAGCCCGGCTGGGCGTGGGCGCCGGTGGACCGGATCACGCAGGAGGGCGAGCCGCATCCGGCGTGCGGGCGGACCGTCCTGCGCCGGACGGTGGCGGAGGCCGCCGAGCGGCACGGGGTCTCGTTCAGGGCCGCCGTCGAGATCGAGTGGGTCCTCGGCCGGGGCGACGCGCCCGGCGACGCCTTCGTGCCCGCGGTGTCGGGGCCGGCGTACGGGGCGACCCGGCAGGTGGAGCTGAGCGACTGCGCCGCCGATCTGCTGGCCGCCCTGGCGGCGCAGGACGTGGACGTGGAGCAGTTCCATCCCGAGTACGCGGCGGGGCAGTTCGAGGTCTCGGTGGGCGCGCTCGACCCGGTGGCGGCGGCCGACCGCAGTGTCCTGGTGCGCCAGACGATCCGGGCGGTGGCCCGGCGGCACGGGATGCGGGTCTCCTTCTCCCCCGCGGTGTCGGCGCGGGGCGTCGGCAACGGCGGGCACCTCCACCTCTCGGCCTGGCGGGACGGGAGGAACCTGCACGCGGGCGGTACGGGCAGGTACGGCATGACGGCCGAGGCCGAGTCGCTGGTCGCCGGGGTGCTCGCCCACCTCCCCGGGCTCACCGCGGTGACCGCGCCGAGCCCGGCCAGCCGTCTGCGGCTCAGGCCGTCGCAGTGGGCCGGGGTGTTCACCGCCTGGGGCCGGGAGACCCGCGAGGCCGCCCTGCGCGTGGTCACCGGCACGGCCGGAGTGCGCGACCAGGCGGCGAACCTGGAGCTCAAGCCGGTCGACCTGGCCGCCAACCCGTACCTCGCGCTCGCCTGCGCGATCGCCGCCGGACTGGACGGCATGGCCTCGTCCGCGTCCCTGCCCGAGGAGATCACCGGCGACCCGGCACGGTTCGACGCGGCCGAGGCGGCGGCCCGGGGGGTGCGCCGGCTGCCGCTCTCGCTCGCGGAGTCGGTCGAGGCGTTCGACGCGGACGACGTGCTCCGGAGCGCGCTGGGGCCGGTCCTGGCCGACGCGGTGACCGCGGTGCGGCGGGGCGAGATCGCGGCGGCCGACGGGCTGGACGACGACCAGGTGGCCGCGGCCTACCGCTGGGTGTACTGACGTGACCGCGGGCCCCGTCCACGAGACCCTCGCCGCCCTGGAGCTGGTCGACCACCACTGCCACGGCGCCGTCACCGACGACCTGGACCGGGCGGGCTTCGAGTCCCTCCTCACCGAGGGCGAGGCGTGGCCCGGTGTCTCCCCCTTCGACAGCCCCGTCGGTCTCGCCGTCCGCCGGCACTGCGCGCCCCTGCTGGACCTGCCGCGCCACGCACCGCCGGACGCGTACCTGGCCCGGCGGTCCGAGCTGGGCGCCGCCGAGGTGAACCGGCGGTTCCTGCGCGCCGCGGGCACGGGCGTGTTCTGCGTGGACACCGGGTACGCCCCGCACCGCGTGACCACGCCGGCCGGCCTGGCCGGGGCGGCGGGCGCGACGGCGTACGAGGTCGTCCGGCTGGAGGGCGTCGCGGAGGCGGTGGCGGCCGGGGGCGTGGAGCCGGACGCGTACGCGGAGGCGTTCCGCACGGCCGCGTGGGAGGCGGTGCGGCGGCCGGGCGTGGTGGGGGTGAAGTCGGTGGCCGCCTACCGCACCGGCTTCGACCTCGACCCGGCCCGCCCGTCGGCCGAGGAGGTGACGCGGGCGGCCCGGGCATGGCTGGCGCGCGGGGGCCGGCTCGACGACCCGGTGCTCGTACGGCACCTGCTGTGGACCGCCGTCGACCTGGGACGGCCGCTGCAGCTGCACACCGGGTTCGGCGACGGCGACATCCGCATGCACCGCGTCGACCCCGCCCACCTGACCGACTGGCTGCACCTGACCGCCGGGACGGTGCCGGTCCTGCTGCTGCACTGCTGGCCCTACCAGCGGCAGGCGGCGTACCTGTCGGCGGTCTTCGAGCGGGTGTACCTCGACGTGGGCCTCACCCTGCACCACGTCGGCCCCGCCCGGGCGGGGGCGATCCTGGCGGAGGCGCTGGAGATCACGCCCTTCCGCAAGCTGCTGTACAGCTCCGACGCCTACGGGGTGGCCGAGTTCCACCACCTCGGGGCGCTGTCCTTCCGGCAGGGGCTCGCCGGGCTGCTGCAGGAGCGGGTGGACGCCGACGAACTCGCCCTGCCGGACGCGCTGCGCATCGCGCGGTGGACGGGCCGCGACAACGCACGCCGGGTGTACGGGCTGCCCGGCGGTCCCCCGGACGACGGCTGAGCGGCGTGGGGACGGTCACAGTCCCGTCCCGGAGCGGCGCCCAGGAAGCACGAGACGCTGAAAGTATGATCAAGCGATGTCTGACATGACCGAAACCACGCCGGGCTGGCTGACGACCGACGAACTCGAGATGGCGCGCGCCCGCATGCCGATCCTGTACGTCGAGGCCGTGCCCGTGCGCGTCGACGACAGCGGCGAAGTCACCAGCGTGGGCCTGCTCCTGCGCATCGGACCCGACGGCACGGTCAGCCGGACCCTGGTCTCCGGCCGGGTGCTGCACCACGAGCGGGTCCGCGACGCCCTGCTGCGCCACCTGGAGAAGGACCTCGGCCCGGTGGCGCTGCCCCGGGTGCCGTCCTCGCTCCAGCCCTTCACGGTGGCCGAGTACTTCCCGACGCACGGTGTCACGCCGTACCACGACCCCCGTCAGCACGCGGTCTCCCTCGCCTACGTCGTACCGGTGACCGGTGACTGCCGGCCCCGGCAGGACGCGCTGGACCTGGTCTGGTTCAGCCCGCAGGAGGCCCTGTCCGAGGCGGTGCAGAGCGAGATGCCGGGCGGCCACGGGGTGCTGCTGAAGCAGGCGCTGGCGCACGTGGGCTGCGTGATCTGAGGACCCGGGACGTCGCGCACACGGCGCGGCCGACGCCGGCTCGCCTCCCCACGGCCGCGAGGGCCGCGGTGAGTTGTTCACCAACAGGCCCGCCGGTCTGCGGAGTCCGAAAGGATCGTGGTCGGCGAAAGGATCGTGGCCGCCGAAAGCGTCGCATTTCCGTGAGTAATCGCCACAATTCCGCTTCGTTTTCCGGTGAACGGCGATCATCGGTCGTACGGCACCGGGAAACGTCTTCTGTGCAAGTCCCGCGGTGGCTCCTAGGATGAGCCCGACCCGTCGGGAAGCGGAAAAGGAGCGGATCTTGGACACGTCCCAGTACCTGGACTTCTTCGCGCACCTCGCCCACCGGACCGGTAACCGGAAGCGGGAATTTCTCGAACTGGGCCGCAAGGCGGGCCGGTTCCCCGCGGCGAGCACCTCGGATGGCGAGATCTCCGTCTGGTGCAGCAACGACTACCTGGGTATGGGGCAGCATCCGGATGTGCTGGACGCGATGAAGCGTGCCGTGGACGAATACGGCGGCGGATCAGGCGGTTCCCGGAACATCGGCGGCACGAACCACTGCCATGTGGCCCTGGAGCGCGAGTTGGCCGACCTGCACGGTAAGGAGGACGCCGTTCTCTTCGCCTCGGGATATTCGGCCAACGAGGGATCGCTGTCGGTGCTCGCGGGTGTCATCGACGACTGCCAGGCGTTCTCGGATTCGGCGAACCACGCGTCCATCATCGACGGATTACGACACAGCGGTGCCCGCAAGCACATATTCCGACACAACGACGGACAGCACCTGGAGGAGTTGCTGGCCGCGGCCGGTCCGGACCGGCCGAAACTGGTCGTCCTGGAGTCCGTGCACTCGATGCGGGGCGACATCGCGCCCCTGGCGGAGATCGCCGGCCTGGCCAAGCGGTACGGAGCCGTCACGTTCCTCGACGAGGTGCACGCGGTCGGCATGTACGGGCCGGAGGGTGCGGGCATCGCGGCCCGTGCCGGTCTCGACTCCGAGTTCACGGTGGTGATGGGGACCCTCGCCAAGGCCTTCGGCATGACGGGCGGCTACGTCGCGGGGCCGGCCGTGCTCATGGACGCGGTACGGGCCCACGCCCGTTCCTTCATCTTCACGACGGCGCTGCCGCCCGCGGTCGCGGCGGGCGCGCTCGCCGCGGTGCGGCATCTGCGCGGCTCGGACGTGGAGCGGGAGCGGCTGGCGCGGAACGCCGAGCTGATGCACGGTCTGCTGCGTGAGCGCGGCATCCCCGTACTGTCGGACGAGTCCCACATCGTCCCCGTCCTGGTCGGCGAGGACCGGTCGTGCCGGCGGATGTCGTCACTGCTGCTGGAGCGGCACGGCGCGTACGTCCAGGCCATCGACGCGCCCAGCGTCCCGGTGGGCGAGGAGATCCTGCGGGTCGCGCCCTCGGCGGTGCACGAGCCCGACGAGATCCACCGGTTCGTGGACGCCCTGGACGGCATCTGGTCCGAGCTGGGGGCGGCTCGGCGGCGCTGAGGTCCCGCGGGCGTCACCGCCCGGGCGGAGCGGGCCCGGTGTCCCCGGTTCCGTCTCCCCGCCCCGTTCCGGTCCAGATCCTGCCCATCTCCGTAGAGGCCGTCATGACCTCGTCGAAGGTGCCCGACGCCTCCACCCGCCCGTCCACGAGCACCACCACGCGGTCGGCCGCGCGCAGCAGCGCCGGCCGGTGGGAGACCGCGAGCACGGTGCACGTCCCGTCCAGCAGCCTCTCCCACAGCAGGCGCTCGGTCTCCGGGTCCAGGGCGCTGGAGACGTCGTCCAGCACCAGGAGTTCGGGGCCGCCCGCCAGCATGCGGGCGATGGCGGCGCGCTGCACCTGCCCGCCCGACAGGCGCAGGCCGCGCGGGCCCACCACGGTGTCCGGTCCGTCCTGCATCGTCGCGAGGTCGGGCTCCATCACGGCGAGGCGAACGGCCTCGTCGAAGACCGCGTCGTCCCGGCCCAGCAGGACGTTCTCCCGGACCGTTCCGCTGAACAGCCGCGGGACCTGCGGTGTGTATCCGCAGCGGGGTGCGACCAGGAACGACGCCGGATCGGCGACGGGTTCACCGTTCCACAGGAGGGTGCCCCGGTCGTGCGGGAGCAGTCCGAGCACGGCCCGGACGAGGGTGCTCTTGCCGGATCCGACGCGGCCGGTGACCACGGTGACGGTGTGCCGCTCCACCACCAGGTCCACGTCGGCTACGCCGTGCGGTGCGCCGGGGTGGCGGGCCGTGAGGCCGCGGACGGTCAGTTCCCGCAGGGGCTGATCCCGTGGAGGCGGATCCCGTGGAGGCGGATCCCGTGGGGGGAGGCTCCGTGGGGCCGGTGTCCGCGGGGGCGGGACGGGTCGCGGGTCGCCGTCCGGTGCGGCGGCGGCCCGACCGGTGGCCTTCCCCTCCTCTTCCGGCGCGGGGGGCCGGCCGGCCCGCTCCAGGGACCACCGCAGCCGGCCGCCGAGGAAGCCGGCGACCCGTCCGAGCGCCACGGAGACTCGCTGCAGCCGTACGGACAGCATGCCGATCGAACCGAGGGCCTCGGTCAGGATCTGCAGGTAGAAGGCGAACAGGGCGAGGTCGCCGACGCCGAAGGCCCCCTCGTCCATCCGGCCCGCGACCAGCAGGAGCACCACGGCGACCCCGATCGGCGCCGCGTTGCCGATCACCGTGCGCTGGACGACGGCGTACAGCTCCTCCCGCACCGCGGCTCGGGCACGGGCGGCGTTCAGCCGGACGACGTGTGCGGCGACCTGCGGTTCGGCGGCGGCGGCCTGCACCGCGCCGACGGCGCCCACCATCTCCCGCAGGGCCCCCGCCACCTCGCCGGAGGCGGCCCGGGTGGCGCGCCGGTAGCGCAGGAACCGGCTGTGGGTCAGCGCGGTGACCAGCGTCAGCAGGACGAGGAGGGCGAGGAGGGCGCCGGTGACCACGGCGTCGACGCGCATCATCACCGTGACCGACGCGGCGACGAACAGCCAGTGGGCGAGGTTGGTCGGTGCCCAGGCGACGAAGAAGCCCGTCTCGTCGACGTCCTCGCCCACCGTGCGCAGGGACTCGCCGGGCGTGGTGCGGGCGGTCACCTCCGGTCCGCGCAGAGCCGAGCCGAGCAGGGCGTTCCGCAGCCGGGCCGTGGTGGCGTACTGGACCTGCGGCTCCAGCCTGTTGACCATCACGCCGAACTGGAGGAACAGGCGTCCCGCCTCGATCCCGGCCACCAGCGCGATGACCAGCCATACGCCGCCGTCCGCGCCGAGGGCGTCGAAGAGCCGCTGGAACAGCAGCCCCACCGCGAGCGTGCCCAGCCGCAGGAGGATCCAGAGCCCGGTGAGGGTCCAGTAGGCACGGGCGGACCCGCGCAGCACGTCCACGAGCCGCCCCAGAACGGACCGCCGCTCCACGTACCCGGCCGCGGGCCCCGTCCGTTCCCGCCCCGCGTCCCGCCCCGCCGGTCCCCCTGCGTCGTCCGCCCGTTCCACGGGCCGCGGCCGGCTCACCGTCCGTCCCCGTCCCTCACCGGGCGGTCCCCGCGGTGCGGAGGAGTCCGTGGAAGTGCGACGAGGGGTCGGCGGCGAGGGCGGTCCGCTCCCCCTCCTCGACGACCTTGCCGTCCTCCAGTACCAGGATCCGGTCGGCGTTGCGCAGCAGGTGCGGGCGGTGCTCGACCACGACGGCGGTCCTGCCGTCGAGGAGCCGCTCCAGCGCGGGCACCAGAAGCCGCTCGCTGTACGGGTCCAGCCGGGCCGTCGGCTCGTCCATCAGGACCAGCCCCGGATCGCGCAGGAACACCCTGGCCAGCGCGAGCTGTTGCTCCTCGCCCGCGGACATGCCACGGGCGCCGGCGCCGAGCAGCGTGTCCAGGCCGTCGGGCAGGGTGCGCAGCCAGGGGCCGAGTCCCGCCTCGCCCAGCGCGGCGTACAGCCGGTCGTCGGGGACGGTGCGGTCGAAGAAGGTGAGGTTGTCGCGCAGTGCGGCGTGGAAGACGTGCACCTCCTGCGTGACCAGCGCGACCCGGCCGCGCAGCGCCCGGGGATCGAGCTCGGTCACGTCCAGGCCTCCGGCCGACACCGTGCCCGTCACCGGCCGATGGAGCCCGAACAGCAGCCGCACCACGGTGGACTTGCCGCTTCCGGTACGCCCCACCACGCCGAGACGTTCACCGGGGCGCAGGGTGAAGGAGACGTCCCGCAGCACCGGCTCGTCGGGCTCGTAGGAGAAGGAGACCCGGTCGAAGCGGACGCCGGGCCGCCCGGCCGGCAGGGCCCGTTCCCCCGTGCGGGGCGCCGTCTCGTGGCCCAGCAGGTCCCTCAGCCGCTGGACGCTCGCGGCGGCGTCCTCCAGGTCGCGGAAGCGGGTGGTGACCGCGAGCAGGGGGCGGCGCAGCAGCATGGCGTAGGACAGGGCGGCGAAGGCCGTCCCGGTGGAGAGCTGGCCGCGGGAGTGCAGCCAGGCGCTGGCCGCCAGGGCGAGGACGACACTGGCGGCGGACAGGCCCTGCACGGTGGCGGGCCAGCGGGCCGAGGCACGGGCGGCCTCGCGGGCCCTGCGGTACAAGTCGTCCTGGTGCCGGTCGAGTTCTCGCAGCGTGTACCGCGAGGCCCCGTTGGCGCGCAGGTCCTCCGCCGCCGCGAGGCGCTCCTCGAGGAAGCCCTGGAGGTCCGCCGCCACCCGCTGCCGTGCGGTGACGAAGGGCATGGCGCGGCCCACCAGGGTCCGCAGCAGCAGCAGGGTGCCGGCCGCGAACGGGGCGAGGACCAGGGCGAGCCGCCACTCCAGCCGGAACAGGGCGACGAGGATGCCGACGATCAGCAGCGCCTGCGCCAGCAGTTCCAGCAGCAGCGCCGACATCACCGCGGCGAGCCGGGTGACGTCGCCGTCCATCCGTTCGACGAGTTCGCCGGGGGGATGTCTGCGGTAGAAGTCCGGCGGCCGGCTCAGGCAGTGTGCGACCAGGTCCGCACGGAGCCGGTCGGTGCTGCGCCAGGCCACCCGCGAGGACAGCGCCTCGGTGCCCGTGGTGACCACGAGCACGCCCAGGGCGGCGGCCAGGGACCAGGCGGCGAGGCCCGTCAGCGCGTCGCCGGAGTCGCCCGAGAGCGTCCCGTCGACGAACGCGCGCAGCAGGTAGGGCGCCACGAGCTGCAGGGCGATCCCGGAGGGGACGAGCAGGGCGAGCAACGTCATGGCGGTCCGCTCGCCGCGCAGGTAGCGGACGAGCACGGAGAGGTGCCGTAACGGACTGCCTGCCAACGTGTCCCTCCCCCATTCGCCCGGCGGCGAACGGCCAGCATAAAGTCCGTACGCCTCCTTGTGAATGACACGGGAATGCCGATTTCGCCTCCCTCCCGCCCAGGGACTGAAGCGCGCTATTGCTCGTGATTGACGCGTGCTGTTAGACTCCCCAGGTCTCTTGACCCGGACATGCGTTTCCCGACGCCAAAAACCCTGGTCAGCCGCGCTCTTCACGTCACACAGCGCCACAGGCGTCCGAGCGGTCGCGCGGTCGGTCCGGTCGATCCGGAACCAGACGCGCGTGTACGTGCACCGAATGCACCGCCCAAGCACCGCCTTGATCAGCCACATGTGAGCGAAACAAGGGGGATTCGTGTCGAGCGACACACGCGGAACGGACCCGACGGACGACAACGTCCTGGTCACCGGTGCGGCCGGTTTCATCGGCTCGCATCTCGTCACGGAATTGAGGAGTTCCGGCAGAAACGTTGTGGCGTTGGATCGCAAGCCATTTCCCGATGGCCTGGAGAGGCAGTCACCAGCTCTTTCCGGATCCCTCCGGACGATACGCGGAGACCTGAACTCACTCCCCCTGGCGGACTGCCTGGAAAACACCTCGACGGTGTTCCACCTGGCCGCATTACCCGGGGTCCGCCCGTCGTGGACCCAATTCCCCGAATACCTCCAGTGCAACGTACTGGCGACCCAGCGCCTGCTGGAGGCCTGCGTCCAGGCCGGAGTGGAACGCGTGGTGGTCGCCTCGTCGTCCAGCGTGTACGGCGGCGCGGACGGCCCGATGAGCGAGGACGACCTGCCCCGCCCGCTCTCCCCCTACGGGGTCACCAAGCTCGCCGCGGAGCGGCTGGCCCTGGCCTTCGCCGCCCGGGGCGACGCCGAACTGTCGGTCGGCGCCCTGCGGTTCTTCACCGTCTACGGTCCCGGACAGCGTCCGGACATGTTCATCTCCCGCCTGATCCGCTCGACGCTGCGCAACGAGCCCGTCGAGATCTACGGCGACGGGACCCAGCTCCGCGACTTCACCCACGTGTCCGACGTGGTGCGCGCGCTGGTGCTGGCCGCGGCGGTCCGGGACCGGGGCAGCACGGTCCTGAACATCGGCACGGGGAGCGCCGTCTCGGTCAACGAAGTGGTGTCCATGGCCGCCGAGTTGACCGGAACGCGCCCGTGCACCTCGTACGGTGCGGCCCGCATCGGCGACGTCCGCTCGACCACCGCCGACGTCCGGCGGGCGGCCGGGGTCCTGGGCTTCACGGCCCGGACCGGACTGCGCGAGGGACTCGTCACCCAGATCGAGTCGACCCGGCGGTCACTGGCCCGCGAAGCGCGGGACGCCGTCGCGGTAGGCGGTTCCACGGCGTCCGCGCCACGGCTGTAGCCGGCATGTGCGGATTCGTCGGATTCAGTGACGCGGGCGCCGTGCGGGAGGACGCGCGGGCCACGGCCGAGCACATGCTCGCCGCCGTGGCGCACCGCGGCCCCGACGGCTCGGGCCGGCTGCACCACCGGGGTGTCACCCTCGCGCACTGCGCCCTGACCTTCACCGACCCGGACCACGGCACGCAGCCGTTCGTCTCCGCGTCGGGGGCGACCGCCCTGGTGTTCAACGGCGAGATCTACAACCACGCCGAACTGCGCGCCGAGCTGCGGGCCGCCGGTGTCCCCCTGCGCACCGGCAGCGACACCGAGGTCCTGGTGGAACTGTACGAGTTACGGGGAACGCGGATGTTCGACCGGCTGCGGGGCATGTTCGCCTTCGCCCTGCACGACGCCCGCACCGGCACCACCGTGCTGGCCCGCGACCCGATGGGCAAGAAGCCCCTCTACTACACCCGCGTGCCGGACGGCATCGCCTTCGCCTCCGAACTCACCGCCCTGCTGCGGCACCCCGCCGCACCGCGCGTCCCCGACCTCGGCGCGCTCGCCGACTACCTGGTGTTCCAGGCGTTCTGCGCTCCCGCCTCGGCCGTGCGGGGAGTGCGCAAGGTGCGCCCCGGAAGCTGTGTCACCCATGTGCGCGGGGAGGTGCGGGAGACCGAGTTCTGGCGGCCCCGTCTCGCCCCCGGCACCGAAGCGCGCCGGGGTCCCGGACTGCGGGAGGCCGAGCGGCGGTTCGAGGAGCTGTTCCGGGCCGCCGTCGCCCGCCGCGTCACCAGCACCGACCGCCGCCTCGGCGTGCTGCTCAGCGGCGGACTGGACTCCAGCGCGGTGGCCGCGGTGGCCCAGCAGCTCCAGCCGGGGCGGCCGGTGCCCACCTTCAGCGCCGGGTTCGTGGACCCGGACTTCGACGAGAGCGACCACGCTCTGACGGTGGCGCGCCATCTCGGCACCGAGCACCACGTGGTGCGGATCGGCGGCCCCGACCTGGCGGGCGTAGTGGAGTCCGAACTGGCCCACGCGGACGAGCCGCTGGCCGATCCCTCGCTGTTGCCGATGCGCCTGGTCTGCCGGGCGGCCCGCGCTCACGTGCGGGGCGTCCTCACCGGTGACGGCGCGGACGAACTGCTCCTGGGCTACCGCTACTTCCAGGCCGAGCGGGCGATCGAGCTGCTGCTGCGCGTCCTGCCGGCCCCCCGGCTGGAGGCTCTCGCCCGGCAGCTCGCGCGCCGGCTGCCGGCCCGTTCCGGCAACCTTCCCGCGGCGGCGGCCCTCGGTCTGCTGGCCAAGGGGCTGCGCGCCTCGCCGGAGCACCGCTTCTACCTCTCGACGGCCCCCTTCGCCCCGGGCGAGCTGCCGGGAGTACTCACTCCCGAGGCCGGGGCCGAGCTGACCGGGCACGACCCGTTCGCCGAGGTCTCGCGCCTCCTGCGGAACCAGCCCGGTCTCTCCCCGGTCCAGCTCAGCCAGCTCGCCGTGACGGCCCACTTCCTGCGGGACGTGATCCTCACCAAGACGGACCGGGGCGGCATGCGCAGCGCCCTCGAACTGCGGTCGCCCTTCCTCGACCTGGACCTGGTCGAGTACGCCAACTCCCTGCCCACCGGATGGAAGCTGCACCGGTTCACCGGCAAGTACCTGCTGCGGCGGATCGCCGCCGGCTGGCTCCCCTCCACCGTCGTCCGCAGGACCAAGCTGGGCTTCCGCGCGCCGATGGCCGCTCTGCTCCGCGGGGAGCTGCGGCCCCTGCTCCTGGACACCCTCTCCACGGCGTCGCTGCGCCGCGACGGCCTGTTCGACACCGGGGCGGTGCGCCTGCTGATCGACGACCACCTCGGCGGCCGGCGGGACACGTCCCGCAAGCTGTGGGCCCTCCTGGTCTACCAGCTCTGGGCCGAGAGCCTGACGGTCCGGCCCCGCTCCTCCGAGTCCCCCACTCACCCGGCCCTCTCCTAGGAGAACCATGGCTGCCCCCGACCGACCGCTCGTCCATGTGCTCTCCCCCCGCACCTGGGGCGAGTTCGGCAACTACCTGGCCGCGACGCGCTTCTCCCGCGCCCTGCGGAGCGCGATCGACGCGGAGGTGACCCTCCTGGAGGCGGAGCCGATCCTGCCGTGGATCGGTGAGGCCGGGGCGGAGATCCGGACCATCTCCCTGGAGAGCCCCGACGCGGTCGTCCGCAACCAGCGGTACATGGCGCTCATGGACCGCCTTCAGGCGCGCTTCCCGGAGGGGTTCGAGGCCGACCCCACGCCCGTCCAGCGGGCCGACCTGGAGCCCCTCACCCGGCACCTGCACCGGACCGCCCCGGACGTGGTGGTCGGCACGAAGGGGTTCGTGGCGCGGCTGTGCGTGGCCGCCGTCCGGCTGGCCGGGACGTCCACCCGGGTGGTCAGCCACGTCACCAACCCCGGGCTGCTGCACCTGCCGCTGCACCGCAGCCGCTACCCGGACCTGACGCTGGTCGGCTTCCCCCGGGCGAAGGAGCACCTGCTCGCCACGGCCGGCGGTGATCCGGAGCGGGTGCGGGTGGTGGGGCCGCTCGTCGCGCAGCACGACCTGCAGGACTTCATGACCAGCGACTCCGCCCCCTCCGACGCGGACCCCTGGGGCGCCGACCCGGGCCCGGACCGGCCCCGGGTGATCGTCTTCTCCAACCGGGGCGGGGACACGTACCCGGAGCTGGTGCGGCGCCTCGCCGACCGGCACCCCGGCATCGACCTCGTCTTCGTCGGTTACGGCGACCCCGAGCTGGCCCGGCGCACCGCGGCGGTCGGGCGGCCCCACTGGCGGTTCCACAGCGTCCTCGGCCAGAGCGAGTACTTCGACTACATCCGCCGTGCCTCCCGGTCCAGGTACGGGCTCCTCATCTCGAAGGCCGGCCCCAACACCACCCTCGAGGCGGCCTACTTCGGCATACCGGTGCTGATGCTCGAATCGGGGCTGCCCATGGAGCAGTGGGTGCCGGGACTCATCGACGAGGAGGGACTGGGCCGCGCCTGTGCCACGCCCGAGGAGCTCTTCGACACGGCGGACGACTGGCTGTCCCGTCCGTCGGTGATCGAGGGGCACAAGAAGGCCGCGATCTCCTTCGCCGACTCCGTACTGGACCAGGACGCGGTGACGGACCGGATCGGAGCCGCCCTCCGGGCGTTGCTGGACGCCCGGTGACCGTCCGCCGCGAGACCGCGCCCGCCCCCCGCCTCCTCCTGGTCGCGGGGGCTGGCGGGGTGCGCGCGGAGGGCGACGAGGAGGTGCGCCTCGGACACCCCCTCACCGGCGACCACCTGGACCCGGGCCCGCCGGCCGAGGGCGTCTTCGCCGGATGGCGCTGGGACGGCGAACGCCTGGTGGCCCGCAACGACCGTTACGGCGTCTGCCCCCTCTTCTACCGGTCCGGCGGCGCTTCGCTCGCCCTCTCCCCCGACCCGCTGGCGCTGCTGCCGGACGACGGACCCGTCGAGCTGGACCACGACGCGCTGGCCGTCTTCCTGCGGCTGGGGTTCTTCCTCGCCGAGGACACCGCTTTCGCCGGGATCCGCGCGCTGCCCCCGTCGGCCACGCTCAGCTGGGACACCGGCGGGACGCGGCTCCGGTCCGGGAAGCTGCCGTGCCCCGGGCCCGCCGCGATGACCGAGGAACAGGCGGTCGACGGCTTCGTCGACCTGTTCCGCGCCTCGGTGGCTCGCCGGGCGCCCGGCGAGCCGTACGACCTGCCGCTCAGCGGCGGCCGGGACTCGCGGCACATCCTGCTCGAACTGTGCCGCCTGGGAACACCGCCGCGACGGTGCGTGAGCGGTTCGAAGTTCCCGCCCGATCCGGGGGCCGACGCCCGCGTCGCGGCCGTTCTCGCGGCTCGGCTGGGCCTGCCGCACACGGTGGTACCGCGCCCGCGCGCGCAGTTCCGCGCCGAGCTGTCCGCGTTGCCCGCGCAGGGCATGACGACCCTGGACGGCGCGTGGACCCAGCCGCTCCTGGCCCACCTGCGGCGCCACAGCCGCGTCTCCTACGACGGTCTCGGCGGCGGGGAACTGGCCCAGAACCCGAGCATCGCCTTCATCCGGGCCCACCCCTACGACTCCACCGACCTGCCCGGCCTGGCGGACCGGTTGCTGGACGCGGGCCGTACCGGCCCCCACGTGGAGCATCTGCTGGGTCCGCGCACGAGCGTGCTGTGGAGCAGGCAGGTGGCCCGGCGGCGTCTGGTCACCGAGCTGGCCCGGCACGCAGACAGCGCCTGCCCCCTCAGTTCCTTCTTCTTCTGGAACCGGACCCGCCGCTCCATCTCCGCGGCTCCGTTCGCCCTGGGCGACGGACGGCTGGTGACGCACACCCCCTATCTCGACCACGCCCTCTTCGACCACCTCGCCGCGGTGCCGCGCCGCTTCCTGGTCGACGGCACGTTCCACGACCGGGCGCTGCACCGGGCCTTCCCCGAGCACGCGGACCTGGGTTTCGCCTCGTCGGTGCCCCAGCGGCACGGCCCCCCGCTGGTCGCGCACCGGCTGGCGTACCTGCTGCGGTTCCTCGCGCACGCGGTGGCCGTGGAACCACGGTGGTGGCGCAGCCCCGACCGCTTCCTGCAGCGGCTGCTGGCCGCCGGCCGGGGGCCCGGGGCACCGCAGCGCGTCAGCCGGCTCCAGCCCCTGGCGCTCTACCTGCTGCAACTGGAGGGCTTCGCCACCCGGCGGGCCGACCACCGGTCCTAGCGGCCTGGCACCGCACACCCGCACACCCCTCGGACCCGCGCACCGTACCCGACCACAGCCGCAGGGCACAGAAGGAGCGCACCGCATGCGAAAAACACTGCCCGTGATCAGCACAGGCCCCGCCACGGGGGCGGCCTCGGGCGGCTGCTCGACCACGGCCGCGTCCCCGGCCCGTTCGACGCTGCCGCTGTGGCGCAAGCGCAGGCTGCGCATCGCCCTCGTACGCCACCACGACCTGTGCCTGAACACCCGCCAGATAGCCCGGGTCCAGAAGCGGGCCGGTGTACTGCCCCACCTCGGACTGGGCTACATCCACACCGCGCTGAAGTCGGCCGGGTTCCACAACGTCATCCAGGTCGACACCCCCGCCCTGGGCCTCGACAGCGAAGGACTGCGCAAACTGCTCGCGGACTTCGAGCCGGACCTGGTCGGGGTGAGCACCACGACGCCCGGCCTGCCCGGCGCCGTCGAGGCGTGCGAGGCGGCCCGGAGCACGGGGGCCAAGGTGATCCTGGGCGGGCCGCACACGGAGGTGTACGCCCACGAGAACCTCGTCCACGACTGCATCGACTACATCGGCGTCGGCGAAGGCATCACGATCATGCCGGAACTGGCGGAGGCGATGGAGCGCGGCGAGGACCCGGAGGGCATCCGCGGCCTGGTGACCCGCAAGCACGACGGCGGTGCCGCGCCCATGGTGAACCTGGAGGAGGTCGGCTGGCCCGAACGCTCCGGGCTCCCGATGGACAGCTACTACTCCATCATGGCCCCGCGGCCGTTCGCGACGATGATCTCCAGCCGCGGCTGCCCCTTCAAGTGCAGCTTCTGCTTCAAGCAGGCCGTGGACAAGAAGTCCATGTACCGCAGCCCCGAGGACGTCGTCGGCGAGATGACGGAGCTCAAGGAACGGTGGGGGGTGAAGGAGATCATGTTCTACGACGACGTGTTCACCCTGCACCGCGGCCGGGTGCGGGAGATCTGCGCGCTCATCGGGGAGCAGGGCCTCAAGGTCCGCTGGGAGGCGCCCACCCGGGTCGACCTGGTGCCCGAACCGCTGCTGAAGGCGATGGCCGGGGCCGGGTGCGTGCGCCTGCGGTTCGGCATCGAGCACGGCGACACCGAGATCCTCGAGCGGATGCGCAAGGAGAGCAACATCGAGAAGATCGAGAAGGCGGTCACCTCCGCCCACGAGGCCGGGATCAAGGGCTTCGGGTACTTCATCGTCGGCTGGCTCGGCGAGACCCGGGAGCAGTTCCGCAAGACCGTCGACCTCGCCTGCCGGCTCCCCCTGGACTACGCCAGCTTCTACACCGCGACGCCCCTGCCCGGCACCCCCCTGCACACGGAGTCCGTGGCCGCCGGCCAGATTCCGTCCGACTACTGGGACCGGTTCGTGCGGGGCGAGTTCGACGCGCGGATCGGCTACCTGGTGCCGGACGCGCAGGAGCGTGCCCAGCGGGCGTACCGGTCCTTCTTCATGCGCCGTTCGATGATCAGGCCGCTGCTGTCGCACATGGCGGTGACCGGCCAGTGGCGCAACACCCTGGACGGCCTGCGCAGCCTGCACCGGTCCACGTCCAACACCGACCGTGACTTCTGAGCCCGCGGCCCCGGCCGTCCCGCGCCCGCCGGCCCGTCCGGGACCGCCGGTCCCCCTCAACCGCCCGCTCGGGCGGCGCAGGCGCCGGCCGTCAGGCGAGGGGCTCCTGACGCACCACCTGCGCAGCACGATGGCCCGGGGCTTCCGGCCCCCGGAGTCCTGGGACGTCCCGGTCCGGCACGTGCTGCCGGGTCTGCCGGGGGGCGGTACCCTGCGGGCCGAGGAGGCCGCGGCGGCGCTGCGCACGCCCGCCGGGCAGCCGGGCATCGCGATGGTCGTGCCGACCTACGTCGCCCGGACCGGCCTGGCGCGGCAGCGGCAGTGGTTCGGCGCGCTGCTGGACCAGGCGGCCGCGGTGGCCGAGGACCATCCCCGGGTGCCCCTGGTGCTGTTCGTCGGCATGCAGTGGTCGGCGGCCGGTGAGGAGCAGGAGTCGCTGCGGCGGCTGCGCGTGCTGCTGGACGACGCCCGCGTCCGGCTTCCCGGTCTGCGGGTCTGCGGTCTCTCGCTGCCCGGGCCGGGCAAGCCCCGTACCCTCAACGGGGCGATCGCGGTCGCCGAGCTCCTCGGCTGTGCGGGCGTCGGGTGGGCCGACGACGACGTGGCCCTGGAGGACGGCTGCCTGTCCCGGCTGGTGCGGGACTTCCTGGCGGCGGGGTGCCGCGGCGCGGTCGGCGCGACCAAGATCGCGCACACCCACGCGTACGCCACCTCCCGGCTGCTGTCCCGGGCCAAGGCGATCGCCGCGCCGGCGACGAACTACCCCCACGGCTGCTGCCTCCTGGTGGCCACCGACGTGGTGGCCGGCGGGCTGCCGGGACGGTACCTGTCCGACGACGGCTACGTGTGCTTCCGTCTCCTCGACCCCGCACTGCCCGACCCGCTGGCCCGCCTGCGGCTGGTCCCGGACGCCCGGTGCCACTACTACGTGGCGGGGCCGGCCGGTGAGACCCGCCGCAGGATCCGCAGGCTGCTGCTCAACCACCTCGTCGACGTCGCCGACTGGCCGCTGCCCGTGGTCCGTCACTACTTCGGTCACGTCCTCTTCGGCGGCATGTGGCCCCTGACCGGTTTCGACTCCTCCCACGGCGCCCGCCACGGCGTGCAGAAGGCGCTCATCAAGTGGCTGTACTTCGCGTGGTTCGCGGGCATCGGGGGCGAGCTGTACGCGCGCGGGCTGTGCGGCAGGCCGTTGCGCGGCATCGAGTGGGCTCCGTACTCGGACATCCGCAGGCTCACGCCGTCGTCCCCGTCGTCCCCGTCGTCCGCCGCGTCCGAACCGTCCTCGTCCACGCCTCAGGAGGGCTGATGAAGGTACTCTCGCTCCACTCCGCCGGGCACGACACCGGCGTCGCCTACTTCGAGGACGGTCGGCTGGTCTTCGCCGTCGAGACCGAGCGGCTCACCCGGGTCAAGCACGACCACCGCTGCGACGTCGCCCTGCGGCACGTGCTCGCGCAGGAGTGCGTGGACGTCGACGGCATCGACCTGGTGGCCGTGAGCACGCCGGTGCGCAGCGCGCTGCTGCGCATCCCCGACATGGACCGGGCCCTGGAGCGGACGGCGGCGGGCGCGCTCCATCACCGGACCGTCTGCGAGATGCTGGGGCGCCGGGTGGAATGCGTCGTGGTCACCCACGAGGTCTCCCACGCGGCGCTGGCCGCCCACTACGCGGGCTGGGAGGAGGGCACCGTCGTCCTGGTCAACGAGGGCCGCGGACAGCTCACCCGCAGTTCCCTGTTCCGGGTGTCGGACGGGGCTCTGAAGTGGGTCGACAAGGACCCGCTGCCCTGGTACGGCAACGGCTTCGGGTGGACGGCGATCGGGTACCTCCTCGGTTTCGGACCGAGTCCCAGCGTGGCCGGCAAGGTGATGGCCCTGGGCGGCTACGGGCAGCCCGACGCCCGCATCCGCGAACAGCTGCTGGCGGTCGACCCGGACGTGATGAACGACCGGGAGCTCGCCGAGCGGGTGCGCGCGGACCTGGCCGCCCGGCCCGAGTTCGACTCCGGGTTCGAGACGGCCTCGCACGTGGTGGCGACGTTCCAGGAGATGTTCACCGGCGCCGTCCGGGAGGTGCTCGACCGGCACGTGACGCGCACGGACGCGGGGACGGGTCCGATCGCCCTCGGCGGCGGCTGCGCCCTGAACATCGTGGCCAACTCGGCGCTGCGGGCGGAGTACGGGCGGGACATCGCCGTCCCGCCCGCCTGCGGGGACGCGGGGCACCTGACGGGAGCCGGTCTCTACGCGCTCTCGCAGGTGGCCGGTGTGTCGCCGGAGCCGTTCGACGTCTACCGCAACGGCGGGGGCGACAGCCGCGCCGACGTCCTGGACGCGGTGGAGAGCGTGGGGTTGCGGGCCGTCGACTACGACCGGTCCGAGGTCGCCGGGGTGCTGGCCGCGGGCGGCGTCGTGGCGCTGACGCAGGGGGCGGCCGAACTGGGGCCGCGCGCGCTGGGGCACCGGTCGCTGCTGGGCTCTCCCTCGGTGCCGGGCATGCGCGAGCGCATGAGCGGGAAGCTGAAGCAGCGCGAGTGGTACCGGCCGCTGGGCGCCGTGATGCGCGACGAGCGGTTCGCCGCGCTGTACCCGGGGCAGGCGCCGTCGCCGTACATGCTCTTCGAGTACCGGCTGCCGGAGGGGACCGCGCCCGAGGCCCGGCACGTCAACGGCACCTGCCGGATCCAGACCCTGGGCCCCGGCGAGGACCGGCTGTACGGTCTGCTCGACGCGTTCGAGGGGCTGACCGGCGTGCCCGCGCTGATCAACACCTCGCTCAACGGGCCGGGCCGGCCCATCGCGCACACCGCCCGGGACGTGCTCGACGATTTCGCGCACACGGACGTCGACCTCTTCGTGTTCGACGACCTGATGGTACGGGGCGGGGCGGCGCACTGACGGCGGGCTCCGGGACGGGCGGGGCGGCCGGCCGGAGGTGCTCCGGCCGGCCGTCGGTCATCCGCCCAGGTGCCGGGGGACGAGCCGGGTCAGTACGTCGTCCGTGTAGAGGTGGATGACCTGCACCAGGCCGGGGGCGCCGGGCGGCACCTGTACGGCGGCCAGCGCCCGCCCGCGCAGTTCCTCCAGGTGGTCGACGACGTCCTGGCCGGCCACCGCTCCGGTCCGCATCAGATGTGCGAGGTTGCCGTCCCGTTCGCCGTTGCGGTCGTAGTCGGTCAGGTCGTCGGCCGTGGTGATGATCAGCGCGAAGGCCTCCGCGAACTCCCGCACGGCGTCGTCCGGTTGGCCCTCCCCGCCGCAGACGGCCGCGAGTGCCCCGTAGCGGCCCAGGAAGGCGGCGCCGTAGGTGCTCGCGTGGGCGCGCCACTCCTGGAGGTTCGTCGCCCGGCTGCGTTTGGTGCCTATCTGACCGCCGCAGAGGTAGACGGCGTCCCGCTCCAGGACGTCCGTCACCGCCTCCGGCCGCCGGGCGAGGGAGGCCAGTTCGTGGAGGGCCCGCAGGTGGAGGCGGAGGCAGACACAGGCGAGTTCGACCCGGTCGAGGCCGGTGTCGTCGTCCATCAGGTCGTCGAGGAGCTTCATGGAGACGATGTCGAGGGCCAGTGCGCGGGAGACCGCGGCCCGCCGCTGCGGGTCGGTCGTCCACTCGGTGAGGAAGTGGGGGACCCGCAGGTACAGGCGGAGGGCGGCGGTGTGGGCCACCAGGTCCGGCGACCCCCCGGTCTCGGCGACGCACCGGGTGACGTGGTCGCGGTTGGCGGCCTCGGCGGCGAGCATGGACCGCGTGTAGTCCTCGGACAGGGCCGTGACCGGGGCGGCCGTCACCGTCCGCTCCCCGGGCGGGCCGGGGCCGCGGGGTGTGCCCCGCCGATCTCGGCGAGGGTGGTCCGCCAGTCCGGGTGCTCCAGCGCTCCGGCGAATCCCACCCGGTCGGCGCCGTTGTCGAGGTAGTCGGCGACCTGCCGGCCGGTGCGGACGTTGCCGCTCACGAAGAGGACCTGGTCGGGGCCCAGCCCTTTGTGGAAGTGCCGTACCACCTCGAGCGGCACGTGGTCGTTGCGCGAGTACAGGTAGACCATGTGGAAGCCGAAGGTGCGGGTGACGTGGAGGTGCCGGTCGATCTCCTCGGTGCTCGTGGTGCTCACCGGCACGGTGCCGAGCAGGTCCCCGGTGCGCCGGTCGTCGCCGAAGGTGAGGGCGACGGTGAGGATCAGCTCGGGCCACTCCTCGCGGGGTATGCGGCCGGGGCAGGCGGCCAGGGTCTCCAGGAAGCTCTTCCACACGTAGTAGTCGTCGCCGGAGCCCAGGAGCGCGGGCAGCAGCATCGCGTCGGCGCCGCGGACCACCGGGAACCCGGCCCCCGGGCGGGGCGGGAAGTGCAGGACGACCGGCAGCGGCGTGACCGCCTTCACCGCCGCCACGTACGGTTCCATGTGCGACTCGAACGACTCGTAGTCCGTGCTGGCCAGGATGACGGCGGCGAAGCCCAGCCGCGTGAGCTCCGCCGCCTTCTCGACCGCCTCCGTCACCGGGACCTTGAAGGGATCGATGATGTGGACGGGACCCGGCCGGTGGTCGCGCAGCCGGGCGAGTACGCGCCCGGGGCGCCACAGCGGTGGTGCGGCGTGGAGTTCGGTGTGGTGGTCGAGCTTCGGTAAGGCGTTCACCAGCGTCTTCCCCCTTGTCGTCCGGGCGGGTCGCGCGACGAGGAGCCGGCCGTGTCACGCGTTCGGATGAGGTGTCGCGCGTTCGGGCGGAGGTGCGGGGCGCCCTGGTCCTCGAGGTCGTTCCCCGACCGGTCGCGAGTGACCGGCACGGCGTCGCCGACGCCGGAGCGGGCGCCTACGCCGGCGCCGCCTCGCGGTGTTCCGTCGTGTCCGTACGGGGAACCACCGGACCGTTCCGGCATCCGCTGAGGTCCGGGGAAGGGGAAGAGCGCTCCGGAGTCCTTCGGTGAGCCCGCCCGGTGGATTCACCGGTGGACGAACCAAGGGCGTCGTTCACGTGCTCCCCTTCCATTGGAGAGACGGACAGCGGGTCCACCGGGCCGCGTGGAGAACAGGGAGCGGCAGGGCGGTTGCCGATACTACACGCGTTCTTTTCCACGGGGTAGAGAGGCTTTGTGCGACGGTTATCGCGCCGGTCACCGAAGTCGGCCGCACCAAAGCAGGAACGCCCCGGCGCTTTGCCGCGCGGGGCGTTTCCAGTGGTCCGGGGCGTAATTCACGCGAATTGCAGATGGCGTCGGCGCCGCAATCGGCCCGCCATCACGCACCCGCTCGCCACGACCAGCAGCAGCGTCACGGCGACGGCGTGGGCGACCCCCGAGGTGAGCGAACCGGCGTCGGCGCCGTCGACGGCGTAGGTGATGATCTCCCGGGTCGACCAGAAGGGCAGCACCTTGGCCGAATCCTTGGCCGGGTCCATCACCATCTGGGCGCCGATGACGGAGATCAGCAGCAGGGCGCCCTCCATGTCCCTCGGCACCACCGCCCCGAGCAGCAGCCCCAGGGGCACGGCGACCAGCGTGGTCAGGGCCAGTTCCGCCAGGACGGCCTGCGGGTGTCGCACGTCCTGCCCGACCAGGATCACCACGGCGTAGAGGGCGCTGACGCCCAGGCCCGCGGCGAGCAGGGCCAGCAGGCGTCCCACGAAGAGCTGGAGCGGGCGGAACCCGGAGAGGGTCAGAAGCGGTTCGATCTCCCGGCCGCCGACCGTGGAGAAGAGGGCCGCGGCACTGACCGCGAAGCCCACGCCCAGGCTGGCGAAGCGGACGGCCTGTCCGGTCTGGTCGTAGCGCCCGAGGTAGAAGACGAGCGGGACCAGCAGCAGCAGGCCCAGAACGCCTCGCCGGCGCAGCAGTTCACGGAAGGTCATGTCCGCCATCCGCAGGGTGGCTGTCATCGGATGCCCCTGTCCTTGCCGGGGGTGAGGTCCAGCACCTGGTCCACCTGGTCGAGTTGGTTGAGCATGTGGGTGACCACGACGACGGCCCGGCCGGCCTCGCGCCAGGCCCAGACGCTCCGCCAGAAGTCCACGTAGGAACCGTGGTCGAACCCCTGGTAGGGCTCGTCGAGCAGCAGCAGGTCGGGGGCTCCGAGGGCCGACAGCACGACGTTCAGCTTCTGGCGGGTGCCGCCCGACAGGTCCTTGGCGAGGACGCCCCGCGCGGGGGACCAGTCGAGTTCTCCCGCGAGTTTCCGGCCACGGTGGTCGGACTCCTTGCGGCTCAGGCCCCGGCCGGTGCCGAAGAGGGTGAAGTGCTCCCCTGGGGTCAGGAAACCCATGACGCCGGCGTTCTGCGGGCAGTACCCGAGGCTGCCGGAGACGATGACCCGCCCCTTGTCGGGGGAGATCAGGCCGGCGCAGATCTTCAGCAGGGTGGACTTGCCCGCCCCGTTGCTGCCGACGATCGCGGCGACCTCGCCCGCGCGCACCACGAGATTCACACCGGTCAGGACGCGGCGGCGCTTGTAGCGCTTCACGATGCCCTGCGCGTGCAGGAGAATCTTGCGGTCGGCGGGCTCGGACATGCCGTGGAACTCCTCTCGGGCACCGACGGAATAGCCCATGTCTGTCACCTTTCTGTCGACCGCGACAAACGGCACGCAATGTCGGACTCGATGCTCGGGATTCGCGGCCCGGCCGGGATTCGCCGCCCCGGCCGGCGCCGGCGGGCTCAGCCTGCCACACGCGGTGTGCGGGGCGGCCGGGATCGCGATTCCCCCGAAGTCCGGGTCCCTCGCAAGCCGGTTTCGGGGGATCCTACGGGGCGACCGGCCGGAGGCGGGGTCCCGGCCCCCGCATTTCGGCCATCTGGCCCCCGTGCCCGGACCCGCTCTTGCAGGCCCGCCCGGCGGCTGGTTAGCGTACCGACCCAGCCTCATTCATCGCTCACCAGTGCGTTGCCCGCACCACGGTTTGATCCGCCTCTTCCGGAGTTCACCGCCGGGACGGGACCGGTGGGCCGCACCCCGTGTCAGGACCAGAGGGAATTCCGCTCGGAACGACGAAGGGGACGTGGATGCGCGGGGGGACCGTGGACCGTCGTGTGTGGTGGCAACGGGCCGTGGCCCGCGGTTTCGCGCCGCCGCCCACCCGCCCCACCCCGTACGTCCTGGTGGGGCGCGAGGGGCCGGACTCGGACGTTCGCGGCGAGGTGCGCGAGGACGGCGTGACCGGCGTGCGGCCCGGCGGGGCGGCGTTTCCGCTGCCGTCCGGTGGCCTCGGGGTGCTGCTGCCCACCTACGTGGGGCGGTGCGACGCCGAGGCGCACGAGCAGACGTTCCGTCACGTGCTGGACTCCCTGGCGGAGGTCCGGCAGGCCCATCCGTCCCTCCCGCTGACGATGTGGGTGGGCATGCAGTACGGCCCCGGTGAGGACGAGGAGGCGCTGCGCAGGCTGCGCCGGCTGTCCGGGCTGGTCCCCGAGGACCTGGCCCTCACCCTGGTCGGCCTGGCCCTCCCCGGGCCGGGGAAGCTGCGCACGGTGAGCACGGTGCTGCGGCTCTCCGAGGATCTCGGCTACTCGGGCTGGCTCTGGACGGACGACGACATCGAGATCGCCCCCCGCTGCCTCGCCCTGCTGGTCTCCCGGTTCCTGGAGCGCGGGGAACGGGGCGCGGTCGGGGCGCACTCGGTGGCGCTGGCCCGGGAGACGGCCACCTCGCAGGCCATGGAGCGGGTCTCGGGCGTCACCGCTCCGCCGAAGGCCTGCCCGGCGGCGGCCTGTCTGGTGGTCGCGACGGACGTCCTGGGCACCGGCATTCCGGTCAGGCGCCTGACCGACGACGGGTACGTGGTGTTCGAGCTGCTCGACGCCGAGGCGTCCGATCCGCTGCACGACCTGGAGGTGCTGCCGGAGGCCCGGATCAGCTTCTACCGCGTCAGCCGCACCCACGACACGTTCCAGCGGCTGCGCCGCTCCCTCTACAGCCACGTGACCTGCGTCGCCGACTATCCCTGGCCCACCGCGCGGGTCTACCTGACCCGGATCCTCTTCCACGGCCTGTGGCCGCTCGCGGCGTGGGACGGCAGCCGCGGTCCCGTGCGCGGCGTGCAGCGCTGGCTGGTCAAGGGAGTGCACTTCACCTGGTTCTGCGGCGTGGCCGGCTCCCTGGCGGTGCGCGGGGTGACGGGACGGCCCCGGCGTCATGTGGCGTGGGGCGACGAGGGGGACTTCCGCAGCCCCACCGTCGGGGAACCCGCCGCGGGAGCGGCTGCCGGGCACTGACACACGAGACCGCCCCGGGGGCGGCCCGGAAGGAGACCCGATGGCGACAGCCGGTCCGGCGAAGGCGGCGGTGACCGTCGTCCTGCCCCACTACGACTGCGCGGTGTACCTGGGTGCGGCCGTCGCGTCGGTGCTCGCCCAGGACCGTCCGGACCTCCGGCTGACGGTGGTGGACGACTGCTCGCCCGACGAGAAGTGGGTCCCCGTACTCCGTCCGTACGCCGACGACCCGCGGCTGACGGTGCTGCGCACCTCCCGGAACGTCGGGCACCTGCGGATCAAGAACAAGGTCCTGGAGTCGGTGGACACCCCCTACGTGGCCTTCCAGGACACCGACGACATCAGTCTGCCGGGCCGGCTCCGCCATCAGCTGGCCGTCCTGGAGAAGGACCGCGCCGACCTGGTCGGGTGCGCCTACTCCTACATCGACGAGGCCGGCCGCACGACGGGGCGGCGGCGCATGCCCCGCAACGGCAACCTGTGGATGCGGCTGGGGCGGACGACCGTGCTCCTGCATCCGTCCTCGGTGGTCCGGCGCTCGGTGCTGGAGACCCTCGGCGGTTTCGACGGCACCGTGCGGCTGGGCGCCGACACCGACTTCCACCTCCGGGCGGCCCGCCTGTACCGGCTGCGCAGCGTGCGCAAGGTGCTCTACCGGTACCGGATCTGGCCCAAGTCGCTCACCCAGGCGCCCGACACCGGGTTCGGGTCCGCGGAGCGCCGGGCGTACACGGAGGCGATGGCCGCCCAGGAGGAGCGGCGGCGACGGGCCCGCACCCGTGAGGAGTTGCTGCCGCTGCTGGTCGCCCCGCCCAACGACATCGAGTTCACCCTGACCCGGGTCGACCTCGGTTAGGGGCGGACGTGGACGGCGCCCACGCGAAGGACGCGGACACGCCGCTGCCCCGGATCGCGGTGGTGGTGGCCGATCCGGACGGCGGCGGTGAGCGCACGGTGCGCACCCTCCTCGCCCAGACGGTGCGGCCCGTCTCCGTGACGGTGGTGACGGCGGCCCCCGCCCCGCCCGGAGGCGGCCCGGCGCCCTGGGAGGACGGCATCCGCTCCTCCCGTACGGCCGGAGCCCCGACCGTACGGGTCGTGCGGTGTGCCCGCGAGGAACTCGGGCCGGCGTGTGTCGAGGCGGCCAGGAACGCGCGGGCACCGTACGTCGCCGTGCTGCGCGGCGGCGACGAGGCCCTCCCCCACTGCCTGGAGCACCTGTCGCGGGCGGCCCGCGACGGCGGCGGGGACGGCGGCGCTCCGGTCGGCCTGGTGCAGTGCGGCACGCTCGGGCTGCGGGACGACGGTCTCGTGGACGGGTTCACCCTGCCGTCTCCGGCCACCGGATCCCCGCCCTCCCCCGGGGATCTCCTCGACGGCGCCTATCTGGTGCGGCGCGAGCTGCTGGAAGCGGACCGCGTCACGGCGGCCTGGGTCGCCGTGCCCATGCTGCTGGTCCGCCGGCGGACCGGCACCGCCGGGAACCCGGCCGTCGCCCTGGAACCCGGCGTGCGCGTCGTCCGGCGTGCCCGCCTGGTCCGGCACGGGTACCGGCCGCCGGCCGCCGCACCGCGCGACGGAAGCGCGCCCCGGCTCGTGTCGGTGGTCGTCCCGGTGCGCAACGGCGCCCGCACGCTCGCCGCCCAGCTGACCGCGCTGTCCCGGCAGGCCGGCACCGTTCCGTACGAGGTCCTGGTCGTGGACAACGGCTCGACGGACGCCACCCGCGAGGTGGCGGAACGGGCCCGTGCCGGACTGCGGGACCTGCGGGTCGTCGACGCGTCCGACCGCCCCGGGGAGAGCCTCGCCCGCAACCGGGGCGTCGCCGCGGCGCGCGGCGACTTCGTCGCGTTCTGCGACGCGGACGACGTCGCCGACTCCGGCTGGCTGGCCGCGATGACGGAGGCGGCGAAGGAGGCCGACCTGGTGGGGGGTGGCCTGGACACGTCCGTCCTCAGCCCGGGCCGCGCCGACGAGCAGCCCCTGCCGATGGACGCGCAGACGGACTTCCTGCCGTTCGCCCGGGGGGCGAACTGCGGCGCCTGGAAGGACGTCCTGACGGCGGTGGGCGGCTGGGACGAGCGCTACCGGGGCGGCGGGGAGGACATGGACCTCTCCTGGCGCGCCCAGCTCTGCGGCTACCTCGTGCGTTACGCGGGCGACGCCACCATGCACTACCGGCTGCGGGACGAGCCGGCCGCGCTGGCACGACAGAAGTGGAACTACGGCCTCTCCGGTGCCCGGCTGTACGCCGCGTACCGCCGCGCCGGGTTCCAGCGGCGTGAGGGCCGGGTGGTCGTCATGAACTGGTGCTGGCTGGTGCTGCACGTTCCGGACCTGGTGCGGTCGCCCGCGCTGCGCCGGCGCTACGTCCGCTACGGGGCGCGGCTGGCCGGGTTCCTGGCGGGAAGCGCGCGGCAGGGCGTCCGGTACCTGTGAGGCCCTGTTCCCGGTGCGCGTGAGGGCGCGGGCCGGCGCGCCGGGCGGGTCCGGCGCGCCGTCCGCCCGGGATCAGACCGGCCAGTGGCCGGTTTCCGGCGTCATGGAGCCGCCCTCCATGGCCCGGCAGGTGGCCCGCAGGGCGGCGACGACGGCGTGGTCCTCCCCCCAGGCGTCGAGGTCGGGGCCGTCCCCGGCCTTCAGGGCCGGCACCGGCACCTCCATGATCTTCGGGTGCACGTACCGGACCGGGGTCTCGGAGGGGGCCACCAGGGACTCGGTGAGTTTCTCCCCCGGTCTCAGCCCGATGTAGCGGACCGGAAGCTCCGCGCCCGTCCGCGCGATGACCCTGCGGGCGATGTCGAGGATGCGGACCTGCTCCCCCATGTCCAGCACCAGGGCGTGGCCGACGCTGCCCAGCGCGGCCGACTGGATGACCAGTTCCACGGCCTCCTGCACGGTCATCAGGTAACGCGTCACCCCGGGGTGGGTGACCGTCACCGGGTCTCCGGCCGCGACCTGGCGGGTGAAGACGTCGAGGAAGGACCCCTGACAGCCGAGCACGTTGCCGAACCGCACGCTCACGTACGGCCTGCCCGCCTGGATGGCGGCCGCCGCGGTGAGTCCCTCGGCTATGCGCTTGGAGTACCCCAGCACCCCGACCGGGTCGACCGCCTTGTCGGTCGAGATGTTCACCAGGAACGCCACGTCCGCGGCCAGCGCCGCGTCCAGGACCGCCCGGGTGCCGAAGACGTTCGTCTTGACGGCCTCGCCGGGGAACTCCTCCAGGATGGGGACCCACTTGAGGGCCGCCGCGTGGAAGACGATGTCCGGCCGGCACCGGCGGAAGAGCCGCATCAGTCCCCTGGAGTCCCTGATGTCGGCGAGGAGGATGCCGGGGCGCACCGACGAGGCACCGCCCGCGACGCTGCCGGCCGCCAGGTGGAGGGCCGTCTCGTTGCGGTCGAGCATCATGAGGCTCTCGGGTCCCCACCGGCTGAGCTGTCGGCACAGCTCCGATCCGATGTAGCCGCCGGCCCCGGTGACCAGGACCCGTCGGCCGCGCAGGAACCCGGCGCTGCTCCCGAGATCGGTCCTTATCCGCTGCCGGCCGAGGATCTCCTCGAGGTCCAGGGCGGGGTGGTCGCCGGTTGGCAGGTGCGCACCGTACCCTGCGGAATCATCGTCAGACATGCAGTCACACTTCCTTTTTGACAAGAGCCATGACTGATGTGTCGACCGACACGACGAACTGGACCGACGTATCGTCTTGGTGCTTTCTTCGCCGACACCCTTGCGTTGCCTCCCCGGGAAACCGCGCCCGGGGACCACGTTCCGGCAGCCGTTCGCCGCCTGCCGCACCGGCTCCGTCGACGTCGGGCGGGTCCGCGCGGACGTCCGGAGGAGGCCGGGATCATCACGTCGTCGAGGGTCGGATCGGCGCGGGGCAGTCTCCTCGACCGCCGCCGGACGCGCCCGGCGGCACCGGGCGGTAAGCCGGGCCGGCTCACGGAGCGTCGACGCCGAGGAACTCGCGCGCGCCCCGCAGGCGGGTCCGGACCCGGCTCCGGGTGGCGTCGGTGACGAGGCGGATGTCCAGGCCCCCCGGCGGGTCCACGTCGCTGCGCAGCCCGGCCGGCAGCCGGGCGGGGTCCAGTCCGTCCCGTCGGGCTATGAGGACGCCCAGGTCGTGACGGTTCAGCGCGTCCGGTCCCGCCGCGTGGAACACGCCGGATCCGCCCGACTCCGTGATCTCCAGGAGTGCGGAGGCCAGGTCGTCCACGTGGACCGGGCAGCGGACGTCGTCCGTGAACAGGACGCCGGTGCGGGTACCGGCCGCGAGGGCGTGCACGGCCTTCTCGTGCGCGGACCGGCCGTGCCCCACGATGAGCGAGGTGCGCACCACGGCGGCCTCGGGCACCACCACCCTGACGGCCGTCTCCGCCGCGGCCTTGGCGGCTCCGTAACGGGAGACGGGATCGGGGAGCGCGTCCTCGCGGTAGTGGACGGCGGCTCCGGAGAACACCGCGTCGGAGGAGACGTGGACCAGCCGGCACCCGGCCCGCGCCACCTCCAGGGCCAGCCGGGCCGCGCCGTCGGCCGTGACCGCCCAGTCGGCGTGCCCGCCGGCCGTGTTGATCACCGCGGTCGGGCGGGCCCGGGCCAGCAGCTCTTCCATCCGGTCCGGGTCACGCAGGTCGGCCCGGTACCAGGTGACCGACGGCAGGTCCCCCGGGCGGGTCCGGTAGGTGGCGGCCACGTCCCATCCGGCGGCCGCGGCCCGGCGGAGCACTTCGTACCCGAGGAACCCGCTCCCGCCGACGACAAGCACTCTCACGCATCGCCCCCCTGACGCCCGGCTCTCTCCGATCGCTCCCAGGAGTACGGGGACGGCCCGCGCGACCGTGTCGAGCCGTGATTCCTGGGGACCGATGCTACTGAATACCGCGGGCCACGGGGAGGGCGCCTGCGGGACGTCTTCCGTGCGGGGCGGGGGCGCCCCGCGCCTGCTCCCGCTTGTCATCACCCGTTGACGCCAGTCAAGCGGAACGGGTCCCCGTCGGTCCCCGAAAACGGTCGAGGCCGGTTTCGGATGCCTCCGAAACCGGCCCTGATCTGCGACTCTCTCGAGTCGGGACGACAGGATTTGAACCTGCGACCCCTTGACCCCCAGTCAAGTGCGCTACCAAGCTGCGCCACGTCCCGTTGCCCGTGTGACCTGGGGTTTCCCCCGGCCGAACGTGCAGGAAAACCATACCGCACTCGGGCCGGTGGTCGCGCACCGTTTGTGAGGGCGGGCGGCTGCTCCGCAGGTCAGCCCCGCTCCGCGCGGGTCCGTCCGCGCACCGCCGGCCGGCCCGCACCGGCTCCCGTGCTCCCCGCGCCTCTGGCAGCCGGAGCCCCCCTCCGGCCCCGGCTGCCACGCGTGTCTCCGGATCGTGCCACGGGGCACCGACAACGCCCGAGGGCTTTCAGCCCCCGGTCGGCAGCCCCAGCCGGGGGTGGGCCTCCAGCAGCCGGGTGGGGGCGGCCTGGCGCCAGGAGTCGGCGAGGATGTCGCGCAGCTCGTCCTCGCCGTCGAGGGCGGCGAGGCGCACCCGCACCCACGCGAACTGGGCCTCGTGGCCGGCGGTCCAGAACTTCTCCGGCTCGGCCAGCACCAGTTCGTCGCGCTCCTCCTTGGGACAGCGCACCGCGATGGAGGTCTCGTCCTCGGGCAGTGTGGCGAACATCTTGCCCGCGACCCGGAAGGTGGGCATGCTCCAGGCGATCTTCTCCGTGGTGTCCGGCAGGGACAGGGCGATACGGCGTACGTCTTCTGCGTCCGGCATGTCAGGCACCGTAGCCGCCGGCACTGACAATCACGCGGTGGTCGCGGGGGTGCCGAGCAGCTCGGAGCAGGGGGTCACCGCCTCGGACCGTTCGCATCCGGGACGCCGTCCCGGACACGGGGCTCGCTCAGCGCGTTCCGGACCGCCCGCCGAACGCGCTCAGCGTGCGCTCCAGCATCGGAAGCGCCCGCACCACCCGCTTCGAGCGGATCAGCAGGTCCCAGGCGGGTTCGAACTTCTTCCAGCCCCCGGCGTACGCGAGGTGCCGCAGCCGCTCGTGCCCGCCGGGCTGGGCCGCCGAGCCGCGCCAGATGCTGGACCAACGGTAGAAGTCGCGGTAGGCCCGCCAGTAGCCGTCCTCCAGTTGCCGGGCCGTCATGCCCCGGGGCCGGTGGACGACGTGACGGGTGTCGTACAGGTCCCAGTCGCGGTGCAGGATGCGGCCCTCGGACTCCAGTTGGCGCCACAGCCCGGTCGACGGGTAGGGCGTCATGATGTGGAAGGTCGCCGTCTCGACGCCCTGCTCGACCGCCCACTGGACCGTCCGGTCGAAGACGTCCGGGCCGTCCTGGTCGAGCCCGAAGACGAAGCTGGCGTTGACCATCACCCCGGCGTCGTGCAGGCGCCGCACCGCCGCCGCGTAGTCGGTGCCGATGTTCTGGTTCTTGCGCCGTTCGGCGAGGTTGGCGTCGTTGACCGTCTCGAAGCCGACGAAGAGGCTGCGCAGTCCCGCCTCGGCCGCCCGCTCCAGCAGACCCGGCTTGAGGACGGAGTTGACCGTGCCGGCCGCCTGCCACAGCCGGCCCATGCCCTTCATGCCGTCGAAGAGGGCCTCGGCGAAGCGGGGGTTGCCGAAGAGGTGGTCGTCGAGGAAGTACAGGTGGCGGCCGGGCAGGCGGTCGATCTCGGCGAGGGCGTCGTCGACGGCTTGGGTGTAGAAGGACTTGCCGCCCTCGAAGAAGGCGTCCTTGTAGCAGAAGTCGCAGTGGTGGGGACAGCCGCGTGAGACGACGAGGGAGTTGGGGACGAGGTAGAGGTGGCGTTTGATCAGGTCGCGCCGTACCGGGGGCAGTCCGGCGAGGGTGCGCAGGGTGGAGTCGTAGCGGCGGGCCGGGGCGCCGTCGCGGAAGTCCTTCAGGAACAGCGGCCAGGTGTCCTCGCCGGGGCCGGTGAAGACCGTGTCGGCGTGGGCCGCGGCCTCGTCGGGCAGCGAGGTGACGTGCAGGCCGCCCATCGCGACGTGGGCGCCGCGGGCCCGGAAGTGGTCGGCGATCTCGTAGCCGCGCCGCGCCGAGGTGATGTACGGCTGGACCACCAGCAGGTCGGGGGTGGGCATGGCGGCCAGGTCCAGGCGTTCCACGTGCTCGTCGTGGAGGGTGACCTCGTCGTCGGGGTCGAGGTAGCCGGCGAGGGTGGCGAGGCCCAGCGGCGGGAACAGCGAGTACTTGATGGGCCGGAACAGCGGGCTCGTCGCCTCGGTCAGGGCCGGGAGGATCATGGTCACGCGCATGACAGCCCAGACTGCGGGCAGCGGGTGGCCGGTTCCCGTCGGTCCGGGGCCCGCCGCGGTCCTACCGTTCGGCGACCGCCTCCAGCGCGTCCAGCACCGGGCGGATCAGCGGGTGCCCCTCGGCTCCCCGGCGTACGGCCGCGAAGACGCGGCGGGTGGGGGCGACGCCGTCGACGGGGCGGACGACCACGCCGGCCAGGTCCATGCCGAGCAGCGCCGAGCGCGGGACGAGCGCCACGCCCGCGTCGGCCGCGGCGAGGGACACCACCGCGCGGAAGTCGTCCGAGGAGTGCTCGAGGCGGGGCTGGAAACCGGCGGCCTCGCAGGCCAGGACGACCACGTCGTGGCAGGGGTTGCCGGGGTAGGGGCCGATCCACGGGTCCTTGGCCAGCTCCGCGAGCGGCACCTCCGCGGTGTCGGCGAGCCGGTGCGTGACCGGGACGACCGCGTCGAACGGCTCCGCGTACAGCGGGACGTGGGTCAGGCGCGGGTCGTCGGCGGGCGGCGCCCCCCGGTACTCGACGGCGACCGCCACGTCGACCTGCCGGTCCAGGACCATCGGCAGGCTGGCGTCGCCCTCCGCGTCCTGGACGCGGATGCGGATGCCGGGCGCCGACTCCGCGAGGCGGGCCAGCGCCGGCCCGACGACCAGGGTGATGCCGGTCGCGAAGGAGGCGACCGTGACCGTGCCGGCCTCGCCCGAGCCGTACGCGGCGAGCTCGGCCTCGGCCCGCTCCAGCTGGGCGAGGACCGCGTTGGTGTGGCTGAGCAGGATCTCGCCGGCCGGGGTCAGCCGGACGCCCCTGGCGCCGCGCTCCACCAGGCGGTGTCCGGTCTCCTGCTCCAGGGCGGTCAGCTGCTGGGAGACCGCCGACGGGGTGAGGTAGAGCGCGGCGGCCGCCGCCGTCACGGTGCGGTGGTCCGCCACCGCTCGGAGGATGTGCAGCCGCCGCGCTTCGATCACGGAACCGATTCTCTCACCCGTGACCGCAGGTCAGACCCCCGTCAGGCGTCCAGCTCCGCGCGCGCCGCCACGAAGGCGTCCACCGCGCGGTCCACGTCCGCGGTGGAGTGGGCGGCGGACAGCTGCACGCGGATGCGGGCCTGGCCCTGGGGGACGACCGGGTAGGAGAAGCCGATCACGTACACCCCGCGCTCCAGCAGCAGCTCGGCCATCCGGCCCGCCCTGGCCGCGTCGCCGATCATCACCGGGGCGATGGCGTGGTCGCCGGGGAGGATGTCGAAGCCCTCCTCGGTCATCCGGCGGCGGAACAGGGCGGTGTTCTCGGCGAGGCGGACGCGCAGGTCGTCGGCCGACTCCAGCAGGTCGAGCACCTTGAGGGAGGCGGCGGCGATCACCGGGGCGAGGGTGTTGGAGAAGAGGTAGGGCCGCGAGCGCTGGCGCAGCAGGGCGACGATCTCGGCGCGGGCGGCGACGTAGCCGCCGGAGGCGCCGCCGAGGGCCTTGCCGAGGGTGCCGGTGATGATGTCGACGCGGTCCATGACGCCGTGCAGCTCGGGGGTGCCGCGGCCGCCGGGGCCGACGAAGCCGACGGCGTGCGAGTCGTCGACCATCACCATGGCGTCGTAGCGGTCGGCGAGGTCGCAGATCTCGGCGAGCGGGGCGACGTAGCCGTCCATGGAGAAGACGCCGTCGGTGACGATCAGCTTGCGGCGGGCGTCGCCCGCGGCCTTGAGCTGGGCCTCCAGGTCGGCCATGTCACGGTTGGCGTAGCGCAGGCGCCGGGCCTTGGACAGGCGGATGCCGTCGATGATCGAGGCGTGGTTGAGGGCGTCGGAGATCACCGCGTCCTCGGGGCCGAGGAGGGTCTCGAAGACGCCGCCGTTGGCGTCGAAGCAGGAGGAGTAGAGGATCGTGTCCTCCTGGCCGAGGAACGCGGAGAGCCGGGCCTCCAGTTCCTTGTGGACCTCCTGGGTGCCGCAGATGAAGCGCACGGACGCCATGCCGTAGCCCCAGCGGTCCAGCGCCTCGTGGGCGGCGGCGACGACCTCGGGGTGGTCGGCGAGGCCGAGGTAGTTGTTGGCGCAGAAGTTGAGGACCTCGCCGGGACGGCCGCCGGCGGTGACGTTCACGGTCGCGGACTGGGGGGTGCCGATGACGCGCTCGGGCTTGTGCAGGCCGGCGGCACGGATCTCGTCGAGGGTGGCGCGCAGGTCGTCGCGCACGGAGTCGAACATCTCGGAAGCTCCTGAGCTCCTAGGAAGGGCGGATGACTTACGCGGTCCAGTCGAGGATGACCTTGCCGCCCTTGCCGCTCGCGGCGTCGGCGAAGGCCGCCTCGAAGTCGCGGTGGGAGTAGCGGCCGGTGATCACGGGGGCGAGGTCGAGGCCGCCTTCGAGCAGCACCGACATGGCGTACCAGGTCTCGAACATCTCGCGGCCGTAGATGCCCTTGATCGTGATCATCGAGGTGACGATCCGGGCCCAGTCGACGGGGAACTCCTCGGCGGGCAGGCCGAGCATCGCGATGCGGCCGCCGTGCGTCATGTTGGCGATCATGTCGCGCATCGCCTCGGGGCGGCCGGACATCTCCAGGCCGATGTCGAAGCCCTCGCGCAGACCCAGTTCGCGCTGTCCGTCGGCGATGGTGGCCTCCGCGACGTTCAGGGCGAGGCTGACGCCGACCTTGCGGGCCAGGTCCAGGCGCTCGTCGCTCACGTCGGTGATCACGACGTTGCGGGCGCCCGCGTGCCGGGCCACGGCGGCGGCCATCAGGCCGATCGGTCCGGCGCCGGTGATGAGGACGTCCTCGCCGACCAGCGGGAAGGACAGGGCGGTGTGCACGGCGTTGCCGAACGGGTCGAAGATCGCGGCGACGTCGAGGTCGACGGGGACGCGGTGCACCCAGACGTTGGCGGCGGGCAGGGCGACGTACTCGGCGAACGCCCCGTCCCGGCCGACGCCGAGCCCGACCGTGGCGCGGCACAGGTGGCGCCGTCCGGCCAGGCAGTTGCGGCACTTGCCGCACACCAGGTGCCCCTCGCCGCTGACCCGGTCGCCGGCCTTGACGTCGGTGACGTCCCGCCCGGTCTCGACGACCTCGCCGACGAACTCGTGGCCGACGACGAGCGGGGTGCGGATGGCCTGCTGCGCCCAGCCGTCCCAGGCCCGGATGTGCAGGTCGGTGCCGCAGATGCCGGTGCGCAGCACCTTGATGAGCACGTCACCGGGTCCGATGACGGGCTCGGGGACGTCCGCGAGCCAGAGCCCGGGCTCCGCCTTCTCCTTGACCAGCGCCTTCAACGCAGTGGCTCCTGACGGGTGTGGTCCCGGCGGCGGGCGTGCCGAAACGGCCCGCGTCCGGGGAGGGAAGTGGATCGCACAGCAATCTGCCGCACGGCGCCGCCCCGGGTCCATCGAGCGTTTCTTAAGCCCGGCCGCAGCTTTCCTTCACGCCCCGCGCACCGGTCGCACCGTCCCCGGGCGGCTCACAGCGGCAGTCCGTCCTCGGCGCTGCGCTCGATGCGCCGTACGAGGTCCGCGGCCGACGACTTGACGGTCTCCAGACCCGTCCTCCCCCAGGTCCGGGGACGCACGTCGGCGGCGGACACCGTGCCCAGCACCATCCCCGTGCTGTCGATGAGCGGCGCGCCGAGGTAGGCGAGGATGCCGTACCCGTCGACGACGGCGTTGCCCGCGAAGCGCGGGTAGTCGCGCACGTCCTCCAGGACCAGTGCCTTGCGCCGGACCACCACGTGGGGGCAGAAGCCGTGGTCGCGGGGCTGGATACGGCCGAACTCGGGGGCGGTGCCGTCCGCGTGCCGCACCGGCGGGATCTCGGGCGCCCGCAGGCCCGCGAAGAACTGCCCGCCCTCGACCAGGAAGTTGACCATCGCGTACGGCGCCTCGACGAGCCCCGCGAGGTGGGCCGCGAAGGCGTCGAGGGCCGGATCCGGGCGTTCCGCCAGGCCGAGCCGGCGCAGCCGCCGCACCCGGGCGGGGGCCTCCCGGTCCTCGGGGGTGAGCAGCAGACGTCCGACCGGGCGCGGCGGGTCGTAGCTCATGGGCGGGCTCCGGCGCCGAACCCCGTCGTGGGGGCCGGCGTGTGGGCGATGAGGTGGCGTACGAGGGTGAGCAGTGTCTGCACACCGGAGCTGGAGATCCGGGCGTCGCAGCGCACGATGGGGATCTCGGGGTGGAGGTCCATGGCCGCGCGCACCTCCTCGGGGTCGTAGCGGTGGGCGCCGTCGAACTCGTTGATCGCGACGACGAAGCCGAGGCCGCGTTCCTCGAAGAAGTCGACGGCGGCGAAGGACTCCTCCAGGCGCCGGGTGTCGACGATGATCACCGCCCCGAGCGCGCCCTCGCACAGCTCGTCCCACATGAACCAGAACCGTTCCTGGCCGGGGGTACCGAACAGGTACAGCACGTGCTGCGGGTCGAGGGTGATGCGGCCGAAGTCCATGGCCACGGTCGTCTCGAGCTTGTTCTCGATGCCGTCGAGGTTGTCGGTCGCGGCGCTGGCGGTGGTGAGCAGTTCCTCCGTGCTCAGCGGCGCGATCTCGCTGACCGCGCCGACGAAGGTCGTCTTGCCGACCCCGAACCCGCCCGCCACGAGGATCTTCAGCGCGGTGGGGAACAGGTCGGTGCCGTCGTGGCCGTGGCCGTGGTCAGAGCTGTCGTCGTAGTCCATCGAGCACTGCCTCCAGAAGGGCCCGGTCCGTGGGGTCGTGGTGGAACGCGGCGGGGGGTTTGGTGGTCAGCGCGCCGCAGTCGACGAGGTCCGACAGCAGCACCTTGGTGACCACGACCGGCAGCCTCAGACGGGCGGCGAGCTCGGCGACCGGGACGGGCCCCCGGCACAGGTCGAGTGCCTGCGCGTGCTCGGGCCCGAGGTAGCCGAAGGGGGTCGCCCCGGTGGCCATCACCTGGGACATCAGGTCGAGCGCGACGGTGGGCCGGGTACGGCCGTTGCTGACGGTGAAGGGGCGCACCAGCCGTCCGGCCGCGTCGTCGAGCCAGGGCCCGTCGCCGGCTGCGGCCACCCTCAAGGCCTCATCGCCGGGGGTTCGACGGCGTGCTGCCGGGGGGCGGTGACCAGGTAGGGGCGGACGCTCTTGACCAGCATCGCCATCTCGTAGCCGAGCACGGCCGCGTCGGCCTCGCGGCCGGCCAGCACGGCGAGGCAGGTGCCGGAGCCGGCGGTGGTGACGAAGAGCAGGGTCGAGTCGAGTTCGACGACGACCTGCCGTACGTCTCCGCCGTCGCCGAACCGGATGCCGGCGCTGCGGCCGAGGGAGTAGAGGCCGGAGGCCAGGGCCGCCATGTGGTCGGCGCTGTCCGCGTCGAGGCCGTGGACGGACTTCACCAGTCCGTCGCAGGACAGGAGGACGGCACTGGTCGTGTGCGGTACGCGCTGCACGAGGCCGCTCATCAGCCAGTCGAGGTCGGACGCGTGGCCGGTCGGCGCATCGCTCGCCATGGTGGATCGACTCCTTGGGGTACGAAGGTCTGCGGGAGCGCTGGTCGTGGGGATGGGCAGGGGTGCTGTCATCCGGCCGGGCCGCTCCCGTCGTGCGGGACGGCGCGGTCGGCCCGGGGCGCGGGCGGGCGGTGCGCTTCGGGGTACGCGGTGCGGGCCGGCTCCGTGTGCGGCGGGGCGGTGCGGGCCGGCTCCACGGAGGCCTGTTCCAGGTGTTGTTGGGCCTCGGCGAGACCGACTCCGCGCTGGAAGGCCGCCATCAGGCCCGGGTCGTGGCCGACGAGGTGCCCGGAGTCGGTGTCCGGACGCGGTGCGGGACCGCCGCGCAGCTGGGGCGCGAGGTGCTCGTGGGCGCGGCGGCGGGGCAGCCGGGGCTTGTCCATGGTGCCGCGCACGGCGCTGTGACGCGGGACGGGCGGGGTGGCCGTGTGCTCGGCGAGGGCGTCCTGGTCCCCGGGCCGGACCCCCGGCACCGCGGCGGCCGGGGTGTCCCGGTCCTCCCGGGCATGGCGCGCGGGCAGCGGCACGGGCGCCCCGGGGCCGGTCACCGCGGGGGCGGGCGGGAGCGGCGCGGATGGGGAAGCCGTGGGCGGGAGCGGCGTGGGCGGGGGCGGCAGGGGGACGGCCGGCGGCCGGGGCTGCTGCGGGGGCGGGACGGGCGACGGCGTGGCCCCCGTGGTCTCCTCCGGCCGGTCCCCGGTGTCCGGGGTGCCGGGCGCCGTGCCCAGCAAGGCCTGGGGGACGACCAGGACGGCCTGGACCCCGCCGTAGATGTTGGTCTGCAGCCGTACGGTGATCCCGTGCCGTTTGGCGAGCTGCGAGACCACGTACAGCCCGATGCGGCCGTCCGCCAGCAGGCGGGCGACGTTGACCTGGTCGGGGTCGGCGAGCAGGGCGTTCATGCGGCTCTGCTCGGTGACGGGCATGCCGAGTCCGCGGTCCTCGACCTCCACGGCGAGGCCGGAGGTGACGAGGTTGGCCCGCATCAGCACCTGGGTCTGCGGAGCGGAGAACAGGGTGGCGTTCTCCACGAGTTCGGCCAGCAGGTGGATGACGTCGGCGACAGCGTGGCCGCGCAGGGTGCCGTCGACCGGCGGGACCAGCCGGACGCGGGAGTACTGCTCGACCTCGGCGATGGCGGAGCGGAGCACCTCGGTCATGTCCACCGGGTTGCTCCACTGCCGGCGGGAGACGGCGCCGCCGAGCACGGCGAGGTTCTCGGCGTGGCGGCGGATGCGGGTGGCGAGGTGGTCGACGTGGAAGAGGCCCTTGAGGAGGTCGGGGTCCTCGATCTCGTTCTCCAGCTCGTCCAGGATGGAGATCTCCCGGTGCACCAGGGACTGCAGGCGCCGGGCCAGGTTGACGAAGACCTCCAGCTTCTGTTCGTTGCCGGCCCGGCTGGAGAGCTGGGCGGCCTTGACGACGGCGGTGACGGCGCCGTCGTGGGCGCGGGAGAGGTCGGCGGCGAGCAGTTCGAAGTCGTCGGCGTCGTCCGGCGGTCCGCCGCGCGGCTTGCGCCGGGTCGGGGTCTCGCCGCGGCGCAGGGCCTCGACCACGGCGCGCAGTTCGCCTTCCCCGCGCGCGGTGCTGCGGCGCAGCGCGTCGACGCGGTCGCGCACGGACCGCGCGGCGCGGTCGGCGGCGACGGCGGCGATGACGACGGCCGCCATCGCCACCGACACCGCCCCGGCGAGCACGGACCACAGGACGGGACCGGGCCGTGCACCGGTGGAGCGGACGGTGAACAGCACGGCCGCGCAGGCGCTGAGGGCGACCGCCACGGGCGGCAGCACGGCGAGGCGCAGGAGTTGGGGACGTATGGGGGTCTCGTGCGGCGCGGGGGCGGTACGTGAGGCCGGCCGGCCGTGCCGCCCGCCCTCACGGCGGTCTGCTCCCGCGGCGGGGGCGCGGAGGTGAGACATCGGGGTCCTCGTACTGGTCCGTTGGTCCGTCGGGCGTGGGGTGCCCGCGCGCGGCGGTGGGCGCCGCGCGGGCACACGGCGCCACGCGGGCGTGCGCCATCGCGGTGTCGGCCGGGCGGACCGGGGGATCCGGCCCTACGTCACCCGACGGACACTGACGGTAGTCGCCTGCGCATCATGTGCGGTGGGCAGTTGACAAAGTCCCCCGGGCAACGTCCCGCTCTGGTATGAGGCGTCGTACGACAGACCGATAAGCCGGTGAAGGACTCGCTCCGAGAGGGTGGTGGATCAGTCGGATCCGATCAGAAATCGTCACCATCGGTGACCGCGGAGTGCGGCGCGGACCTCACGGCCGAGGGGGCGGGGGAAGCCGCCCTCCTTGATGTCGCGGCACAGCGAGCCCTCCCCCGAGCCCGCGCGGCACGTGCGGGGCCGGCGGCCTACGGCTTGATGTCGTAGAGGACGTTGAACGGGTCCTGCGCCGTGGACCGGGCCACGTGGCCGAAGCCCGCCTCCGTGCACAGGCTGCGTACGACCGTCTCGGGCATGCCGCGCGCTCCGAGACCGGCCCCGCCGCTCGCGAGGGACGTGGTCATGCAGTAGAACAGGCTGAGCCCGTAGAACATCGCCGCGACGGGACCCCGGTCGTCCTCGCAGTTGATCTCGAGCATCAGGTAGTCGCCGTCGTCCTCGACCGCGGCCCTGATGGCGGCGAGGAGCCGCTGCGGGTCCACCGAGTCGTGGATGACGTCGAAGGTGGTGACGAGGCCGTAGCGTCCGGGGAGCCCCTGGGCGGCGTCGAGCGTCTCGAAGGTCACCCGGTCGGCGACACCGGCCTTCTCCGCGTTCGTCCGGGCGCGTTCCACCTGGGCCGGGAAGTTGTCGAACCCCGTGAAGCGGGAGCGGGGAAACCTCTGGGCCAGCACGATCAGGGCACGTCCCGCGCCGCATCCCACGTCCGCGACGTCGATGCCGCGCTCCAGCCTCTCGACGACGTGCGGGAACGTGCCGAGCCAGTCGTCGACCATCACGTTCTCGAACCAGCTGCCGGTGAAACGGCTCATGCCGTCCCACAGGATGCCCGGGTAGTCGCTCTGCCGTACGCCTCCCCCGCTGCGGAACGCCTCGATCAGTCGCTCGTACGGCGCCAGGGCGGCGGGCACCATCTGGTACACGCCGCCCAGGAACATGGGCCCCGCTTCGTCGGCCAGAGCGGGGGCGTGCTCGGCGGGGAGGATGAAGCGCCCGGACTCCGATTCCTCCAGGTAGCCCGCGGCGGTGAGACCGCGCAGCCACTCGCGTACGTAACGCTCGTTCAGGTCCAGGCGGTCGGCGAGCTCCCGGCTGTCGGCGGGACCGTTGGCCGCGAGGTCCTTGAACAGGCCGAGCCGGTCGCCCACGTGGCACAGGCCGAGGGTCATCGTCCCGCTGATGTCCCCGAGCGCCTTCTCCATGAAGGCCTCGACCCTCGCTTCGTCCCATTCGCGCTGCGCTGCCACGGTGTCCCTCCTGGCCGAGCACGGTCGCGGGGGTGCGACCGGCCCGAGCAGCAAAGCACCGGACGGCTCCCCCGAATCGCCGCCACGACGGGCGGGGACGACTCGGGCCGGTCCGCCTCACCCGATCCGCGTACCGGACGTGCGTCGGAACGCCGCCACCCCGGTCCCACCTGCCGATGCGGACCCGCCCGGCCGTTGCCGCACCCCGCGGAGCCCGGCCCGGCCGGACGTCGAGGCGTCCGGCCGGGGCGTCCGGCTCCGGATCCGGCTCCGGGCTGGATCCGCTCGAGGGCGGGACCCCGCCTCGTCGCGAGGAACCCCCGGACCGAGGATCCGGGGGTTCCCCTTGTCGGGCCCGTCCCGGTGCCCTTACTCGTGGGGGTGGAGGACGACCTTGGTGTAGCCCTCGACGCGCTTGTCGAACTTCTCGTACGCCGACGGCGCCTGGGCGAGAGGCAGCTCGTGGGAGACGACGAAGCCGGGCCGCGCGCGGCCCGCGATGATCAGGTCACGCAGGTGCCGGTTGTAGCGCTTGACGTTGCACTGACCGGTGCCCATGCGCAGTCCCTTCTCGAACATGCGGCCGATGGAGACCATCAGCATGCCCTGCTTGGCCTGCTCGTCCGGTCCGCCCGGGTCTCGCGGGACGTACAGTCCCGGCACGCCCAGCGCGCCTGTCGGCCGGACCGTGTCGACCAGCGAGTTCAGGACGATCGCCGGCTCCTCGCGGCCCTCGCCTCCCGCCTGGGCCTGATAGCCGACGGCGTCGATGCCCTTGTCCGTGCCCTGGCCGTCGGTCTGCTCCTGGATCTGCTCCACCGGGCTGCCCTCGGTGAAGTCGATCGGGACGGCGCCGATCTCCTCGGCCTTCCGCAGCCGCTCGGTCACCCGGTCGACCACGAAGACCTTGCTCGCCCCGCGCAGCAGCGCCGAGTAGGCGGCCATCAGTCCGACCGGGCCACCGCCGTAGACGGCGACGGTGTCCCCGGGACGCACGTCGGCCAGCTCGTTGCCGTGGTAGCCGGTGGGGAAGATGTCGGCCAGCAGGACGAAGTCGGTCTCGTTGTCGGTGCCCTCGGGGAGCTTCAGGCAGTTGAAGTCCGCGTAGGGCACCTTCACGTACTCGGCCTGGCCGCCCACGTAGGGCCCCATGGCCACGTAGCCGTACGCACCGCCGGCGAACCCGGGGTTCACGGTCAGGCAGAAGCCCGTGTAGCCGGCCGTACAGTTCTTGCAGAAGCCGCACGCCACGTTGAAGGGCATGACGACCCGGTCGCCGCGGCTGAGCGACGTCACCCCCTCACCGACCTCCTCGATGACGCCGAGGTTCTCGTGGCCGAAGACGATTCCCGGCTCGGCGGCGGTCCGGCCCTCGTACATGTGAAGGTCCGAGCCGCAGATGGCGGTGGACGTGACCCGAACGATCACATCGTTCGGATGCTGGATCCGGGGATCCTCCACCTGCTCGACGGCTACTTCGTACGGTCCCTTGTACATGACGGCTTGCATCGTCGAGCACCTCCACTGGGCGCGTTCACTCGATCACTCTCGGAAATGGTGGTTCGGGGAAATCCCGTCACTCCCTCGAAAAAGTCCTTGATCCATGCAGTTCGCCCACCATTGTGCGAGTTTCCTCACTGTCCAGACTGGTCCACGATGGAATGCTTTGCATCCAGGGAACGCATATTTCCCTTTCGTACAGCGTGGAAAGGATCAGGAACCGTGACCCGACGTCTCGGTGTGCTGCTCGTCCCGGTCTCCGGGCTGTCCGGCACCAGCTATCCGGTGGGGACTCAGGTGGCCATCCGGGGCACCGGAGCATCCGTCGACGGCTTCGTCGGCGGTGACTGGCTGCCGCTCGCGTGGTGGGAGTTCTCGGACACCCCGCCGGTCGACACACCCCTCGTGTGAGTCCCCTCGGGTGTCGGGGGCCGCGGGCCGTGCCCCGGCGCCCCCTCCGGTGGCCCGCACCCGATGCGCCCTCGTGCCGTACCCGCGACCCGTCACACCTGGCGGGGCGGGTGGTGCGCCTCCCCCGGGCCGGCGGTCCGGTCGTTCCGAGCAGCCTCGTGTCGTGGTGAGCACGAGTCGGGAGACGTGCTCGGCGCCGAAGCGGCGCCGCGGACTCCCCTTCGCGTGCCGGCCGTCCAGGACAGGAGGAAGCCCATGCCGAGGTTCCGGAGGACGTTGAGCCACAGGGGCGCCAGTTCCTCGGTGTCGGACATCGCCTCCCAGACGAGCATCGGCACCACCGCGATGGCGATGCCCGAGGTCAGCGCGATCCGCCTGGCCGTCGCCAGCCGCCTGCGCCCCCGGTCCGTGCCGGGCGAGAAGGCGCGGCCGCACAGCCAGCCCACGGCCACCGCCGCGACGAAAACCGGGACGATGACGGACAGGTAGGGCCGCTCACCGTTCTCCGATATCAGCGAGGCGACGATCATGACGGCGGACAGAAGGCCGAAGCATCCCCACGCGCCACAGGCCGCGTTCGCTTCCGTCGACTCGGCCGATGCGGTCGTCGGAACCTTCGGTGAGGGGCGCCGCGTGCTGTCCGACGGCGATCGCGTCGGGACGCGTCGCACCGATCCCGTGGAGCGGTCCGGTCTGCGCGCGGTGAGTGGGGGGTTCCGCCCGGTCCAGTAGGTCCGGGTGTGCCGACGTACGTACGTCGTCCTCCCGTCGGGCAGACGGCGCTTGTGTCCGCGTACCGACACGTGGGTCCTGCGTTTTCTCGCCACTCGGTTCTCTCCGGGCCGGACCGTGGTCACGGCTCCCGGTGGAACCGTCCCTCTCGAGAGGTACTTTATATTGCAACGATTTCGGCCGGTTCCCTCGGCGGCTGTCCCCGCGCCGGGACCGGACGACCCTCGCCTCGGGCCCGGTTCCCCGCACACGACGTACGTCAGGCCCTCGTCGTCGGTCTGGTCGAACACCCCCGGGGCGATCAGCACACAGGTGCCCGCCCCGCAGCACCTCTCGACGGGGAGTTCCGCCACGCCGTGGACGAGGACGTCGTGGCGGAAGCGGAGGTCGGCCGACCCGTCGTCGAGGGAGCCGCAGTCGAGCGACGCGTCGGGGGTGCAGGTGTTCC
>NZ_BDJC01000015.1 GCF_002005565.1 Streptomyces sp. JHA26 | reverse complement strand
GCCCGGCGCGCACACAGCCTGTGGAAAACCTCTCCGTCGCCCCCCGGCGACGTCGGTCACGCATCCGAGGCGCTGCGGCGGACACCCGAGAGGCCCGGAGCCGCGAGGAGAAGTCGCGGCTCCGGGCCTCTCGGGTCAGGTGACGGGCCTTTCGGAGGGGGCCGGTCAGCGCAGTTCCTCCGGCGGGGTCCGCTCCCCGTCCACCTTCTCCGTCCGCACCAGCTCGCCCCACACCACGTACCGGTACCGGCTCGTGTAGACCGGCGTGCAGGTCGTCAGCGTGATGTAGTGCCCCGCCTTCGTCCTCCCGGACTCCTCGGGCACCGCGCCGAGCACCTTCACGTTGTACTTCGAGGTCTCCGGGAGGATGCCGTAGACCTTGTACACGTACCAGGTGTCCTTCGTCTCGAAGACGATCGGGTCACCCTTCTCGATCTTGTCGATGTTGTGGAACTTCGCCCCGTGCCCGTCCCGGTGGGCCGCCAGCGCGAAGTTGCCCTCCTTGCCCGACGTGGGGAGCTCCGACTTCACCGGCTCGGTGTAGTAGCCGGCCACGCCGTCGTTGAGCACCTTCATCGAGGTGCCCTTCTCCACCAGGATGTCGCCCTTGCCCATCGCGGGCACGTGCAGGAAGCCGATGCCCGCCTTGGTGTCCAGCGCCCCCGGCCCGTCCTGACCGACCCTCTGGTGGGCCCAGTTGTCACGGACCTCGTCGGCCTGTCTGCCGGCCGCGCGGTCGGCGACGACGTTCGTCCACCACAGCGAGTAGACGACGAACAGGCCCAGCACCAGGCCCGCCGTGATGAGGAGTTCACCGAGGACGCTGACGACCAGCGCCACCGTCCGCCGCGGGCCGCGACGGCGGCGTGCCGCGGACGGCTGCAGGCCGGACGCGTCGGTGTGCTCTTCGTGATCCGTGTCGGTGGTCGCTGCCACTGGTCATCTGCCCTTAATTGACGAGCGCATCCGGCTTGCCCTTGCTGCGCGGCCGTTCCTCGACCATCTTGCCCCAGACGATCATCCGGTACTTGCTCGTGAACTCCGGGGTGCACGTGGTCAGCGTGATGTAGCGCCCGGGGCCCGTGAACCCCGACTGCCGGGGCACCGGATCGAGGACGCCGGTGTTGCTCGGCGACGTCACCGGCAGGATCGACGACATCTTGTAGACGAAGTACCGGTCCTGCGTCTCGACGACGATCGGGTCGCCGGGCTTCAGCCTGTTGATGTACCGGAACGGCTCGCCGTGGGTGTTGCGGTGGCCCGCCAGCCCGAAGTTGCCGCTCTTCGCCTCCGGCATCGCCGTCTTCAGCGGGTCCTCGGCGTAGTGCCCCACCATGCCCCGGTCCAGCACCTTCTCGTTGCTGACGCCCTCGGCGATCGGCACGACCACGTCCAGCTTCGGGATGTGCAGGATCGCGAAGCCCTGGCCCGGCTCGAAGGCCCCCGGGTTCCGCTTGCCGCTCGCCCAGTCGTCCTGGAGGTTGCTAGCCGCCTTGTCGGCCTGCGCGTGCGCCCGCACGTTCGTCCACCACAACTGGTAGGTGACGAACAGCAGCATCAACACGCCGGTCGTGATGAAGAGTTCGCCTATCGCACGGCTGGCGATCACCGCGGCACCCGGCTTGCGCGCCCGGGCCTGACGACGGGCCTCCACACGCGTCAGCGGCGCCCTGGACGCCTCGGCGGTCTCCTGCGTGCCCGACGACGGCCGAGCACCTCCGCGACGCCCGTGGCGCCTCCTGGCGGCCTTCCTGCGGGCCGCACGGCCACCACCCGGCGGCGGCCCGTCCGTCACGGCGGGGGAAGCGCCCTCCGTGCGCACCGGGGGCGGGTCCGGGACCCGCAACGCCACGGTCTCGTCGTCGGGGACCGGCGCGTACGTCTCCTCGTACACCCCCTCGCCCGGGAAGCGCTCCTCGTGCCGGCCGCCCCCGAACGCACCGCCCCGGAACCCGCCGTCCCCGAACGCACCGCCCCGGAACCCGCCGTCCCCGAACGCACCGGAACTCCCGTACGACTGCCCGTACGAGGCCCCCTGGTCACCGGCCGCGCCGGACTCGCGTTCGGGGCGCAGCGCGGTCACGCCGTGGCCCTGCCCACCACCGGGGCGAGCCCCGCCGCCCTCGCCACCGCGCCCTGGTCCCCGCACTCCACCAGCCAGTTGGCCAGCATCCGGTGCCCGTGCTCGGTCAGCACCGACTCCGGATGGAACTGCACGCCCTCGACGGGCAGTTCCCGGTGCCGCAGCCCCATCACGATCCCGTCGCGCGTGCGGGCCGTCACCTCCAGCTCGGCCGGCACGGTCTCCGGCTCGGCGGCCAGCGAGTGGTACCGCGTCGCCGTGAACGGCGACGGGAGGCCCGCGAAGACGCCCTGGCCCCCGTGCTCCACCGCCGACGTCTTCCCGTGCAGCAACTCGGGCGCCCGGCCCACCACACCGCCGTACGCCACCTGCATCGACTGCATGCCGAGACAGACACCGAAGACCGGCACCCCGGTCGCCGCACAGTGCCGCACCATCTCGACGCACACACCCGCCTGCTCCGGCGCACCCGGCCCCGGCGACAGCAGCACCCCGTCGAAACCGTCCTGGGCGTGCCCCGTGGACACCTCGTCGTTGCGCACCACCTCGCACTCGGCACCCAGCTGGTACAGGTACTGGACCAGGTTGAAGACGAAGCTGTCGTAGTTGTCGACGACGAGGATGCGCGCACTCACTGGTTGTCCACCGTCACATCGTTGAAGGGAATCAGCGGCTCGGCCCATGGGAAGACGTACTGGAACAGGACGTAGACCACGGCCACCACGAGCACGAGCGAGATCAGCGCCCTCACCCACGCGTTCCCCGGCAGATGCCGCCAGATCCAGCCGTACATGCCGTCCCTTCCGTCGCACCACGGCTCCAGACTCACGCCGTACGTCACCAGACTAGCGGCGCGGAGACCCCGGGAACGGCGTCACTCCACAGGCCGGGCGTAGTGCAGGTCCACGGTGCCCGAGTAGCCCGGCAGCGTCACCGTCCCCTGGTCCTCGACCTTCCAGCCGAGCCCGTACACGTTGACGTACACCATGTAGTTCTGGATCGCCGGCGACTCGGCCAGCGCCTTCTTCAGCCGCTCCGGGTCCCCGACCGCCTGGATCCTGTACGGCGGCGAGTAGACGCGCCCCTGGAGGATGAGCGTGTTGCCCACGCACCGCACCGCGCTGGTGGAGATCAGCCGCTGGTCCATCACCTTGATGCCCTCGGCACCGCCCTGCCACAGCGCGTTCACCACCGCCTGCAGGTCCTGCTGGTGGATCACCAGGTAGTCGGGCTGCGGCTCGGGGTATCCGGGGAGCCTGGCGGTGGCGTCCGGCGGCGCGTCGTCGAGCGTGACCGAGATCGCCTCGCCCTTCAACTCCTGCGTGCCCGCCTTCTCCTCCAGCGCCGCGAGCTTGTCGTCCTCCGCCTTCGTGCTTCCGTCGTCGCGTTCGGCGAGGGCTTCGACGTCGTTCCGCAGGACCGCGTTGGACTCGTCCAGCTCGCCGTTCTTGCGGCTGCGTTCCTGGATGAGGTCGGACAATTTCAGCAAAGAGGCGTCCGTGCGGATATTGGTGCCTTTGGCGGTGTCGAAGCTGGTGAAGAAAATGAGGCCCGCGAGAGCGAAGACGGCCGCCGTGAGCACGCGCACGGGCCGGAATCGGCGCCTGCGGGCAGGACTGGATACGGTCCCGGGGGAGTCGGCAGAATTGCTCAACGTACCCTTATCTCCTTCGGCGCCGCGGAAGCACTACGCTAACGGACGCCCGGGGGAGCGCTCAGAGTCCCCTTGCACGCCGTCCCCGAGCCCGAACCGTTCCCTGCGCGGCCACGCAGCGCATCGACAGGAGAGACCCTCGTGCCGAAGTCACGTATCCGCAAGAAGGCCGACTACACGCCGCCGCCCGCGAAGCAGGCGACCGCCGTCAAGCTGACCAACCGCGGCTGGGTCGCGCCGGTCATGCTGGCCATGTTCGTCATCGGCCTCGCCTGGATCGTTGTCTTCTACGTCACCGACGGGTCGCTGCCCATCGACTCACTGGGCAACTGGAACATCGTGGTGGGATTCGGTTTCATCGCCGCCGGATTCGGTGTCTCCACGCAGTGGAAGTAGTTCTCCCCAGGGCTGTCCACCGAGTTATCCACAGGTCCTGTCCACATGATGGGGACAAGGAAACGACGATCTGTGGATAACCGTCGGGCACTGCCACCGGTGTGACAGAAGTACCAGAAACCAAAAACACGTTCGCCCCCTGCCTGACCTGCGGAAACACGGTTCAGTGACAGGGGGCACACCTGTTCCCGCACGCTGTGCACAGGGATCGGTACCGCCTGTGGACAACAAACCGCTCAGGTGAGTTGGGCGGTTCTCACCAGGGTCACGACGACGACGGCCACGAGGACCAGTGCACAGGTGCCGTACTGCACGAGCGTGCGCCGTTCGCGGGGGGCGTGGAGCATGGCGTAGCCGATGACGGCACCGGCGACGAGACCGCCGATGTGGGCCTGCCAGGCGATGTCGCGCCAGCCGAAGGTGAAGATCAGGTTGATCACCAGCAGGGCGATGACCGGCCGCATGTCGGCGTCGAGCCGGCGGACGAGGGCGCCGGTCGCCCCGAAGAGGCCGAAGATGGCGCCGGAGGCGCCGAGCGAGGCCGTGGTCGGTGCCGCGAGCAGGTAGGTGAGGGCACTGCCGGCCAGACCGGAGGCGAGATAGAGCGCGAGGTAGCGGACCCTGCCGAGGGCCGCTTCGAGGGGGCCGCCGAGCCACCAGAGTCCGAGCATGTTGAAGCCGATGTGCCAGAACTCCTGGTGGGTGAAGACGGAGGTCACCATGCGGTACCACTCGCCCTCCGCGACTCCTTCGGTCGGCGCGAAGGGGGCGGGCGGCCACTGCCCGATCAGGACGAGGTCGCCGAGGAGCGAGGTCCTGGCGCGGACGGCGATGAACACCGCCAGGTTGATGCCGATGAGGATCTTGGTGACGAGATGAGGGTCCGCGACGACACTGCCGCCGGCGAGAGTGCGGGGCCGGGAGGCCGCGGGGGCGGGCCCGATGCCGGTGCCGCCGCGGGCGCAGTCGGGGCAGTGGAAACCGACGGAGGCGTTGACCATGCAGTCGGGGCAGATGGGGCGTTCGCAGCGGGTGCAGCGGATGCCGGTCTCGCGGTCGGGGTGGCGGTAGCAGCCGGGCAGGCCCGGAGAGGGCGGGGTGGTCTGACCGTCCGGGCCCTGTGGGCCGTTGGGTGACTGGTCCATGGGAATCCCCTCCCTTGTCCGTCCGTGTCCGAGAGGCGCGCGGCCCCGCTCTTCCTTACGGACGAGCAGGGCATTTGGTTCCCTTGGGACACACCGGCGAGACCGCCGGGAAGCGCCGGTGGTCAGCTCTGCCGGGTCTCGACGACGACCGACTCGATGACGACGTCGTTCACGGGGCGGTCGGTGCGGGGGTTGGTCTCCGTGGTGGCGATGGCGTCGACGACCTTCCGGCTGGCCGGGTCGGTGACCTCACCGAAGATCGTGTGCTTGCGGGTCAGCCACGTGGTCGGGGAGACGGTGATGAAGAACTGCGAGCCGTTGGTTCCCGGCCCGGCGTTGGCCATGGCCAGGAGGTAGGGCTTGTCGAAGGCGAGGTCGGGGTGGAACTCGTCCTCGAACTTGTAGCCGGGGCCACCGGTGCCGTTGCCCAGCGGGTCTCCGCCCTGGATCATGAAGCCGCTGATCACCCGGTGGAAGACGGTGCCGTCGTAGAGCTTGTCCGTGGTCTTCTCCCCGGTCTCGGGGTTGGTCCACTCACGCTCGCCCCGGGCGAGCTCGACGAAGTTCCTGACCGTTCTGGGGGCGTGGTTCGGCAGGAGCCGGACCTCGATGTCGCCGTGGCTGGTCTTCAGGGTGGCGTAGAGCTGCTCGGCCACGATGTGCCTTCCGTCGTCTTGTCGTGCTCCCCGATCCTCGCACGGTCCGCGGCGCGCGTCGCCCGGCTGCCGGTTCGGGCTGCGGCCGGGTGGGCGCTCGGGGGAATCCGGGTGGGTACGCCCGGGTTGCGCGCGCGGGGGTCCGATCCGTGGCATTGTCGACGACAGGCTCTTGTTGCCCGGTATTCATCCGTTGTTGCCGTTGATCGTCTTTTGGTCGCATCTTCGGTACCCCGTGCCCCGGAGGGCCCGACGTCATCGCCCGTGACCCGGATGCTCGCCCTCACATGCCTGGCTGTGCGTCGGCAGGCATGATCCGTAAAAGGGTGGAAAGTCGAATTACCGTACGCCACCGAGGAGGAGGAACCCGTGACCCGCATCGACAGCGTGCGCGCCGCGACCGGTTCGGCGAAGGACAGCGTGCTGCACGCCGCGGAAGTGGTGGCGCCCTACGCCGACACGGCCAAGGACAGGGCCGCCCACTACGCACAGGAGGCGCGCGTACGGCTGGCGCCCAAGGTGTCGCAGGCCGCGTGCCAGGCCCGGCTCCAGTACGGCACGCATGTCGCGCCTCGTCTGGAGCAGGCCCGTACGTACGTGCCGCCGAAGATGGACCAGGCCGCTCACGAGGCCGCGGTCCGTACGCGTATGGCCGCCCGGCAGGCGGCCGACTACTCCCGACCGGTGATCGAGCAGGCGGTGGCCGCGGCCGGACCCGTCCGGGACGAGGCCGCCGCACGTGGTGCCGCCGCGCTGGCCGCGCTGCGGGGTCAGGTCTCGGCCGAGGAGATCCAGAAGCTGGCCCGCAGCCGCGAGCGGCGGGCGAGGACCGGCCGTGTCGTCAAGATCCTGATGGTGGCGGGAGCCGTCGCGGGCGGCGCCTTCGCGGCCTGGAAGTGGTGGGACAAGCAGGCCAACCCGGACTGGCTGGTGGAGCCGCCCGAGGCGACGGAGGTTCCCGAGAACAGCCGGCTGACGTCGGTGGACGGTACCGGCGGCTCGGTCCTCGACCCCGAGGTGCAGGCCAAGCAGGCCGAGGACGAGGTCACCGACGACGGTGACGAGCCGCGCTGACCGCTTCCGGGACGGGCGGGTACGCCACCTCTGTGCATCGCTGCGGGGCGGGAGACCTCCGGGTCTCCCGCCCCGCAGCGATGTTTCACGTGGAACGTGGGACGGTTCAGCGGCCGTAGCGGCGTTCGCGCAGGGAGTAGGAGCGCAGGGCGCGCAGGAAGTCGATCTCTCGGAAGTCCGGCCAGTAGGTCTCGCAGAAGTACATCTCGGCGTACGCAGACTGCCACAGGAGGAAGCCGGACAGCCTCTGCTCCCCGGAGGTGCGGATGATGAGGTCGGACTCGGACCGCGCCTTGGAGTACAGGTGCTTGGAGATGTGCTCCATGGTGAAGGTCTCGATGAACTCGTCGATGTCCCCGCCCCGGGCGCTGTGCTCCATCAGGGCGGAACGGACGGCGTCGACGATCTCCCGGCGACCTCCGTACCCCACGGCGACGTCCACCTTGGTCCCGCCCTGGCGCCCCTGGGTGGCCGCGGTGGCGGTCTTCAGCCGGCTCGCGGACTCGGCCGGGAGGAGGTCGAGGGCTCCGACGACCTCGACGCGCCAGGGGTTGCCGGGCGCGGCCAGCTGCTCCACCACCTCGGCGATGATGTCGATCAGGGGGGTGAGCTGGTCCTCGGGCCGGTGCAGGTTGTCGTCGGAGAGCATGTAGAGGGTGACGTGCTCGATCTCGGCGGAGTCGCACCAGCGCAGGAAGTCCAGCACCTTCGCGCCGCCGGCCCGGTAACCCTCTCGGGGGTCCTCGATGCCTGATTCCTTGGCCCATCGGCGGTTGCCGTCCAGCATGATGCCGATGTGCTGGGGGCGTGGGCGTCCCTCCAACTCCCTGAGCAGCCGCTTCATGTACAGCGCGTCGAGAGCGGCCCGTACTTTTGCCCGCATGCTCTACCCCTTTCACCTCGTCGGCAGCGACCGGACGGCTCCGGCGGCGGTGCGCCGCTTGGCACCGCCCCGCAGGGGTGTGGCGCTGGTGCCTTCTGGGGTGACGATATCAAGAGCAGACAGCGCCACCCGGGTTCCGATCGGTGGCCCCGCACACACTCCTTCCCGCCGGATCACAGGGTTCTGCGGCCGTTGCCGATCCGTCAGTTTCCCTTTCGGGAGCAGGGTTTGGTGGTCCTCCGCGCGCCGGGGCCGAGGGTGGGAGCCGTGTGCGGGGCCGGCGGCGGAAGACGGTCGCGAGCGCGGGGGCAGCGCCCCGGGCCGCGCCGGTCGGCGACCCGCTGCGCACGGTGGGTGACGACGCTGACGCGAAAAACCCGTCCGCTCTGGCGTTCGCGCAGGTCGGACGGGCTTTCGGGGGTGGAGCCTAGGGGAGTCGAACCCCTGACATCTGCCATGCAAAGACAGCGCTCTACCAACTGAGCTAAGGCCCCGGAGGAGACGTCCGGCCGGAGGATCCGCGTACCGGCGGGCGCCGCAGACAAGAGTACCGGGTCGCCCCCCGTATCTCACAAATGATTGGGGCTCCCGGCGAACGACCACGCTCCGTAAGATGCTCGGCGTGGTTCGCTGGAGCGAACTGCGGTTTTTGGGGAAGCGATGGGGAGACGCAATGGACGCCGCACAGCAGGAAGCCACCGCGAGAGCGCGGGAACTGCAGCGGAACTGGTACGGGGAGCCACTGGGGGCGCTCTTCCGCAGGCTTATCGACGACCTCGGTCTCAACCAGGCGCGTCTGGCGGGGGTGCTGGGACTGTCCGCGCCGATGCTGTCGCAGCTCATGAGCGGTCAGCGGGCGAAGATCGGCAACCCGGCGGTGGTGCAGCGGGTGCAGTTGCTGCAGGAGCTGGCGGGACAGGTGGCGGACGGCAGTGTGAGCGCGGCCGAGGCCGCCGAGCGCATGGACGAGATCAAGAAGTCGCAGGGGGGCTCGGTGCTCAGCAACACCACGCAGACGACGAGTGGTTCGGGAGCCCCCACGGTCAAGCGGGTGGTCCGTGAGATCCAGTCGCTGCTGCGTTCGGTGGCGGCCGCCGGCGACATAATCGACGCCGCGGACGCCCTCTCCCCGTCCCACCCGGAGCTGGCGGAGTTCCTGCGGGTGTACGGCGCGGGCCGCACCTCCGACGCGGTCGCGCACTACCAGTCGCACCAGAACTGACCCCCCGGGGCCCGGCCGGCGAAGGGCTCGACGGCCGGCCCCGTGGGGAGCGGCGCGAGGGGGAGGAGCGGCACACGGTCATGGGTGAGGTCTTCGCCGGCCGGTACGAGCTGGTCGATCCGATCGGCCGCGGAGGGGCGGGTGCCGTCTGGCGCGCCTGGGACCACCGTCGCCGGCGCTATGTGGCCGCCAAGGTGCTGCAGCAGAGGGACGCCCACGCGCTGCTGCGCTTCGTGCGTGAGCAGGCGCTGCGGATCGACCATCCCCATGTGCTCGCCCCGGCCAGTTGGGCCGCCGACGACGACCAGGTCCTGTTCACCATGGATCTCGTCACGGGCGGTTCGCTCGTCCACCTGGTCGGGGACTACGGACCGCTGCCGCCGGGTTTCGTGTGCACCCTGCTGGACCAGCTCCTGGCGGGTCTGGCGGCGGTGCACGCAGAGGATGTCGTGCACCGCGACGTCAAGCCCGCCAACGTGCTGCTCGAAGCCACCGGCAGGGGGCGGCCCCGGCTCCGGCTGTCCGACTTCGGCATCGCCATGCGGCTGGGGGACCCCCGGCTGACGGAGACCGATCTGGTGGTGGGAACGCCCGGTTACCTCGCGCCGGAGCAGATGATGGGCGCGGAACCGGACTTCGCCGCGGACCTGTTCGCCGTGGGACTGGTGGCCCTGTATCTGCTGGAGGGCGCCAAGCCGGACGCCAAGGCGCTCGTGCGGTACTTCGCGGAGCACGGCACGCCGCCGCCTCCGCAGGGGATTCCCGAGCCGCTGTGGCAGGTCGTGGCCGCGTTGTTGCAGCCGGACCCGGGGGCGAGGTTCCGCACCGCCACCGGGGCCCGCAAGGCGCTGGCCGCGGCCGCGGAGCTGCTGCCGCAGCCGGGTCCCGACGACGAACTGATCGAGGTCTTCGACCAGATCGGCCCGCTGCCACCGGGATTCGGCCCCGACGGACCGCTGCGCCCGGCCGCCGGAGCGGTCGACGTACCGACGGATCCGCGGCGGCCCACCACCCCGGCACAGGCCCCGGACAGTACGCCGACGCCACCGCCGGCGCCACCGTCGGCACCACCGCCGTGCGAACCCGGACCGGCCCCCGGACCCGTCCGGGGGCCCGGCGTGTCGGACACCGGGAGCTTCCCCCTGCCGCCCCCGCGGACCGCCGCCACGTCGGACCCCGTCCCCGCCCCGGCGTCCGGACCCCCGCTGCGGCCCGCACCCGCACCGCCGGCTCCCCCGCCGGCACGGCCGCGGCCCGATGTCCCGGACCCGCGGCACCAGTCCCCGTACGCGCCCCCGCCCCTCTCGCGGAACCCCGCACCGCAGCCGTGGCGACGCGCCGACGGGCCCACCGCCGCGTACACCGCCCAGACCGTGCGGACCCCGTGGCCCGCGCAGCCCCCGGAGGCTCCCCCGGCCCCCGCGGGGTCCCCCCAGCACCGTGCGGTGCGGCGCCGTCGTCCCGGCCCCCCGGCCCGGGTGGCGGTTCCGCTGCTGCTGCTCGCGCTGGCCTGTTACGCGGTGGGTTTCTGGGCGCTGGCCCGTATCTGAGGCGTGTATCCGCCGGGGCCCGTCAGACGGCTCGGCGCCGGGCCACGGCCGTCCACACGCCGAGCCCCGCCAGCAGGGCGCTGCCGGCACCGATCCCGCCCACCGCGAGCACCGTCATGGCGGTGCCGTCGTCCCGCGCCGTCGCGCCCGCCGACGCCGTCTGCCGGTCGTGGGCCGGGACCTCGAAGACGCCGTCGGGCACGGACCTCCCCGCGTACCCGGGCCCGGCCTGCGCCGTCCCTCCGTACCGCAGGCGCAGCACCAGCGGGAACGGGCCCTCACCGAAGTCGTCGGCCACCTGGGCCGCGAGGTGCACCACGAGGTAGTGGTCACCGGCGAACCGCATGCCGGTGACCCGGTCGTCGACGGCGTACCGGTTGGCGTACGCCACCGGTGGCACGGGAGCGAGGGCGGCCGTGACCTGACGGCCGGTGTACCCCTTGGCGGCGTCGACGACCTCGCCGCGCACGGGGTTGTGCAGGGCCAGGCGCAGCGCGCCGGTGGCGTAGCCGGAACCGCTGTCGGTACTGCCGAGTTCGGCGGCCGCGTACAGTTGCCGGCCCCAGTCGACGGGCACCTTGTAGAAGAGGGTCTGTCCGGGCCGGATGTCGTCGCGCCAGGCTCCCTGGCCGATGCGGGTGGCCCGGGCGAAGCCGCCGCCGCCCCGGAGGCGTTCGGGCTCGCCCGTGAGGGGTGCGGGCGAGGCGGAGTTCCATGCCTCGGGCGCCCGCGTGGCGCCGGTGCGTGCCGGGCGTGGCTCGGTGACGGCGGTGAGCTCCAGCTCCCAGGGTTCCGGTGGGGAGTCCTGGGGCCGTGACCGCTCGACGGTGACGTAGTAGGTGCCGGGCTCCTGGCAGCGCGTCCCGCCGGTGGAGATCGCGCGCACGCCCCAGGCCGTGACCGGGCGGGGGCTGCGGGCGGCACCGAAACTCGCGCTGTCCGACGAGCAGGTGCCGCCGTCGGCATCCTGCACGGACAGCCGGATGCCGTCGACCGCGGTGAGCTCGTCGCCCTCGTCGGGGACGGCGGTGGCGGAGACGTACGTGTCCGAGGCGGCGTCGAGTTCGAGCCGGTAGTGGAGCGTACCGGTCCTCGGCAGGGAGCTGCGGTACGTCGTGCCGGGTTCGAGGGCCGGGGCGTCCGCGGTGCCGCTCGCGCCGTCGACCCGGCGGGCGTCCTCGGCGAAGGCGTAGCCGCCCGGCGTACCGGCCGCCAGGGCCGTACCGCCCGGCAGGACGGCGGCGGTGGCGGCCAGCACCGCCGCCACGACGGCCGGACGCACCGGCACCGGCGGGCGACCGTGTCCCGACCCGGCTCGCCACCGGGCCCTGCACCACCGCACCATCAGCCGCCACCCCTCGCGCTCGCCGCCGCACGGACCGTGGCCCATCCTGCCGCGCGACCGGTGGCCTCCGCCCCCCGTCCGGGCAACACAAAACCCCGACCGTACCGACGGCCGGGGTCTGCTCAGGACCGGATGTCGGTCGTCCTCACGAACCCGTGGGCACGGAGTCGGTCGCCTCCGTCCACAGATCCTGCTCGGCGCGATCCGCCTGGATCTGGCGGTACACGAGGAGCCCGCCGATGGCGGCCAGTGCGACCAGGAGAAGCTTCTTCACCGCGCTACCTCGTCTTTCCTTGACGTAGGGGACCTCTGGCGCCCGACTATACACACCGGCCGATACCGATCGGTGACCTGAGTCGGCCCTCAACTGCCCGCCGCCGGAACCGAGTAGGTACGGACCGAGCTGTTCCGATCGGAGGGTGGTCACACCCTCACGGACGGTGACTTCCGTCCGGGCTCCTCCCGCTTCCGCACTTTTTCGGCCCGCTTGCGGCCGTACGGGTGGTGTTCATCTGAACAACGCCGCGCCACGGGCGTCGGTCCACCACTTCGCGGCCCTCATACACATCATGAGGAAAGTACGCAAATCGCCCGACCCGAAAGTGAGGGGCCATGGCCCGGAACAAGGTCATGAAGCTGTGGACCGCCATCGTCACCGCCTTCCTCGCGCTGTGCACGGCGCTCGGATTCGCCACGACCACCGCCTCGGCGGCCGTACCGCACACCGAGACGCACCGCAACACCGAGTCCGCGCCCGATCCGGCGCAGCCGGCGGCGGCAGCACCCTGGTCGTGGTCCCGAGCCGGAGCCCTGCCCCCCACGATGAAGCAGCGCATCCACGCCGAGGCCCACGGCAAGGCCCCCAGTTGCCGGCACCGCCCGCTCGCGGACGCGGCGTCGGCCCCCACGACCCTGCCGGCCACCGGCGCCCCGTGCGACACCGCCGACGTCTCGGCCCGGCAGCGTACCGTTCCACTCCAGCGCTGAGCGGTCCGGCGCGCCGCGCCCCCGCCATCCGACCCTGACGTCACGGCGTATTGCGTACGCACCGCACGCGAGAAACGGCCCGGCCGCTCGACAGAGCAGCCGGGCCGTCGCCGCGTGCACCCACTTCCCCCTACCGTCCCCCTACCCCGGTCGGTTCCAGCACCGCAGGCGCTCGTCGACGCCGCTCCACCTGGGCCACGCCGGTGAGAGCGGTGCACGGGGGACACGCCGTCGACCGGCTCCGTACACCCCCTGTGGGCGCCGGACACCGATGTGGGCCAGGAGGACGGTCCTGACGGGCGTCCGGCTCAAAGACGATCGTTCGGGTACGCGCCACCGGTCCCCGTGCCGCGACGGGTTGTCGTGTCGTGCGTCTTACGCCGACGAGGAATGAGACCGAGCAGACCCAGCAGACCGACGAGACCCCAAAGACCCCATCCCCCGTCGTCGTCGTCCTTGTTGTCGTCATCCTGCGCTTGGCTCTGGGCGGCCTGCACGGTGGCCGTCTGGGCCGCCACCGGCGTCTGCGCCTCCGCGGTGACCGCAGCGGGTCCCGCGAGGAGGGCGGCGGTCAGGAGAGCACTGATAGTCACGCGACGCATAGTTCCTCCTTGGATGACCCGAGAGAATGGGTCTTTTACCCATATCGCGTGATTCCGGAGAGGCGCGCAACCCCGGCAGGCGCCACAGCCCCTTCCGAAGCACGGTGGAGTCCATTTCCGGGGCCCCGCGTCCCGCAGGGACCATTGGGCCGAACGGGTGACCGGGGGAGCGCGCCACTGTACGAACGGCCTGGACGCCCCGGGGCACGTCTGCTCGGCTCTGCCCGACTCCAGCGCAGGACGGGAGAGGGGGCCTCCCGCACACGCCGTCCACGGACCGCTCCATGCGGCGATCGGCTCATGTCCTTCGGCCCCACCCGCATACGGGCGCGCGTAGGCACATGAACGTCGAAGACCCCCAGCCGATATCGGCTGGGGGTCTCTTCACTGTGGGGCTAACAGGATTTGAACCTGTGGCCTCATCCTTATCAGGGATGCGCTCTAACCAACTGAGCTATAGCCCCGCCGCGCTTTGCGGGGTGTGTCCCGCGCGCTGACTCCTGAAGATTAGCGCACGAGGCGGGCAGTCCCAAAATCGGTTGGCCCGGGACCGCCCGCACCGGTCACTCGTCCTCGGCGAGCGTCAGCTCGACCCCGCCGACGAAGCCGGCGGACAGGTTGTAGATGAACGCGCCGAGCGTGGCGAGCGCCGTCGCGAGGACCACGTCGATCACCGCGATGATCGTCGTGAACATCAGCACGTTGGGCAGCGACAGGAACGACTGCAGGTCGAAGCCGTTGGACTCGTTCGATCCGGTGGCCTCGGAGATCGTGCCGCCGACCGTCGAGAAGACGCCCATGGCGTCCATGACCATCCACAGCACGGCGGCGGCCACGATCGTGCAGATGCCGAGCGCGATGGAGAGCAGGAAGCTGACCTTCATCACCGACCACGGGTCGGCCTTGGCCACGCGCAGCCGTGCCTTGCGGACGCGGGGCGTGGTGCGCGCGCCGGTCCGCGGGCGGCGGGCGGCGGACGGGTTGCCGCCCTGGGTCTGGTAGGCCTGCGGCGGGTGGTACGGCCCGCCGGGCTGCTGGGGCTGCCGCTCCCCTGGCAGCGGCGAGGCCGACTGCCGGGTCTGCGGGCCTCTGGTGTCCGTCACAGTTCCCCCCTGGGATCCATGCGTGTCAGACGCGTGCGAGCCGGTCGCGCCGTCGTCGATCTTGCGCAGCTGAGTCGTGTGCGGATCCGTCGCACGCGCGGCGGAGCCACGGCCGCCGTCCGTCTCCGTACCCCTCGGGGTACTGGCCGATCCGGCGCCCGTGGCTCCGCTCACGATGACTCTCTCCTCGTGCTACTCGGCCGAGGGCACCTCACCCTCGTCCGTGCCGGTGGTCTCGGCACCCTCGGCGGTCTCGTCGACGACGACATCGCCGTCGACCTCCTCCGCCTCGCGTCCCGCCTCGGCGTTGCGCGCGATACCCACGACGGCATCGCGCTTGCCCAGATTGATCAGTTGGACGCCCATGGTGTCACGGCCCGTCTCCCTGACTTCGCTGACTCGCGTACGAATCACACCGCCCGAGAGTGTGATGGCGAGGATCTCGTCGCTCTCCTCGACCACCAGCGCGCCCACGAGCGTTCCGCGGTCCTCGACGATCTTGGCAGCCTTGATGCCGAGGCCGCCACGGCCCTGGACGCGGTACTCGTCGACGGAGGTCCGCTTCGCGTATCCGCCGTCGGTGGCAGTGAACACGAACGTACCGGCTCGAACAACATTCATCGAGAGCAGTTCGTCCCCTTCGCGGAAACTCATGCCCTTGACGCCCGAGGTGGCCCGGCCCATCGGACGCAGCGTGTCGTCCGACGCGGTGAACCTGATCGACTGTGCCTTCTTGCTGATCAGCAGCAGGTCGTCGTCGGCGGAGACGAGTTCGGCACCGATCAGTTCGTCGTCGGAACCGTCCTCCTGCTCGCGCAGGTTGATGGCGATCACGCCGCCCGAGCGCGGGGAATCGTAGTCCTTCAGCGACGTCTTCTTCACCAGGCCCGCCTTGGTGGCCAGGACCAGGTAGGGCGCCGCCTCGTAGTCGCGGATCGCGAGGATCTCGGCGATGGACTCGTCCGGCTGGAAGGCCAACAGGTTCGCCACGTGCTGGCCGCGCGCGTCCCGGCCGGCGTCGGGCAGCTCGTACGCCTTCGCACGGTAGACCCGGCCCTTGTTGGTGAAGAACAGCAGCCAGTGGTGCGTGGTGGACACGAAGAAGTGGTTGACGATGTCGTCTTCCTTGAGCTTCGCGCCCCGTACGCCCTTGCCGCCGCGCTTCTGCGCCCGGTAGTCGTCGGTCTTGGTGCGCTTGATGTAGCCACCGCGCGTGACCGTGACGACGATGTCCTCTTCGGCGATCAGGTCCTCGATGGACATGTCGCCCTCGTACGGGATCAGCTTGGTCTTGCGGTCCTCGCCGTACTTCTCGACGAGCGCGGCCAGCTCGGCGCTGACGATGCCGCGCTGACGGACCGGCGAGGCCAGGATCTCGTTGTACTCGTTGATCTTCGCCTGGAGTTCGTCGTGCTCCTGGACGATCTTCTGCCGCTCCAGGGCCGCCAGTCGCCGCAGCTGCATCTCGAGGATGGCGTTGGCCTGGATCTCGTCGATCTCCAGGAGGTCCATCAGGCCGCCGCGGGCGATCTCGACGGTGTCGCTGCGCCGGATCAGGGCGATGACCTCGTCGATGGCGTCCAGGGCCTTCAGCAGACCGCGCAGGATGTGGGCGCGCTCCTCGGCCTTGCGCAGCCGGAACCTCGTGCGCCGGACGATGACCTCGATCTGGTGGTTCACCCAGTGCCGGATGAACGCGTCCAGGGAGAGCGTGCGCGGCACGCCGTCGACCAGGGCCAGCATGTTGGCGCCGAAGTTGGTCTGCAGGTCGGTGTGCTTGTACAGGTTGTTCAGCACGACCTTGGCGACCGCGTCCCGCTTCAGCACGATGACCAGGCGCTGTCCGGTGCGCGAGGACGTCTCGTCGCGGACGTCGGCGATGCCGCCGATCTTGCCGTCCTTCACCAGGTCGGCGATCTTCTGCGCGAGGTTGTCGGGGTTGGTCTGGTACGGCAGCTCCGTGACCACCAGGCACTGGCGGTTCTGGATCTCCTCGACCTCGACGACCGCGCGCATGGTGATCGAGCCGCGCCCGGTGCGGTAGGCCTCCTCGATGCCCTTGCGGCCCACCACCAGGGCGCCGGTCGGGAAGTCGGGGCCCTTGATCCGCTCGATCAGCGCGTCCAGCAGCTCCTCGTGAGAGGCCTCGTAGTTCTCCAGGTACCACTGGGCACCGGCCGCGACCTCGCGCAGGTTGTGCGGCGGGATGTTGGTCGCCATGCCGACCGCGATACCGGCCGAACCGTTGATCAGCAGGTTCGGGAAGCGGGCCGGCAGGACGGTCGGCTCCTGGGAACGGCCGTCGTAGTTGTCCGTGAAGTCGACGGTCTCCTCGTCGATGTCGCGGACCATCTCCATCGACAGCGGCGCCATCTTGCACTCGGTGTAGCGCATGGCCGCCGCCGGGTCGTTGCCCGGCGAGCCGAAGTTGCCGTTGGAGTCGACGAGCGGCATCCGCATCGACCAGGGCTGGGCGAGGCGGACCAGGGCGTCGTAGATGGAGCTGTCGCCGTGGGGGTGGTAGTTGCCCATGACGTCGCCGACGACGCGGGCGCACTTGTAGAAGCCGCGCTCGGGCCGGTACCCGCCGTCGTACATGGCGTACAGCACCCGGCGGTGCACGGGCTTGAGTCCGTCACGGACGTCGGGCAGCGCGCGCGAGACGATGACGGACATCGCGTAGTCGAGGTACGAGCGCTGCATCTCCGTCTCGAGCCCGACGGGCTCGACACGCATCGCCAGGGCGTCGCCCTCGGGCGTCGTCACAGGGGTGTTCTCGTCGGTCATTGCTGGTGAAGGTCCTTCCTGGTGCGGTCAGCTGAGACCGACTCAGATGTCGAGGAAGCGGACGTCCTTGGCGTTGCGCTGGATGAACGCGCGGCGGGCCTCGACGTCCTCGCCCATCAGCACCGAGAACAGGTCGTCGGCCTGCGCGGCGTCGTCGAGCGTGACCTGGCCGAGCACGCGGTGCTCCTGGTCCATGGTCGTGATGCGCAGTTCCTCGGCGTTCATCTCGCCGAGGCCCTTGAAGCGCTGCACGGAGTCCTCGCGGATGCGCTTGCCGGCCTGGCGGCCCATCTCGATCAGCGCGTCGCGCTCGCGGTCCGAGTACGCGTACTCGAAGTCGTCCCGGCCCCACTTGATCTTGTAGAGCGGCGGGCGGGACAGATACACGTGCCCGGCCTCGACCAGCGGCCGCATGAAGCGGAACAGGAAGGTCAGCAGCAGGGTGTTGATGTGCTGGCCGTCGACGTCGGCGTCCGCCATCAGGATGATCTTGTGGTAGCGGAGCTTCTCGATGTCGAAGTCCTCGTGCACGCCCGTGCCGAACGCGGAGATCATCGCCTGGATCTCCTGGTTCTGCAGGATCCGGTCGATGCGCGCCTTCTCGACGTTGAGGATCTTGCCGCGGATCGGGAGGATCGCCTGGTACTGCGGGTTGCGGCCGGACTTGGCCGAACCGCCGGCGGAGTCACCCTCGACGATGAAGATCTCGCACTTGGTGGGGTCGTTCGACTGGCAGTCGGACAGCTTGCCCGGCAGCGACGCCGACTCCAGCAGGCCCTTGCGGCGCGTCAGGTCGCGCGCCTTGCGCGCCGCCACGCGCGCGGTGGCCGCCTGGATGCCCTTGCGGACGATGTCCGCCGCCTCGTTCGGATTGCGGTCCAGCCAGTCGGTCAGGTGCTCGTAGACGACCTTCTGGACGAAGGTCTTCACCTCGGTGTTGCCCAGCTTCGTCTTGGTCTGGCCCTCGAACTGGGGCTCACTCAGCTTCACCGAGATGATCGCGGTCAGACCCTCGCGGATGTCGTCACCCGTGAGGTTGTCGTCCTTCTCGCGCAGCAGCTTCTTGTCGCGCGCGTACTTGTTGATCAGCGAGGTGAGCGCCGCGCGGAAGCCCTCCTCGTGCGTGCCGCCCTCGTGCGTGTGGATGATGTTGGCGAAGGAGTACACGCCCTCGGTGTAGCCGCTGTTCCACTGCATCGCGACCTCGAGGGACAGGTTCTTGTCCTTGTCCTCGGCGTCGAGGTCGATCACGGTGGGGTGCACCAGCTCTCCCTTGCGGGAGTTGAGGTACGTCACGAAGTCGACGATGCCGCCCTCGTAGTGGTACGAGACGCTCTTGACCTCGTGCTTCTCGTCCTCGCCCGCCTCGTCCGCACCGGCCGTGGCCTTCGCCGACTCGCGCTCGTCGGTGAGGTTGATCTTCAGGCCCTTGTTGAGGAAGGCCATCTCCTGGAAGCGCCGGGAGAGCGTCTCGAAGGAGTAGTCGGTGGTCTCGAAGATGTCGCCGTCGGCCCAGAAGGTGACCGACGTGCCGGTCTCCTCGGTGGCCTCGTGCCGGGCGAGCGGTGCCGTGGGGACGCCCAGCTTGTACTCCTGCGTCCAGCGGTAGCCGTCGGTCCTGACCTCGACGGCGACCCTCGTGGAGAGGGCGTTGACGACGGAGACGCCCACACCGTGCAGACCACCGGAGACCGCGTAACCGCCGCCGCCGAACTTGCCGCCCGCGTGCAGCACGGTCAGCACGACCTCGACGGCCGGCTTGCCCTCGGAGGGGACGATGCCCACCGGGATGCCGCGGCCGTTGTCGACGACCCGGACACCGCCGTCGGCGAGGATCGTCACGTCGATCGTGTCCGCGTACCCGGCCAGCGCCTCGTCGACGGAGTTGTCCACGACCTCCTGCACCAGGTGGTGCAGACCGCGCTCACCGGTCGAGCCGATGTACATACCAGGTCGCTTGCGGACCGCGTCCAGGCCCTCGAGGACGGTGATGGCACTGGCGTCGTACGAGGCGGGAGCCTCGCCTTCGGCGGTGCTCACCGGGTCGTTCAGGCCGGTGTCGGTGGACGGGTTGTTCTCGTTGGGGTTGCCGGAATCGGCCACGAAGCGCCCTTTCTGGCACAGCACGAGCCGGGCTCGTCGGCGGGTTGCCGGAGCGGCTGCGGCATGTTGCGTTGGTAAGCCTTGATCAGCATTGCTCAGCTTGTCCCGGACGGTCCCCACGTTCGGGGCGGGATTGTCTTCCATTCTACCGGTAGCACTGACACTGATGGGGGTTTGCCGGTGCCTGAGTTCGCATGTGCCGCCCTGAACGAGGCTCGTCCTACTCCCGATATACGGGAGGGGGCCTCAAGAGGCTCACAACGGCACTCAGCGCTTCGAGGTGCCAACCCTTGGCTACTTGGGAGTCAGGACGGGATTCGCAACCGTGTGCGATGGCGCGACGAAACGGGCCCCGGCGACCCGCACCGCCCGCCGAAGCCCGAAAATGTGATGTACCTCACCAACCCGCAACGCGGGCGGACAGGTCACCCGTAGGTGTCCCCCGGCCCCCTGCTGCCCGGCGCACGCAGCGGACCGTAACGCCGCGCGCCGCTCCCCGGCCCACCCGGACCGAGCACCTTGATCACCCGCACCGAACCGTGCCCGAGGTCCTCGTTGAGCCGGGCCACCAGCGTCGGGGCCAGCAGCCGCAGGTTCGTCGCCCAGGCCGTCGAGTCGCACCGGACGACCAGCACCCGCTCGTCCTCGTCGTACCGCTCCGGCACACAGTGCTTGGCCACGTCCTCGCCCACGATCTGCGGCCAGCGGCCCATCACACCGCCCACCGCCGCCGGCGTCTCCCACCCGCGCTCCGTGATCAGCCGGTTGATCGCCGAACCCAGCGCCATCGGATCACGGCCGTCGGCGCGCGCACCGGACCGCAGCCCGCCCCGACGCGCCTGCCGCTTCTGCTGCGCCGCGTCCCCCCGCGCACGCGCCGCCTCCCGCGCGGCCCTCAACGCCACCCGCGCCAGGTCCACACCGGACGGCTCGGGTGTCCCGCCGCCCGTGCCCCGATCGCCCCCGGAGTTCCCGGGAACCGGCCCGTCCACGCTCATACGCGCTCCACCGTCCCCTCCGCCACGGCGAACCGCGCCCCCGTCAGCACGTGCGGCACGTCGTCGTCCACCGCGGCGGTCACCAGCACCTGCTCCCCGGGCGCCACCAGCTCGGCCAGCCGCTCCCGGCGACGCGCGTCCAGCTCGGCGAAGACGTCGTCGAGCACCAGCACCGGCTCGTTGCCCTCCGCCCGCAACAGGTCGAACGACGCCAGACGCAACGCCAGCGCGTACGACCACGACTCGCCGTGGGAGGCGTACCCCTTGGCGGGCAGCTGACCGAGCTTCAGCAGCAGGTCGTCCCGGTGGGGCCCGACCAGCGTGACCCCCCGCTCGATCTCCTGCTTCCGGACCTCGCCCAGCGCGGCCATCAGCTGCTCGTAGAGGTCCTCGCGCGTGTGCGCCTCACCGGGCGCCGACGGCTTGTACTCCAGCAGGACCGGACCTCCGCCCGGCGCCAGCTGCTCGTACGCCTTGTCGGCCAGCGGCTGCACCGCGGCGATCAGGTCCAGACGCTGCGCCAGCAGCTCGGCGCCCACCCGCGCCAGGTGCTGGTCCCACACGTCGAGCGTCGACAGGTCCATCGTGCGGCCACCGTGCCGGCGGGCGAGCGCGGCCGACTTCAACAGGGTGTTGCGCTGCTTGAGAACCCGGTCGTAGTCCGAGCGCACCCCGGCCATGCGCGGGGAACGGGCGGTGATCAGCTCGTCGAGGAAACGGCGCCGCTCACCCGGATCGCCCTTCACCAGGGCGAGATCCTCGGGCGCGAACAGCACGGTCCGCACGATCCCCAGCACATCACGTGGCCTGACCTGCGACGACCTGTTGATCCGTGCCCGGTTCGCCTTGCCCGGGTTCAGCTCCAGCTCGACCAGTTGCTGCCGCTCGCCCTGCCGCACCTGCGCCCGGATCACCGCCCGGTCCGCGCCCATGCGCACCAGGGGCGCGTCCGAGGAGACCCGGTGACTGCCGAGGGTGGCCAGGTAGCCGACCGCCTCGACGAGATTCGTCTTCCCCTGCCCGTTGGGGCCGACGAAGGCGGTGACGCCCGGGTCCAACGGGACCTCGACCCGGGCGTACGAGCGGAAGTCGGCCAGCGACAGATGCGTGACGTGCATGGTCGTTCGCCGACCTCCCCAACCTTCGGGTGTTGCCTACTTCTTCTCCACCGCGTGACCGCCGAACTGGTTGCGCAGCGCGGCGATCATCTTCATCTGCGGCGAGTCGTCCTGCCGGGACGCGAACCGCGCGAACAGCGACGCCGTGATCGCCGGCAGCGGCACCGCGTTGTCGATCGCGGCCTCCACCGTCCAGCGTCCCTCACCGGAGTCCTGTGCGTAACCGCGCAGCCCCTCGAGGTGCTCGTCGTCGTCGAGGGCGTTGACCGCCAGGTCCAGCAGCCAGGAGCGGATGACCGTGCCCTCCTGCCAGGAGCGGAAGACCTCGCGGACGTTCTCCACGGAGTCGACCTTCTCCAGCAGCTCCCAGCCCTCGGCGTAGGCCTGCATCATCGCGTACTCGATGCCGTTGTGGACCATCTTCGCGAAGTGGCCCGCGCCCACCTTGCCGGCGTGCACGGCACCGAAGTCGCCCTCCGGCTTGAGGGCGTCGAAGACCGGCTGCACCTTGGCGACGTTCTCCGCGTCGCCGCCGTACATCAGCGCGTAGCCGTTCTCCAGTCCCCAGACACCGCCGGAGACGCCGCAGTCCACGAAGCCGATGCCCTTGGCGGCCAGCTCCTCGGCGTGCTTCTCGTCGTCCGTCCAGCGGGAGTTCCCGCCGTCCACGACGACGTCGCCGGGCTCCAGCAGTTCACCCAGCCGATCGACGGTGGCCTGGGTGGGCTCACCGGCCGGGACCATCACCCAGACCACGCGGGGGGCGCTGAGCTTGCCCACAAGCTCTTCCAGGCTGTGGACGTCCGCGAGATCCGGATTGCGGTCGTATCCGACGACGGTGTGGCCCGCGCGGCGGATCCGCTCGCGCATGTTGCCGCCCATCTTGCCGAGGCCGACGAGACCGAGCTCCATCAGTTGCGTTCCTTAGGTCTGCGAGGTGGCGTGGCGGCACGCCCGCACCCGGCGGATGCGTACCGCGGCACTTTCGTACCCGCGTACGACCCTAAACCCGGACCCTCGTGCACAGCTGTGGGCATACGCGCTCAGGCGTACGCCCACGGCCGGGACTTCGTCCTCACCCTGTGGACAGCCGGACGGCGTCAGCCGCTCAGCCGCACCGGCATGATCAGGTACTTGTAGGCCTCGTCCGCCTCGGCGTCCACCGCGGGCCTGCCGCTGAGCAACGCCGGCTTCGTGGACGTCGTGAAGGACAGCTGGGCCACCGGGGAATCGATCGCGCTCAGACCGTCCAGCAGGAACGTCGGGTTGAAGGCGATCGAGATGTCGTCGCCCTCCAGCTGGGCGTCGACCCTCTCCACAGCCTGTGCGTCGTCGCTGGAGCCGGCCTCCAGGATGAGCACGCCCTGCTCGAAGCTGAGCCGCACCGGAGTGTTGCGCTCGGCGACCAGGGCCACGCGCTTGACGGCCTCCACGAAGGGGGCGGTCTCGATCACGGCGACGCTGTTGAACTCCGTCGGGAAGAGCGTCTTGTACTTCGGGAGGTCGCCCTCCAGCAGACGGGTCGTCGTCCGGCGGCCCGCGCCCTCGAAACCGATCAGACCCTCGCCCGCACCCGAGCCGGACAGCGCCAGGATCACCTGGTCTCCGCTGGTCAGCGCCTTGGCGGTGTCCAGCAGCGTCTTGGCGGGCACCAGGGCGACCGCGGAGGCCTCCGGGTTCTCCGGCTTCCACAGGAACTCGCGGACCGCGAAGCGGTAGCGGTCGGTGGAGGCCAGCGTCACCGTGTCGCCCTCGATCTCGATGCGCACACCGGTGAGGACGGGCAGCGTGTCGTCACGGCCGGCGGCGATGGCGACCTGCTGCACGGCCGCGGAGAAGACCTCGCCGGGGACGGTGCCCGTGGCGTTCGGCATCTGCGGCAGGGCCGGGTACTCCTCCACAGGCAGGGTGTGGAGGGTGAAGCGCGAGGAACCGCAGACCACCGTCGCCCGTACACCGTCTGTGGAAATCTCCACCGGCCGGTTGGGCAGGGCGCGGGAGATGTCGGCGAGCAGCCGGCCGGAGACGAGGACCGTGCCCTCCTCCTCGACCTCGGCCTCCACCGACACCCGCGCGGACACCTCGTAGTCGAAGCTGGACAGGCTCAGCTGCCCCTCCTCGGCCTTCAGCAGCAGGCCCGCGAGGACCGGCGCCGGCGGACGGGCCGGGAGGCTGCGTGCCGCCCAGGCCACTGCCTCCGCGAGTACGTCGCGTTCCACCCGGATCTTCACTGTTGCCGCCTCCTGCTGTTGCCGGCGCTTCTCGCCCTGCTTCGCCTTCGTCGTCTGACCCGGTGTCGCCGGCCCCGGTCAGGGCAGAACACCGGGGACCAGTCTGACGCACCGCACTGACAGTAGGTGCCCTCCGGGGTCAAGTCGTGACGAGGGGCGGTCGGGCTCGAGAGAGCGAGTTGTGCACAGGCCCCGCTTCGAAACGAATGCCGCTCTCTCTCTAGTCGGGAGTAGTAGTAGGGCCTGTGGATACGGTGGATAACCGCGTTTGCACAGGTCAGAGCAGGAATTTTGTCCACGGGTCCTGTGGGCGGAGCCGGTGGACAACCAGGGGTCTCTGTGGAGAACAGAAAGTTCTGCACACACCGTGCACAGGGGAGGGTGACTTCTCCCCAGCGCAGTCCCCAGGTTTACCCGCCTTTCCCACAGCCCACTCCTGCACGTTGATGTGACGCCTTTCACTCGGTGGAGTGAGAAGCCGCGCCGAGTTGCCGAACAGTGGACAGAGGTGTGGAGAAGCTGGTGATCACTGGGGACAACCGGCTTCGGTCTGTGGGTCGCCCGTGGACAACTTGACGCACGAGTCGGAGGCCTCTTTGCTGTCCACAGCTTGTGGATAACTTTTGTCCACGGATCCACAGGGGACTGACCTGCCCTGATCATTCCTCACCACCCCAGCCTGTGGACAAGATCGGGACAACTTCCCGATCCCCAAGGTGTGGAGGGGAAGAAGTCGCCGAATCTGTGGACAGAGGCCGTAACCCGGCGGGCATTCGAACAGCGGAGGGCCGGGGCACGGTCGGTGCCGAGGGCTTCCCGGCACGGTTCGCGGGCCCTGCGCCGTGTCCGGGGGCTCTCTGCGGTCGTGTCTGAGGCCCCGCGGTCGTGTCTGAGGCCCCGCGGTCGTGACCGGGGACCCCTGTGGTCGCGTCCGGGGCTCCCCGTGGCCGCGCCCGGAGCTCCTGCAGCCGCGTCCGGAGCTCCTCGTAGCTACGTCCGGTGCTTCCCGCACCGCGTCCGGGCATGGGAAAGGCGCCCCCAGAGCTCTCCAGGGGCGCCTCCAGGCGCGTGCCGGCCCGTGCCGGCGGCCGTCAGCCGTTCTTGATGCGGTTGGTCAGCTCCGTCACCTGGTTGTAGATGGAGCGCCGCTCGGCCATCAGGTTGCGGATCTTGCGGTCGGCGTGCATCACCGTGGTGTGGTCCCGGCCTCCGAACAGCGCACCGATCTTCGGCAGTGAGAGGTCCGTCAGCTCGCGGCAGAGGTACATGGCGATCTGGCGTGCCGTGACGAGGGCGCGCCCCCGGGAGGTGCCGCACAGGTCCTCGACGGTGAGGCCGAAGTAGTCGGCGGTGGCGCCCATGATGGCCGTGGACGTGATCTCGGGGGCCGAGTCCTCGCCGCCGGGGATCAGGTCCTTCAGGACGATCTCGGTCAGGCCCAGGTCGACCGGCTGCCGGTTGAGCGACGCGAACGCGGTCACCCGGATCAGCGCGCCCTCCAGCTCGCGGATGTTGCGCGAGATGCGGGACGCGATGAACTCCAGCACCTCCGGCGGGGCGTTGAGCTGTTCCTGTACCGCCTTCTTGCGCAGGATCGCGATGCGCGTCTCCAGTTCGGGCGGCTGGACGTCGGTGGTCAGGCCCCACTCGAAACGGTTCCGCAGCCGGTCCTCGAGCGTGACCAGCTGCCTGGGCGGCCGGTCGGAGGACAGGACGATCTGCTTGTTGGCGTTGTGGAGCGTGTTGAAGGTGTGGAAGAACTCCTCCTGCGTCGACTCCTTGTCCGCCAGGAACTGGATGTCGTCGACGAGCAGGATGTCCATCTCGCGGTAGCGCTTGCGGAAGCTGTCGCCCTTGCCGTCGCGGATGGAGTTGATGAACTCGTTGGTGAACTCCTCGGAGCTCACGTACCGCACGCGCGTGCCGGGATAGAGGCTGCGCGCGTAGTGCCCGATCGCGTGGAGCAGGTGGGTCTTGCCGAGGCCGGATTCCCCGTAGATGAAGAGGGGGTTGTAGGCCTTGGCGGGCGCTTCGGCGACGGCTACGGCCGCCGCGTGGGCGAAGCGGTTGGAGGCACCGATGACGAAGGTGTCGAAGAGGTACTTCGGGTTCAGGCGTGCGGTGGGCTCGCCGGGGCCGGCCGCCGGTGCGGGCTGTGCGGCCAGCGGGCCGGGGGCTCCGGTGGCCGGCCCGGGGCCGACGGGTCCGCCGCGGTGGACGTGGCCGGAGCCGGGCGGCGGCTCGGGGAGCTCGCGCCGCGCGCCGCGCTGGTCGTAGTCGGCGCGGGGCTGGTCGTAGTCGCCGCGCTGGGCGTCGTACGGGGGGCGCTCCGGCGACTGCGGGCGGCGGTCCTGGGGACGGCGCTCCTGCGGGTAGGAGTCCTGGGAGTAGCCGTCCTGCGGGTAGGAGCCCTGCGGATAGCCGTCCTGCGGCGGCGAGGGGTAGGTGTCCTGGGCGGGCGGGCCGTACGAGTCCTGCGGGGACGAGGCGTACGGGTCACGCTCCGGGAAGCCGAGGCGCTGCTGCTGCCAGCCGTAGTCGTCCTGCTGGGACGGGCGGGGCCAGGAGCCGGGCTCGGGGCGCTGGTACTCCTGCGGGTAGGCGGGACGGGCGGTGGGGAGCTGGTCGGACCGGTGGCGGCCGTACGTCTCGTAGTCGTCGCGGTTGTGGGCTCCCTGGCCGCTCTGGCCTCCTCCGTTCCCTCCCTGGCCGGGGGGCGGGAGCTCGGGCTCCTCGTAACGCGGCTGGGGGCGGGCGGGCGGCGCCGGCGGGGTGGGCGACTCGCCCGCGGTGTCGTCGACGGTGATCGCGATGCGGATGGGGCGGCCGCACTCCCGGCTCAGCGTCTCGCTGACGACAGGGGCGAGACGGCCCTCGAGGACGCCCTTCGCGAATTCGTTGGGCACGGCGAGGAGAGCGGTGTCGGCGACCAGTGCCAGGGGCTGGCAGCGGCGGATCCAGTGCTCGTCCTTGGATTCGACTCCTTGTCCGCGGCCTTCTCCGAGGAGCTGCTCCAGTACGCGTGGCCACACTGCGGCAAGATCGGCAGGTACGTCAGCCACAGGGCACGCTCTCTCACGAGTCCCTCGAAGGTGTGCTTCGGGGACGGGTCGGGATGAAACTCGGGTGGTCAGGGATAAGGGAACGAATCGGAGTCCAGCCACGGTAGTCAGCGCGACCGGTAGGGTTCAAGTTGTTGTCCCCAGCCTGTGGACAAGTGTGCCTCGGTCACCTCTGGTTTGACCGAATGGCGCAGTCTCACGTACCGTAACCAGGTCGAGTTGTCGATGGCTGCTGCCGCCTGCCTCCGATGGGCACAGGTCACGTCCAAGGTGATCGAAAAAGCGGTGCACTCGGGCGTGACGAGAGCTACTCGTGGGCGCACGGTGACAGCCAGGACGGCACCCCGCCAACCCCGATTCTTTCTGGAGCCCCCGAGTGAGCAAGCGCACCTTCCAGCCGAACAACCGTCGTCGCGCGAAGACCCACGGCTTCCGGCTGCGTATGCGCACCCGTGCCGGCCGCGCGATTCTCGCGTCCCGCCGCAGCAAGGGTCGCGCCCGTCTGTCCGCCTGATCCCGGTCAGGTCATGACGTCGTGCTGCCCACCGAGAACCGGCTGAGGCGGCGCGAGGACTTCGCGACCGCGGTACGACGAGGCCGCCGGGCCGGCCGCCCGGCTCTCGTCGTCCACCTTCGAAGCGGTGCCACGGACCCGCACGCGCCTGGGGAGAGCGCTCCCCCGACACGTGCGGGTTTCGTCGTGAGCAAGGCCGTGGGTGGTGCGGTGGTCCGCAACAAGGTGAAGCGCAGGCTTCGCCATCTGATGCGGGACCGGATCGACCTGTTTCCCCCCGGTAGCCTGGTAGTCGTACGAGCGCTGCCCGGTGCGGGCGACGCCGACCATGCACAGCTGGCCCGAGACCTGGATGCCGCCCTGAAACGGCTGCTGGGAGGGGGCGCGCGATGAAGTACCCGCTGCTGGCTCTGATCAAGCTGTACCAGTGGACGATCAGTCCGTTGCTGGGGCCGGTGTGCAAGTACTACCCGTCGTGTTCCCACTACGGCTACACGGCCATCGACCGGCACGGTGCCATCAAAGGGACGGCACTCACCGCCTGGCGCATTCTGCGGTGCAATCCGTGGTCGCTGGGCGGGGTGGACCATGTTCCGCCGCGCAAGCGCCCGCGGTGGCACGAAATGCTGCGTGACGCCTGGCGCGCACGCAGGGGCGGGCCCTCCGCCGCCGAACCGGCCATCGAAGGACAGGCTTCTCCGACGAGTCCGTCCGGTCCTTCGAGCCCGGCCGCAGAGACCCAGTCCCATGCCCAAGGAGCATGATTAGTGGACACGATTGCCAGCCTCTTCAGCTTCATCACGACACCTGTCTCCTGGGTCATCGTCCAGTTCCACAGCGTGTACGGCGCCATTTTCGGCCCTGACACGGGATGGGCCTGGGGCCTGTCCATCGTGTCCCTGGTGATTCTGATCCGCATCTGCCTGATCCCGCTCTTCGTGAAGCAGATCAAGTCGACGCGCGCGATGCAGACGCTCCAGCCGGAGATGAAGAAGATCCAGGAGCGCTACAAGAACGACAAGCAGCGTCAGTCCGAAGAGATGATGAAGCTGTACAAGGAGACGGGCACCAACCCGCTCTCCTCGTGCCTTCCCATCCTGGCGCAGTCCCCGTTCTTCTTCGCCCTGTACCACGTGCTCAACGGCATCGCGACGGGCGACACCATCGGTGTCATCAACGAGCGCCTGCTGGAGAGCGCGCAGAAGGCCCACATCTTCGGTGCGCCGCTCGCGGCGAAGTTCACCGACAGCGCCTCCAAGGTGGAGGCCCTCGGGTCCTCGATCACCGACGTCCGTGTGGTCACCGCCGTCATGATCGTCCTGATGTCGGCGTCGCAGTTCTTCACCCAGCGCCAGCTGATGACCAAGAACGTCGACACGACGGTGAAGACGCCGTTCATGCAGCAGCAGAAGATGCTGATGTACGTCTTCCCGGTCATGTTCGCCGTCTTCGGTATCAACTTCCCGGTCGGTGTCCTCGTCTACTGGCTGACCACCAACGTGTGGACCATGGGCCAGCAGATGTACGTCATCCGCAACAACCCGACCCCGGGTTCCAAGGCCCAGGCCGCCTACCTGGAGCGCCTGCACAAGCACGTCACCGAGCACGGCAAGACGCGTGGTCGCGGTGAGAAGGCCATCGTGAAGGCCATCGTCGCCAAGGGCCGGGACCGCAACGAGTTCGAGCGCAAGTTCATCAACGGCCTGAACAAGGCGGGCCTGGCGGCCCAGCCCGACGGCACCGTGGTGAAGAGCGATGCCGCTGTCGCCGCACAGACCGAGGACGGTGCGCCCGTCGTGACGGGCACGCCGAAGCGTCAGCAGCCCAAGCGGCAGAGCAAGTCCCAGCGGCAGAGCACGAAGACGGTCGGCGAGGCCGAGTCGAAGACCTCGCTCAGCAAGTCCGGCGAGCCGGAGGGTGCCAAGCCGGACACCCAGCCCGCCGCCAAGAAGTCCGCTCAGAAGCCCGGCGGCGGTGGCCGCAGCAAGGCCCAGTCCGGACAGCGCAAGGGCCCGCAGCGGCCCAAGTCCCCGTCGAAGAAGTAAGAAGGAGTCCATCCCGTGACGGAAGGCACCACCTCCGCCGCTGCCGAGGGTGCAGACACCCTGACTCGCCTCGAGCAGGAGGGCGAGATCGCCGCGGACTACCTGGAGGGTCTGCTCGACATCGCCGACCTGGACGGCGACATCGACATGGACGTCGAGGCCGACCGTGCCTCTGTCTCGATCATCAGCGACACGAACAGCCGCGATCTGCAGAAGCTGGTCGGCCGGGACGGCGAGGTGCTGGAGGCTCTGCAGGAGCTCACGCGCCTGGCCGTGCACCGGGAGACCGGGGACCGCAGCCGGCTGATGCTCGACATCGCCGGTTACCGGGCCAGGAAGCGCGCCGAGCTCTCCGAGCTGGGGGCGAAGGCCGCGGCAGAGGCCAAGAGCAGCGGCGAGGCCGTGCGGCTGAAGCCGATGACGCCGTTCGAGCGCAAGGTCGTGCACGACGCGGTCAAGGCCGCAGGACTGCGCAGCGAGTCCGAGGGCGAGGAGCCGCAGCGCTTCGTCGTCGTGCTTCCCGCCTGATCGGTTCCCACGTTCTCCGGCCCCGTCTGTTGCGCAGGCGGGGCCGAATTTTGTCAGCCTGATAGTTCTGGTGGTTCTGGCATCGGCGCCCGACGCGCCGGTGCGGTACGGAAGGACGGTCCCCCCGTGACGGAGGCAGCGGAGCTTCCCCCTGTGCCCGAGCAGGCACGTGAGGTGTTCGGTGAACGCTATGCGGATGCAGTCCGCTACGCCGAGCTGCTCGCCGAGGCGGGAGTACAGCGTGGCCTGATCGGTCCCCGTGAGGTCCCGCGCCTGTGGGAGCGGCACCTGCTGAACTGTGCGGTGCTCTCGGAGGTCGTGCCGGAGGGGGTGACGGTGTGCGATGTCGGCTCGGGTGCCGGCCTGCCCGGGATTCCGCTGGCGCTGGTCCGGGAGGACCTGAAGATCACGCTTCTGGAGCCGCTGCTGCGGCGCACCAACTTCCTGACCGAGGTGGTGGAGCTGCTGGGCCTGGACCATGTGACCGTCGTGCGTGGCCGGGCCGAGGAGGTCATGGGCAAGGTCCCGCCGGTACACGTGGTGACGGCCCGTGCCGTCGCGCCGCTGGACCGCCTGGCCACCTGGGGCATTCCGTTGCTGCGCCCGTACGGCGAGATGCTCGCCCTCAAGGGCGATGCGGCCGAGGAGGAGCTCAAGGCCGCGGCGACGGCGCTGAGCAAGCTGGGTGCGGTGGAGACGTCGATCCTGCATGTGGGTGAAGGCATCGTGGACCCTCAGTCCACGGTGGTCCGCGTCGAGGTCGGGGAGAGCCCCGGTGGTGTGCGGTTTGCCGCCAAGCGGGCCAAGGCCGCCCGGACGGGTCGGGCACGCCGACGGCGCGGATGAGCGTGCGACGGCGCCGGTCGGTCCTGACGGCGCCGTCGTGACGACCCGACGTACTCCACACAAGCCTCCCCCTCTACGCACGCCGGAGTGTCGCGGCAGTTCACCCTCGGGTGCTGTGCATCGTGTTTCACGTGAAACGTCGCTCACTGCTGCACGGCATCATCAGTCGCGGTCGCGCCGCGGCCGACCCCCGCGACCGGAGGCCTCTTGGTTCTCTTGCCGAGGAACCGGGCTCTCCCGGGGATTCGGATCTCCTGCGGGGCGCGGAGTTGTCCACAGAGGTGGATTTCTCCACAGAACGCCAGGCCTCACTGGTTCGCGACCCCGAAGGCATGGGAGGCTCTGTTCATTGCGAGCCTGAAGTCGAGGAGAGTGAATCCTTGCGGTCCGACGCCAACATCGCGGGGCCGATGACCGATCCGGTCCCCGGTCCCCGTACCGAGTCGACGGGGGCGGACGTTTCACGTGAAACACCGCCTCCGATGGACGACACTCCGATCGGTCGAGCTGCCCAGCTGGCGGTGGAGGCTCTGGGGCGAGCCGGCGAGGGCCTGCCACGACCCGAGCAGACTCGTGTGATCGTGGTCGCCAATCAGAAGGGCGGCGTCGGCAAGACGACGACGACCGTCAATCTCGCCGCCTCGCTGGCGCTGCACGGGGCCCGTGTGCTGGTCATCGACCTGGACCCGCAGGGCAACGCGTCCACCGCGCTGGGAATCGACCACCACGCCGAGGTTCCGTCCATCTACGACGTGCTGGTCGAGAGCCGGCCGCTCTCCGAGGTCGTCCAGCCGGTTCCCGACGTCGAGGGCCTCTTCTGCGCGCCGGCCACCATCGACCTCGCCGGAGCGGAGATCGAGCTGGTCTCCCTGGTGGCACGGGAGAGCCGCCTGGAGCGGGCCATCCAGGCGTACGAGCAGCCGCTGGACTACATCCTCATCGACTGTCCGCCCTCCCTCGGTCTGCTGACGGTCAACGCGCTCGTCGCGGGCCAGGAGGTACTGATCCCGATCCAGTGCGAGTACTACGCGCTGGAGGGCCTGGGCCAGCTGCTGCGGAACGTCGATCTGGTGCGGGGGCATCTCAACCCCACCCTGCATGTGTCGACCATCCTGCTCACCATGTACGACGGACGGACGCGCCTGGCGTCGCAGGTCGCGGACGAGGTACGCAGCCACTTCGGCGAAGAGGTACTGCGGACGAGCATCCCGCGCTCGGTCCGTATCTCGGAGGCCCCGAGCTATGGGCAGACAGTGCTGACCTACGATCCAGGATCGAGTGGAGCCCTCTCCTATCTGGAGGCGGCACGCGAGATCGCGCTGAGAGGTGTGGGGGTCAATTACGACCCGGCTCAGGCACACATCGGCGCACAGAATGACCCGAGCATGGTGGAGGGGATCCAGTGAGTGAGCGACGAAGGGGGTTGGGCCGCGGTCTCGGCGCACTGATTCCCGCAGCACCGACCGAGAAGTCGGTGGCCTCGGCCGCCCTGGGGAATGCGGCGACCGCTTCCCCTTCGGCGGTACCCGTGCTGCCCGGCGACCGGGGGGTGGCGGCGGCGAAGGTGGCGACACTGTCCTCCGTTTCACGTGAAACAGAGGAGTCGGCGCAGTCGGCCGCAGAGGGCATGCCCGCGCCTCCCCTGGGAGCTCACTTCGCAGAAGTGCCCCTGGACTCGATCACTCCGAACCCGCGGCAGCCGCGCAAGGTGTTCGACGAGGACGCTCTCGCCGAGCTGGTGACCTCCATCAAGGAGGTCGGTCTCCTTCAGCCGGTCGTCGTCCGGCAGACGGGACCCGGGCGTTACGAGCTCATCATGGGTGAGCGTCGTCTCCGGGCCAGTCGAGAAGCGGGGCTGGAGGCCATCCCGGCGATCGTGCGGGCCACGGAGGACGAGCAGCTCCTCCTGGACGCGCTGCTGGAGAACCTGCACCGCGCCCAGCTGAATCCGCTGGAGGAGGCCTTCGCCTACGACCAGCTGCTGAAGGACTTCAACTGCACGCACGACCAGCTGGCGGACCGTATCGGCCGGTCCCGTCCGCAGGTGTCCAACACACTGCGCCTGCTGAAGCTCTCCCCGAAGGTCCAGAACCGCGTGGCCGCCGGAGTGCTCTCTGCCGGGCATGCTCGGGCGCTGCTCTCCGTCGAGGACTCGGAGGAGCAGGAGCGGCTGGCTCACCGGATCGTGGCCGAGGGACTCTCGGTACGGGCGGTCGAGGAGATCGTGACCCTGATGGGCTCCAGGCCGCAGAAGTCGCAGCGTGCCAAGGGGCCGCGGGCCGGTGCTCTCGTCTCTCCGGCACTGTCCGAGCTGGCGACCCGGCTCTCGGACCGCTTCGAGACGCGGGTGAAGGTGGATCTGGGGCAGAAGAAGGGGAAGATCACCGTGGAGTTCGCTTCCATGGAGGATCTCGAACGAATCCTTGGGAGCCTCGCTCCCGGTGAGGGCCCCGTGCTCCAGAAGGGCCTCGCGGCCGACGACGCCGAGGAAACCGACTCCTGATCCTCGGGAGGACTGATCACTCGACGGTGCTCTGTTCGTCGATGGGGGCGGGCTGTGGCCGGTACTTACCGGAACACGGTCCGCCCTTTGCCTTTCGTCAGTGCTCGCACCTCTCATCGTGGATACGATGCGTTTGAGACGGCGCAACCACCCGGCAGCACCTCTGAGAGGCAGGCAGGGGACATGCGAACGATGAGCCGCACCGGTCTGGTGAGCGCGGGATTGGGATTGGGCGCGGTCGGTGGATTCATCGGCAGCCTGCTCAGGGAACGGAGTGCTCTCACAGCCGCCCGCGATGCGACGGGCGAAGGAAGCGAGGAACAGCTTTCATGGGGCGTCGGCTCGTACCGCTCACGCTGGACAATCTTCAGGACCTTCCCCAGCGCTGTCGCTCGTGCGTCTTCTGGGAGCTGGACCCCGTCAGCGGCGAAGCCGCGGTGACAGCGGGAACGTCCGCCACGGAGAAGGAAGCCTGGATCTCCTCCGTCCTGCTGGACTGGGGATCCTGCGGGCGGGTCGTCTACGTCGACGACGTACCGGTGGGCTTCATGCTGTACGCCCCTCCCGCCTACGTGCCGCGCTCGACGGCGTTTCCCACCAGTCCCGTCTCTCCCGATGCGGTGCAGTTGATGACGGCCTTCGTGATGCCCGGCTACCAGGGACAGGGACTGGGGCGGGTGATGGTGCAGACGGTCGCCAAGGACCTGCTGCGACGGGGCTTCAAGGCGATCGAGGCCTTCGGGGATGCCCGCTGGAAGGAACCCGCCTGCATACTGCCGGCGGATCACCTGCTGGCCGTGGGCTTCAAGACGGTCCGGCCACATCCCTACCACCCGCGGCTGAGGCTGGAGCTGCGCTCCACCCTGTCGTGGAAGGAAGACGTGGAGATGGCCCTGGACCGGCTGCTCGGGGCTGTTCAGAAGGAGCCGGCGCTCCGGCCGCTGTGACATCGCCGAGGTCCCTGAGGGTCCGCACAACGAAGGGGCCGGCCCCTCAGGGCCGGCCCCTTCGTGTTTCACGTGAAACGTCAGTCGGCGATGAAGTCCTCGAGGTCGCGAACGATCGCAGCCTTGGGCTTGGCGCCGACGATGGTCTTGGCGACCTCGCCACCCTGGTAGACGTTCAGCGTCGGGATGGACATGACGCCGTACTTGGCGGCCGTACCCGGGTTCTCGTCGATGTTCAGCTTGACGACCTCGATCTTGTCGCCGTACTCGGCGGCGATCGCCTCGAGGGACGGCGCGATCTGGCGGCACGGTCCGCACCAGGCGGCCCAGAAGTCCACCAGGACGGGCTTGTCGCTCTTGAGGACGTCCTGCTCGAAGGAGTCGTCAGTCACTTGCTTCAGGGTGCCGGCCACGGCGGGCTCCTTAACTGGTTGGTGCGGGGGGCGAAAGGGGATCAGGCAGCGGTCTTTTCAGGCTCGGCCTTGTCCTCGTCGGTGAGCGCCGCGAGGAAGCGCTCGGCGTCGAGGGCGGCGGAGCAGCCGGTGCCGGCGGCGGTGATCGCCTGCCGGTAGGTGTGGTCGACCACGTCACCGGCGCCGAAGACACCGGACAGGTTGGTACGGGTCGAGGGGGCCTCGACCTGCAGGTAGCCCTCCGGGTCCAGGTCGAGCTGGCCCTTGAAGAGCTCGGTGCGCGGGTCGTGACCGATGGCGATGAACAGGCCGGTCACCGCCAGGTCCGAGAGCTCGCCGGTCTTGATGTTGCGCAGCTTCAGTCCCGACAGCTTCTGGTCGCCCTGGATCTCGGCGACCTCGCTGTCCCAGACGAACGAGATCTTCGGGTCGGCGAAGGCACGCTCCTGCATCGCCTTGGAGGCGCGCAGGGTGTCGCGGCGGTGGACGATCGTCACGGACTTGGCGAACCGGGAGAGGAACGTGGCCTCCTCCATCGCGGTGTCACCGCCGCCGATCACGGCGATGTCCTGGTCCTTGAAGAAGAAGCCGTCGCAGGTCGCGCACCAGGAGACGCCACGGCCGGACAGGGCGTCCTCGTTCGGCAGGCCGAGCTTGCGGTGCTGGGAACCGGTGGTGACGATGACGGCCTTCGCCCGGTGGACCGTGCCCGCGGTGTCGGTGACGGTCTTGATCTCACCGGTGAGGTCGACGGCGACGACATCGTCCGGGACGAGCTCGGCACCGAAGCGCTCGGCCTGGGCGCGCATGTTGTCCATGAGCTCGGGGCCCATGATGCCGTCCTGGAAGCCCGGGAAGTTCTCCACCTCGGTGGTGTTCATCAGCGCACCACCCGCGGTGACGGCGCCCTCGAACACCAGCGGCTTCAGCGACGCGCGCGCGGTGTAGAGCGCCGCCGTGTAGCCGGCGGGCCCGGAGCCGATGATGATCACGTTTCGGACGTCGCTCACGGCTTCATTCCTCGTCTCTGGACTGCGTCTTCAGGTCCGGGTGGAGCTTCTGTCGGAGCTCTCACCCCACCCAACGGATCCTAAGGGGCGCGCATTCCCGCTGTGTCCGGGCACACGGAGGACGAGGAGGACGCGCGGCTCAGGACCGTGCGTAGGAGTGCTTCAGAAGCACCGTGGCCTTGCCGACGGCGGGCTGATCCACACAGGCCGAGCCGACGATGTAGGCGGTGACCCGGTCATCGTTGAGGGTGTCGGGCAGCACCACGAGCAGTGCTTCCTTGCCCTTGTAGACACCCTCTTCCATGGCGAGTGCCGTGTCGTCGCGGCCGATGGCCTTCTGGACGCACTCGGGAACGACCGTCGGCTGGGTGAGGACGTGATTCTCGGTCTCGGACTCCGTGCCGAAGCTGTGTGGGGTCCGGGAGCCGCTTCGTGTGCTCTGTCCGTCACCGATGAGCTCGGTGACCTGCTTCTGCAGCCCGGTCTCGGAGAAGGTGTCCACGGGCGCGGTCTGCTGCCCGTGGGCCGTGTCGTCGGAAGGGCTGCCTCCCGTGACGGACGACACGATCACGGAGCCGATTCCCAGAGCGGCCGCCGCGGCCACGGCACCCAGGACGGCGACCCTGCGCCGTCCGCCTCGCCTGCGATCCTTGCGGCCCGGTCCCGTGGTGGAGGTGCGGGCTCGTCCGGAGGGACGGTCCGCCGAAGTTTCACGTGAAACATGCGTGCTGTCGCGGCTCTCGTCCTCGCCGGTTGCCGGCACTTCCGGTGCTGTCGCACCCGGCAGTGCTTCGGCGGCGAGGGCCGTGTCGATGCGATCGGCCACGTCGTCGGGCATCCGCTGCGGGCCGGGCAGCGTGCCGAGCAGTCCCTGGATCTCCTCCAGTGACGCGTAGACGTCCGCACAGAGCTCACAGGAGTCCAGGTGCCGTCGTACGTCCGTGGTCCGCGAGGGCGGGAGCAGGCCTTCGGCGAGGTCGGAGATCTCGGCGACGTCCGGGTGCCCGGCCATGTCTGTCGTCGACGACGTCACGCTCGTCCACCTCCGCCCTTCGCTGCGGCTGAATCGCTCTGGCCTGTGTCCGGCGGGTCCGTCCGGTGCGGTCCCGCTGCGGATGGGACGGACGCGCCCTGCGTCCGGTTCCGCTCGGGGCCGGGCTTCTCGTCGTCGCCGTCCGGACGCAGGTGGGTGAGCAGCGGCAGCAGCCTGGCTCTGCCACGGGCACACCGACTCTTGACCGTACCGACCGGCACGTCGAGGATCCGCGCTGCCTCGGCGACGGGGTAGCCCTGCATGTCGACGAGGACGAGAGCCGCCCGCTGGTCGGCCGGCAGGGTCCCCAGCGCTTCGACGAGCTGGCGGTGCAGGTCGTTGCGCTCGGCGGGGGCCGATGCCGACTCGTGCGGCTCCAGTAGTTGCTCCAGACGTTCGGCGTCGTCGACGGGAGCGGTCTTGCGGGAGGCGGCCTTGCGGGCACGGTCCAGGCAGGCGTTCACGGTGATCCTGTGGAGCCATGTCGTGACGGCCGCCTGCCCCCGGAAGGTGTGCGCGGCCCGGTAGGCGGAGACGAGCGCGTCCTGGACGGCGTCAGCGGCTTCCTCGCGGTCTCCCAGGGTGCGCAGGGCGACGGCCCAGAGCCGATCGCGGTGACGGCGGACGAGTTCACCGAAGGCGTCCGGGTCGCCCTCGACGTGGCGTGCGAGGAGGTCCTGATCGCCGATGTCGCCGTAGGCGGTGCCATCTGCCATCGGACCCCTCCCCCCGTCGGTGGCTCAGCCCTTGAACGTCACGTCGGTGATGGCCTGCTTGTAGCCGGGGTCGCTGAACTCGTCACCGGGTGCGTGGGGCAGCGCGGTGAGCCACACGAGTACGTACTGCGACTTGACCGGCTTGGCGACCTTGATCGTCGCAGTGGTCCCGGTGGTGGTGACGGTGCCGATCTTCTGCATCGCTTCGAGTGACGACGGCTGCAGGGAATCCGCGGCGTACAGTTCCGCCGTCGTGTGGTCACCACCGTAGTACAGCCCCACGTCCACGGTGGAGACCTCCTGGGCGGAACCGAAGTCGTAGACGATGCCGACGCCCGGTTTGAACGGTCCGATGACGGGCCCGTCGTAGAAGCTGGCGGTCCGCCAGGTCGTGCTCTTGTCGCCGTCGTACGTCTTGCCGACATCGGCGGGGTGCTGTTCGGAGCCCTTGGTGACGAACTCCTGGGCGCGCTGCACCGCTATCGGCTTGGTGGGTTTCGGCACGACGCTGTTCTTGTCGTTCCCGTCCGTCGTCTGGGTCTGGTTCTGGTCGTCGGCCTTGCCGCCCCGCTCCATGAGCGCGTCCGCCAGCTGCCAGCTCCCCAGGCCGAGGGCGGCGATCAGCAGGGCGGAGACGGTCCACTTCAGTGCTTTGCCGGTGCGGCTCTGCAGCGGGGGTGGCGGGGCGGACACCGGCTGGGCGATCCCGGGGTGCGGTGCCGGACGGCCGTGCGTGCCCTTCTGGTACGACGTGCGCTGATACGTCGGCGGGGCGGTGAACGCCGGCTCCGGCGGCCGGATGCGGGGCATCTCGCCGATCGCCTTGACCAGTTCCTCCGGCGTGGTGCACGGGGACTCGTGGCGCGAAGCGGTGGCGCCGTCGTTGGCGAGTGCCCGCATGGCGAGCTCGGACAGGCCCAGGTGGACACCGGCGCGTACCTGGTCCGGAGGGATCAGGCCGAGGTCCTTGGGCAGGCCCGCAAGTCCGTAGGCGTCGCTCTCGTACGGCCAGCGCTGGGTGAGCGTGGCGTACAGCAGGGCACCGATGGCCTCGGTGTCGGTGCGTTGCGGGGTGTCGGAACTGATGCCGCGCAGGGCGGCGCTGACGGCCAGCCCGCGGATCCTCCACTGGCCCGTCGAGGTACGCAGCACGGCGTTGGGGTTCAGACGCAGATGGGCGAGGCCCTCGCGGTGGGCGGCGGCCATCGCGGAGGCGACCTGACTGGCCATCTGGTAGGCGTCGTAGGCGTCGAGCGGGCCGGCGGCGAGGAGCGCGGTCAGTTCGGTCGCGTCGGGGAGCCATTCGTGGACGACGTAGACGAGGTCGTTGTCCTCGACGGCGTCCAGGACCTGGACGAAGCGCGGATCGCCGAGGAGTGCGGCGGAGCGCGCGGCGGCCAGCACGGAACGGGCCCGCGTGTGGTTCGCGGGCAGCACGTGGACCCCGACGGCACGGCGGAGCTTCTCGTCCACGGCCCGCCAACTGCTGAAGCCGTCCAGACGGGTGACGCACTCCTCGAGGCGGTAGCGTCTGGCGAGCTTGTGCCCGCTGTGCAGTTCGGGAGGCGAGGCCTTGCCGGTGTCCTCGCTCGTGGGGCTCCCCTGTGCCTCGTCGCTGTCCGTGTCCCGCTCCCGGTTGTTGGCCACCCCGTCGGCCGTGGACTGGTCCGCCTGAGCGGTCAGCGGCTTCTCACCGCTGTTGTCTGCCACGTCGACGGCAGCTGTGCTCCGTTCCGCCACCGTCGTTCCTGCCTCCCCATTCGATGCACGCCGACCGACTCCCGATGCGCGCAGCCCGACGCCGAACCCAATTGTGCCCACAGTCCGCCACTGTGCACGACACACGGCGGCGGACGATGGTTGTGCGCCTACCCCAGGTCTCAGCGTCCCAGGCGTCCGCGCACCATACCGACCAGTGAGTTGACTTCCTCGATGCGCATCCGGCGGGCGGCGACGAAGAAGACACCGAACAGGACCGCCGCGCCGGCCAGCAGGGCGGCGAGGGACCCCACGAGACCCTGGCCGAGGGCGTGGCTGATCCCGTAACAGGCGGCGCCGCTGAGCAGGGCGGCCGGGACGGACGCGATGCACAGCCGGGCGTACGTCCGCATCACCCGGGCGCCGTCCAGGTCCCCCCCGAGCCGCTTGCGCAGCCTGCGCCAGGCGACGCCGACGCCGATGGCGTAGGCCAGACCGTAGGCGACGGCCATGCCGACCACGGCCCAGCGGGCGGGCAGCAGGAAGTAACACAGGGCGGACGCGGCGGCGTTGAACGCGGCCACGATGACCGTGTTGTAGAAGGGCGTCCGGGTGTCCTCGTAGGCGTAGAAGGCGCGCAGGACGACGTACTGCACGGAGTAGGGGATGAGGCCGAGGCCGAAGGCCATCAGCATGTAACCCATGTTGGTGGCTTCGCCGGTGCCCGAGGAGCCGAACATCAGCGTGCACATCGGGATGCCGAGCGAGACGAACCCGAAGGCGACGGGCACGATGGCCACGGCCGTGGTGCGCAGGCCCTGGGAGATGTCGTCGCGGACCGCCCCGGCGTCGTCCTCGGACGCCGAGCGCGAGATGCGCGGCAGCAGGGCGGCCATCAGGGAGACCGTGATGATGGCCTGCGGCAGGCCCCAGATCAACTGGGCGTTGGCATAGGCGGCGAAGCCGGTGCCGTCCACGGGGGAGGCCGTGCCGGCGGCCGTGGAGAGCTGGATGACGATCATGGCGCCCGCCTGGTTGGCGAGGACGAACAGGACCGTCCACTTGGCGAGGGTGACGGCCTTGCCGAGTCCGTGGCCCCGCCAGTCGAAGCGCAGCCGCAGTCGGAAGCCCGTCTCGCGCAGGTACGGGATCATCGCCAGGGACTGCACGACGAGACCCAGCAGCACGCCGACGCCGAGCAGGCGCTGGCCCTCCGGCGGGATGCTGGTGACCTTCATGCCGGAGGTCTCCGCGGTCCCGTAGACCCAGATGAACATGCCCAGCGTGACGATGATGACGATGTTGTTCAGGACCGGGGTCCACATCATCGCGCCGAACCGGCCGCGGGCGTTGAGGATCTGCCCCATCACCACGTGCAGGCCCATGAAGAAGATCGAGGGCAGGAAGTAGCGGACGAAGGTGATGCCGACCTCGTTCGCGGCCGGGTCGCCGGCGACGGAATTGGACAGGGTCCGGATCAGGAGGGGAGCGGCGAAGACGGTGATCGCGGTGAGTACGCCGAGCGCCACCATGACCAGCGTCAGCAGGCGGTTGGCGAAGGCCTCGCCGCCGTCGTCGTCGTTCTTCATGGCCCGCACCAGCTGCGGCACGAAGACCGAGTTGAGGCCGCCGCCGACGGTCAGGATGTAGATCATGGTCGGCAGCTGGTAGGCGACCTGGAACGTGTCGCCGAGCAGGCCCACGCCGAGCGCCGAGACGATCAGTGCCGAGCGGATGAATCCGGTCAGCCGGGAGACCATCGTGCCCGCCGCCATCACGGCGCTGGACTTCAGCAGTCCCCCGGCACGGCCGCCCTTCTTGGGGGCGGTGACGGTCGGCGCGGCGACGGGCTCGGCTTCCTGAACGGGCGCCTCGGCCGCTTCCGGGGTGGGAGCCACCGCGTACTGGCCCGGCGAGGGCGCCGCGTACGGACCCGGTGCCGGAGCGGTGCCCCCGTACTGGCCGGAGGACGGGGCGTTCCCGTACGGGCCGGAGGACGGGGTGTCCCCGTAGGGGCCGGGCCCCTGGGCGCCGCCGTACGGGCCCGGTGCCGCGCCGTACCCACCGGGAGCGGGTGCGGGGGAGGGAACCGGTCCCTGGTCGTCGTAGGAGGGGTGACCGCCGCCCTGCTGCTGGTCCCGGAACAGATGGGCGAAGGCGTCGGGCTCGTGGCGCTGCTCGCCGGCCTGGGTGACCAGGTCGTCCACACCGACGAACTGGGTGGTGCGCGGATCGTCGCCGTACGGCAGGTACTGGGTGGGGCCCTCCGGCTCGGGGGCCGGGGTCTGGGCCCAGACACGCGGGTCGGGCGCGTACGGGGACTGGGGCGGCCGGCCGTACAGCGGCTGCTGCGGGTAGGTGCCCGGGGGCGGCGGGGGGTGCGCGGCGCGGTCGTAGAGCGCCTCGGAGACCGGGTCCTGGGCGGAGAGGTCCTGCGCCCGGTAGGGATCCTGGTCGTAGGCGTCCTGGAGGTACATGTCCGCGGGCGGCTGCGGCGTCTGGCCGTGGTCGGGCACCGGACCCTCGGGGTGGCCCGAGCCGTCCACGGCCTGACCGCGGTCACCGTCGTACGGCGCGTTCATGGTTACCCCACCTCATCGTCCCGGGCCGACCGGCCACGACATCCTCAACGGTCCACTCTCTCACCCGTGCCGGACGGGTCACCGTTTTCCGTCGCGGTGTCCGGTGCCGGGTCACTCGGCTGCTCCGGGGCATCTGCCCGGGAGCGTGTCCCGGACTCCTTGGGACGCGCCTCGGGGTCATCGGGGCTCTGGGTGCTTTCCTCGTCGCTCCCGGCTTCCCGGTCCTCACCGGGATCGCTCTTGTCGGCCGCACGGGCGGCGGCCCGCTTGCGCTGGGTGTACATACGGAAGCCGGCGAGGACGAGGAGCAGGACGCCGCCGCCGATGACCAGCATCACCGTGGCCGTGATCTCGGTGACTTTCACGTCGAACGTGACGGCCTTGCCGTACGGCCGTCCGTCCATGGTGTACAGCTGGGCGATCACCGTGGCCCGGCCGTTGGCATTGGCGGACGTGGTGAACTTCACCGACTGACTGTGGCCACCGGAGACGGAAACCGGCTGCTCCTGGTAGGCCGCGCCGTCGATCTCGAGACGTGTCGGATTCGTCGAGGTGAGCCGCAGCACCAGGGGGCCGACGTCCTGCACCAGGTTGTTCTGCACCGTCACGGGAATCGTGGCACTACGGCCGGACAGCTTCGTCTCCGACTTGTCGATCAGCCTGACCCGGCCGGTCAGCCCGTCGAGGTACGACCTCACACCGGTGCGGAACGACTCCGCCTCCGCGGCCCGGCCCCGCCAGGACGCGGACATCTCCCGGTTCAGGGATCGGCCGAAGGGCGTCACCACCCGGGACGGGTCCGACAGGACGACCTTGAAGTTGTCGAGCTTGCCCTGTGTCTGCGCGATCTGCGTGAACGCCGATCGGGGCAGCTCCTTCTTGCGCAGCGCCGAGGGGTAGGAGGAGGAGCCCGGCACCTTGGTGGTGGCGTCGGGGTCGGGCTTGGCCGCGGCGGCCTCCGCCAGCTTCTGGGACTCGGACCAGGTGCCGTCCTGGAGTGCTCTCAGCGCCTCGGCCATCGCACGGGCCTGGCTGCCGGAGGGCATGCGCTGAGGGGCGACGACGATGCTGCGCTGCTTGCCTGTCTGAAGGTTCAGAGCCAGGCTCTGGGCGAGGAACCGCTGCACCGCGAGCGTGGACGCGGACGCCTTCACGAGGTCGCCCTCGAACGCCGTGGACAGCCGGGCGTCCGCGACGACGGCGGTGGTCCCGCCGCCGATGGGACGCGCGGCCGAAGGGGTGTACGGCAGGCCGCTGGTCTCCCGGAGGCTGTCGCTGCGGGCGATCACCTTGTCGGCGCCCGCCGAGGTGGCGACCTTGACGATCGACCGGTCGACCGCGCCCTCCACGGGCCAGGCGAAGTCCGTGCTCGGTTTCACGTGGAGGATCGGCGGGACCGTGTTGCCGACGACGTCCGTGGCTTCCTTCAACTGACTCAGCGACCCGGCGATGTCCGTGCCGTTGTGGGCGAGGGAGGCCAGGTCGGGATCGGCGAAGGGCAGGGCGACGACTTCCTTGTCGGCCACCGCCTCCTGCAGGTCGGCGAGCCACTGCTTGGCGACGTCCTGGTGGGTGCCGCGAACGGTGTCGTCCCCGCTGCGGACCTGGTAGCTGCCCGTCATCGCGTCGACGGAGGCGAGCAGATCGGGGTCGACCACCCAGGTGACGTCGAGGTCCTTGCCCAGCGCGACCATCTGGTTCAGGCGACCTCCGGGAGAGATCTCCTTGGCCAGATCCTCGTTGAGGAAGACCGGAGTCTGTTCTTCGTTCGGGCCCGTCTCGGCGGCCATGTGGGTGGTGGAGACGAGGGGCCAGAGGTACGTCGTCTTCGTCTTCGGGCGGGCCGCGTCGGGCTTCCAGGGCAGGAAGGTGCGCTGGATGCCGAGGATCCGCTCCCACGGCTGCGTGGAGGTCTGCCCGGAGAGCGAGACGGCGAACTCGTAGACGCCGTCATCGCCGAGGTCCAGCTCGTCGGCCGGGACGGAGATGTTGAAGTGCTCGGCGACACCGGGGGCGAGCGCGGAGAACTTCGCCGTGTACTTGTCGTCGATCTCCGGAGGGATGGATCCCGACAGGTCGGTGCCGTCCTCGGCGATCGCGTCGACGGACGAGCGGGTGTTGACCTCGGGTCCCACACGCAGTCCGACATGGGCCTTGGTGACCGTCTGTTTGCCGTTGTTGGTCACGGTGCCGGACACGGTCACCGTGTCCCCCTCGGTCGGGGCGGACGGGGTGAGCGAGTCGACGGCGACGGCCACCGTGCCGGGGTCCGAGTCGGCCTTGGCGATCGCCGTTCCGCCGGCGTAAGCGGAACCGGCGGGCAGCTGGACCAGGCCGGCCAGCAGAGGCGCACCGGCGAGCAGTGCCGCGGTGTGCCGAAGCCACCGGCGGGCAGGTGAGGGACTGGTCCCCTGGAAGTCTGCCGCCTCGGCCACGCGCTCGCCCGTCCCTCGTCGTGTCAGTGGTCGTCGGAATGTGCGTCCACGCATGGTAACGATGCGCGTCGAGGGGAAGTGCCGCGGAGTGCGCCCCGAGATCCGCCGCGCAGCGGGCTGTCCCGTATGTGCCTCTATAGAGAGGAGTGCTCCGGCAAGGGGAGAGGTCCGGTGCGCGGACAAAGGGAGGAGACCGGCTTCGTCCGGGCCACGTACCCTGTTCTGTTGTGCCGAACGCCAACGAAGTCAATCCCAGTGCCATGAGTCAGGCGCAGCCTCGCGCGGTGAGCGAACTGCTGCGGGTAGCGCCTGTCGCCGACGACCTCGCCCGCCGTTTCCAGGAGGCCGGGTTCTCTCTCGCCCTGGTCGGTGGCTCGGTCCGGGACGCGTTGCTCGGCAGGCTCGGCAACGACCTGGACTTCACGACCGATGCCCGCCCGCAGGACGTGCTGAAGATCGTGCGGCCGTGGGCGGACGCCGTCTGGGAGGTCGGGATCGCGTTCGGCACGGTCGGGGCGCAGAAGGACGGTTACCAGATCGAGGTGACCACCTACCGGTCGGAGGCGTACGACCGCACGTCGCGCAAGCCGGAGGTGTCGTACGGGGACTCCATCGAGGAGGATCTCGTCCGGCGGGACTTCACCGTGAACGCCATGGCCGTCGCGCTCCCGGAGAAGGAGTTCATCGACCCGCACGGCGGACTCGACGACCTCGCGGCCCGTGTGCTGCGCACTCCCGGCACTCCGGAGGATTCGTTCTCCGACGACCCGCTCCGGATGATGCGGGCCGCGCGCTTCGCCGCCCAGCTCGACTTCTCGGTGGCTCCCGAGGTCGTCACGGCCATGAAGGACATGGCCGGACGGATCGAGATCGTCTCCGCCGAGCGGGTCCGGGACGAGCTGAACAAACTCATCCTCTCCGCTCACCCGCGCAAGGGGCTGACGCTGCTCGTGGACACCGGCCTCGCCGAGCATGTCCTGCCCGAGCTGCCCGCTCTGCGTCTGGAGCGGGACGAGCACCACCGGCACAAGGACGTCTACGACCACACGCTCATCGTCCTGGAGCAGGCGATGGCCCTGGAGACCGAGGGCCCCGATCTGGTTCTCCGGCTGGCCGCCCTGCTGCACGACATCGGCAAGCCGCGCACGCGCCGGTTCGAGAAGGACGGTCGGGTCTCGTTCCACCACCACGAAGTGGTCGGGGCCAAGATGACGAAGAAGCGCATGGCCGCGCTCAAGTACTCCAACGACCTGGTGAAGGACGTCTCGCGCCTGGTCGAGCTGCACCTGCGCTTCCACGGATACGGCACGGGCGAGTGGACGGACTCGGCGGTCCGCCGCTACGTCCGGGACGCCGGCCCGCTGCTCGACCGTCTCCACAAGCTGACACGCTCGGACTGCACGACCCGCAACAAGCGCAAGGCTGCCGCTCTCTCGCGGGCGTACGACGGCCTGGAGGAGCGGATCGCGAAGCTCCAGGAGCAGGAGGAACTGGACGCCATCCGCCCGGACCTGGACGGCAACCAGGTCATGGAGATCCTGGGTGTGAAGCCGGGGCCTGTTGTCGGTCAGGCGTACAAGTACCTGCTGGAGCTTCGGCTGGAGAACGGGCCGATGGGTCACGACGCCGCGGTGGCGGCACTCAAGACGTGGTGGGCCGACCGGGAGGCATGAGCCGTGGGACCGGGTCGTGTTTCACGTGAAACACGACCCGGGCAGACGAAGGGGCGGTGTTTCACGTGAAACACCGCCCCTTGCGGCATATGAGGCGTCCGCCTTACTTCTTGTAGTCCTTCAGGCAGAGCAGGAAGTCCTTGCCGTCGCCGCTCTCGGTGTAGACGTACTGGAAGTCCTTGGCCTCGGCCGCACACTTGCTCTGGGCCATCGTGTCGGTGAGGAACGAACCCTCGACCTTCGCCAGCACCTCGTACTGGGCCTTCGCGTCCGAGCAGTCGACGACCTCGAGGTCCGGGTCGTTGTCGTCGGTGCTGCCGCGGTGCATGCAGTCGCCGACCGACGCCGTGTTGGCGTCGTCGCGGCTGGCTATGTAGCCGCCGACGACCGCGCCGAGGACGGCCACGACGATGACGATGTTCTTGATCAGCTTGAAGCTGACCTTGCGCTGCGGCTGCTGCGGGGGGACCGGAGCGTACGGGACACCCTGCTGGGGGAAGCCGGGCTGGCCGGGCTGCTGAGGGAAGCCCGGCTGGCCCTGCGCGTAGGGGTTCTGCCCCTGGGGCTGCTGCGGGGCCTGCGGCTGGCCCTGCGCGAACGGGTTGCCCTGGGGCGGCGGAGTAGTCACTGGGGGTCCCCCTAGATATGGGTGCATGACGCGTGCATGGCGCGAATGAGACGCACGTAAGTTACCGGCCCCCACCGACATCTCTGTAACCCAGTGGGGCTCTGTGTCACTGATGTGACACTTACTGGCTGCCAAAACGGACCATAGTGAGGGCAACTGCTCCATAGACGGCGGCGACGGTGACGACCAGCGGTACCGACCGGCCGTCCGGTGGCAGCATCAGCGCCGCCACCGCTGCGGCGGCGACGAAGGCCATGTTGAAGAGCACGTCGTAGACGGAGAAGATCCGGCCACGGAAGGCGTCGTCGACCGAGGACTGCACGATCGTGTCGGTCGCGATCTTCGAGCTCTGGGTCACGATCCCCAGGACGAACGCCGCGGCGAGCAGGGGCACGGTGGCGAACGGCAGTCCGAGGGCAGGGACCAGAACCGCGGCGGCGCCCGCGCACACGGCCATCCAGCGGCCGGGACCGAAGCGCCCGGCCGCCCAGGGCGTGATCACCGCCGCGGCGAAGAAACCGGCGCCGGAGACCCCCAGGGCCAGCCCCAGCAGCGCGAGCCCCTTGTCCGCCTCCGACGTCAGGGCGTACCGGCACAGCATCAACAGGAGGACGAGCAGGGCGCCGTAGCAGAAGCGCATCAGCGTCATGGCGGCGAGCGCCCAGGCGGCGCCCCGGCGTTCCGGCGCGAGGAGATGGCGTACTCCGGCCACCAGGTCCCGGGCCGTGTCCGCGAGCGCCGACGCGAGACGCGGCCGGGCCGGTGTGCGGTCGGGGCCCAGTGATCCCACCGCCATGCGCAGCGATGCCAGCGCGCCGCACAGGTACAGGACCGCCCCGAGCAGCACCACGGCGGCGTCGGAGTCCGCGACCACGAGGCGCACGACGAAGGCCAGACCGCCACCGGCCGTCGCCGCCAGGGTGCCCGCCGTCGGGGAGACGGAGTTCGCGACCACCAGACGCTCCGCGTCGACCACGCGCGGCAGCGCGGCGGACAGGCCCGCGAGGACGAAACGGTTGACGGCGGTGACGCACAGGGCGGAGACGTAGAAGAGCCAGTCCGGGACGGAGGCGACCATCAGCACCGCGGTCACGGAGGCGAGCAGGGCGCGCAGCAGGTTGCCGTACAGAAAGACCTGGCGGCGGCGCCAGCGGTCCAGCAGGACGCCGGCGAAGGGCCCCACCAGCGAGTACGGGAGCAGCAGGACCGCCATCGCGGAGGCGATCGCGGCGGCCGAGGTCTGCTTCTCCGGCGAGAAGACCACGTAGGTGGCGAGCGCGATCTGGTAGACGCCGTCGGCGCCCTGGGAGAGCAGACGTACGGCGAGCAGGCGCCGGAACCCCTTCAGGCGCAGCAGGACGCGCAGGTCACGGACGACGGCCATGGGGCACAGCCTCACATACGCGAAGGTCCCCGGGTCGTGCGACCCAGGGACCTTCAGCGGACTTCAGTCGGGCGTGCTCAGCGCTCGACCTCGCCCTTGATGAACTTCTCGACGTTCTCGCGGGCCTCGTCGTCGAAGTACTGGACCGGCGGGGACTTCATGAAGTAGCTCGACGCCGACAGGACGGGGCCGCCGATGCCGCGGTCCTTGGCGATCTTCGCGGCGCGCAGGGCGTCGATGATGACGCCGGCCGAGTTCGGGGAGTCCCAGACCTCGAGCTTGTACTCCAGGTTCAGCGGGACGTCGCCGAACGCACGGCCCTCGAGGCGGACGTAGGCCCACTTGCGGTCGTCCAGCCAGGCCACGTAGTCGGACGGGCCGATGTGGACGTTCTTCTCGCCGAGGTCCCGGTCGGGGATCTGGGAGGTGACGGCCTGCGTCTTGGAGATCTTCTTGGACTCGAGGCGGTCGCGCTCGAGCATGTTCTTGAAGTCCATGTTGCCGCCGACGTTCAGCTGCATGGTGCGGTCCAGGATGACACCGCGGTCCTCGAACAGCTTCGCCATGACGCGGTGCGTGATGGTGGCGCCGACCTGCGACTTGATGTCGTCACCGACGATCGGGACACCGGCCTCGGTGAACTTGTCCGCCCACTCCTTGGTGCCGGCGATGAAGACCGGGAGGGCGTTGACGAAGGCGACCTTGGCGTCGATGGCGCACTGGGCGTAGAACTTCGCCGCGTCCTCGGAGCCGACGGGCAGGTAGCAGACGAGGACGTCGACCTGCTTGTCCTTGAGGACCTGGACGACGTCGACCGGGGCCTCGGTGGACTCCTCGATGGTCTCGCGGTAGTACTTGCCGAGACCGTCGAGGGTGTGGCCGCGCTGGACCTGGACGCCGCTGTTCGGCACGTCGCAGATCTTGATGGTGTTGTTCTCGGAGGCGCCGATGGCGTCCGCGAGGTCGAGGCCGACCTTCTTGGCGTCCACGTCGAAGGCGGCGACGAACTCGATGTCACGGACGTGGTAGTCGCCGAACTGGACGTGCATCAGGCCCGGGACCTTGGCCGCCGGATCGGCGTCCTTGTAGTACTCGACGCCCTGCACCAGCGATGCGGCGCAGTTGCCCACGCCGACGATGGCTACGCGAACCGAACCCATTCCGGTTGCTCCCTGTGTGTACGAGTGAGGCCCTGACTGGGCTCTCACGTGGCGGTGTCGCCGGGCGTATCCGGCCGGGGCTCGTCCCCGGGCCGGGGCAGGCCGCCCGTCGTTCCAGATGTCGTGTCCTGTCGAGCGGTCCCCTCGGCGGCGGAACCCCGCAGGTCCCGCCCCGCCCGCTCGCTCTCGATGAGCTCGTTCAACCAGCGCACTTCGCGCTCCACGGACTCCATTCCGTGGCGCTGGAGCTCGAGCGTGTAGTCGTCGAGGCGTTCCCGGGTGCGGGCCAGGGAGGCCCGCATCTTCTCCAGGCGCTCCTCCAGCCGGCTGCGTCGGCCCTCGAGCACGCGCATGCGCACGTCACGCGACGTCTGCCCGAAGAACGCGAAGCGAGCGGCGAAGGTCTCGTCCTCGTACGCGTCGGGTCCGGTCTGTGAGAGGAGCTGCTCGAAGTGATCCTTACCGTCGGCCGTCAACCGGTAGACGATCTTGGCGCGACGCCCGGTGAGGGAGGCGGCGGCCTCGCCGACGTTCCCCGGTTCCTCGATCAACCAGCCGTTGGCGACCAGCGTCTTGAGGCAGGGGTACAGCGTCCCGTAGCTGAACGCACGGAACACACCGAGTGACGTGTTGAGCCGCTTGCGCAGCTCGTAGCCGTGCATCGGGGATTCGCGGAGCAGGCCGAGTACGGCGAACTCGAGGATTCCGGAACGCCGGCTCATCGTCGCCTCCTCTCGTCCTTATGCCGCGTTGATGTATCGACTCGATACATCACGACGATAGAACGACCTTCCGTGTGCGACAAGAGGTGCATGGGTGAACGGGATCACATCAGCGATTCCCCGTGAGCAAGTTGCCTGATTTGAGGTGAACTTCGAGACTCGGGGGTTTCGGCGATGCGTAGTCTGTGCGCCATGCAGACTGCCGGGAACCGAGTGACGCGTGGGGGCGTCCTCGTCCCCGGTGCAGTACGGGTGAATGCGGTAGGGGCCGCATCCGTACTTCGGGGGGACCTGAAACCAGCCGCCTTTTCCAGGCGCGCAAAGGTGCGCCTGCCCGAGGAGTAGTCGTTCGATGAGCGAGCACCGTCGCAAACCGCCGCAGCCGCAGGGAGGCGGACGTGCCGCGGCCCGACGCGGTCAGTCCGGCTCGTCCTCCGGCCGCCGTGCGGCACCGCGAGGCGCCACAGGGTCTCCGTCCGGCTCGTACGGTCCGGAGGACGAGGAGCGCCCCTACGGGGGGCGTGCCGAAGCCCGGCGCGCGGCACAACGGAGTGGAGGCGGTCGTCGCAGAGCGGCCGAGCCGGCCCGTGGCGGTCGGCGGGCGGGTGGCGCCGCGAGCGGTCCCGGGCGAGGCCGAGTGGTGGCTTCCGGCAAGAAGCGGCTGATCGACTACCCGCGGTGCGACCGGGACGGATGGCGACGCTGGGTGCCCTCCTGGAAGCTCGTCTCGGGTCTCTGCATCACCTTCTTCGGCGGCCTGGTGGCCGCCGTCGGCATCGCGTACGCCATGGTCGGCATCCCCGACATCGCCAAGACGGCGACCGCGCAGAACAACGTGTACTACTGGTCCGACGGCGAGGTGATGGTCGCCACGGGTGGTGAGCGCAACCGTCAGGTGATCAAACTCCCCCAGATCCCCAAGGCGATGCAGAACGCCGTCATCTCCCAGGAGAACAAAACCTTCTACTCCGACAGCGGCATCGACCCCATGGGCATCGCCCGCGCCGTGTTCAACATGGCCCGGGGCGGCGAGACGCAGGGTGGCTCGACCATCACCCAGCAGTACGTCAAGAACGCGATGCTGGAGGACCAGTCGCAGACGATCTCCCGCAAGGCCAAGGAGATCCTCGTCTCGGTCAAGGTGGGTACCGAGGTCGACAAGGACAAGATCCTCGAGGGTTACCTGAACTCCGCGTACTACGGCCGCGGGGCCTACGGCATCCAGGCCGCGGCGCGGGCGTACTTCAACAAGGACGCCGAGAAGCTCAACCCGGGCGAGTGCGCCCTCCTCTCGGCCGTTCTCAAGGGCGCCACCTACTACGACCCCGCGGGTGCCACGTCGATCGACCCGGCTGCCACCCCGGCGGACAACAAGAGGCGCGCGCTCCGCCAGATGCAGGACACGCTCGACAAGATGGTCGAGTACGGGCACTTGGACCAGGCGGAGCGGGCCAAGTACACCGAGCTCCCCACGGTGCAGAACCCGCGGTCGAACACCCAGTTGGGCGGCCAGATCGGTTACCTCGTCGATCTCGCCAAGGCGTCCCTGATCAAGGACGGCATCGCGACACAGGACCAGCTGGACCAGGGGGGGTACGAGATCCACACGACCTTCGACAAGAAGAAGGTCCAAGAGCTCGAAGCCTCGGTCACGAAGGTCTACAAGGCGAACATCAAGCCCGAGAAACGTCCCAAGACCGACACCCACGTCCAGTTCGGCGGGGCGTCCGTGAACCCTGAGACGGGTGCCATCGAAGCCATCTACGGCGGTGCCGACGCGACCAAGCACTTCACCAACAACGCCGATGTGACCGGTGCCCAGGTCGGTTCGACGTTCAAGCCGTTCGTGCTCGCGGCGGCGATGAAGTGGGGCGTGCGCGATCCCGACGGCCCCGAGGACCAGCCCCAGGACGCGCGCACCGTGGTCTCCCCGAAGAGTCTCTACAGCGGCCAGAACAACCTCAAGATCAAGAATTACGACGGGTCGGTCTGGACGAACGAGGAGGGCGAGCAGTGGCGGCAGGAGAACGACGGCAAGGACTCGGTCGGTGATCCGCCGGACTACAAGATCGACCTGCGCGAGGCCATGCGGGAGTCGGTGAACTCCGCCTACGTGCAACTCGGCATGGACGTCGGTCTGGACAAGGTGAAGGAGGCCGCAGTGGACGCGGGCCTCCTGGAGAGCAGCCTGGCGGGCACCAGCTACCCGTCGTTCTCCATCGGCGTCTCGGATCCCAGTGCGATCCGCATGGCGAGCTCGTACGCCACCTTCGCGGCCAGCGGCAAGCAGCGTGATCCCTTCTCCGTCACGAAGGTGGTGCGCGAGGGCAGGACGATCCACACGCACAAGGACCAGGAACCCGACCAGGCATTCACCGCGAAGGTCGCGGACAACGTCACGGACGTCCTGAAGACCGTCGTCGAGGACGGCACGGGTTCCAACGCCAAGCTGCCGGGACGCGAGGTGGCGGGCAAGACCGGTACCACGGACGGCAACAAGTCCGCCTGGTTCGTCGGGTACACCCCGCAGTTGTCGACCGCGATCAGCATGTTCCGCTACCCGGACGACGAGTCCATCAAGAACCGTAGGTTCCTGGAGATGTACGGCACGGGCAACCAGGACAAGATCCACGGTGCGTCGTTCCCGTCGGAGATCTGGCACGACTACATGGAGCAGGCCCTGAAGGGCGAGCCGGCGAAGAAGTTCCCGAAGCCGGAACCCATCGGGGAGGTCCTCAACGACACCCCGCCGCCGAGCCCGTCTCCCACACCTTCCCGGACGGAGGAGTCGAGCCCGTCACCGAGTCCAACGCCCAGCCAGACCTCGACCAGTCCGTCGCCCACACCGACCGAGACCTGCGGTGTCTTCGACTGGGAGTGCAACAACGGGGACAACAACGGCAACGAGGGCGGCGACAATGACACCGTCGGCGGTGACGGCAGTCCGTCGCCCTCGCCCTCGGACAGCGCGACGGACGACGAGGGTGACGGCAACGGCAACGGGAACGGCAACGGAAACGGGCCAGGAGGCACCATCTGGGGTTCGAGCGGGTAGTCACCCGCATGCCCGGCGTGCGTGTTTCACGTGAAACACCCGCTTGTTTCACGTGAAACAGGGGCCGCCGCACCCGTCAGGGCGCGGCGGCCCCGCCGCGTTTCCGGGCGCGTACGGCAGGATGTGCCCCATGCCCAGTGCAGAATCGACGCCAGCGCGCGTGCACGAACCGGAGCGGGTACCGCCGACCAGGGAGGACGCGGTCGCAGCGGCAGGCAGCGAGCTGATCGGCGGTCCCCTCGGCCGTCGTGCCCTGCTCGGGACCTCCTGGTGGACCCCGGTGCGGGTGATCGCGCTCGTGGCGATCGGCGTGTTCGTGCTCGGCCTGGTCCAGAAGGCGCCCTGTTACAACGGGGCGTGGTTCTTCGGCGCCAGCTCCCAGTACACGCATGCCTGCTACTCGGACATCCCGCACCTCTATCAGGGCCGTGGGTTCGTCGACGGGCTCGTGCCCTACTTCGACAAGCTCCCCGGCGACATGGAGTACCTCGAGTACCCGGTGCTGACCGGTGTGTTCATGGAGGTGGCGTCCTGGCTCACCCCGGGAAGCGGCACCATCCAGGACCAGGAGCAGTGGTACTGGATGGTGAATGCCGGGATGCTCATGGTGTGCGCGGTCGTCATCACCGTCTGCGTCACCCGTGTGCACACCCGGCGCCCCTGGGACGGCCTGCTGGTCGCGCTGGCGCCGGCCTTCGCGTTGACCGCGACCGTCAACTGGGACCTGCTGGCGGTCGCCCTGACGGCCGCGGCGATCCTGATGTGGTCGCGGGGGCGTGCGCTCGCCTTCGGTGTGCTGCTGGGGCTGGCCACGGCCGCCAAACTCTACCCCTTCCTCATCCTCGGCCCGTTGCTCCTGCTGTGCTGGCGTGCGGGCACGTGGCGGGAGTTCGGCAAGGCGCTGGGGGGCGCGGTCGGCGCCTGGCTCGTGGTGAACCTGCCGGTGATGCTCTTCGCCTTCGACGGCTGGTCGAAGTTCTACACGTTCAGCCAGGAACGCGGCGTCGACTTCGGGTCCTTCTGGCTGATCATCGTCCAGAACTCCGACGCGCCGCCCAGCACCGAGACCGTCAACACGCTCGCGATGCTCCTGATGCTGCTGTGCTGCGGTGCCATCGCGGCGCTCACGCTGACCGCCCCGCGACGTCCGCGGTTCGTCCAGCTCGCCTTCCTCATCGTCGCGGCGTTCATCCTCACCAACAAGGTCTACTCGCCGCAATACGTCCTCTGGCTGGTGCCGCTGGCCGTACTGGCCCGGCCGAAGTGGCGGGACTTCCTGATCTGGCAGGTGTGCGAGGTGACCTACTTCCTGGGCATCTGGATGTACCTCGCCTACACCACCAGCGGAGACGCCCACAAGGGCCTGCCCACGGACGGCTATCACTGGGCCATCGGCGTTCACCTGCTGGGCACGCTGTACCTGTGTGTCATGGTCGTCCGCGACATCCTCATGCCGGACCGTGACCCGGTCCGGCGGACCGGCGACGACGACCCCTCGGGCGGTGTGCTCGACGGCGCCGAGGACGTCTTCGTCCTCGGTCCCGCCGCTCGTCCCACGCTCCACGCGGCCCGTCTCGAAGGACCCCGGGTGGAATGGGGTGTCGGTCGGCAGCCCGGCGGTTCGCTCTGAGCGAACCGGCACCGGCGGGCACACCGCGGACGGCCCTCCGGGCGCCGGACCGCGGAAAGGGCCGTACACGGGCAACCGTGTACGGCCCTTTCGCCGGTTCCGGGGCCGTCGGCCGCGGACGTGAACCTCAGCGGTCGACGATGCGGTCGAACTGCGTGGTGGTGTGCCGCAGATGTGCCACCAGCTCGTCACCGACCTTCGGCTCCGGCGCGTCGGAGGGCACGAACAGGATCGACACCTGCATGTGCGGAGGTTCCGCGAACCAACGCTGCTTGCCGCCCCAGACGAACGGCGACAGGTTCCGGTTGACCGTGGCCAGGCCCGCCCGGGCGACGCCCTTGGCGCGCGGCATGACACCGTGCAGCGCCTTCGGCGCCTCCAGGCCCACGCCGTGGGAGGTACCGCCCGCCACGACCACCAGGAAACCGTCGGAGGCCGCCTTCTGCTGCCGGTAGCCGAAGCGCTCCCCCTTGGCCACGCGGGTGACGTCCAGCACGGCGCCGCGGTACTCGGTGGCCTCGTGGTCCCCCAGCCACAGCCGCGTCCCGATGCGCGCGCGGAACCGGGTCTGCGGGAACTGCTGCTGGAGGCGGGCGAGTTCGTCAGCCTTGAGGTGGCTGACGAACATCGTGTGCAGCGGCAGACGGGCCGCACGCAGCCGGTCCATCCACCCGATGACCTCCTCGACGGCGTCCGAGCCGTCGGCGCGGTCCAGCGGCAGATGGATGGCGAAGCCTTCCAGCCGGACGTTCTCTATGGCGGCGTGCAGCTGCGGCAGGTCCTGCTCGCCGATGCCGTGCCGCTTCATCGAGGACATCACCTCGATGACCACGCGCGCGCCCACCAGGCCGTACACGCCGTCGATGGAGGACACGGAGCGCACGACCCGGTCGGGCAGCGGCACCGGCTCCTCGCCGCGCCGGTACGGCGTCAACACCAGCAGGTCACCGCCGAAGAAGTCCTTGATCCGAGCGGCCTCGTACGTCGTGCCCACGGCGAGGATGTCGGAACCCAGGCGCGTGGCCTCCTCCGCCAGCCGCTCGTGTCCGAAGCCGTAGCCGTTGCCCTTGCAGACCGGGACCAGCCCGGGGAACTGCTCCTGCACGTGCTTGTGGTGCGCCCGCCAGCGCGCGGTGTCGACGTAGAGCGTGAGCGCCATGGCCGGACCTGGAACCTTTCTCGTGGCTGCGGTGTGTCAGAGGTGGGGAAACTCGTCGGAGCCGGGGAAGCCCTCCCCGACGCTACTGGAGCGGGGGACGTGGGTCAGCGGCGCGACATGTAGATGTCGAGCGCCTTGTGCAGCAGTTTGTTCAGCGGGAAGTCCCACTCCCCGAGGTACTCGGCCGCCTGCCCGCCCGTGCCGACCTTGAACTGGATCAGACCGAAGAGGTGGTCGCTCTCGTCCAGGGAGTCGGAGATGCCGCGCAGGTCGTAGACGGTGGCCCCGAGGGCGTAGGCGTCGCGCAGCATCGCCCACTGCATCGCGTTCGAGGGCCGGACCTCGCGGCCGATGTTGTCGGAGGCGCCGTAGGAGTACCAGACGTGCCCGCCGACGACCAGCATCGTCGCCGCCGACAGGTTCACCCCGTTGTGCCGGGCGAAGTACAGGCGCATGCGGTTGGGGTCCTCGTTGTTGAGGGCCGCCCACATGCGCTGGAAGTACGACAGCGGCCGCGGCCGGAAGTGGTCGCGCACGGCGGTGATCTCGTACAGGCGCTGCCACTCCTCGAGGTCGTGGTAGCCGCCCTGGACGACCTCGACGCCGGCCTTCTCGGCCTTCTTGATGTTGCGGCGCCACAGCTGGTTGAAGTTCTTGTGGACCTCCTCCAGGGACCGGTTGGCCAGCGGTACCTGGAAGACGTAGCGGGGCTGCACGTCACCGAAGCCGGCGCCGCCGTCCTCGCCCTGCTGCCAGCCCATGCGGCGCAGCTTGTCGGCCACCTCGAAGGCGCGCGGCTCGATGTGGTCGGCCTCTATGTCGCGCAGCCGCTTGACGTCGGGGTCCTGGATGCCCTTCTTGATCGACGCGGCGTCCCAGCGCCGGATGATCACCGGCGGGCCCATCTTCACCGAGAAGGCGCCCTGCTGCTTCAGGTGCGCCAGCATGGGCTCGATCCAGTCCTGGAGGTTCGGCGCGAACCAGTTGATGACCGGGCCCTCGGGGAGGTAGGCGAGGTAACGCTTGATCTTGGGCAGCTGCCGGTACAGCACGAGGCCCACACCGACCAGGTGACCGGTCCGGTCGTCGAACCATCCGAGGTTCTCCGAGCGCCATTCCGCTTTGACGTCCGCCCAGGCCGGCACCTGCATGTGACTCGCCGCCGGCAGGCTCTGGATGAATGCCAGATGCTGCTCGCGGCTGATGGTCCTCAGGGTCAGGCTCATTCGGGGCGCTCCTCGGGCTGGTGTGTCCCCATGGGTTCAGGGGCTCCGGCTCTCGCGCGAAGCCTACTGCGCCCCGTGAGCGCCCCGTCCGGCGTACGGGGGACCGCGCCGTCCCGAGGGCCGGCGCGGTCCGTGGGTCAGCCGCCGACGAATCCACCGAAGGTGCTGAACAGCCCGCCGTGGGCCATGCCGAAGTAGAGGCCGATCGCGGAGGCTCCTATACCCAGCACCAGGCCGAAGCGCTCACGCGTCGTCTCGGAGATGAACTGGCCGTATCCACCGATCAGGACACCGATCAGTCCGGCCCAGGACGCCAGGAGGTGGAGTCCTGGAAAGCCCGCGGTCACGAGGGAGATCACTCCGAGCACCAGGGTCACGGCCATCAGCGTGTCCTGGAGCGGGTGCGGTTTGCCATCGGTGGCCAGCAGGCCGGTCCTGGGTTTGGCGGGTCGCATGATCTGTGCCATGGGGAAACCTCCAGCCGAAGGCAGTCTGTCTTCGCCCTGCGCGTCCGTTGTGTACAGATTGCGTCCCCCTGCGGCCTGATTTCAACCGCAAGCCGACGGCCGGGTACTCTGTACCTTCTGCACTGGTGTCTGCTGTCGGCCCGGCCGGGTCACCTCCTCGGAGGAGGCCCGATTGTCAGTGGGTCCTGCTTTACTCGCTGATGCCGGTGCACAACGCATCGCAACCCTCCTGCCACGGAACGACCGTGGCCGCTGAGTCCAAAGGAGGTGGGTTCCACATGCGTCACTACGAGGTGATGGTCATCCTCGACCCCGATCTCGAGGAGCGCGCTGTCTCCCCGCTGATCGAGAACTTCCTCTCTGTCGTCCGTGACGGCGGCGGAAAGGTCGAGAAGGTCGACACCTGGGGCCGTCGTCGTCTCTCGTACGAGATCAAGAAGAAGCCCGAGGGCATCTACTCGGTCATCGACCTGCAGGCCGAGCCTGCGGTCGTCAAGGAGCTCGACCGCCAGATGAACCTGAACGAGTCGGTCCTCCGGACCAAGGTCCTCCGTCCCGAGATGCACTGAGCGATTTCGCTCAGTCGAATCCCGGGATTCGAGTAGCAGCACAAGCAGCCAGCAGCAAACCCGCCGAGAGGTTCCCCCATGGCAGGCGAGACCGTCATCACGGTCGTCGGCAATCTTGTCGACGACCCCGAGCTGCGCTTCACCCCGTCCGGTGCGGCCGTCGCGAAGTTCCGTGTCGCGTCGACCCCCCGCACCTTCGACCGCCAGACGAACGAGTGGAAGGACGGCGAGAGCCTCTTCCTGACCTGCTCGGTCTGGCGTCAGGCGGCGGAGAACGTCGCCGAGTCGCTCCAGCGAGGCATGCGCGTCATCGTGCAGGGCCGGCTGAAGCAGCGGTCCTACGAGGACCGTGAGGGCGTCAAGCGCACGGTCTACGAGCTGGACGTCGACGAGGTCGGTGCCAGCCTGCGCAACGCCACGGCCAAGGTCACCAAGACCTCCGGCCAGGGCCGCGGCGGTCAGGGCGGTTACGGCGGCGGTGGCGGCCAGGGTGGCGGCGGCTGGGGCGGCGGCCCCGGCGGCGGCCAGCAGGGCGGCGGCGCTCCCGCCGACGACCCGTGGGCCACGGGCGCTCCCGCCGGTGGCAACCAGGGCGGCGGCGGTGGCTGGGGCGGTGGCTCCGGCAGCGGCGGCGGCTACTCGGACGAGCCCCCCTTCTAGGCGGGCTCCACCCACACTTCTTGATCACACAGGAGAAACATCATGCTAAGCCGCCTGTGCGCAAGCCGAAGAAGAAGGTCTGCGCATTCTGCAAGGACAAGGTCACGTACGTGGACTACAAGGACACGAACATGCTGCGGAAGTTCATTTCCGACCGCGGCAAGATCCGTGCCCGTCGCGTGACCGGCAACTGCACGCAGCACCAGCGTGACGTCGCCACGGCCGTCAAGAACAGCCGTGAGATGGCGCTGCTGCCCTACACGTCCACCGCGCGATAAGGGAAGGGTGACCGACTCATGAAGATCATCCTCACCCACGAGGTCTCCGGCCTCGGCGCCGCGGGCGACGTCGTCGACGTCAAGGACGGCTACGCTCGCAACTACCTGATCCCGCGGAAGTTCGCTATCCGCTGGACCAAGGGTGGCGAGAAGGACGTCGAGCAGATCCGTCGTGCTCGCAAGATCCACGAGATCCAGACCATCGAGCAGGCCAACCAGGTGAAGGCCCAGCTGGAAGGTGTGAAGGTCCGTCTGGCCGTCCGCTCCGGCGACGCTGGTCGTCTCTTCGGTTCCGTCACCCCGGCCGACGTCGCCTCGGCGATCAAGGCTGCCGGTGGCCCCGAGGTCGACAAGCGCCGCATCGAACTGGGCTCGCCGATCAAGACCCTGGGCGCCCACGAGACGTCCGTGCGTCTGCACCCCGAGGTTGCCGCCACGGTCAACATCGAGGTTGTTTCCGCCTGAGCCTGGCTCTCGCTGAAGCGATGAGATGGGGCCGCACTCCCGGTCGGGGGTGCGGCCCCATTGTCGTGTGGGGCGGGGCGCCGGGCTGGTCGAGGCCGGGGATTGCCGTGGACCAGCGTGTTTCACGTGGAACGGTCAACGTGTCGCGCCGGTGACGATCCAGTGGCCCGAGCGCGTGCGCCACCACAGCGTCAGCATGCGCATCGTCATCATCAACGTCATGGCCCCCCACAGTGCGGTGAGCCCACCGCCGAGCGTCGGGACGAGAAGCGCGGCGGGAGTGAAGACCGCCAGGGTGAGCAGCATCGCCCAGGCGAGGTACGGACCGTCTCCCGCGCCCATCAGAACGCCGTCCAGGACGAAGACCACACCGCAGATCGGCTGGGAGAGGGCCACGATCACCAGAGCGGGCAGTGCGGCGTCCTTGACGGAGGAGTCACCGGTGAACAAGGGCAAGAACGCCGGCCGGGTCAGCACCACGAGCAGACCCAGGAGGATCCCGACCGCGATGCCCCACTCGACCATCCTGCGACAGGCGTCCCGGGCGCCCTGGGTGTCACCGGCTCCCAGGTAGCGCCCGATGATGGCCTGCCCGGCGATGGCGATCGCGTCGAGGGCGAAGGCGAGCAGGCTCCACAAGGACAGGATGATCTGGTGGGCCGCGATGTCGGCGTCCCCGAGCCGAGCCGCCACGGCCGTGGCGATCATGAGGATCGCCCGCAGAGAGAGAGTGCGTACGAGCAACGGCACGCCGGCCTGGGCGGAGGCCCTGATGCCGACGGCGTCCGGACGCAGGGACGCGCCGTGTCTGCGTGCCCCGCGGACGACCACCCCGAGGTACACCGCGGCCATGCCGAGCTGGGCGACGACGGTTCCCCAGGCGGAGCCCGCGATGCCGAGGCCGGCGCCGTAGACGAGCCCGAGGTTGAGAACGCCGTTGGCGACGAATCCCGCGACGGCCACGTAGAGCGGGGTCCGGGTGTCCTGCAGGCCTCGCAGGACACCGGTCGAGGCGAGCACGACGAGCATGGCCGGAATGCCGAGCGAGGAGATCCGCAGATAGGTGACGGCGTACGGGGCGGCGGTGTCGGAGGCGCCGAAGAGGTCCACCAGTGACGGAGCCGTGGGCAGGACGACGGCTATGACAGCGGCGCCGAGCAGCAGTGCCAGCCAGATGCCGTCCATGCCCTGTCGGATGGCGGACTGCAGATCGCCCGCCCCGACGCGCCGGGCGACGGCCGCCGTGGTGGCGTAGGCGAGGAAGACGAAGACGCTGACGGCTGTGGTCAGCAGGGCCGAGGCGATGCCGAGTCCGGCGAGTTGTGCGGTACCGAGATGGCCGACGATGGCGCTGTCGGCCATGACGAAGAGGGGTTCGGCGACGAGCGCCCCGAAGGCTGGGACGGCCAGCGCGACGATCTCTCGGTCGTGCCGGCGTCGGACGGTGCGGGAGCGCGCGGGGGCCTGTGTCATGAGCACCAATCTAATCGTCCACAGGTAAGGGATGCAATGCGTGAGAAACCCTTACTCGTCCTCGCGTCCGGTGTGCTCTTGTGCACGGTTCGAAGTGATCTTGACTCGATGGGGAAAGTTTTTCTTCTGCACAGCCCGTGGATGGCGAAATCGCAGGTCACGTGCGTGCTCATGACTGCAGAGAGGGCTTGTTCACAGGGCTGTCCACCGAGTCGTGCACAGCTTTCGAGGAGTTGTCCACAGCATCTGGCCAGTCGTCCACACGGCCTGTGGATAACCAGATTGGCTGTCGGTGTCCGCGGGCCTACGGTGGTCCGGCGCCTGCTCCGTCCGACGGTCGGTGAACCCTCACAAAACCGACGCGTCAGAACCGGAGTCGGGCGTCTTATGTGTCAGTGCCGTGCCGTAGGAATGTGGAGCACGGCGAGGTCCGCGCGGCGGACGGGAGGAGGTGGCTCGGTGAGCATTTCCGAGCCCTTGGACGACCCGTGGGCCGACAGCGGTCCCAGTGATCGTCTGCCCGCTTCCCGGCGTCGTGGTGACAGCGCCGGAAGCCGTGACGACCAGCACGAGCGCGGCCGGGACAGCGGCGCGTGGGACGGCGCCGGACCGTCCGCGTTCGAGCGGGTACCGCCGCAGGACCTGGAGGCCGAGCAGTCCGTCCTCGGCGGCATGCTGCTGTCCAAGGACGCCATCGCGGACGTCGTCGAGATCCTCAAGGGCCACGACTTCTACAAGCCGGCCCACGAGACGATCTACCAGGCGATCCTCGACATCTACGCCAAGGGGGAGCCGGCCGACCCCATCACGATCGCCGCCGAGCTCACCAAGCGCGGTGAGATCAACAAGGTCGGCGGCGCCTCGTATCTGCACACGCTCGTCCAGACCGTGCCCACGGCCGCGAACGCCGCCTACTACGCGGAGATCGTGCACGAGCGTGCCGTCCTGCGCCGCCTGGTGGAGGCCGGCACGCGGATCACGCAGATGGGATACGCGGCCGACGACGACGTGGACGAGATCGTCAACCGTGCCCAGGCCGAGATCTACGCCGTCACCGAGCAGCGCACCAGCGAGGACTACCTGCCGCTCGGCGACATCATGGAGGGCGCGCTCGACGAGATCGAGGCGATCGGGTCGCGCAGCGGCGAGATGACCGGCGTGCCCACCGGATTCACCGACTTCGACTCGCTCACCAACGGTCTGCACCCGGGCCAGATGATCGTCATCGCCGCGCGTCCCGCCATGGGAAAGTCGACGCTTGCGCTGGACTTCGCGCGGGCGGCCTCGATCAAGAACAATCTGCCGAGCGTCATCTTCTCGCTCGAAATGGGGCGCAACGAGATCGCGATGCGCCTGCTGTCCGCCGAGGCCCGTGTCGCGCTGCACCACATGCGGTCGGGCACGATGACGGACGACGACTGGACGCGTCTGGCCCGCCGGATGCCGGACGTCTCGGCCGCGCCGCTCTACATCGACGACTCCCCGAATCTGTCGATGATGGAGATCCGCGCCAAGTGCCGCCGGCTCAAGCAGCGCAACGATCTCAAGCTGGTGGTCATCGACTATCTCCAGCTGATGCAGTCCGGCGGGTCCAAGCGCGCCGAGAGCCGTCAGCAGGAGGTCTCGGACATGTCCCGTAACCTCAAGCTCCTCGCCAAGGAGCTGGAGATCCCCGTCATCGCGCTCTCCCAGCTGAACCGTGGTCCCGAGCAGCGCACCGACAAGAAGCCGATGGTGTCCGACCTGCGTGAGTCCGGCTCCATCGAGCAGGACGCCGACATGGTGATCCTGCTGCACCGTGAGGACGCCTACGAGAAGGAGTCGCCGCGCGCGGGCGAGGCCGACCTGATCGTGGCCAAGCACCGAAACGGTCCGACGGCGACCATCACGGTCGCCTTCCAGGGCCACTACTCGCGGTTCGTGGACATGGCGCAGATCTGACCTTCCGGCCAGGGCGGGCAGGCGTGGTGCCGCGTTCAGCCGGGCTGGAAGAAGGCGAGCATCTTCTGGGCGGCGTCCGGCGACGACAGCAGTTCCTGCATGTCCGCGGACATCCGGGCGGCGGCGCCGGCGCGGTCGAACATCTCGCGTTCGTATGCGTCGACGGCGGTGGGAAAGTCGTCCGGGTGCGCGGCGAGCGCGAGGCCGAGCAGTGCGCCGTCGAGCAGTGCCATGTTGGCGCCCTGTCCCACCGGAGGCATCAGGTGCGCGGCATCGCCGAGCAGTGTGACGCCCGGCGTCGGCGGCCAGGTCAGGCCGACCGGGAGAGCGGTGATCGACCGCGGCACGATCGTGTCGTCGCAGGCGGCGATCAGTGCGGTGAACCGTGGGTGCCAGCCGGGGAGCAGGTCGATCAGCCGCTTCCGGGCGGCGGCGGGGTCGTCGAACGGGATCCCGCTGGTGGCGAACCAGCCCTCCGCGGTGTCGTAGAAGCTGATGCCGATGCGGACACGTCCGTCGCCGTTGCGCTGCGCCGCCAGGGACACGCCGTTGCCGAGCACCCAGTAGTTGCCCCGTCCGAGCATCGCCGCGAGGTCGGGGTGGGTGCGGTCGACGTCGGGGATGCCGAGTTCGACGACGTTCTGGCCTATGTGCGCCGGGCGGGCGTCGGTGAGCAGCGCGCGGACCCGGGAGTTCGCGCCGTCGGCGCCGACCAGCAGGCCGTACGCCGCACTGCTGCCGTCGGCGAAGCGCAGCACGCCGTCGCCGGCGGATGCGACCGCGTGCCCCCAGCGCACCGTGTCCTCGGGGAGGGAATCCAGCAGCAGGTCGCGCAGATCGGCACGGTCGACCTCGGGCCGGTCGAGCGGGGCGTCGTCGGGCGCGTCCTCCTGGAACAGGAGGGTGCCGTCCGGCTCGAGGAGACGCATGTCCTGACCCTCGGCACGGGCGATAGTGGCGAACCGGTCGATCAGGCCGGCCTCACGCAGCGCACGCTGCCCGGAGTGGATGTCGAGCATGCCGCCCTGCCCGCGCGAGGCGCGTGACGGTTCCCGTTCGTACACGACCGCGTCGATGCCTTTCACGTGCAGGACGCGGGCGAGGGCCAGACCGCCGAGACCGGCGCCGACGATGGCGATCGTCATGATGGCCTTCCTCCCTTTCGATACAGTGTACGTGCCGATACAGCGTATAGGTAGATGCTGTGTAGGGTGATCGGCATGTTGGTGTGGGAGCGACCGGAGCCGCCGGACCGACCGGTTCCGGCCCCGTTGAGCCGGGAGCGGATCGTACGAGCGGCGATCCGGCTCGCCGACGCGGGCGGCCTGGACGCGGTGTCGCTGCGCAAGGTCGCCTCCGCGCTGGATGTCGGGCCGATGCGGCTCTACAGCTACATCACCGGCAAGCAGGAGCTGCTCGACCTGATGGTCGACGCCGTCCACGCCGAGATCCGGCCGGTCGGCGACGGCTGGCGGCAGGTGCTCCGCTCGCTCGCCGAAGCCACGCGGCACGCCGTTCACGAGCACGAATGGCTCGCCGACCTCCTGGGGGGCCGGCCCCAGCTCGGGCCGCACGCGCTGGCCACCGGGGAGACCGTGATGGCCGCACTGGACGGCGTCGACGTGGACGCCGTCATGCCGGTGGTCGCCGCGGTCAACGCGTACGTGATCGGCGCGGTGCGCCGGGAGATCGCCGAGCGTCGCGCCGAGCGGGCCACCGGAATGGACGAGAAACGCTGGCAGGCCTCACTCGGGCCCTATCTGACGCGGACCCTGGCCACCGGCCGGTTCCCGGCGCTGGCCACGGTGGTGCGCGACGCCACTCACCTGGACGCCGACCAGACCTTCCGGACGGGCCTCGACTTCCTGCTCGACGGCATCGAAGCCCGCATCACCAGGTGACGCGAGCTCGAAGAGCCGGGTCGGTACCGTCCGTCGGCTGAGACCAGCACGTCGCGCGATGCGAGATCCTGCGGCCGGTCAGGGGAAAACAGTTCGACGCACGATGTATGGCCCGGTGGACTGGGGGCATGACGACACCTCAGGAAGAGCTGCTCCCCGCCACCCGCCGGGCGCTGTTGCACAGGATCGCCGTCGCCCAGGCCGAAGGACGCGCGCCGTCGCTCGTCGCCGCGGTGGTGCGGGACGGGCGGACCGTGTGGCACGGGGCGCGGACGTCGGTGGACGGGCACGGACCGGACGAGAACGTGCAGTACAGGATCGGCTCGATCACCAAGACCTTCACCGCCGTTCTCGTCCTGCGGCTGCGCGACGAGGGCATGCTCGACCTCGGGGACCGGCTGGAGAAGCACCTGCCGGGCACGGGAGCGGGGGAGGCGACGATCGCCGGACTCCTCGCCCACACCGGGGGCCTGGCCGCCGAATCTCCCGGGCCGTGGTGGGAACGGACCCCCGGCTCTCTGCGCCCCGAGCTGGCCGATGTGCTGGGTGAACGGCCCCTTCTGCACCCGGTGGGCCGTCGGCACCACTACTCGAACCCCGGTTACACCCTGCTCGGCGCGCTGGTCGAGCGACTGCGTGGCGCTCCGTGGGAGGAGGTGCTGCGGCGGGAGGTGCTGGAGCCGCTGGGCCTGGACCGTACGACCACGCGTCCGCAGGCACCCCACGCCGGAGGTTGGGCGGTCCATCCGTGGGCCGACGTGATGCTGGCGGAACCTGTCGAGGACCTCGGGCGGATGGCTCCGGCCGGGCAGCTCTGGTCCACCACCGGAGACCTGGCACGGTTCGCCGCCTTCCTGACGCGGGGCGACGACAAGGTGCTGAGCGCCGAGACGGTGCGGGAGATGCGGACGCCCGCGGCACCGGCCGAGGCCGCGGATGTGGCGGACGGTGTGACGTACGGGCTGGGTCTGCAGATCCAGCACCGGAACGGGCGGCTGCTGGTGGGTCACTCCGGCTCCCTGCCGGGGTTCCTGGCCAACCTCACCATCGGCGTCGAGGACGACGTGGCGGCGGTCGTCCTGACCAACTGCACCTCCGGCCCGCTGACGGCCGGGGTGGGAGCCGATCTCGTACGGATCGTCGCCGAGGCCGAACCGCGGATCCCGGAGCCGTGGCGACCGCTGCCGGACGTCGACGCCTCCGTGCTGGAGCTGACCGGGCAGTGGTACTGGGGAACGCATGCCTTCGTGCTGCGGCTGACACCCGAGGGGGGAGTCTCGCTGGAGCCGCTGTCGGGTCAGGGCCGCCGCTCGCGCTTCCGGGGCAACGGTGACGGTACCTGGACGGGGCTGGAGGGTTACTACGCCGGTGAGCTGCTGCGGGCCGTGCGGCGTCCGGACGGGGCGGTGAGCCACCTGGACCTCGGGTCGTTCGTCTTCACCCGCCGGCCCTATGACGAAGGGGCCTGTGTGCCGGGAGGGGTGGACCCGGAGGGGTGGCGAGGCGTCGGATAGGCGTCGTCGGTGATCGGGATGTGCGCTGTTTCACGTGAAACAGCGCACGGGCCCCGGGGCACCCGTCAGAGCTCGAGCTTGAAGCCCGTGTGCGAGGCCGAGAAACCGAGGCGTTCGTAGAAGCGGTGGGCGTCCGTACGGGTCTTGTCGGAGGTGAGCTGGACCAGGTGGCATCCCTGTCGACGCGACTCGGCGACGGCCCACTCGATGAGCCGGGTCCCCAGGCCGCCGCCCCGTTCGTCGGCGTGGATGCGCACGCCTTCGATGATCGCTCGTGTCGCACCGCGCCGGGAGAGGCCGGGCACGACGGTCAGCTGGAGCGTGCCGACGACGCGGCCCTCGCGGACGGCGACGACCAGGTGCTGGTGAGGGTCGGTACTGAGCCGTTCGAAGGCGGCGAAGTAGGGACTCAGGTCATCCGGTGACTCGCGCCGGGCGCCCAGCGGGTCGTCGGCGAGCATCGCGACGACCGCGGGGATGTCGTCCTCGGCGATGCGCCGTATTTCAAGATCTCCCATGACCGCACCCTATGCGGGCAGAAGCGGCGCGGACACGGTCCGCGCCGCTTCGGTCATGCGGGCACCGGTGCCTTGAGCGTCTCCACCGCCCGGACCAGCGGAGCCAGGTCGGGGTTCTTGGCCGCCTCGTCGAGAGCCTCGCGCAGGGCGGCGTCATTGGTGGGCCGTGCCGCGTCCAGCAGCTCCAGACCCTCGGCGGTGACGTTGGTGTAGATGCCGCGACGGTCGGTGGGGCACAGGTAGCGCTCGAGCAGCCCGCGGTCCTCGAGTCGGGTGACCAGACGGGTGGTGGCGCTCTGGCTGAGGACGACGGCGTCGGCGACCTGCTTCATCTGCAGATGGCCTCCGTCACCGTCGTGCTGCCGGCTGAGCACGTCGAGCAGGGAGTACTCACGCACGCTCAGGTCGTGTCCGGCCTGCAGGGCGCGCTCGATGTGGGCCTCGATCCTCCCGTGCAGCAGGGAGAGGGCGCACCAGCCCTGGGAGAGGGCGGTGAGCGCGGGGTCCGTCGCTGTCATGTGGTTCCTCCGTCCCGGAGCGGCTGAGACAAGGGTAGACCAGAGCCGCAATTTACGGCGGTTGCACATAACCCGCGTGTGCAACTATTGTGAACGCACGCAAAGCGCTCCTGCAATCTCCTGGGAAGGTTCACCCCATGCCTCTCGCGCTTCTGGCCCTCGCGATCGGGGCCTTCGGGATCGGAACGACCGAGTTCGTGATCATGGGTTTGTTGCCCGAGGTCGCGAGCGACTACGGGGTCTCCATCCCCACCGCCGGCTTCCTGGTGACCGGCTACGCGCTCGGCGTGATGTTCGGCGCCCCGCTGATGACCGTGCTCGGCACCAGGGTTCCGCGCAAGCGGATGCTGATGCTGCTGATGGGTCTGTTCATCGTCGGCAACCTGCTCTCCGCCCTGGCTCCCGCGTTCTCCGTCATGCTGATCGGGCGCGTGGTCGCCTCCCTCGCCCACGGCGCCTTCTTCGGCATCGGCTCGGTCGTCGCGGCCGATCTGGTCGCCCCGCACAAGAAGGCCGGGGCGATCGCGATGATGTTCACCGGGCTGACCGTCGCCAACGTCGTGGGAGTTCCCCTGGGCACGCTGGTCGGGCAGTCGGTCGGTTGGCGCGTCACCTTCGCCCTCGTCGCCGCGCTCGGTGTCATCGGCCTGGCCGGTGTCGCCAAACTGGTCCCCGACATGCCCAAGCCGGAGGGCGTGCGGCTGCGGCACGAGCTCGCCGCCTTCAAGAACGTCCAGGTCCTCCTCGCGATGGCGATGACCGTCCTCGGTTTCGGTGGCGTCTTCGCGGCCATCACGTACATCGCGCCGATGATGACGCACGTCACGGGCTTCGCCGACGGTTCGGTCACCTGGCTGCTGGTCCTCTTCGGACTGGGCATGGTCGGTGGCAACCTCGTCGGAGGCCGGTTCGCCGACCGCGCCCTGATGCCCATGCTGTACGTCTCGCTGGGCGCCCTGGCCGTCGTTCTCGCCCTCTTCACGCTCACCGCGCACAACAAGGTCACGGCGGCGGTGACGATCGTCCTGATCGGTGCCCTGGGCTTCGCCACCGTGCCGCCGCTGCAGAAGCGCGTCCTCGACCACGCGCACGGCGCCCCGACGCTGGCCTCGGCCGTGAACATCGGCGCCTTCAACCTCGGCAACGCGCTGTCCGCCTGGCTCGGCGGTGTCGTCATCGCCGCGGGCTTCGGCTACACCGCGCCCAACTGGGTCGGCGCCGGCCTCGCCGCCGCGGCCCTGGCCCTCGCCGTCGTCTCGGCCGTGCTCGAGCGGCACGACGACACGCCCAGCGCCGTCGTCGCGGGCTCCGTGGCCGACGAACAGCGGACCGCCGTGACCCACTGAACCACCCGGGCGACCGGGACGCCGCGACGCGGGGCCAGGGCCGTCCCCGCGATCAGCGGCCTCACACCACCTCGTTCCGAACGAGGTGCAGCGCCACCAGTGACAACCAAGGAGAACCCCCATGACCACGACCACCAGCACCGCCGTCGCCCCGCTGTCCATCCAGGACGCCGAGAGCCTCGTCGCAGCGGCCCACCGCGCCGCCGAGGCCGCCGGGGTCACCGTCAGCGTCACCGTCCTCGACGCCGGTGGTCACCTGCTCGCCTTCCGGCGGGACGACCGCGCCGTGCTGATCTCCGGGGAGACCAGCACACGCAAGGCCTACACGGCGCTCCAGCTGGACGCCCCCACCGCCGACCTCGTCGACGCCGTACAGCCCGGGGGTCTGTTCCACACCCTGCCCACCGCACTCGACCGACCGCTGCTGTTCATCGCGGGCGGCGTGCCGGTGCGCCGGGGCGGCCGTCTGATCGGGGCGATCGGGGTCGGCGGCGGAGCACCGGAGCAGGACCACGCCTTCGCCACGGCCGCAGTGGACACCCTCGCCTGACGGCGCGCACCGCCGTTCGGCGCAGACGTCAGCCCGCCGCCACGGTCAGGGGAGCGAACCGCCGGGTCCAGTCCCCGGGCAGCTCCGTGATCCCGTACGTCATGACCGCGCTCGTGGAGAGCGTAGCGAGGCCGCGCTCCTTCACCCACGCCAGCAGTTCCTCGTGCCGTACGTCGATGTCGGTGCGCAGCGGCCGGTCGGTCCGGGCGGCGAGAGAGGCGATGAGCGCCTTGGCCGTCTCGGTGTCGCGGGCGATCAGCGGGCCCACGACATGGGTGTCCATGTTGGGCCAGGCGGCGGCGTAACCGATGAGCCGGCCCGCCTCCTCGGCCACGCGCAGCTGGTCGGCGAAGGCGGGCAGGCGCGTGATGATGTGGGTGCGGTCGGCGCCGAAGACCTCCTCGTCGAGCCGGAGGATGGCGGTGAGGTCCTCCGCGGTGGCCGCCCGGGTGGCGATCCGCGGCTCGGGCCCACCCGGGATGAAGCGCCCCCGCACCATCTCCGCCCCGCCGGTGCACTTGAAGCCGAGCTCCTCGTAGAGCGGGCGGCCGTTCGAGGTCGCGTGCAGCGTCAGCGGGGTGGTGCCTTGAGCCGAGAGGACGTGGCGCATCAGCCGGCGTCCCACGCCCTGGCGGGCGTACCGCTCGGCGACCAGCACCATGCCGATGGCCGCGAGGGACGGCCGCTCGACGGGGCCGTACGTGGTGACGGTGCAGGCACTGACGAGGCCGCCCCCGGGGTCGTCGGTGCCGTAGCCCTTCCCGGCGGTGAGGAGGAAGCCCCATTTGTGTTCCTCACGCGACCACCCCCGATCCTCGGACAAGTCGGCGCAGGCGGTGAGATCGCGGAGCGTCAGACGGCGGATCGGCAGAGAGAGAAGGGAAGGAGTCACCACGCAGGTCAGGCTGGCCGACGGGAACCGTCCGCGTCCACCTCTTTGCGAGGGGACGTGTGATCTTTTGGCCATGTCATGGCAGTGCGTGCAGTGCCCCGGCACCTGGTGGGCGTCCCGCTCCGGCGGGCCGGATCCGTGGGTGTCAGCCGAGGTCGGGGGCGTGCATCGCGCGCACACCCTCGATGTTGCCGTCCAGATAGTGCCGCAACGACAGCGGCACGAGGTGGACGGAGGCGATTCCGACCCGGGTGAACGGCACCCGGACGATCTCGTACTCGCCTGTGGGCTCGTCGATCTCGGGGCCGTGCCGCAGCGCCGGGTCCATGGATTCCAGACGGCAGACGAAGAAGTGCTGCACCTTCACACCGGTCGCGCCACCGTCCTCGCCGATGTGCTCCACGGTGTCCACGAAGCAGGGAACCACATCGGTGATCTTGGCGCCCAGCTCCTCGTAGACCTCGCGGTGCAGGGCGTCGACGACAGTCGTGTCCTCCGGTTCGACCCCGCCGCCGGGGGTGACCCAGTAGGGATCGACACCGGGCTTGGTGCGCTTGATCAGGATCAGATCGTCGCCGTCCAGGAGGACGGCGCGGGCGGTGCGCTTGACCACGGGTCGGACGGTCATGGGAGAAATGTGGCCCGGCTGGTTCCACGTGAAACATCGCATCGGGCCCGCCTCAGTTCCAGTCCCCCGCCGCGTGCAGCAGCCATTCGTGGGCCCTGGCGATGTGCGGCATCGCCAGTGTGCCGGCGCGCACCATCAGGAAGTACGTCCGCAGCGGTGGCACCGCAGGATCGTGCAGGGCGACGACGTCCCCGTGTGACAGAGCGTCGGCGCACAGGTAGCGGGGCAGCACGGCCAGTCCGGCGCCCGCGATCACGCAGGTGAGCACCGCGCGCAGGTCGGGGACGACGACGGTTCCCGGGGCGGTGGGGCAGGTGTCGAAGACGGATGCCCAGTACCGGGTGACGAAGGGCAGTGACTCGTGCACCTCGACCACGGGCACGTGCACCAGGTCCGCAGCCGAAGTGCTGCGGGGCTCCTCGGCGCCGGTCTGCGCGGCCCATCGGGGCGCGGCGACCAGGACGTGCTCCTCGTCGCAGAGCGGAGTCGCCGTGAGCAGGGCGCCACGCGGCCGGGCGGTGCCGATGGCCAGATCGTGATGTCCGGCGGCCAGCCCCTCCAGCACCTCCTCGGCGTTCCCGAAGGTGGCGCGCAGCGCGAAGCCCTGCCCGTCCTTGTCGGTGAGCTCCACGAGCGCGGGCAGCGCCCGCTCGGTGGTGAACTCGGGTGGCCCGGCGAGATGCAGGGTGCGTGCCGAGGAGCCGTCGTCGGTCCCGGTCTCGGCGATCTCCACCAGGGCGTCGAGATGCGGGGCGGCCTTGTGGGCGAGTTCGTCGCCGATGGTCGTCGGGGTCACGCCACGGGCCTGCCGCAGGAACAGGGGACGGCCGAGCTGCCTCTCCAGGGTGCGGATCTGCGAGGTGACGGCAGGCTGGGAGAGGCCGAGCAGGGCGGCGGCGCGGGTGAAGGAACCGGCCCGGTGCACGGTCACGAACGTGCGCAGTAAGGCCAGATCCACGGAAGGCCTCCCCCCTTCTCCGCCATTCCCGGTGCCGTTCCCGGCCCCGGCCGCGCTCAACTATAAATATGTCGATAGGTCGCTGTCGCTACTGTGATTGGACACTGACACAGAGTCAACTAGCCTTGGTCGCGCGGTTCTTCGCGCGCAGAACCGAAAGAACGGTCCGAGCCACGAGGGGGGAGGCTCGGACCGTTCGCCGTGTCCGGCCGGACACGGCGAACGGTCGTACGGAGGAGCTCAGTCCGCCGACCGCTCCAGCGCGCGCAGCAGGTCCGCCACCAGGTCCTCGGGATCCTCCGCACCGACCGAGAGGCGGATGAAGCCCTCCGGTACCGCGTCACCGCCCCAGCGCCCGCGCCGCTCGGCCGTGGACCGCACCCCGCCGAAGCTCGTCGCGTCGTCCACGAGCCGCAGGGCCTCGAGGAAACGATCGGCACGCGCGCGCGAGGGCAGCGTGAAGGAGACGACGCACCCGTAGCGCCGCATCTGTCGAGAGGCGACCTGGTGCGAGGGGTCGTCGCGCAGGCCCGGATACCGCAGGTCCGTCACCTCGGGCCGCTCCCGCAGGGCTTCGGCCACCTTCAGCGCGGTGGCGTTCTGCCGGTCGACGCGCAGCTGGAGGGTGGCGATCGAACGGTGCGCGAGCCAGGCCTCCATGGGACCGGGAACGGCACCGACGATCTTGCGCCAGCGCCGTACGGCGGCCATGGCCTCGGCGTCGCGACCGGTGACGTACCCCAGCAGGATGTCACCGTGGCCGGTCAGCTGCTTGGTCCCACTGGCCACGGAGAAGTCGGCGCCGAGCTCCAGCGGGCGCTGCCCGAGCGGTGTGGCGAGCGTGTTGTCGACGGCGACCAGGGCGCCGCGCGCGTGTGCCGCCTCGACGAGCCGCCGGACGTCGCACACGTCGAGGCCCGGGTTCGAGGGCGTCTCGATCCACAGCAGCTTCGCCCCGTCCAGGAGGCCGAGCTGGGCGTCCCCGCCGGTCGGCGCGGTGCGCACCTCGATGCCGTACGTCTCCAGCTGGGCGCGGACCAGCGGCAGTGCCTGGTAGCCGTCGTCGGGCAGCACGGCCACGTCCCCGGCGCGCAGCTGGGAGAAGAGCACCGAGGAGATCGCGGCCATGCCCGAGGCGAACACGAGCGTCTCGGCGTCGTCCCGCCCGGGAGCCTCCAGCTCGCCGATGGCGCGCTCGAGGTGGGTCCAGGTGGGATTCTCGTCGCGGCCGTAGGTGTACGGGCCGGTGGGATCGCCCGGCAGGTGGAAGTGCGCGGCGAACACGGGGCCGGGCAGGGTCGGCTCGTGCTTGACCGGTTCGGGCAGTCCGGCCCGCACCGCGCGCGTGCCGTCACCGGCGGAGCCGCCCGTGTCCGGAGATTCCCCGTTGTCAGCGGAATCGTTCATGCCGCCCGTCCCTCCATGTGTTCGCGTACCGCGGCGAGCAGTCCGTCGCTCGCCGCCTCCACCATCTCAAGGCATTCCTCGAAGCCGTCCACGCCCCCGTAGTAGGGGTCCGGTACGTCGAGGTCCCCGCTGTCGGCACCGGAGTCGTACGACCGCAGCAGCCGCACCTTGGCCGCGTCCTGCTCCGTGGGTGCGAGCCGCCGCAGTGTCCTGAGGTGGCCCGCGTCGAGGGCGAGGACGAGGTCGAGGCGTGCGAACCAGGACGGCTGGAACCGGCGGGCCACGTGATCGAGGACGTAGCCGTTCTCCTCCAGGACGGCGAGGGTGCGCGGGTCGGCGCCCTCGCCCTCGTGCCATCCGTCGGTGCCGGCGCTGTCGGCCTCGACGAGGCCCTCGAGGCCGGCCTCGGCCACGCGCGCGCGGAAGACGGCCTCGGCCATCGGGGAACGGCAGATGTTCCCCGTGCACACGAAACAGACGCGGTAGGTCATGGGGCTCAGTCCTTGTCGGGCAGGAAGGCGTTGAGGGCCCAGGACACGACCGAGACGATCAGGCCGCCCAGGACCGCGGTCCAGAAGCCTTCGACGTGGAAGCTCAGGTCGAGCTTGTCGGCCAGCCACGACGTGAGCAACAGCATGAGCGCGTTGACCACCAGCGTGAACAGGCCGAGCGTGAGGATGAACAGCGGAAAGGTCAGCACCTGCACGATCGGCTTCACCAGCATGTTCACCAGGCCGAACACCAGGGCGACCACGATCAGCGTGGCGGCCTTCTCGCCGGTGCTGCCCCCGGTCAGGGTGATCTTGTCGAGCAGCCACACGGCGACCGCCAGGGCACCCGCGTTGGCGACCGTCTTGACTAGGAAATTCTTCATGTGTCTGATCGTGGCAGACGCGATCGGGAGCGAACGGCGAGACAGGGGCGGACGAGGCGATGAAGGCATTCCGGCTGGACGAACTGGAGGCGGAGCGCGCCGCCAATGACGGTGCCTACCTGCAGTTCCTGCGCGAGCGGAACATGTCGGTCGGTCTGTACGCGCTCGACGCGGGCACGGCTGATCCGCAGAAGCCGCACGAGCAGGACGAGGTGTACTTCGTGGTCAGTGGCCGCGCCTCGATCACCGTGGGCCTGGAGACCACCCAGGTCGCCCGCGGCAGCGTGGTCTACGTGCCGGCCGGGGTCGCCCACAAGTTCCACCACATCAGCGAGGACCTGAGGGTGCTCGTGGTGTTCTCTCCGCCCGAGAGCTGAGCCGCGATCCCCGGGTTCCCTAGGGGATCGGTCAGGGGGAGACAAGGGGTGTGAGGGCCCTGCCGGGGCCCTCGCGGCCCTAGCATCGAGTGCAGGACGTCAGGAGATTCCCAGCGGGATCCCGGGCCACCCGGGGAACCGGCGCTCGGGCGGGCGGAAAGGTAAGGACGAGGGCGATGCGAGAGATCTTCACGGGACTGCCGTGGTGGGTGAAGTGGATCGCGGTGCCGGTCATCGCCCTGGTCGTGTTCGGCGGGCTGATCGCCAGTGTGGTCGGCTTCGTGATCGGGCTGCTGTTCAAGTTGCTGGTCTTCGTGGCCCTCATCGGCGGGTTGATCTACGTCGTCCGCAAGTTCATGTCGAGCTCCTCGTCACGCAGCGACTGGTGAGAGCCGCGGGGCGCCGGTGGCGGTGACGGGAATCACCGGTTCCCTCGCGCGAGGGAAGTTTCCCGGACGGACCGCCGGCACGCGGTGACCGGCGGTTAGAGTCCGGAACTCCACGCGGGGGCGACCCCGCGGGCGGCGTACACCCCGTCCGTGTTTCCCCGCACGGGCTGCCCCCCTCGCGTTCCGGGAGTGACCCTTGGCCACGGCTGACACCGCATTCGGACCGCCGCACGCACTGCCCGTGCAGCCTCGTTCGACACCCCGGACACCCCCCACCCCCGTCGGGCCGTCGCCCGCCGACCCGCCCGCGGTGACCCTCATCGGCTCGGTGCAGCGTGCGATGCGCCTCCTGGAGTGCGTCGCGCGGCACCAGTACGGAGCTCCCGCCAAGCAGCTGGCCCGTGAGGCGAGGCTGGCGCTGCCCACGGCGTACCACCTGCTGCGCACCCTCGTGCACGAGGGATACCTGCGCCGCGACAAGGGCCTGTTCTTCCTGGGGGAGGCGGCCGAGCGGCTGAGCAGCAGCGGGGCCGAGCAGAAACGTCGCAGCACGGTCGTCGACGTGCTGGCGCGCTGGCGCGATGCGATCGGCGCTCCCGTCTACTACGCCATGTACCGCGACGGCGAGATCGAGATCATGTGCGTCTCCGACACCCCGGGCAATCCCGCGGTGGAGGAATCGGCGGACTTCCGCGAGACCGGGCACGCGCACGCCGTCGGACAGTGCCTGCTGTCGCAGCTGGACGCGGACGCCCGCCGTGATCACCTCGACCGGTATCCGGTGAGCCCCGTGACGCCGTACACGGTGCGTGACGAGGACAGTCTGATGAGACGGCTGGAACGCACACAGCGGACGGCGCCGGTGACCGAGCGCCAGGAGTACGCCCTGGGAACGGTCTGCGCGGCGATTCCGATCACCGTCGGCACCACGGTCGCGACGGCGGCCCTCTCTCTGCCCGCCCAGCAGGCCGATCGGCTCCTGCCCGCCGCACAGCGACTGCAGCACGAAATGGGACGGCTCCTGGGGTCACTCGCGATCTCTATCAGTATCTGAAAACTTACTCCTTGTGATCTGGTGTGTACGTTGAGCAAGATGCCACCAGTGTAAGAGGTTTGATTCCCGGCCAGTCGACGGCGAATGACGGGGTAGGCGATGGGTGAGTCCGTACAGGCAGAGGTCATGATGAGCTTTCTCGTGTCCGAGGAGCTCTCTTTCCGCATCCCGGTGGAGCTGCGTTACCAGACGTGTGATCCGTATGCGGTGCGGCTGACCTTCCACCTGCCTGGCGATGCCCCGGTGACCTGGGCCTTCGGCCGGGAGCTGCTGGTCGACGGGGTGGGCACGCCGTGCGGTGACGGTGACGTGCGCATCGCGCCCGTTGATCCCGGGCCGCCGACCGAGGTGCTGATCCGGCTTCAGGTCGGCAGCGACCAGGCGCTGTTCCGTTCTTCGGCCGCGCCGCTCGTGGCGTTCCTCGACCGGACCGACAAGCTGGTGCCCCTGGGGCAGGAGGGGGCCCTCGCGGACTTCGACGCGCACCTAGACGAGGCACTGGACCGCATCCTGGCGGAGGAGCAGAGCGCGGGCTGAACCGTTGCGACGGCCGCGGGCGGTGGCGCGATGCCGTCACCGGTTCGCCCACTTTGCAGGAACGCTTCTTCAGAGAACGCGGTGCCGAAAGCACCCCCTGGGATGAGTCAGCGCTTGCGGCGGCGGCCGCGTCCGCCACGCCCCGGCGCCGGTCCGGAACCCGGCGCCGCCACGGCACCCTGCGCGGCCGTGCGCCCTGCCGGCCGGTCGGCCGAGACGACCAGGGCCGCGAGAGCGGTGGTGACCGGCACGGACGCCACCAGGCCGATCGAGCCCACCAGCGTGCGCACGATCTCCTCCGCGACCAGCTCGCTGTTGGCGACCGTCCCCACGCTGCTCTGCGCGATCGAGAACAGCAGCAGCAGCGGCAGCGCGGCGCCCGCGTACGCGAGGACGAGCGTGTTGACGACGGAGGCGATGTGGTCGCGCCCGATACGGATGCCCGCGCGGTACAGGCCGCGCCAGCCCATCGCCGGATTGGCCTCGTGCAACTCCCACACCGCGGAGGTCTGGGTGACCGTCACGTCGTCGAGGACACCGAGCGAACCGATGATGACCCCGGCGAGCAGCAGACCGCTCATGTCGATCGACGGATACAGCCCGTGGATCAGGCCGGTGTTGTCGTCGGTGTTGCCGGTGAGCGCGGCCCAGCCGATGAACAGCGATCCCAGGACGCCGATCAGCAGCAGCGAGACCAGGGTTCCGAGCACCGCGACGGAGGTCCGCGCAGACAGTCCGTGGCACAGGTACAGCGCGATCAGCATGATCGCGCTGGAGCCGATCACCGCCACGAGCAGGGGGTTCGAGCCCTGAAGGATGGCGGGCAGGATGAAGAAGTTCAACAGCAGGAAGCTGATGGCCAGGGAGACCAGGGCCATGAAGCCGCGCAGCCGGCCGACGACCACGACGGCCAGCGCGAAGATGCCCGCGAGCAGGGCCATCGGGAAACCGCGGTCGATGTCGGTCACCGAGTACTGCAGGTCCTTCGGTGCGGAGGGCTCGTAGGCGACCACCACTTTCTGTCCCTCGTGCAACTGACGTGTCTGGTCCGGTTGCACGATCTCGTTGAAGGTGCGGCCCTTGTCCTTGCCGGTGTCGACGCGGATCGTCGCCCGTTTGCAGTCGCCGTCGGCCTGCTGCACCGCGGAGGAGCCCTCGGCGGTGGAGGTGTCACCGGTCGGGGGGACGCCCGAGGCGTTGACGGACTTGCAGCTCAGCCTGTCCACCCGGGTGACCGTGGCCTGTTGGGTCTGCCGGTCGAAGCCGACCCCGGTGCGTTCGTGCGGCGGTGCGCCGCCCGGCCAGAGCACGGCGAGCCCGACCACCACCGCCGCGGCGAACGGGATGAGGACCGCCGCGATGACCTTCCGTAGATGGCGTGACACCGGTGCCGCCGGCCCGTGACCGTGCGCGTGCCCATGTCCACCACCGCCACCGTGCTCGCCGCTGCCGGTGTGCTCGTCACCGCCACCCCGCCCCGCCTCGCCACCGGGTCCGTGACCGAAGTGACGGCCGTCGGCGGAAGCGCCGCGCCCGTGGCCCGCTTCGGGATCCCCACCCGCACCGTACGAGCCGCCGGGGACGTGGCCTTCCGCGCGCCCGTCGCCGGCCGGGGTGCCCGGGCCGCGGCGGGGTTCGTGCGGCGGGTGGGGAGGGTGCTGAGTTGTGGTCACCGACCGATCATCGCAAGAGCGGGAGGGGCCCCCTGGTCACCGCGCCCGAGTTGACGCTAGCGTGGGGGCACCTTTGTACACGCGGGAGCTCGGAGCACCGGGCTGAGAGGGCGCTGACCTCCGTCCCAGCGATGTTTCACGGGAAACGTCACCGAAGTCGAGTGATGTCGCCCACGGAGCGTCGTTCGACGGAAGCCGCTGCGTCGACCGCTGAACCTGTTACCGGGTAATGCCGGCGTAGGGAGTAGGTCTCATGACCATCAAGGACGCACGCACGCCTGCCTCCACCCCCGCCTCCGTCGAGGCGGAGACCGCGGAGGCCGGGAAGTCCATCGGCTGGCACAAGGCGTACGTCGAGGGTTCGCGCCCCGACCTGCGGGTGCCGGTCCGTCAGGTGCACCTCACCAACGGGAAGTCGGTCACGCTCTACGACACCTCGGGCCCGTACACCGATCCGCTCGTCGACACCGACGTCCGCAGGGGGCTGCCGGCGCTGCGGGAGAACTGGATCATCGGCCGCGGCGACACGGAGGAGTACGCGGGCCGTCCCGTCCGTCCCGAGGACGACGGGATCAAGCACACCTCACCGCGCGGTGGCCTGCGCAACCTGGACGCGGTCTTCCCCGGACGCCCGCGGCAGCCGCGCCGGGGCCGGAAAGGCACGGCGGTGACGCAGCTCGCGTACGCGCGCCGGGGCGAGATCACCCCCGAGATGGAGTACGTGGCCATCCGGGAGAACGTCTCACCGGAGGTGGTCCGCGAGGAGATCGCCGCCGGCCGGGCCGTGCTGCCCGCCAACGTCAACCACCCGGAGATCGAGCCGATGATCATCGGCAAGCGGTTCCTGGTGAAGGTGAACGCCAACATCGGCAACTCGGCGGTGACGTCCTCCATCGAGGAGGAGGTCGAGAAGATGACCTGGGCGACCCGTTGGGGCGCCGACACGGTCATGGACCTGTCCACGGGCCGCAACATCCACACCACCCGCGAGTGGGTGCTCCGCAACTCCCCCGTCCCCATCGGCACCGTGCCGCTCTACCAGGCCCTGGAGAAGGTCGACGGCAAGGCGGAGGAGCTGACCTGGGAGATCTACAAGGACACGGTCATCGAGCAGGCCGAGCAGGGTGTGGACTACATGACCGTCCACGCGGGTGTGCGCCTGTCCTACGTGCCGCTCACCGCGAACCGGAAGACCGGCATCGTCTCGCGGGGTGGCTCGATCATGGCGGCCTGGTGCCTGGCGCACCACAAGGAGTCGTTCCTGTACGAGAACTTCGAGGAGCTCTGCGAGATCCTCGCCGCCTACGACGTCACCTACTCCCTCGGTGACGGCCTGCGGCCCGGGTCGATCGCGGACGCCAACGACGAGGCACAGTTCGCGGAGCTGCGCACGCTCGGGGAACTCAACCGGATCGCCAGGCGCTTCGACGTACAGACCATGATCGAGGGCCCGGGACACGTCCCGATGCACAAGATCAAGGAGAACATCGACCTTCAGCAGGAGATCTGCGACGAAGCCCCGTTCTACACGCTCGGCCCGCTGACGACGGACGTCGCACCGGCCTACGACCACATCACCTCCGGCATCGGCGCCGCGATGATCGCCTGGTGGGGCACGGCCATGCTCTGCTACGTCACGCCCAAGGAGCACCTGGGTCTTCCCAACCGTGACGACGTCAAGACCGGTGTCATCACCTACAAGATCGCCGCCCACGCCGCTGACCTCGCCAAGGGACACCCGGGTGCGCAGGAGTGGGACGACGCGCTGTCGGACGCACGGTTCGAGTTCCGATGGGAGGACCAGTTCAATCTGGCCCTCGACCCGGACACGGCACGGGAGTTCCACGACGAGACGCTGCCGGCCGAGCCCGCCAAGACGGCCCACTTCTGCTCGATGTGCGGACCGAAGTTCTGCTCGATGAAGATCAGCCAGGACATCAACGAGCGGTTCGGTGGCGCGGCCGCCGCGGGGGCGTCTTCCGAGGAGATCGCCGAGGGCATGCTGCAGAAGTCCAAGGAGTTCGCCGCCGGCGGCAACCGGGTGTACCTCCCGCTGGCCGACTGACCCCCCGCTCCCCGCTCGACGCCGGGCGATCCCTCCTCCGGGACCGTCCGGCGTCAGCCGGGCACCGGGGCCGTCCCGGGCGGGGCCGCCACTCCGAACGGGTTGTCGATCACGTAGCGCCAGCACCCGTCCGGTCCGCGACGGGCCACGTCCGTCGCGGTGCCCTCGATGTGCACACGGCCGCCGTGGGCGGCGACGCCGTCGATGACGAAGTCGACGATCAGCAGGGCCAGGTCGCCGACGACGTAGGTGTGCCGGGGCGTGACCCGGATCGGGACGCGCAACCGGAGGAAATCGTCGCTGAGAAGGGACGGAGCACCGGGTCCGCTCTCTCCCCCCCCCGGAGGGACCGACTCGGCAGACCGGGTCCATGACAGCCACATCCCTGGGCGAGGGCGCCGGTCTCACCGGGCGGTGGAGCAGGGCTACGCCATCGGACTCGCGGGCCTGGCCACCGACTTCGGCATCACCGTCGACGACATCGGCACCGCCCCCGACCAGGAGCTGCACGACCGCCTGCTGTCCGAGTTCCCGTCCTGGATCACTGCCGCCGGCCGGGCGGGCATCCTCCGACGTGCCCGCCCTGGCCGGTGGCTACTCGGGCCGGTGTTCCGGACCGCCGAAGTCCGGGCTGCTGTAGTCCGGGCTCGAGTAGCTCGGACGCGGACCCTCCCGGCCGTCGTCGGGGCTCGTGAATCCCGGACGGTCGTAGCCGAGGCGCGGCATCCGGCTCGTCGGTGCCGCCGGTCCCGTCGGGTGCAGCGCGACCGCCGCGTCCGGGTCGGTGAGCGCCTTCCGCAGGAACGGCAGGATGCCGCGTTCGAGCAGGGCGTCCTGCCAGGCCTCCCTGGCCCGGTTCACCTCCCCGTCGAGTTCGCGGTGGCGGCCGGACTCGGCGGAGGGCCGGTTGCGCAGCGCGGTGAGCAGCAGCCCCGCCCCCGCGACGAGGACGGCGACGGCGGCCACACCGCCGAACACCCATCCCGTGGTGAGCATGGTCCGTGCGAACGCCTGCCCCGGGTCGAGCATCCTCAGGACGTAGCCGACGAGCAGGAAGATCGCCGCTGCGGTGCCGGCCAGGACGGGCGCCAGGACGGCGACGACCGCGCCCGCGCCCGCACCGGTGGCCTCGGCGGCCTCCCCCACGGTGACGGCGAGACCCACCGGGCCCGTATCCGGCTCCTCGGCTCCGGAACCGCGCGCGGACGACGAGGAGGACGATGCCCGATGGCGCAGCTCCTCGCGGACCTTCACGTAGTGCTGGTACTCCGTGGAGGCCGCCGCCGTGATCAGAGCGGTGGCGTCGAGTGCCATGGTGCGCAGTTGTTCGGCGTTGAGCCGCTGTCCGACAGCGGTCAGTTCCGGGCGGTGTGGTGCGGAGCGCAGCGCCTCGTCGAGGATCCGCTCGTACTCCTGGCGGTCCTCGTTCGGCAGATGCTGCGGAACGCTGTTCATGTGCATCCCCCGATGCTCCGTAGGGCTTGGGGCTCGCATGCCAACGAGCCGTCGGGCAGAAACGGAGGGGAGCCTGCTACGGATAAGCCGATGGTAGAGCGGTGACGGCGCGCGGTGACAGGGGGTTTCCAGAAATTGGGTGCCGACCTGCGGGACCGCTGCCGGGGAAGGGCGGCCCGGTGAACGGTCAGGCGTCCAGCGGGAGTTGCTGGACCAGCAGCTTTCCGGCCATCGTCACGCCGCCGTCCATCGCGATGGCCAGCCCGTCCGCGTAGACGTGGGGCCCCTCGACCGCGGTGCGGGTGTCGTCCTCGCCGTCCTCGGAGCCGACCTCGCCCAGGAGGTAGGGGATGGGGCTGTGCCCGTGGACGATACGGGTGCCGCCGTACGTGTCCAGCAGCGAGCGCACCGCGTCGGCACCGCCCTCGTCGCGGAAGGAGAACCGCTTGGTGAGCTTGCGGAACAGGTCCCACACCTCTTCCGCGTCGTTGCGGGTGAGCGTCTCGCGGACGGTGTCGTTGACCTCCTCGATGGAACGGCCGTAGTCGAGGTAGGTGGTGGTGTCGGAGTGGACGAGGAGGTGTCCGTCCACCTCTTCGAGCGCGTCGAGGCGGGCCATCCACTGGAGATGGTGGTCCTGCAGGCGGTCCATGTCGGTCTTCTGGCCGCCGTTGAGCAGCCAGGCGGCCTGGAAGGTGGCGGTACCGGCACCGGAGTTGACGGGGGTGTCGCCGAACCGCTTGGCGCCGAGCAGCAGCAGCTCGTGGTTGCCCATCAGCGCCTTGCAGTAGCCGCCGGCCGCGGCGGCCTCGGCGGACAGTCGCATCACCAGGTCGATGACACCGATGCCGTCCGGGCCGCGGTCGGTGAAATCGCCGAGGAACCACAGGCGGGAGGTGCCCGCGCACCACTGGCCGGCGGCGTCGATGAGGCCCTTCTCCTGGAGCGCGGCCACCAGCTGGTCCAGGTAGCCGTGCACGTCACCGACGACGAACAGCGGCCCCTGACCCGTGGCGGGCTGTGCTGCCGGGGCCGGTTCGGGGTCGAGGGCCACCTGGACCGTGTCACCCCTTCGGATGACGGGCAGATCGCGCTGGGTGGGCGTGTACCCCTCCGGATAGGCCTCCCCGTATCCCTCCTCGGAGGGGGGAGCGGCCTCGCCCGGGTGCGTGCCGGGAGTGACGTACGGAGCGGCCTCGTGGACGTACGCGGGCACCCGGAAGTCGCGCACCGTCGCCGTCCGTTCCACCTCGGGTCCCTGACCGGCCCCCTGAGTCATCGACCCCTCCACCATCGCGCCGCATCTGCACCGCTTCGGACTGCCTGGTCGCAGCGGCCCGCGGTGTGTGGGCCCATCATAGGAATGCGGATCGCTCTGTGTGATGACCCAGGGGTGGTGAATCGGGGCAGGACTCGGGTTCACCGCGGCTTTCGCCCCGATTGGGCCGGTCTTCGCCCGTCCGTGACGTCGGCGTGATCTTCACCGGTCGGAGTCTGTCCGGTGTGATTTCCTCCGGCTGGGCGCGTTCCGGCGGATCCGGTCCCTACTCGTGCTCGGGCGACCGCGGCGGGCTGACCGTCGTCCGGGGCGGGCGGCGCTGCGACGACGTCCGCACGATCAGTTCCGTCGGTATCACCTGCTCGACCGTCTGCTCCGAGTCGAGCCCCTCGATGGCGTCGATGAGGAGCTGGATCACCGCCGTGCCGATGCGACGGGGTTTGAGCGACAGGGTGGTGATGGGGGGCTCGGTGCTGGCGTACACCGTGGACTCGCTGCAGCAGACCAGCAGCAGGTCCTCCGGGACGCGCAGGCCGTAACGGCGGGCGGCGGCGAGCAGGTCGGTGCCGTTCGGATCGAACAGGCCGTACACGGCGTCGGGCCGGTCGGGCCGGGCGAGCAGCCGGTCGGCGGCCACCGCTCCCGCGCACGGGTCGTGTGCCGGGTAGGCCTCGTAGACCGGGTCCTGTCCGACGCGCTCGCACCAGTGCAGGTAGGCGGTGGTCGACAGGTGGGTGTACGTGTCGGTGGTGGTGCCGGTGAGCAGGCCGATCCGGCGGGCGCCGGCGGCGGCCAGGTGGTCGAGGATGCCGAGCACGGCGGCCTCGTGGTCGTTGTCGACCCAGGCGGTGACGGGAAGCGCGCCGACCGGGCGGCCGTCGGAGACGACCGGTAAGCCCTGGCGGACCAGTTCGCCGACGACCGGGTCCTGGTCGGAGGGGTCGATGACGACCGTGCCGTCCAGCGCGACGTTGGACCACACGTCGTGGCGGGAGGTCGCCGGGAGGATGACGAGGGCGTACCCGCGGGCGAGCGCGGCGGAGGTGGCGGCGCGCGCCATCTCGGCGAAGTACGCGAACTCGGTGAAGGTGAAAGGTTCATTCCCGTACGTCGTCACGGTCAGGCCGATGAGTCCCGACTTACCGGTGCGGAGCGTACGGGCGGCGGCCGAGGGTCGGTAGCCCAGCCGGTCGGCCACCTCGCGGACGTGGCGCCGGGTGGCATCCGGGAGTCGGCCCTTGCCGTTGAGGGCGTCGGAGACGGTCGTGATGGATACTCCGGCGGCGGCGGCCACGTCTCTGATGCCCGCCCGGCCCGGCCGACTGCCTCGACGTGAGGTTTCCGCGCGGCTCACCTGGTGCTTCCCTGCTGCTGTCATGGCGAGCCGATAGTAGGGCTCGTGCGGTGGGGTAGGGCGGACGCATATGCATGCATTGGCAGGCACGTTTCTGCATGATCGCAGGATCTCAATTGCCTTGGAAAACAAGGAAGTTGGCGACTCCAGCCCCAGTATCTGCCGTGTCAGCGAGCGAGGACCTGTCGGCCGGTCGATGTTGCGAAGAGGTTGCAACTCACCTGCACGAGGGATGCGCGCCACGGCGCGAGCCACCGGCGCGTAGATATATGTGCGGTACGCCCCCCGAATCGTGCGCCTTCATGCCCCTGATGCCCCTGATGCCCCTGATGCCAGTGTGACGGAGGAGGTCCGGCCGCCCCTATACGCAGTGACGCTGAATCCTCATAGGGTGAGAAGTATTCGATGCCGGTGGTGGTCACGAGGAGGACTGCGGTGAGCGAGACGAGCCCCAAGCTGCGCGCCGAGCTGGAGGGAATTCCCACCTACAAGCCGGGCAAGCCCGCCGCGGCGGACGGGCCGGTGGCCTACAAACTGTCCTCCAACGAGAACCCGTACCCGCCGCTGCCGGGCGTGATGGAGACGGTCGCGGCCGCGGCCTCGTCCTTCAACCGGTACCCGGACATGGCCTGCACGAGCCTGATGGCCGAGTTGTCGGAACGATTCGGCGTCCCCCTCTCCCACCTGGCCACCGGTACCGGGTCGGTCGGTGTGGCGCAGCAACTGATCCAGGCGACCTCCGGCCCCGGTGACGAGGTGATCTACGCCTGGCGTTCCTTCGAGGCGTACCCGATCATCACGCAGATCAGCGGTGCGACGTCCGTGAAGGTGCCGCTGACACCGGGCGACGTGCACGATCTGGACGCCATGGCCGACGCGATCACCGACCGGACGCGACTGATCTTCGTCTGCAATCCCAACAACCCGACCGGCACGGTGGTGCGGCGGGCCGAGCTGGAGCGCTTCCTCGACCGGGTACCGAGCGACGTGCTCGTGGTTCTCGACGAGGCCTACCGCGAGTTCATCCGTGATCCCGAGGTGCCGGACGGCGTCGAGATCTACCGTGAGCGGCCCAACGTCTGTGTGCTGCGGACCTTCTCCAAGGCGTACGGCCTCGCCGGCCTCCGGGTCGGCTTCGCGATCGCCCATGAGCCGGTGGCGGCCGCGCTGCGCAAGACGGCCGTGCCCTTCGGCGTGAGCCAGATCGCCCAGGAGGCGGCGATCGCCTCGCTGCGGGCCGAGGACGAGCTGATCGGCCGGGTCGGCTCGCTGGTCTGCGAGCGCATCCGTGTGGTCGACGGCCTGCGCGCGCAGGGCTGGACGGTGCCGGAGACCCAGGCCAACTTCGTGTGGCTGCGTCTGGGAGAGCGCACGGTCGCCTTCGCGGAGGCGTGCGAGCGGGCCGGCGTGGTCGTACGGCCGTTCCCGGGTGAGGGTGTGCGGGTGACGGTCGGGGAGAGCGAGGCGAACGACATCTTCCTGAAGGTGTCGGAAGCGTTCCGCAAGGAGATCTGACGCGGCTGCGGTGCCAGGCGTCCGGCGAGGCGGGCGGGCGCCGGACGCGTCCACCGGGGGCGGTGGGCGTCAGATGTCCACCGTCTCCACGCGTACCGGGTCGCCGTCGCGCACCGTCGCCAGTCGGCGAGGGTCGCCGTCGAGGCGGCCGAGGACGTTGCACGGGCTCGCGAGGCGGCACTCGTCTCCTCGCGAGATCGGCGTGGGACCGTAGGGGAGAGCCAGTGCGTCGCCGTCGGTCCAGAACGCCACGGTGCCCGGCTCGACGACCTGACGGGCGTCCGTTTCACGTGAAACCGACACACCTGTGTCGAAGTACACCTCCTCGCCCCAGGTGTGGGCGGAGGCGGTGAGCGGCAGTGCCTTGAGAAGCGCCTGCGTGGTGGGGGTGTCCTCGAGGGTCGCGGTGAGGTGACCCGTGGGCCACGAGATGCGTATCCGTGCGTACTGCCCCTGAGTGCTCGCGGTGTTCATGCCGCGGATTCAACAAGATGTTGAAGTTCTTGCCAAGGGGTTGACGTCACAGGGGACCCCCCTTCCGGTGTCGAAAAGCAGTAAGTCATAATTGCTTGTGAATGTGAACGCTTTCACAAGCGTGTCTGGTTGCTCCTGAGATAGGTGGCACATACACGCGCAAACTGCCGGAACCACGGCGATGCAAGGAGGCCGACGACGTGGACATGGCTTTGGCGCCGGAGACACTGGCGCGATGGCAGTTCGGCATCACGACCGTCTACCACTTCCTCTTCGTGCCGCTGACGATCTCACTGGCCGCCCTCACGGCCGGACTGCAGACCGCCTGGGTGCGCACGGAGAAGGAGAAGTACCTCAGGGCGACGAAGTTCTGGGGCAAGCTCTTCCTGATCAACATCGCCATGGGTGTCGTCACCGGCATCGTGCAGGAGTTCCAGTTCGGCATGAACTGGTCCGACTACTCCCGCTTCGTCGGTGACATCTTCGGCGCACCGCTCGCGTTCGAGGCGCTGATCGCCTTCTTCTTCGAGTCGACCTTCATCGGCCTGTGGATCTTCGGCTGGGACAAGCTGCCGAAGAAGGTCCACCTGGCCTGCATATGGATGGTCTCGATCGGCACACTGCTGTCGGCGTACTTCATCCTCGCCGCCAACTCCTGGATGCAGCACCCCGTCGGCTACCGGATCAACGAGGAGAAGGGCCGGGCGGAACTCACCGACTTCTGGCAGGTCCTCACCCAGAACACCGCCCTCAACCAGGTCTTCCACAGCTTCTCGGCGGCCTTCCTGACCGGTGGCGCCTTCATGGTGGGCATCGCCGCCTTCCATCTGATGCGCAAGAAGCACATCCCCGTGATGCGGACCTCGCTGCGGCTCGGCCTGGTCACCCTGGCCGTCGGCGGCCTGCTCACCGCCGTCAGCGGCGACACCCTCGGCAAGGTCATGTACGAGCAGCAGCCGATGAAGATGGCCGCCGCCGAGGCCCTGTGGGACGGCGAGCAGCCGGCGCCCTTCTCCGTCTTCGCCTACGGCGACGTCGACGAGGGGCACAACAAGGTCGCTCTGGAGATCCCCGGCCTGCTGTCCTTCCTGGCGCACAGCGACTTCGACTCGTACGTGCCCGGCATCAACGACACCAACAAGGTCGAGCGGCAGAAGTTCGGACCCGGTGACTACAAGCCCATCGTCCCCGTCGCCTACTGGGGCTTCCGGTGGATGATCGGCTTCGGCATGGCCTCCTTCTCGCTCGGTCTGCTGGGGCTCTGGCTGACCCGCAAGAAGTTCATGCTGCCGGCGGCCTGGCGGACCGGTGACGACGAGGTGCCCCGCCTGGTGCTGCTGAAGAAGCCGCTCGGATCGAAGTTCTCCCGGCTGTACTGGCTGCTGGCGGTCTGGACGATGGCCTTCCCGCTGATCGCCAACTCCTGGGGCTGGATCTTCACCGAGATGGGCCGGCAGCCCTGGGTCGTCTACGGCGTGTTCCAGACCCGCGACGCGGTCTCCCCCGGTGTCTCCACGGCCGAGGTCGTCACCTCGATGATCGCCTTCACCCTGCTCTACGCCGTCCTGGCCGTCATCGAGGTCAGGCTGCTGGTGAAGTACGTCAAGGCCGGACCGCCCGAGCTCACCGAGGCCGACCTCACCCCGCCCACGAAGATCGGCGGCGACTCCCGTGACGCCGACAAGCCGATGGCCTTCTCGTACTAGGCCGAGGGAGCTGCACAGTCATGGAACTTCACGACGTCTGGTTCGTCCTGATCGCCGTCCTGTGGACCGGCTACTTCTTCCTGGAGGGTTTCGACTTCGGGGTCGGCGTGCTCACTCGGCTGCTCGCCCGCGACCGGGCCGAGAAGCGGGTGCTGATCAACACGATCGGACCCGTCTGGGACGGCAACGAGGTGTGGCTGCTGACGGCCGGCGGTGCGACCTTCGCCGCCTTCCCCGAGTGGTACGCCACCCTCTTCTCCGGCTTCTACCTGCCCCTGCTGGTCATCCTGCTCTGCCTGATCGTCCGGGGCGTCGCCTTCGAGTACCGGGTGAAGCGACCCGAGGAGCGCTGGCAGCGCAACTGGGAGACCGCGATCTTCTGGACCTCGCTGATCCCGGCGTTCCTGTGGGGTGTCGCCTTCGGCAACATCGCCCACGGGGTGAAGATCGACCGGGACCTGGAGTACGTCGGCACCGTCTGGGACCTGCTGAACCCGTACGCCCTCCTCGGCGGCCTGGTCACGCTGACCCTGTTCACCTTCCACGGGACGGTGTTCACCGCGCTCAAGACCGTCGGCGAGATCCGCGAACGGGCGCGGACGCTGGCGCTGCGGGTGGGTCTCGTCGCCGCCGTGCTGGCCCTCGCCTTCCTGCTGTGGACGCAGGCCGACAACGGCGACGGCACGAGTCTGGTCGCGCTGGTGGTGGCCGTCGCCGCCCTGGTCGTCGCGCTGGCGGCGAATCAGGCGGGACGCGAGGGATGGGCCTTCGCGCTCTCCGGAGTCACCATCGTGGCCTCCGTGGCGATGCTCTTCCTGACGCTCTTCCCGAACGTCATGCCGTCCACGTTGAACGCGGACTGGAGCCTGACCGTCACCAACGCCTCGTCCAGCCCGTACACCCTGAAGATCATGACCTGGCTGGCCGTGATCGCCACGCCGGTCGTCCTGCTCTACCAGGGGTGGACGTACTGGGTCTTCCGCAAGCGGATCGGCACCCAGCACATCGCCGAAGCCGCGCACTGAGCCCGGCGGGATGTGTTTCACGTGAAACCGATCGATCCACGGCTGCTGCGGTACGCCCGCGCCACCCGGCTCTTCCTGGCGGCGGTCATCGTCCTGGGCGCCGCCGGGGCCGGGCTGGTCGTCGCCCAGGCGATGCTCATCGCCGAAACGGTGGTGGGCGCCTTCCAGCACGGCATGACGGCCGCCGAACTCCGCACCCCGCTGTTGCTGCTGGTGGCCGTCGCCTGCGGCCGTGCCCTGGTCGGCTGGCTCACCGAACTGGCCGCACACCGGGCGAGCGCGGCCGTGAAGTCGGAGCTGCGGGGCCGGCTGCTGGAGCGGGCCACCGCGCTCGGCCCCGGCTGGTTGAGCGGACAGCGCACCGGCTCGCTCGTCACCCTGGCCACCCGGGGTGTCGACGCCCTCGACGACTACTTCTCGCGCTACCTGCCGCAGTTGGGGCTCGCGGTGGTCGTGCCGGTGGCGGTGCTGGCACGGATCGTCACCGAGGACTGGGTCTCGGCGGCCGTCATCGTCGCCACCCTGCCGCTCATCCCGGTCTTCATGATGCTGATCGGCTGGGCCACGCAGGCGCGGATGGACCGGCAGTGGCGGCTGCTGTCCCGGCTGTCCGGGCACTTCCTGGACGTGGTCGCGGGGTTGCCGACGCTGAAGGTGTTCGGACGGGCCAAGGCACAGGCCGAGTCGATCAAGCGCATCACCGGCGAGTACCGGCAGGCGACCATGCGGACCCTGCGGATCGCCTTCCTGTCGTCCTTCGCCCTGGAACTGCTCGCCACGCTCTCGGTGGCGCTCGTCGCCGTGACCATCGGCATGCGGCTCGTCCACGGCGAGATGGACCTGTACGACGGCCTGGTCGTGCTCGTGCTCGCGCCCGAGGCCTATCTGCCGCTGCGGCAGGTGGGGGCGCAGTACCACGCGGCAGCCGAGGGGCTCGCCGCCGCCGAGGAGATCTTCTCGGTGCTGGAGACGCCCGCGCCCGCCTCGGGGAACGGGCCGGTGCCGGCGGACGGTGCGCTGTCCTTCGAAGGCGTGACCGTGCGCTACCCCGGACGTACCGCGGACGCCGTGTCGGGCGTGGACCTCGTCGTCGAACCCGGTGAGACGGTCGCGCTCGTCGGGCCGAGCGGAGCGGGCAAGTCGACGCTTCTCCACGCCCTCCTCGGCTTCGTCCGGCCGCGCGAGGGGCGGATCAGGATCGGCGGGTCCGATCTCACCGGCCTCGACCCGGCGCAGTGGCACGCTCGCGTCGCCTGGGTGCCGCAGCGTCCGCACCTGTTCGCGGGCACGGTCGCCGAGAACGTACGGCTGGCCCGTCCAGAGGCGGACGACGCGGCCGTGCGGCGGGCGCTGCGCGACGCCGGGGCGCTGGAGTTCGTGGACGCGCTGCCGGAGGGGACGGGCACCGTGCTCGGCGAGGACGGTTCCGGTCTGTCCGCCGGGCAGCGGCAGCGGCTCGCGCTGGCCCGGGCGTTCCTCGCGGACCGGCCGGTGCTGCTGCTCGACGAGCCGACGGCCGCTCTGGACGGGGCGACCGAGGCCGAGGTCGTGACCGCCGTGCGCAGGCTGGCGGCCGGACGGACCGTGCTGCTGGTGGCGCATCGGCCGGCCCTGCTGGAGGTGGCCGACCGCGTGGTGCGCCTGGACGAGCCGGTCTCCGCTCCCGCGGCCACCGCTGTCCCGAGGCCCATGGCGGGCCGTCCGTCCGCGCAGGAGCCCGGTGCCACCGGCACCGCTTCCGCCGAGGTTCGGGGCACGAAGGAACCAGCGCCGGGCTCTTCGGCCGGCGTCCTCGCCAGGGTCCGTGCCATGTCGGCCGCCCGGCGCGGTCGGCTCGGTCTCGCACTGCTCCTCGGCAGCCTCGCCCTCGGCAGCGCCGTGGGACTCATGGCCACCTCGGGGTGGCTCATCTCGCGGGCCTCGCAGCAGCCGCCGGTGCTGTACCTGATGGTGGCCGTGACGGCGACGCGTGCCTTCGGGATCGGCCGGGCCGTGTTCCGCTACGCCGAGCGGCTCGTCTCCCACGACGCCGTGCTGCGGATGCTGGCCGACACCCGGGTCGCCGTCTACCGGCGGCTGGAGCGGCTGGCGCCCGCCGGTCTGCGCCGCAGCAGGCGGGGCGACCTGCTGTCCCGGCTCGTCGCCGACGTCGACGCGCTGCAGGACCACTGGCTGCGCTGGCTGCTGCCCGCGGGCACGGCGGTGGTCGTCTGTGCCGCGTCGGTCGGCTTCACGGCCTGGCTCCTTCCGGAGGCCGGTGCCGTACTCGCCGCCGGGTTGCTGGCCGCCGGAGTCGGTGTCCCGCTCATCACCGGGGCCGTGGCACGGCGGGCCGAGCACCGGCTGGCGCCCGCTCGCGGCGCACTGGCCACCCGGGTGACCGACCTGCTCACCGGCACCGCCGAACTGACCGTCGCCGGTGCCCTGCCCGGGCGGGCCGCCGAGGCGCGACGGGCCGACGGCACGCTCACCCGGATCGCCTCGCGCGCGGCCACGGCCACCGCGTTGGGAGACGGCCTCGTCGCGCTGATCTCCGGCCTGACCGTCGCGGGCGCCGCGCTCACCGGCGTCCGGGCGGTAGCCGACGGCCGGCTCGCCGGTGTGGCCGTGGCCGTCGTGGTCCTCACCCCGCTGGCCGCGTTCGAAGCGGTCCTCGGCCTGCCGCTCGCCGTGCAGTACCGCCAGCGCGTGCGCAGGAGTGCCGAACGGGTGTACGAGGTGCTGGACGCGCCCGAGCCCGTACGCGAACCCGAGCGGCCCCGGCAGGCGCCCGCGGCACCGTTCCCGGTCGTCCTCGACGGACTGGTCGCACGCCACCCCGGGCAGGACCGGGACGCCCTCGCGGGGCTCGATCTGACGTTGGCGGAGGGCCGCCGCGTCGCCGTGGTCGGACCGTCCGGCTCCGGCAAGACGACGTTGGCCCAGGTGCTGCTGCGGTTCCTGGGCCCCGACGCGGGCTCCTACACCCTGGCCGGCGCGGAAGCCGGTGCCCTGGCCGGTGACGACGTACGGCGGCTGGTCGGGCTGTGTGCGCAGGACGCGCATCTCTTCGACAGCTCCGTGCGCGAGAACCTGCTCCTGGCCAGGAAGGACGCCACGGAGTCCGAGCTGCGCGCCGCGCTGGCGCGGGCCCGCCTGCTGGACTGGGTCGACAGTCTGCCCGACGGCCTGGACACGCTGGTCGGCGAACACGGGGCCCGGTTGTCCGGCGGGCAGCGGCAGCGGCTGGCACTGGCCCGGGCGCTGCTCGCCGACTTCCCCGTTCTCGTGCTCGACGAGCCGGCCGAGCACCTCGACCTGCCGACCGCCGACGCGCTCACCACCGACCTGCTGGCCGCGACCGAGGGCCGTACGACCCTGCTCATCACGCATCGGCTGGCGGGTCTGGACGCGGTGGACGAGGTGGTCGTGCTGGACGAGGGCCGGGTCGTGCAGCGGGGCACGTACGCGGAGCTGACAGCTGTGGAGGGACCGCTGCGGACGATGACCGAGCGGGAGGCGGCGGCGGAGCTGCTGGTGGGAGCCCGGTGACCGCGCACGCGGCCGCGTCAGGAACACGGTCACGCGCGTGGGCACGGCCATGGCTCCACACGTCGGCACGGGCATGCGCGTCGGAACGGTCACGCACACCGGCACAGTCATGGCCACGCAAGATTCATGTCGATTACGGCTTTTCTGGACAAAACCGTCTGATTAGGCTCGGTCCATGTCCGCAGCCCCGCTCCCCGGCCGCCCTCCGCCCCGCGACGGAGCCCCGTCCGAACTCCTGGCGCGGGTGCCGAAGCTGCTGGAGGCGATGCGGTCGGTCGGCACCGGGCTGGAGCTGCACTCCACGCTGAATCGGATCTGCGAGACCGCTGCCGACCTCGCGGACGCACGGTACGCGGCCATCGGCGTCGTCGCCGAGGACGGCGACGGCCTCGCCGACTTCGTCCACCACGGCATCGACGAGGCGACCGTCCGGCGGATCGGACACCTGCCCGACGGCCGCAAGGGCCTACTGGGAGCCCTCATCCGCGACCCGGAGCCGGTCCGGCTCGCGGACCTGACCGACGACCCCCGCTCCTGCGGCTTCCCCGAGCACCACCCGCCGATGCGCAGCTTCCTCGGGGTGCCCGTCCGAGTGCAGGGGGAGATCTTCGGGAACCTCTACGTGACCGACAAGCGGTACGGCGAGCCGTTCGACGACTGCGACCTCGCCATGGTCCGCGTCCTCGCCACGGAGGCCGGTATCGCCATCGGCAACGCGCGGCTGTACGAGTCCGCGCAGCAGCGGGAGCGCTGGATCGACGGGTCGGTCGCCGTCACCACCGCGCTGCTGTCCGGCGGCGACACCGACGACGCGCTCCAGGTCGTCGCGGAGCAGGCCCGTCGGCTCTCCGGCGCGGCTGCCGGAATCGTGCTGCTGACCGCCGACGGGGGAGGCATGGAGATCGCCGCCGTCGCGGCGCCGCGGCCCACGGACGCGCTGGGCACGGTCATACCGTCGGACAACGGTGTGGTCACCGAACTCCTCGCCGGACGAGCCGTGTTCATCGACGACGCGGCCACCGACCCGCGGCTGGAGGCCGGACCGGTACGCGCCTACGGGCCGGTCATGCTGCTGCCGCTGTGCAGCGACGGGCGGATCCTCGGCAGCCTGGTCATGCCCCGGGCCCGGGGCGGTCGTCCGTTCACGCGGACGGAGCGCGCGCTCGGCGGGCAGTTCGCCGCACAGGCCGCGCTGGCGCTGATGATGGCCGACGCGCAGCGTGACCGGGAACGGCTCGCCGTGTACGAGGACCGTGACCGCATCGCCCGGGACCTGCATGACCTCGTCATCCAGCGGCTGTTCGCCACGGGGATGATGCTGGAGAGCGCCCGGCGCGGACCGCTCGCGCCCGAGGTGCGCGACGGCGTGGGCAGGGCCGTCGACGAACTCGACGTGACCATCCAGGAGATCCGCTCGGCGATCTTCGCGCTGCGGCAGCCCGCCGAGGCTCCCGCGGGGCTGCGCGCCCGGGTGCTGCGCGAGATCGCCATGGCGGCCGTGCCGTTGGGCTTCACGCCCTCGCACCGCTTCGTCGGTCCGGTCGACGAAGCGGTCGGCGACCCGATCGGCAAGAACCTCATCGCCGCCCTGCGCGAGGCCCTGTCCAACGCCTTCCGGCACGCCCGGGCCACCCGGATCGACGTGGTCGTCGACGCGGAGGCGACCCTGCCGGACGGTCGGCCGGGTGTCCGGCTGACCGTCGCGGACGACGGCGTCGGCATCCCCGAGGGCGGCCGGCGCAGTGGCCTGCGCAATCTCGCACGCCGTGCGGAGACCCTCGGCGGCGTCAGCCGCGTCGGGCCCGGCGTCGGCACGGACGGCAGCGGGACGACAGTGCTGTGGGAGGCACCGTACTGAGACGGTGTGAGGGGGCGCGGTTGCCGCGTGTGCGGCAACCGCGCCGGGCCATGGGCAGCAAGCGGTCACCCACCCGCACTGCACGAACACGACCGCGGGTCCGCCTGCGGTCCACGATCGCCGGCATGCGCCCGTCTCGCCGCCGTCTAGCCGCCGTTCGCCGTCGACCAGGGGGAGCGGGTCCGACGGGGGCAGTGGATCGGGCAGTCGGGCAGCACCGGCAATTCCACCGGGCCGCACCTGCGCTTCGGGAGGCGGGTCACACCGGAGGCGGGCTCGGCCCTGGACCCGGTGCCCTGGCCGAAGCAGCGCGGGGCCCGCTCCGACCGAGCCGGTACGTGACCCGGCCCGGATCCGGTCGTTACGGCATCTCCGCCAGGATGCGCTCGATCACGACGGCCACCCCGTCGTCGTTGTTGGCGACCGTCCGCCCGGACGCGGCGGCGATCACGTCCGGGTGCGCGTTGCCCATGGCGTAGGACTGCCCTGCCCAGGTGAGCATCTCGACGTCGTTCGGCATGTCGCCGAAGGCGACGACCTCCTCGTGCGAGATGCCGCGCTCGGCGCAGCACAGGGCCAGCGTGCTGGCCTTGGAGACCTCCGGGCCGCTGATCTCCAGCAGGGCGCTGGGACTGGACCGGGTGACGTTGGCGCGGTCGCCGATGGCGATGCGGGCCAGCGCGAGGAAGGCGTCCGGCTCCAGGTCGGGGTGGAACGCCAGGATCTTGAGGACCGGCTCGGCCGCGGCGCGTCCGTCCGGTGCCAGCAGCTCCTCGGCGGGCGCGAGGGTGTCGGGCACCTCGATGTGCATCTTCGGGTACGCCGGCTCCTGGTGGAAGCCGTACGTCTGCTCCACCGCGTACAACGTGCCGGGTGCCGCGTCGCGCAGCAGCCGTACGGTGTCCAGTGCGTTCTCGCGGGCCAGCTCCCGGACCTTCACGAAGCGGTGGGCGCCGGGTCCGCCGTGCAGGTCGACCACGGCCGCGCCGTTGCCGCAGATGGCGAGGCCGTGGCCGTGGACGTGCTCGCTGACGACGTCCATCCAGCGGGCGGGGCGGCCGGTGACGAAGAAGACCTCGATCCCCGCCTTCTCGGCGGCCGCCAGTGCGGCGACCGTGCGCGGGGAGACCGACTTGTCGTCGCGCAGCAGCGTGCCGTCCAGGTCGGTGGCGATCAGTCGCGGGCGCACGGCGGCGACCGGGGTCTCGGGCTGTCGGGTCGCTGAGGTCACCCGGCCATTGTCACGCATATGCCCGCACGCCCGTGCGGGAGTCCGCACATATGTGAGCTACGGCTCCCATCGGCGCCCCTCTCTCGGGAGGCGTGACCTCTCCCAGGAGGCGTGGCCTCCCTCAGCAGGCGTGGCCTTTCCGGCAGACGTGGCTTTTCCGGCAGGTACGCCCCTCCCGGCGGCAGCGCCCGGTCCGTCCGCCCCGGCCGATCGTCTCGCCGCGGGGTCACCCCAGCTGCGCAGGCGCCTCCAGGGCGATCTTCTCGAAGACCTTCTCGTCCGCCGCGAAGTCCGAACCGGGGATCGGCCAGTGCACGACGATCTCGGTGAAGCCCAGGTCCTGGTGGATCCCCGCGAAGTCCACGAACGCGTCCACGGACTCCAGCGGCCGGCTCCGGTCCGGTGTGAAGCCGGTGAGCAGCACCTTGTCGAGCTCGTCCACGTCGCGGCCGATCGCGGCGCAGGCGTCGGCCAGCTTCTCGGCCTGTCCCCGCAGGGCCTGGACCGACTGCTCCGGAGTGCCGTTCTCGTACAGCTTCGGATCACCGGTGGTCACCCACGCCTGCCCGTACCGCGCCGCGAGCCGCATTCCGCGCGGGCCGGTGGCGGCCACCGCGAACGGCAGCCGGGGCCGCTGCACACAGCCGGGGATGTTGCGCGCCTCGTGCGCCGAGTAGAAGTCGCCCTGGTACGACACCGCCTCCTCCGTGAGCAGTCGGTCGAGCAGCTGGAGGAACTCGGCGAACCGGTCGGCCCGCTCGCGCGGCGTCCACTGTTCCTGACCGAGCGCGGTGGCGTCGAATCCGGTCCCGCCCGCTCCTATGCCCAGGGTGACCCGGCCGCCGGAGATGTCGTCGAGGGAGATCAGCTCCTTGGCGAGGGTCACCGGGTGCCGGAAGTTCGGCGAGGTCACCAGGGTGCCCAGACGCAGCCGCTCGGTGACGGCCGCGGCGGCGGTCAGCGTCGGCACGGCACCGAACCACGGGCCGTCCCGGAAGCTCCGCCAGGACAGGTGGTCGTAGGTGTACGCGCTGTGGAAACCGAGCTGCTCGGCGCGCGTCCAGGTCGAACGGCCGCCGTCGTGCCAGCGGCGGTACGGGAGGATCACGGTGCTCAGACGCAGGCTCATGCCACCGAGCCTATGCGGACCTCCAAGTTTCACGTGAAACGCCCAGGGGGGTTTCACGTGAAACAGCCGCTGCCGTCATCGCACGCGACTGCTCAGCCAAGGGGTGAGGAGAGTCATCGGCACGAGTTCCTTGTGCGTGCGATCACCGGGCAGCGGCACGACCAGGCGGTAGCCGGGCGGGAAGCTGCGGGCCCGGACATGGGCCGTACCGCCGAAGACGGAGCGGAGGAACGCGGGCACGTCGTCGCGCGGGATGTCGGGGAACTCCACGGTGTCGACGGTGATCAGCGCGTCGCCCTCGGGGAGGAGCCGCACGCTCACCCGGGGATCCCCGCCGAACTCGACGAAGGCCTCGTGGGGGAGGGAACCGTCGGGATCCGTGGTCACGCCCACGCCCGCGGCGCTGCGGCGGGAGGTCTGATCGGCGCCGATGTCATGGGTCACCTCGATCTCACGCGCGTACTCCGCGGCGACGGTGACGAGGGCGGCCACGGCGGATTCGGTGGTGGGCAGATGATCCATGCCTTCGATCATGCGGGATCAGCGTGGGCCGGGGAAGCGGAGATAGCGCGGAGGTACGGCCTTGGTCAGCCAGACCCCGTTCGCGCTGACGTGGAAGACGTGGCCGTCACGGTGCATGGCGGCGGCGTCCACCGACAGCACGACCGGCCGGCCGCGGCGGGCGCCGACCCGGGTGGCGGTCTCCCGGTCCGGTGAGAGGTGTACGTCGTGCCGGTTCATGGGACGCAGCCCCTCGGCGCGGATCGCGTCGAGGGAACGGGCCACGGTCCCGTGGTAGAGGTACGCAGGCGGGTCCGCCGCGGGCAGTCCGAGTTCCACGTCGATGCTGTGGCCCTGACTGGCCCGGATGCGGGTGCCCTCGACGGCGAAGCGCCGTTTGTCGTTGATGGCGACCACGTGGTCCAGCTCCTGCCGGGTGAAGCGGAAGCCGTGCGCGGCGGCCGCGGCGATCAGTGTGTCGATCTCGACCCAGCCGGCCCCGTCGAGCGTGAGCCCTATGCGGTCCGGCTGGTGCCGCAGGTGCTTCGACAGGTACTTGGACACCTTCACGGTGCGTCTGTCGTCCCTCTGTTCTCTGTTCATACGGCCTGCTCTCTGTCCATACGGCCAGGGTGCCGGGAGAGACGCGTATCACGCGATCGATATATGGCCGGAGGTTTGATCCACAGCCACATAAGGTTGTCCACAGGCCTCCGGGGCGTTCCTGTGGAAACTAAAGCGGCGGCGACACCCGGGCGAGCCTGCGCAACGCCCCCGGCAGGAAGCGGGACATGAGGTGTGCGCCGCGTGCCTCGGGCGTGACCGGGACGACGGCCCGGTCGTGCACCACGGCCTCCAGGATCGCGTCGGCGACCTTCTCCGGCGGGTAGTTGCGCACCCCGTACAGCCGGGCGGCGCGCCGCTGCCGGCGTTTCTCCTCGTCCGCGTCCACCCCGGTGAAGCGTGCCGTCGAGGTGATGCCGGTGTTGACGAGGCCGGGGCAGATCGCCGTGACGCCGATCCCCTGACCTGCCAGCTCGGCGCGCAGGCACTCGCTCAGCATCAGTACGGCCGCCTTGGAGGTGCTGTAGGCGGGCAGCGCCCTGGAGGGCAGGAAGGCGGCGGCCGAGGCGGTGTTCACGATGTGGCCGCCCTGTCCCCGCTCGGCCATCTGCCGGCCGAAGAGGCGGCAACCGTGGATCACGCCCCACAGGTTGACGTCGAGGACCTTCTCCCAGTCCTGCGGCGTGGTGTCGAAGAAGGAGCCCGACAGGCCGATCCCGGCATTGTTCACGAGGACGTCCACCACGCCGTACTCCGCGGCGACCCTGGCCGCGAGCTTCTCCATGGACTGCTCGTCGGAGACGTCGGCGGTCTCCGCCCACGCCTGCCGGGCACCGGCCTGCCGGGACAGTTCCGCGGTGCGGGCCGCGGACCCGGCGTCCCGGTCGACGGCCACCACGCGCGCGCCGGCCTCCGCGAACGCGAGCGCCGTCGCCCGGCCGATGCCGCTGCCCGCACCGGTGACGAGGACCAGTTGGCCGCCGAAGCGGTCGGCGTGCCTGCCGCTCGCCGTCACCTCGGTCCGCCCGTCCTCGACGGTGGTGACGAACTCCGTGATCCAGTCCGCCAGCCGGTCGGGCCGGGTGCGCGGCACCCAGTGCTTGGCGGGAAGGGTGCGGCGGGTGAGCCGCGGCGCCCACTGCTCCAGTTCGTCGTAGAGCCGCTCCGACAGGAAGGCGTCACCGAGGGGCGTGACCAGCTGGACGGGCACGTGGGCGTGGGCGTCGTCGCGCGGGTGCCGCAGCCGGGGCCGGACGTTGTCCCGGTACAGCCAGGCTCCGTGCGCGGCGTCCGCCGGCAGGGACGCGGTCGGGTAGTCGCCGCCGGGCACCTGCTCCACGCGTCGCAGGATTCCCGGCCAGCGCCTGCCGAGGGGGCCGCGCCAGGCCAGTTCGGGCAGCACCGGCGTGTGCAGCAGGTAGACGTACCAGGACTTGGCGCCCTGGCCGAGGAGCTGGCCCACCCGGCGAGGGGTGGGCCGCTTGATCCGCCGGTTGATCCAGTGGCCGAAGTGGTCGAGGGACGGTCCCGACATCGAGGTGAAGGAGGCGATGCGGCCCTCGGTGCGCGCGACCGTGACGAACTCCCAGGACTGCACCGAGCCCCAGTCGTGGCCCACCAGGTGCACGGGCCGGTCCGGGCTGACCGCGTCCACGACGGCCAGGAAGTCGTCCGTCAGCTTCTCCAGCGTGAACCCGCCGCGCAGCGGGCTCGGCGCGCTGGACCGGCCGTGGCCCCGGACGTCGTAGAGCACCACGTGGAACCGCCCCGCGAGGCGGGCGGCCACTTCGGACCAGACCTCCTTGCTGTCCGGGTAACCGTGCACCAGAACGACCGTCGGCTGCCGCGGGTCGCCCAGCTCGGCCACGCACAGCTCCACCTCGCCCGAGCGCACCCGGCGCTCCCGCGCACCGTCCAGCACCGTCATCTCTCCTCCGCCCGGCCGCCGCACGCGCGGCAGCCCGTCGTCCAGCCAGAAGGCGCTCCCCGTGCCACCCGTCCCGGCCGCCCCCGCCGACCGCCCTGCTCGTCCGGTACGCGGCACCGCCGAATCTCCCAGTTGTTAGACCCAGCGTCAATAGGGCGTCACGGCGCGGCCCGTGGCCCGCGCCATGGCCCTCAGGTACGGCATCCCCTACGGGCTCGTACTCCTCGAGTCTGACCCCAAGACGGCTCTCCGGTCTGACGACCGAAGTGGCGGTCGTCACTACTGTCGTGGATGTGACTGTGATCGCGACCGAAAGCCTGAGCAAGCGGTTCCCCCGGGTGACCGCGATCGACCGGCTCTCCGTGGACATCGGACCCGGTGTGACCGGACTCGTGGGCGCCAACGGCGCCGGCAAGTCCACCCTGATCAAGATCCTTCTGGGCCTGTCCCCCGCCACCGAGGGCCGGGCCGAAGTGCTCGGTCTCGACGTCGCCACCAAGGGCGCCGACATCCGCGAGCGGGTCGGTTACATGCCGGAACACGACTGCCTGCCGCCCGACGTCTCGGCCACCGAGTTCGTCGTCCACATGGCGCGCATGTCCGGCCTGCCGCCGACCGCCGCGCGCGAACGGACCGCCGACACCCTGCGCCACGTCGGCCTGTACGAGGAGCGCTACCGCCCCATCGGCGGCTACTCGACCGGCATGAAGCAGCGCGTGAAGCTCGCGCAGGCCCTCGTCCACGATCCGCAGCTGGTCTTCCTGGACGAGCCGACCAACGGCCTCGACCCGGTCGGCCGTGACGAGATGCTCGGCCTCATCCGCCGCGTCCACACCGACTTCGGCATCTCGGTCCTCGTCACCTCGCACCTGCTGGGCGAACTGGAACGCACCTGCGACCACGTCGTCGTCGTCGACGGCGGCAAGCTGCTGCGTTCCAGCTCCACCACCGATTTCACCCAGACCACGACGACCCTCGCGATCGAGGTCACCGACACCGACGAGCACCCCGACGGCACCCGCGCGGTCCGCGACGCGCTCCACGCGCGCGGGGTGACCACCGAGGACGGCAGCGGGCTGCCCGGTGCCGGCCACATCCTGCTGCTCAGCGCGTCGGGCGACGAGACGTACGACCTCGTCCGCGACGTCATCGCGGACCTCGGTCTCGGCCTGGTGCGCATGGAGCAGCGCAGGCACCACATCTCGGAGGTCTTCAGGGACAGCGACGCAGCACGGAAGGAGGCGGTCGGCCATGACAACTGAACAGCCCCTGCCGACACCGGCCACGATGCCGGGCGACCAGACCCGCATCCACAACATCGGCTACCGCAGCTACGACGGCCCCCGCCTCGGCCGCGCCTACGCCCGCCGCTCCCTGTACTCGCAGTCCCTGCGCGGCGCCTACGGCCTCGGCCGCTCGGCCAAGTCCAAGGTCCTGCCGATGCTGCTGTTCGTGGTGATGTGCCTGCCCGCCGGCATCATGGTCGCCGTCGCCGTCGCCACCAAGGCGAACGACCTGCCCCTGGACTACACGCGCTACGCGATCGTCCTCCAGGCCGTCATCAGCCTCTACGTCGCCGCTCAGGCACCCCAGTCCGTCTCGCGCGACCTGCGCTTCAAGACCGTGCCGCTCTACTTCTCGCGGCCCATCGAGACGACCGACTACGTCCGCGCCAAGTACGCGGCACTGGCCTCGGCGCTCTTCATCCTCACCGCCGCCCCCCTGCTGGTGCTCTATGCGGGCGCCCTGCTCGCGAAACTCGACTTCGCGGACCAGACCAAGGGGTTCGCCCAAGGACTCGTCTCCGTGGCACTGCTCTCGCTGCTCTTCGCCGGCCTCGGCCTGGTCATCGCCTCGGTCACCCCGCGCCGCGGCTTCGGCATCGCCGCCGTCATCGCCGTCCTGACCATCACCTACGGAGCGGTCTCCACGCTCCAGGCCATCGCGGAGGTCCAGGACAGCTCCGGATCCATCGCCTGGATCGGCCTGTTCTCGCCGATCACCCTCATCGACGGCGTGCAGTCCGCCTTCCTGGGCGCCACGTCCTCCTTCCCCGGCGGAAGCGGACCGAGCACCGCGGAGGGCGCGGTGTACGTCCTCGTCACCCTGGGCCTGATCGCCGGCGCCTACGGGCTCCTGATGCGCCGCTACAAGAAGGTGGGACTGTGACCACGCTGAACATCGACCACGTCTCCCGCTGGTTCGGCAACGTGGTCGCCGTCAACGACATCACCATGACGATCGGCCCCGGCGTCACCGGCCTCCTCGGCCCCAACGGCGCCGGGAAGTCCACCCTCATCAACATGATGGGCGGCTTCCTCGCCCCCTCCACCGGCACCGTCACCCTCGACGGACAGCAGGTCTGGCGCAACGAGACCATCTACAAGCACATCGGTGTCGTCCCCGAACGGGAGGCGATGTACGACTTCCTCACCGGCCGCGAGTTCGTCCTCGCCAACGCCGAACTGCACGGCCTGGGTGCCAAGGCGGCCCAGGAGGCGCTCGCCACCGTCGAGATGGAACACGCGCAGGACCGCAAGATCGGCACGTACTCCAAGGGCATGCGGCAGCGGGTGAAGATGGCCTCCGCCCTCGTCCACCAGCCCTCGCTGCTCCTGCTCGACGAGCCGTTCAACGGCATGGACCCGCGCCAGCGCATGCAGCTGATGGACCTGCTGCGCCGCATGGGCGACGAGGGCCGCACGGTGCTGTTCTCCTCGCACATCCTCGAAGAGGTCGAGCAGCTCGCCTGGCACATCGAGGTCATCGTCGCCGGCCGCCACGCGGCCAGCGGCGACTTCCGCAAGATCCGCCGCCTGATGACCGACCGACCGCACCGCTACCTGGTGCGTTCCAGCGACGACCGCGCCCTCGCGGCGGCGCTGATCGCCGATCCGTCGACGTCCGGCATCGAGGTGGACCTCGCCGAGGGAGCGTTGCGCATCCAGGCCGTCGACTTCGGCCGGTTCACGGCTCTGCTGCCCAAGGTCGCCCGCGACCACGGCATCCGGCTGCTCACGGTCTCGCCGTCCGACGAGTCCCTCGAGTCCGTCTTCTCGTACCTCGTCGCGGCGTAGGAGGCCGAAGAATGTACGACCCCACAGTCGCCCGGCTCACCTACCGGGCCCTGCTCGGCCGCCGCCGGGCCCTCATCCTCGGTGCGCTCCCCCTGCTGCTGCTCGTCATCGCCGTGGCGGTGCGGGCGCTCACCGGGGCCGACGACCAGACGGCGTCCGACGTGCTCGGCGGCTTCGCGCTCGCCACCATGGTGCCGATCATCGGCGTCATCGCGGGCACCGGCGCCATCGGCCCCGAGATCGACGACGGCTCGGTGGTGTATCTGCTGTCCAAGCCCATCAAGCGGCCGACGATCATCTTCACCAAGCTGATCGTCGCCATCGCCGTGACCATGGTCTTCTCCGCTGTGCCCACCCTGCTCGCCGGCCTGATCCTCAACGGCAACGGCCAGCAGGTCGCCGTCGCCTACACGATCGCCGCGCTGGTCGCCTCCATCGCCTACGCCGCGCTCTTCCTGCTGCTGGGCACGGTCTCCCGGCACGCGGTGGTCTTCGGACTCGTCTACGCCCTCGTCTGGGAGGCCCTGTTCGGCTCCCTCGTGCCCGGCGCCCGCACCCTGAGCGTCCAGCAGTGGTCGCTGGCCGTGGCCCAGAAGGTCGCCGACGGCAATCTGGTCTCCTCCGACGTGGGCCTGCCGACCGCGACGGTGCTGCTGGTCGCGGTCACCGTGCTCGCGACCTGGTACGCCGGCCAGAAGCTGCGGTCGCTGACGCTCGCGGGAGAGGAATGACCGGGTCCCGGCCCCGAGGGGACGCGGGCGGCGAGGCACCATAGGTCCGTTTTAATCGGTGGCGCCCGGCTTGCCGTACCGGCACTGTGGAGACTGCACGAGGCCGGGCGGCGCCGGCGAATCGGCGGCCGCTTCGAGCACGCGAGACGCCTCGCGTGGGCCGACCGACGGGGACGCCGGTGCCGCCCGGACCGTTTCAGACCACCGTCAGGACGACAACCGCTCCAGCACCACGGCGATCCCGTCCTCGTCGTTCGAGGACGTCACCTCGTCGGCCACGGCCTTCAGTTCCTCGTGGGCGTTGGCCATCGCCACGCCCCGGGCGGCCCAGCCGAACATCGGGATGTCGTTGGGCATGTCGCCGAAGGCGATCGTGTCCGCCGCCTTCAGACCCAGACGGCGGGCCGCCAGGGACAGCCCCGTCGCCTTCGAGAGGCCCAGCGGAAGAAGCTCGACGACACCGGCACCGGCCATGACGACCGTGACGAAACCGCCCGCGGCCTGCCGGGCGGTCTCCGCCAGTTCGTCGTCCGACAGCGTCGGGTGCTGGATGTAGATCTTGTTCAGCGGAGCGGACCACAGGTCCGACGCGTCGGTGAACGGAACCGCCGGGAGGTGACCGCCGACCTCGTAGCCCGGGCCGACCAGGACGTCGCCTTCCAGACCGTCGCGGCTCGCCGCCAGGTACAGCGGACCGGTCTCCGCCTCGATCTTGGCCAGCGCCACCCCGGCCAGCTGGCGGTCCAGCGTGACCGAGGTCAGCAGCCGGTGTTCCCCGGCGTGGTATACCTGCGCGCCCTGGCCACAGACGGCGAGGCCGTCGTACCCCAGGTCGTCCAGTATGTGCCGGGTCCACGGCACCGCACGCCCGGTGACCACGATGTGGGCCGCGCCCGCCGCGGTGGCCGCGGCGAGCGCGTCACGGGTGCGCGACGAGATCGTGTCGTCGCTGCGCAGCAGCGTGCCGTCGAGATCGGTGGCGACCAGCCGGTACGGGAAGCCGCCGGCGGAACCGGTGTCGCTCACTTCGCCACCGGTTCCAGGACCTCCCGGCCGCCCAGGTACGGGCGCAGCACCTCGGGCACGCGCACCGAGCCGTCGGCCTGCTGGTGGTTCTCCAGGATCGCCACGATCGTGCGCGGCACCGCGCACAGCGTGCCGTTGAGCGTCGCCAGCGGACGCACCTTCTTGTCCTCGCGGACGCGGATCGACAGACGGCGGGACTGGAACTCGGTGCAGTCCGAGGTCGAGGTCAGCTCGCGGTACTTGCCCTGGGTCGGGATCCACGCCTCGCAGTCGAACTTGCGCGACGCCGAGGCGCCCAGGTCGGCGGAGGCGACGTCGATGACCCGGAACGGCAGTTCCAGCGACGTCAGCCACTGCTTCTCCCACTCCAGCAGGCGCTGGTGCTCCGCCTGCGAGTCCTCGGGAAGGACGTAGGAGAACATCTCGACCTTGTCGAACTGGTGCACGCGGAAGATGCCCCGGGTGTCCTTGCCGTGCGAGCCCGCCTCGCGGCGGAAGCAGGGCGAGAAGCCGGCGTAGCGCAGCGGCAGCCGGTCGGCGTCGAGGATCTCGTCCATGTGATACGCGGCGAGCGGGACCTCGGACGTGCCGACCAGGTACAGGTCGTCCTTGTCGAGGTGGTAGACGTCCTGGGCGGCCTGCCCGAGGAAGCCGGTGCCGGCCATCGACTGCGGGCGCACCAGTGCCGGGGTCAGCATCGGCGTGAAGCCGGCCGCCGTCGCCTGGGCGATCGCCGCGTTGACGAGGGCGAGCTCCAGGAGCGCGCCGACGCCGGTCAGGAAGTAGAAGCGCGAGCCGGAGACCTTTGCGCCGCGCTCGACGTCGATGGCGCCGAGCAGCTGGCCCAGCTCCAGGTGGTCGCGGGGCTCGAAGCCCTCGGCGGCGAAGTCGCGGTGCGTGCCGTGCGTCTCCAGCGTGACGAAGTCCTCCTCGCCGCCGACGGGCACGTCGGGATGGACGAGGTTGCCGAGCCGCTGGAGCAGCTCCTGGGTCTCGGCGTCGGCGGCGTCACGCTCGGCGTCGGCGGCCTTGACGTCGGCGGCGAGCTGGCTCGCGCGCTTCAGCAGCTCCGCCTTCTCGTCACCGGTGGCCTTGCCGATGAGCTTGCCGAGGCCCTTCTGCTCGGCGCGCAGCTCGTCGAAGCGGACGCCGGACGACCTGCGCCGCTCGTCGGCAGACAGGAGGGAGTCGACGAGCGCGACGTCCTCTCCACGGGCACGCTGCGACGCGCGCACACGGTCGGGGTCCTCACGGAGCAGGCGAAGGTCAATCACGCGGTCAAGGCTACCGGTGCGCGGTGACGGCTCACGACTCACTATTGCCGACCGCGTTCCCGCACGCTCCGCCGTGGGGGAAATAGCACCCTTTGAGCCCCTGTGCCGGGCCTGTCAACATAGGGCTTCCCCTTCCCCGGAACGACGCAGGCGGCGGGCGCCAGGTTGACCGATCTCCTTGCGCGGAGCGGGACTTGGGAGGGCTGCGGGGGCTCGGCTGTCCACAGGCCGCATGGTTCGGGAAAAGTTATCCACAGCCTGTGCGAAAGATCTGTGGACTCCGGAAGTGATCCCTCCTAAACGGACAGGCAGGGGCATGCTGGGCGAAGAATTCCTGCGTCAAACCCCCTGCATGCTCACTTTCGAGTGAAAGCGGACCACTCTGGAGGATGAAGGACAGGAAGCAGGGAGGCGAAGGGTGGACTGGGCGCCTGTGGATGAAATCGATACCCGTAGGGGGATTTGTCGACCGAAAGGAACGTCGTTATCGACTTGTCCCCACGTCGAGAAGCAGACCTGTGGATAACTTCTGTGGATAACGACGATCAGTGGATGCGCCCGGTCAGAAACGACCGTCCTGGCACCGCGCCACCCAGTCCGCCGCCGCGGTGAACTCCTCGTCCGAGGTCCCCCGCCGCAGGGGCGCCACGTCCGCCGGATCGACCTCCGCACGCGGATACGACCCCAGGAACCGCACCTGGAGACAGATCCGCTTCAGACCCATCAGGGCCTCGGCCACCCGTCGGTCGGAGATGTGGCCCTCGGCGTCGACGCAGAAGCAGTAGTTGCCGATGCCGGCGCCGGTGGGCCGGGACTGGAGCAGCATCAGGTTGATGCCCCGGGTGGCGAACTCGCCCAGCAGGTCGCGCAGCCCACCGGGGTGGTCGTCGCGCTGCCAGAGCACGACGGACGTCTTGTCCGCGCCCGTGGGCGCCGCGGGCCGGGCGGGGCGGCCCACGAGCACGAACCGCGTCTGGGCGTTCTCCGCGTCGTGGATCTGGGACTCGAGGACCTCCAGGCCGTACCTCTCGGCGGCGAACTCGCCGGCGAAGGCGGCGTCGTACCGGCCCTCCTGCACGAGGCGGGCGCCGTCGGCGTTGGAGGCGGCCGATTCCCAGACCGCGTCGGGCAGGTGCGCCTTGAGCCAGTTGCGCACCTGGGGCTGGGCGGCGGGGTGGGCGGTGACCGTCTTGATGTCCGACAGTCCGGTGCCGGGGCGGACCAGCAGCGCGAAGGTGATGGACAGCAGCACTTCGCGGTAGATCATCAAGGGCTGACCGGCGACCAGCTCGTCGAGGGTGGTGGTGATGCCGCCCTCGACGGAGTTCTCGATCGGCACGAACGCGGCCTCCGCCTCGCCGACGCGCACGGCGTCGAGCGCGGACTGGACGGACACGTAGGGGACCAGTTCCCGGGTCGCCGCCTCGGGAAGGGTGCGCAGGGCGACTTCGGTGAACGTGCCTTCGGGACCGAGATACGCGTAACTGGCGGGCATGAGCCTCACCTTAGTGGCCCTGCCGGACGGCGAGCACGCTTCTCCGGCCCGCCACCCCACGGGGCGACGTGCCGGAGCGGCGGGTCATCCCTCCAGCAGCCGCTGCCCCACGTACTCGCCCTCCGCGGCCCCGCCCGGTACGGCGAACAGGCCGCTGGCCTCGTGCCGGACGAACCGCGACAGCGCGTCCCCGCGGTCCAGCTTGCGCTGCACCGGTACGAAGCCGCGCAACGGGTCGGCCTGCCAGCAGATGAAGAGGAGGCCCGCGTCGGGGGCACCGTCGGTGTCGAAGCCGTCGTGGTACGAGAACGGGCGGCGCAGCAGGGTGGCACCGCCGTTCTGGTCGGGACGGGTGATGCGGGCGTGCGCGTTGATCGGGACGACCAGTTTTCCGGACCCGTCCGTCTTCTCCAGGTCCATCTCGGTCGTCTCGGTGCCCCCGGACAGGGGTGCGCCGTCGGACTTGCGTCGCCCGATGACCTGCTCCTGGGCCTCGACGGACAGCTCCTCCCAGTCGTCGAGGAGCATCCGGATGCGGCGTACGACGACGTAGGAGCCGTTCGCCATCCACGCGGGCTCGCCCTTCTCGGGCACGAAGATCCGCTCGTCGAAGTCGGGGCCGGCCGGATCGGGGTTGCGGGTGCCGTCGACCTGGCCCATGAGGTTGCGGGTGGTCATGGGACGGTCGGTGGCGCCCGGTGAGCGGTTGAAACCGTTCATCTGCCAGCGCACGCGGGCGGCCGACCCGGCGTCCCGTTGGATCGCGCGCAGCGCGTGGAAGGCGACCAGGGCGTCGTCGGCGCCGATCTGCACCCACAGGTCACCGTTGCTGCGGGCCTTGTCGAGGTGGTCGGAGGAGAAGTCGGGCAGGGGATCGAGGGCGGCCGGGCGCTGCCGCTCCAGTCCGGTCCGGCCGAAGAAGCTGTGGCCGAAGCCGAAGGTGACGGTCAGGGAGGAGGGGCCCGCGTCCCGGGCGACGTCCGTGTCACCGGATCCGGCCGGTTCGCCCGCCATCAGCCGCCGGGCGGTGTCGGACCAGCGGCGCAGCAGGGCGGCGGCCTCCTTGCGCCCGGCGCCCGGCTTCAGGTCGAAGGCGACGAGGTGCCCGCGGGCCTGCATCGGGGTGGTGATGCCGGGCTGGTGTTTCCCGTGAAACATCACCCGCCCGCTGCCCAGGGAGGTGAGCGGTGTGGCGGCGGAGGAGGGTGCGGCGGCGTATCCCACGGCGCCGCCCGCCGCACCCAGCACGAGCCCGGTGGCACCGGCGGTGCCGAGGAGCCGGCGCCGTGAGATGCCCTCGCGCGGGGCGGCGTCGCCGGCGTCGTGCGGGCCGGGCCCGGCGGGTGCCCCGGGCGTCGTTCCGTGGGTGCGGGTCTCCGGGAGGGACTGGTCAGCCATGGTGCGGTTCAGCCGATCTGCGCGTTCTTGGAGAGGGTCACCTGGTCGATGTCGGAGGTGCGCACGGTGACGGCGACCTTCCAGTCGCCGGCCATCGGGAGCTGCACACCGCTCGCCGACCAGTGTCCGGTGGTGATGTGGTCGGGGACGACGGGCAGGGGCCCGAGGTCCTTGGCCTCCAGGGTGAAGGCGATCTTGATCTCGGGGATGTCGACGGCGCGGCCGTCCGGGTCCTCGACGAAGAGGTGCAGGTCGTTGTCGCCGGTCCGGGCGGGGGAGAGCTCGACCCGTACGACGCCCTTGCCGTTCGCGCTTCCGGTGTCGAAGGGCATGTCCAGGGTCACGGCTCCGGTCGCCGCGGTGGACGGGGAGGCGGAGGTCCGGCCCGCGGCCCGGGCCTCCTGCTCGGTGCGTCCGGGTTCGGTCTGGGTCAGCACGGTGGTGACGGCGAGCAGGACGACGGCGACGCCCGCCTCGGCGAGGACGGACCGGCGCAGCCCGAGGCGGCGGGGGTCGGCGTCCCGCAGGCGTTTCTGCCGGGCGGTGTCCATGGCGGCCCGCTGCCGGGCGAGCTGGGCGGCGCGCCGGGAGTCGCCGGAACCCTTCGACGCGTCCGTCGCCCGGGGGACGGAGGAGTCCTTCGACGCCTTCGACGCCTTCGGCGCCTTCGACGACGCCGAGCCACCGGGGCCCTTCGACGACGCCGGTGCCGCCGAGCCGCCGGAATCCTTCGACGCTTCCGGTGCCGCCGAGCTGCCGGAGTCCTCCGGTGCCGCCGAACCGCCGGTCACGGAGACCTGTTCCTTCTCCCGCCGCGGGGCGACCACGCCCGGCGTCCGGGCCAGCTGCGCGGTCCACCGCCGCGAGAAGTAGGCGGTGCCGACCATCACCGCGACGAGGGCGATCTTGACGAGGAGCAGTTGTCCGTAGCGGGTGTCGGTGAAGGCGGACCAGGAGCCGAGCTGGCGCCAGGACTGGTAGACGCCGGTCACCACGAGCGTGACCACGCTGCCGAAGGCGACGCTGGAGAAGCGGCGTACGGCGGTGGCGGGGACGGGGGTGTCGGCGGGGGCCCGGTACAGGGCGGTGACCAGGGCGGTGAGCCCGCCGAGCCAGCCGGCGACGGCCAGCAGGTGGACGACGTCGACCGGCATGGCGAGGCCGGCCTGGAGGCCGACGGAGGCGTGCTCGGACAGCGCCCAGGTCGCCGCGATCCCGGCGGCCACGACGGTTCCGCCGACCGCGAGCCCGAAGGTGAGGTCCTTCTTCTCCTCGTCCTCACGCTTGTCGTACGCGCCGAAGAGCACGGTGATGAACAGCGCCGCCGCGGCGAGCAGCAGCAGCCGGGAGACCAGTGAGGCGCCGCTCTTGGTCTGCAGGACCTGTCCGAGCAGGCTCAGGTCGAAGACGTCGCCGAGCTTCCCGGAGCCGGTGTAGGAGCCGCGCAGCAGGAGCAGCAGCAGGGTGGCGGCGGTGAGCGCGAGCCACCCGGAGACGACGAGCCGCTGCAGGGGCCGTACGCCGGAGCCGCGCGGCCAGCAGGCGAGGACGAAGGCGGCGCCGCCGGCCAGGACGACGAACCCGGCGTAGGACACGTACCGCCCGATGCCGTACAGCACACCGACGATGCCGCCGCCCGCGTCCTGGTCGTCGACGGAGACGGAGGTCCGGGAGGGGGCGCCGACGGAGAAGGTGTAGGCGCCGGAGATCGGGTGGCTGTCGGCGGAGACGACCTGGTAGGCGACCGTGTAGGTGCCGTCGGGCAGGCCGGCGTGGAGTTTCACGGCGTACGTCGTGCCGCCCGTGCCGACGGGCCGGCCGTCGTCGACGCGCCCGCCCTTGGGGTCGAGGACGCGCAGTGAGTCGTCGTCCAGGGAGACCGCCTCGGAGAAGGTGAGCGACACCTGGGCCGGGGCCTTGTCGACCACCGCCCCCTGCCGGGGGTCGCTGCCGGTCAGCGCGGCGTGCGCCGAGACCGGGCCGGCGGCGGCGAACAGCGCGCAGACCGCGGCCAGGAACAGCAGCACCAGGGTCCGCACGCGGGGGGCGGTGGTCCGGGTCAAGGTGGTCCCTCCCTCAGTGTCCGGTGTGACCGGTGGTGGGCCGGTACGTGGCCGCCTTCACCGGCATCTCGACCGTGACGGGGTCGGAGTGGGCGAAGTGGAGCTCGACGGAGACCGTCTCACCCTGTTCGGGCCTGTGCGTCAGCTTTTCGAACATCAGGTGGTTGCCGCCGCTCTCGAGCACGAGTTCGCCGTGTGCGGGCACGGGCAGGCGGTCGACCCGCTTCATCGCGCCGCCGACGGTCTCGTGGACGGTGACCTCGCCGGCCGCGCTGGTGACGGACGTGAGCTCGTCCTCGGCGTCGCCCTCGTTGGTGATGGTGAGGAAACCGGCGGCCATCGTGTCGGAGACCGGCTGCGGTATGTAGGCGGCTTCGACGGAGAGTGCGGCGGCCGCGTCGGAACCGGAGCCGCCGCAGCCTGCGAGGAGCAGGGCGCCGATCACCGTCGCGGCGGCCAGGGCGGGGCGGCGGATCACGGGTTCTCCCCCTTGATCAGCTCGGGGAGGTCCTCGGTGTAGTCGTCGACGGTGGCGTCCTTGCCGTAGAGGACGTAGCCGGCGTCGTTCTTCGGGGAGAAGGCGATGACCTGGGTGCCGTGGGTCGAGACGACGTTGCCGTCCTTGTCCTTGGTCGGCGGGTCGATGGAGATGCCGAGGGTGCGGGCGCCGGCCTGGACGGTGTCGAAGTCGCCGGTCAGACCGATGATCTGGGGGTCGATGCCCTTGAGCCACGTGCCGAGCGCGGCGGGGGTGTCCCGTTCGGGGTCGGTGGTGACGAACACGACGCGCAGCTTGTCCTGCTCGGCCCGGGGCAGTTGCTTCTTGGCCACCGCGATGTTGCTCATGGTCAGCGGGCACACGTCGGGGCAGTGGGTGTAGCCGAAGTAGATCAGGGTGGGCTTGCCGGCGGTCTGCTCGCGGAGGTCGTACGGCTTGCCCTGGGTGTCGGTGAGGACCAGGTCGGGCTTCTCGAACGGTTTGTCGAGGACCGTGGCCGCCTGCTGGGTGGTGTCCTCGGAGACCACGGTGACGGGCTTGTCGCCGTCACCGCCGCTGCCGCAGGCGGAGAGGGTGAGGGAGGCGGCGGCGAGCAATGCGGCCGCGGCGAAAGTCTTCTTGCGCATGGAGAGATGTCCCAGATGTGATGTGCCCGGTGTGCGCCGGGGCCCGCGAACGGGACCCCGGCGCACACCGGCGGGGGGTGCGGTTACGCCGAGGCGCCGGTGTCCCGGCGGCGGCCGGCGAGGACGCCGTACGCGACGCCCGCCGCGCCGACGACGATGCCGACGATGCCGAGGACGCGGGCGGTGGTGTCGCTGCTGTCGCCGGAGTCGGCGGAGCCGTCGGCGGCGGTGTTCTGTGCGGTGGATCCGGCGTCGGTGCCGGTCTTCGCGCCCGCCGCGCCGTGGTCGTCGCCCTCGGCGGCGGTCAGTTCGAGCACGGGCGCCGGGTTGTCGGGCTCCTCCTGGCCCTCCTGCGGCACCTCGATCCAGCGCACGACCTCCTTGTTGGAGTACGTCTGGATCGCCTTGAAGACCAGTTCGTCGGTGTCCTCGGGCAGCGCGCCGATGGAGACGGGGAACTTCTGGAAGTAGCCGGGCTCGACGCCCTTGCCGTCGGCGGTCCAGGTCACCTTGGTGACGACCTCGGTGATCTGCTCGCCGTGCGCCTCCAGCGGCTTGGCGGGCTTGGCCTTGGTGACCTCGGCCTTCCAACCGGGGATCGGCTGCGGCATGACGGACGCCAGCGGGTGGTCGGCGGGGAAGTTGACCTCCAGCTTGGTGGTGGAGGCGTTGTCCCGCTCGTTGGGGACCTTGAAGTCGACGACCGCGTAGCCGCCCTTGGTGGCCGTGCCCTCCGGCTGCACGCTGACGTGCGCGAAGGCGGGGACGGAGAGGGCGAGGACGGCGATGCCGGCCGCGGAGCCGGCGGCGGCGATACGGGAAACCTTCATGAACGGAGTACTCCGCTTCGTGTGACGACCCGGCGGGGAGCCGGTGTCGGGAGTGGTCGGAAGGGTGCGCGCGCACGCGCGCGTGCCGCACGACGGCGGCCCCTCCTCCGTCACTCCGGCCCGGAGGCGGAAGCGGATCGGCGGTCGGTGGTCGCGTCGTGTCAGGCGGCGAGGGCGAGGGCGCTCGGCGGACCGCGCCTGATCACCGTGTGCTGGAGAGCGGTGGTGCGCGGCCGGGCCGGCGCGAGCAGGGCGGTGCGCGGCGGACGCGGCCCCGTGCGGGGTGCGCCGACGAGCCCGCGGTGCAGGGCGCGCACCAGGGCGAGCGCGGCGCGCAGGGCGCGGACGAACGCTCCCTCGGCCATCGACTGGGCCGAGTGCGCCGACAGCGCGACGAGCCGTGCCGCGGCCAGGTCCCCGCGTCGCAGCAGCCAGCCGGCGGCGAGCGCCGCGAGGACGTGGCCGAGCAGCATCGGCAGGGACGGCAGCAGGGACGCGGAGGAGCCGGCGGCGGCCAGGGCGTCCGCCGGTTGGTGTACCGCGCCGGTGTGGGCGCCGGAACCCGGGACGAGCCGCGCGTCGGTGAGGATCCGCTGGGCCTGGACCGGGCTGATCGCCGCGGCGGTGGTCCCGCAGACCAGGCGTGCGGCCTGCTGGACCAGCGAGGCGTCGGACAGCGGGTCCGCCACGCCGGGGGGCGCCGCCGTCGTGACCGCCGCGACCCCGTGCTGACCGAGTCCGAACAGCGTGTGCAGAGCGGTCTGGCCGACCGCGAGCAGCGCCGCGATCCCGGGCAGCGAACGCTCGCGCCCGGCGAGGGGCGCGGCGACCACGACCGCCCCGAGGAATCCCGCGCCCAGTGTCCACAGGGGCACGGCGGCGCAGGACGCGAACGTGTGCCCCGCCGCGGCCAGCACGACGCAGACCGCGGCGAACACCGCGGCCCGCAGAATCCGGAGGTCGTTCCCGGAACGCGCCGAAGGCGGGTGGGGGGCAGTCATGGCGGGCTCATCATCGCACTGACGGCACCCGCGCCGTACGGCAGGTCCGCAAGATGCCGTACGACCGGATGGTCGCCCTTGGTACGAGCCGTCCCACATACACCGGTCACCGGGGCGGTCGCATCCGCCGTCCGGGCGGTTCGGCGCGGACGGAGCGCTTACGGCCGTGCACGGGGGGCAATACGTAACGGTATGTCGAGCCGCGGCCGGGAGGCTGGAGCATGAGCATCTGGTGGTCACTCCATCTGCGGCGCGAGGCTGCGAGCGTGCCGCTGGCCCGCCGCCTGCTGCTCGGCACGATGGAGACCGCGGGCGTCGACCCCGACATCTCCTTCGACCTCTCCGTCGCCCTCAGCGAGGCCTGCGCCAACGCCGTGGAGCACGGCGGGGACGACGAGCCCGGCGGCCCCTCGGACGCGTACCGCGTCACGGCCTACCTCGACGGCGAGCGGTGCCGCATCGAGGTCGCCGACACGGGCCCCGGCTTCGACGCGGGTGCCTCCGGCCGGCCGGGCGGTCCGGCCCGTCCGGTGCCCGCCGACGCCGAGCACGGGCGCGGCCTGTGTCTCATCCGGGAGCTCGCCGACCACGTCCACATCGGCGGCACACCGGGCCGGACGGGGGCCGTGGTGAGCTTCGACAAGATCCTCAAGTGGCGGAAGGACGCCCCCTTGGTGGCGGTGTGACGGACACGGCCGTGGCGCCGTCCGGCACGCGGGTGAGGAGCGCGAGCCCGCCCCGGATGGTCCGGCCGTGCGGGTCCCCGCAGCCGTACGCCGCTCAGCCGTGCCCCGCGGGATGCCGTGACCGCCCGCCGCCAGCCGCCCGCCGCCCCCTGGTCGCCGACCGCCGCCTCCTGGTCGCCGACCGCCGCCTCCTGGTCGCCGCCCGCCGCCCGCCGGGCCGTCGGTCGCCGGTGACCGGGCCCCGGCGACCGGCCCCGGCGACCGGTCCCGGCTGCGGACCCCGGCGCAGACCCCGGCTGCGGACCCCCGCCGACGGCGGACCGAAAGGCGCCCACAAGAGTCCTCCCCCCGGACATGCCGACGGCCGGGTACCCGATGCGGTACCCGGCCGTCGGCCCGAGGGTCAGCCCTTCAGCGAAGCCATCCACGCCTCGACCTCGTCCGACCGGCGCGGCAGGCCGGCGGACAGGTTCCGGTTGCCGTCCTCGGTGACGAGGATGTCGTCCTCGATGCGGACGCCGATGCCCCGGTACTCCTCGGGCACGGTCAGGTCGTCGGCCTGGAAGTACAGGCCGGGCTCGACGGTGAGGACCATGCCGGGCTCCAGGGTGCCGTCGACGTAGGACTCCACGCGCGCGGCGGCGCAGTCGTGGACGTCCAGGCCGAGCATGTGGCCGGTGCCGTGCAGCGTCCAGCGGCGCTGCAGGCCCAGCTCCAGCACCCGCTCGACCGGGCCCTCGACCAGGCCCCACTCGACGAGCCGCTCGGCCAGCACGCGCTGGGCGGCGTCGTGGAAGTCGCGGTACTTGGCGCCCGGCTTCACGGCCGCGATGCCGGCCTCCTGGGCGTCGTACACGGCGTCGTAGATCTTCTTCTGCAGCTCGCTGTAGCGGCCGTTGACCGGCAGGGTACGCGTGACGTCCGCCGTGTAGTACGTGTGCGTCTCCACGCCCGCGTCGAGCAGCAGCAGGTCGCCGGAGCGGACCGGGCCGTCGTTGCGGACCCAGTGCAGGGTGCAGGCGTGCGGGCCGGCGGCGGCGATGGTGCCGTAGCCGACGTCGTTGCCCTCCACGCGCGCGCGGAGGAAGAAGGTGCCCTCGATGTAGCGCTCGCTGGTCGCCTCGGCCTTGTCGAGGACCTTCACGACGTCCTCGAAGCCGCGGACGGTGGAGTCGACGGCCTTCTGCAGCTCGCCGATCTCGAACTCGTCCTTGACCAGGCGGGCCTCGGAGAGGAAGACGCGCAGCTCCTCGTCGCGCTCGGCGGTGACCTTGTCGGTCAGCGCCGCCTCGATGCCGGCGTCGTGGCCGCGCACGACGCGCACGGGGCCGGTGGCCTCGCGCAGCCTGTCGGCCAGCTCGCGCACGTCGGAGGCGGGGATGCCGTACAGCTTCTCCGCCTCGGTGAGGGAGTGGCGGCGGCCGACCCACAGCTCGCCCTGGCCGCTCAGCCAGAACTCGCCGTTCTCGCGGTCGGAGCGGGGCAGCAGGTAGATCGTGGCCTTGTGGCCCTCGCCCTCGGGCTCCAGCACCAGGACGCCGTCCTCGGTCTGGTTGCCGGTGAGGTAGGCGTACTCGACGGAGGCGCGGAAGGCGTACTCCGTGTCGTTCGAGCGGGTCTTCAGGTTGCCCGCGGGGATCACCAGGCGCTCACCGGGGAAGCGCGCGGACAGCGCGGCCCGGCGGGCGGCGGTCTCGGCGGCCTGGGCGATCGGCTCCAGGTCGCGCAGCTCCGTGTCGGCCCAGCCGGACTTCATGTTCTCGGCCAGCTCGTCGGACACGCCCGGGTACAGGCCGTTCTTGCGCTGCTTGATCGGCTCGTCGTCCGTCGCGTCAGCGGCGTCCTCAAGCACAGCTTCCGGGCCCGCTGCGTCAGCAGCAGGATCGTCTGCTGCCGGGGTGAGCTCCTCCGCCACGGTCATCCTCCTTGATACGGCACTGGACCACCCCCATCGTACGGTCGTACGGAAGGGGGCCCAGGGCCGAAGGACCCGTTACACCGGGCGGCGGCGCGTCACCGGTCGAAGCGGACCGCCAGCAGCACCACGTCCTCCTCGGAGTCCGCCTCGTCCGCGCCGTCCGGCAGCACCGTGCGCAGCACGTGGTCGACGACGGCGTCCGGGTCGTGGCGCTTGGCGCGCGGCACGCCGGCCGCCGCGGCGTGCAGCCGTGCGAAGGCGCGGTCGACCGGGTCGCCGGTGCGGCGCAGCAGGCCGTCGGTGTACAGCAGAACCGTCTCTCCGGGTTCGGCCCGGACCTCCACGCTCGGTGCCTCCCAGCAGGCGAGCATGCCCAGCGGCGCGGAGACGGAGGTCTCGACGAACTCGGTGCGCCGCTCGCCGATCAGCAGGGGCGGGCTGTGTCCGGCGCCGGCCAGGGTGATCCGGCGCAGCGCGGGCTCGCAGTAGCCGAACAGGGCGGTGGCCGAACGGGCGGGTTCGGTGAGCCGCAGCAGCAGTTCCAGGTCGGACAGGACCGCGACCGGGTCCTCGCCCTCCATGACGGCGTACGCCCGCAGGGACGCGCGCAGCCGTCCGGTGGCGGCCACGGCGCTGGGGCCGGAACCGGTGACGGAGCCGACGGCCAGGCCGAGCGCGGCGTCCGGCAGCGGCAGGGCGTCGCAGAAGTCGCCACCGCCGCGGGGGCCGGTACGGCGGCGGGCGGCGAGCTGCACGCCGGGCACCCGGGGCAGGCGCGAGGGGAGCAGTTCCTCCGCCATGGTCGCCATGCACGCGCGCGTGCGCTCGGTCTCCAGGAGCCGGGCCAGGTGTTCGGCGGCGTACCGGGCGTACAGCCCGACGAGGTGCCGCTGCCGCTCGCGCGGTTCGGCGGGTTCGTCGTAGAGCCAGACGGCGGCCCCGAGGCGCCCGGCGCGCTCGGTGGACAGGGGGAGGGCGTAGCTGGCGGCGTAGCCGAGGCGGGCGGCGACCTCGCGGTGGCGCGGGTCGAGGCCCTCCTCGACGAACAGGTCGGGCTCGGCGATGCCGCCCTCGGTGACGGGCAGCCCCTCCAGGATCCGTCCGTACGGCAGCGAGCTGCGCGGCACCGTCTCGATGTGGCCGAGGTCGGCGCGGCCCAGTCCGAGGCCGATGGTGCTGTCGGGGCCGAGGCCGTCCGACGGTTCCAGGACGACGAGTCCGCGCCGGGCGCCCACCAGGGCGGCACCGGCACGCAGCAGTTCCTGGAGCGCTTCGGCGAGGGAGTCCGTGCGGGCGAGGCGCTCGGTGAGTTCGTGCAGGGTCGTCAGGTCCGACACCCAGCCGGCGAGCCGGTCCTGGAGCAGGGCGCCCGGCGCACCCGAAGTGCCCGGGCCGCTCGACGGGGCGGCCGGGGAAGCACCCGCGACGGCGGACGCGACAGTGTGGGCGGGGGACGGCACAGTTGAATCGATTCCAGCCACTTTCGCAGGGTGCGGGGCGTTCATGGTGTCCGGCTTTCCGACCGGTGCTTACTGCTCAAAAGCATCGCAAACCCCCATGTCGTTCTGCGCCGCAGCAGTGCCTCCACATGTACACGCACTCGTAAGGAGATGTCCAGCATTGTCCTGCTGGGATTACTGGTGTCCGTGGGGTGTGAGGGGCCTCCTTTCCTCGCCCCTTGCGGAAAAGCAAAGTTGGCTCGAAACTTCCCCAGAGGATGACTTGTTGCGGTCTTCTGGGGGTGCTCCACGGAGCGTCACAGCGGTCGTGATGGGTACGTACTCGGTGAAGGCCAGGGGTGGCTGGGGGCCACCCGGAACCTGGCGACGGACCCGGGCGTCCTATCCACCGACGACCGTGCCCCATCCTCCCGTGGCGGAGGCGGAGAGAAATACGCGGGACGGCAAACGCCAGACTTCGCCACCCCCGCGCCAGGCCCATGCTCGTGATGGACGCAGTATGGACGCAGTCGCCGCGGACGCAGTCAGAGCTCGGCCCACAGGGGTCCCCTTGCCCGCGGCAGGGGTGTGATGCGCCATCAGCTACGCACAGCGAAGAGATCGACACATGGTGTGAGACGACCACGGTGTTGCCAGGCGTGCAACGGAAAGGAACGAGCGCTCATGCGCGAGATCCTCGGAAGGCGACGCAGGCTCCTGTCCCGGCGAGGTGGCGGGCGGCCTGAGCTGATCGGCGCGGCCCTGACCTACGCGACGCAGTGGCAGTGGCCCGTACTCCCGGGCGTGGCGCCCGATCCGCAGGCGCGCTCGCGCTGCGCCTGCCCCGACCCCGAGTGCACGGTGCCCGGCGCCCACCCCTTCGACCCCGGTCTCCTCGCCGCCACCACCGACGAGCGGATGGTGCGCTGGTGGTGGACCAACCGTCCGACGGCGCCGATCGTCCTGGCCACCGGGGGCGGTGCCCCGTGCGCCGTCTCCCTGCCCGCCCTGCCGGCCGCCCGCGCCCTGACCGCGCTCGACCGCGCCGGTCTGCGGCTCGGCCCGGTCGTCGCCTCGCCCACCCGCTGGTCGCTGCTGGTCCGGCCGTACTCCATGGAGCAGCTGGGCGAACTGCTCTATGCCAAGGACTTCGTCCCCGGTTCGCTGCGCTTCCACGGCGAGGGCGGCTACCTCGTCCTGCCCCCGTCCGGGACCGGGCGAGGCGGCGTCCGCTGGGAGCGGGCACCGCTGCCCGGCTCCGCCTCGCCCTGGGTGCCCGACGTGGAGGCCGTGGTGGACGCGGTGGTCGACGCCCTCACCCGTACGGGTGTGAGCGCGCCCGAGTTGTAGGGGTGTCGGGCGCGCGCGGAAGTCGGCGCCCGCCCGGGATCGTTATCGTCCGCTCCATGCCGCTTCATGCTGGGGTGCACCGTTCCTCGAGGCCGCGCCGGGCCGAACGGCGCCGCCGTCGTCCGGCCGGCCGAGGGTTCCGTCCGTACGTCCTCGCCGGCGTCGTGGCGTGCGCGGTCGTGCTGTCCTTCGCCGTGGCGTCGACAGGACCCGGGCACGACGGGGAGGAGGACGGCCGGTCCCTCGGCTCGGGCGCCCTGCCGCGCGACGACGACGGCACCGGGCCGTCCGCCGCCGGGCCCGCCCGCACCACGCTGCCGCTCGGCCTGGCCACCGCCGTGCGCTGCGGTCCCGAACTCACCTCGCCCGAGGGCGTCGAGGCGCAGACCTGTGTACTGACGCAGGGCGCCGGGACCTGGGCGCGGACCTCCTACCGCAACGCGACCGGCGGGCCGCTGGAAACCGTGCTGAGCCTCATGGGGCCCGACGGCCGCGGTGTGCGGACGAGCTGCGCGGTGGGCGCCGAGGACGCGCCGGGCACGTGCGAGACACCCCGGGTGCGGATGCAGGGCGAGCCGGCCGGGTACACCGCGGTCGCGGAGTTCGCGGGCCGGGCCGACCACGGACCGTTGCTGCTGCGCACCGGCAGCAACTCACCCCGGAAAACCGCCCGTTGAGGGACCGGTCGTGAGCACGTGGGTGTCGGTGGACATGGAAAGACCCGGTTGCTGGCGACGGGGGATGCACCAGCAACCGGGCTACTCGAACGGTAACAAGAGATTGGCGGTTAGCAAATTCGATCTCCTGTTTTCCGGTCACCGACTGGCGTGGCTCTACCGGGAGTTGTGACCGGAGTCACCCCCTCCGTACCCGGTGTTCCGGCTGACCGGTCGGTCAGCCGGAACGGACGCCGAGGCCGTGCGCCGGCCGCCGCTCAGCTGAGGGTGACCTGCCGGTTGGTCAGGCCGCCGCGCGCCCGGCGCTCGTCGGGCGTGAGCGGCGCGTCCGTGGCCAACGCCTCGGCGAGGCGCTCGGCGAACTCGGCCGCCGGCTTCTCCACGTCCTCGGCGGTGGTCCCGCTCGGCAGGTCCCAGACCGGGACGGTGAGCCCGTGGGCACGGAAGGAACCCACGAGGCGGGTGCCCTCGCCGAGGCTCGACCGGCCCGCCGCGTGCAGCCGGGCCAACGCGTCCAGAAGCCGCTCCTCCTCGTGCGGCATGACCCACCGCAGGTGGTTCTTCTCCGGCGTCTCGCACCAGTAGGCGGCGTCCACGCCCTGGAGCCGGACGGTCGGGATGGCCGCGGCGTTGGCCCGCTCCAGGGAGGCGGCCACCTCCGGCGTGGCGTTCTCCGCGTCCGGGACCCAGAACTCGAAGCCCTCGTGCACCGCCGGCTCGAAAGCACCCTCGGGCGCGAGCAGGTCCTGCAGGCGCGGACCGTCGGCCGACGCGCGACGCCCCTGCACGGGCGTGCCCGGCGCGGCGGTCAGGGCCCGCTGGAGGGTGTCCGCCAGGTCGCGGCTGATGTCGCCCGACGCCGTGTCGTTCTGCAGGCCGAGCAGCACCGAGCCGTCGTCGCGGCGCAGGGCCGGCCAGGCCATCGGCAGCACCGTGGCCAGCGTGACCGACGGGACGCCCTCGGGCAGGCCGTCCTTCAGCGTCAGCCCGACCGTGGCCGCCGGCACCAGCTCGCGCAGCGCCACCCAGTCGCACTCGCCGGGCAGGCCTTCGAACGGACGGTGCACCAGCGCGGTCGTGGCCTGCGCGGCGGCCCGGCCGTGGCAGGCCTTGTAGCGACGGCCGCTGCCGCAGGGGCAGGGCTCGCGGGCGCCGACGACCGGGACCTCGCCGTCGGTGAGCTGGGGCCGCTTGGCCTTCGTCTGGGGTCGCTTCTTGGCCATCGTGGGTGTCTCCCGGTTACGGCTCTACTCGTACGGCGCGAGCCTAGCCGTTCGCGTCCCGGCCGACGGGATCCTGTGGACGACGAGCCGCGTGTGGACAACTCCTCCGGCGCGCCGAGCGGGGAGCGTGCCCCGCGGGAGCGGGCCGCCCGCACCGCACGACCGCCCGCACCGCACGGGTCGGCCGGTGCCGGGCCGGGCCCGGGCCGTTGCTCAGCCCAGGTCGTCGAACGCGTCCGCGAAGTCCAGACCGGGGATCTCCGACACGGCCGGGGCAGCGATCCGCGTGGCGAAGTCGTCGCGCCGGTGCCCCGCGTCCGGGTCGTACACGTCGTCGTGGACGACCACCCAGACCGTGACCTCTCCGCACGCGCCGTCCCGCACGCCCCAGTCGTCGGCGAGCGCGGTGATGATGTTCAGCCCGCGGCCGCCGTGCGCGGTGACCGACGGGGTCGCCGGGGCCGGACGGGTCGGTCCGCCGCCGTCCGTCACCTCCACGAGGAGCCGGCCCGCCGTGTCCACCTGCCATGCGGCGCGGACGTCACCGTCCCCGGCCAGGGCGTCACCCAGCGGACGGCCGTGCTTGCACGCGTTGCTGAGAAGTTCGGAAAGGACCAGTACCGCGTCGTCGATGACCGATTCCGCCACACCGCCCCTGCGCAACTGCTCCCGCATCCGGTGTCGTGCTTTCCCCACGCCCGCAGGGCCATGGGGAACGGCCATGCTCGACGACGTGGGCACCTCCTGTGCCACCACCAACGCCACCCCCGAGACCTCCTTCGCCCCACGCCACGGAGTGGATGCCCTTCTGGCCTGGGCCGGAAACCGGCCGTTGCCCGCCCGGTGACGCATTCGACACGATCGGACACGCACCGAACGCGCCGGAGCACTCCCCGTAATCATGTGGCTGGATCTCGTCGGTGGCCAAGACCGGAGAATGGGGCAGAGAGGCCGCGGGGTCAAGGCTTCCGGACGAATCAGCGGCCGAGGTGCTCCAGGACGGCGCGTGGCCGGTTGGTGATGACCGCGTCGACGCCCAGGCCGGCGCAGAGGTCCACGTCGGCGGTCTCGTTCACGGTCCACACGTGCACCTGGTGCCCGGCCTTCTTCAGCCGCTCGATGTAGGCGGGGTGGTTGCGCACGATGCGGATCGAGGGACCCGCGATCCGGACACCGGCCGGCAGCCGTCCGTCGCGCAGCCGGGGCGAGACGAACTGCATCAGGTAGACCGTCGGCAGCGTCGGAGACGCGGCCCGCACCCGGTGCAGCGAGCGGGCCGAGAAACTCATCACGCGCACCGGCGACTCGGCGGCCGAGGCGGGCGCGTCGAGACCGAACCGCTTCAGCAGCAGCAACAGCCGCTCCTCCACCTGCCCCGCCCAGCGCGTGGGGTGCTTGGTCTCGATGGCCAGCTCCACCCGCCGTCCCGCGTCCGACACCAGCTCCAGCAACCGCTCCAGGGTGAGCACCGAGGTCTCCTCCCGGTCCTCGGGCCGGTGCTCCCACTCGGGCTGCTCGTCGCGCGTGCGCCAGAACTCCCGGGTCCTGCGGGCGCCGAAGTCCAGGGCCGCCAGGTCGGCGAGCTCCAGCGCCGAGACCGCGCCGCGGCCGTTGGAGGTGCGGTCGACGCGCCAGTCGTGGACGCAGACGAGGTGGCCGTCGGCGGTCAGGCGCACATCGCACTCCAGGGCGTCCGCCCCGTCCTCGATCGCCTTCCGGTAGGCGGCCAGGGTGTGCTCGGGGGCCTCCTCGGAGGCCCCGCGGTGGGCGACCACCTGCATCGGGTGCTGTCGTACGTGGGTCACCGCGTCATGGTGCCACCGCGCGCGGGTGGACGTGCCCCCGGAGTCATCGGCCGCGTGCCCGTTTAGTCTTGGATGGCCTGTATAAGGAACGACCGCGGGCCCACAGCATCCGCTTATGGTGCTCTGACGGCTCGTGGGAAAAGCTGTTGGCCTACACAAACACATGCCCCACCGCATGCGCAGCCCCTTCGCTCCGGGCCGTGGAGCGGCGCGCGTGAGCGTGGCCGAGCGCGACCAGTGCGCCCGGGCGGCAGTCGTGGATCGAGGAGAGAAGCTGTGAGCACCGAGAACGAGGGCACCGCGGTACCCCCGGCCCCGTCCGCACCTCCCGTGCCGGTGGAATCTCCCGCAGCCTCCGAGCCGCCCCCGCCGCCCCACCCGGACCAGCCGCCGTCCCAGGCGCCCGCGGGTGCGGAGCCGCACGACGGTTTCCGGTCACCCCCGGCCTCCGCCCCCGGCTCCCACCAGGCCGCCTCCCCGGGGCCCTCGGCCCCCGACGCCTCCTGGCCGCCGCCCCCGCCGCCGGTCGGCCCGTCCTACGGCGGCGACGGTTCCGGTGGCGGCTGGGGCTCCTCGTACCCGCCGCCGGCGCCGAAGTCCGGCCGCGGCCGTGGCGGCGTGGTCGCCGCGATCCTGATCGCCGCCCTGGTCGCGGGCGGTCTGGGCGGCGGCCTTGGCTACACCCTGGCCAAGAACAACGACGAGTCCGGTTCCACGACGGTCTCCGCCTCGGACACCGGCGGCTCGGTCAAGCGCGACGCAGGCACGGTCGCGGGCGTGGCCGCCAGGGCGCTGCCCAGCACGGTCACCATCCAGGCCGAGGGCAGCAACGGCGAGGGCGGCACCGGCACGGGCTTCGTCTTCGACAAGCAGGGTCACATCGTCACCAACAACCACGTGGTGGCGGAGGCGGTCGACGGCGGCAAGCTCAGCGCGACCTTCCCCGACGGCAAGAGGTACGACGCCCAGGTGGTCGGCCACGCGCAGGGCTACGACGTGGCGGTCATCAAGCTCGAGAACGCCCCGTCGGACCTGAACCCGCTGCCCCTCGGCGACTCGGACAAGGTGGCCGTCGGCGACTCGACGATCGCCATCGGCGCCCCCTTCGGCCTGTCCAACACGGTGACCACGGGCATCATCAGCGCCAAGAACCGCCCCGTGGCCTCCAGCGACGGCAGCGCGAGCAGCAAGGCGTCCTACATGAGCGCCCTGCAGACCGACGCCTCGATCAACCCGGGCAACTCCGGCGGCCCGCTGCTGGACGCGCAGGGCAACGTGATCGGGATCAACTCCGCGATCCAGTCCACGAGCAGCGGCGGCTTCGGCGGTACCGGTCAGGCGGGATCGATCGGCCTGGGCTTCGCCATCCCGATCAACCAGGCGGAGTTCGTCGCCAAGCAGCTGATCGAGACCGGCAAGCCGGTGTACGCCAGGATCGGCGCCTCCGTCTCCCTGGAGGAGACGGCGAACGGCGCGAAGATCACCGAGCAGGGCGTCAGCGGCTCCGAGCCCGTCGAACCGGGCGGCCCCGCCGCGGCCGCGGGCCTCAAGCCCGGCGACGTCATCACCAAGCTCGACGACACGGTGATCGACAGCGGCCCGACCCTGATCGGCGAGATCTGGACCCACAAGCCCGGCGACAAGGTCACGCTCACCTACGAGCGCGGCGGCAAGCAGCACACCACCGATCTCACCCTCGGTTCCAAGACCGGCGACGACTGACCCCGCGCGCGTGCCGACCCGCGGACCGCGGGCCGCGGGCCGGCCGTGACGGGAAGTGCGCGTGCGGTCGTGCGCGTGCGGTCGTGCGCGTGCGGTCGTCCGCGGGTCAGGAACGCTCGCGGACGGCCGACGGGTTCAGGCAGAGCGCGATGTTCCGGACCGCGGCGGTGAGTTCCTCGATCACCCGGGCGGCCTGTTCCGCGTTGTGGAAGGCCGGGCGCTCGGTCAGGGACAGGCCCAGCTCCTCCGCCGCCCGGAGCGCCTGCCCGGCGCTCTCGACCGAGGAGGCCGCGACGGCGGGCGCGGGCGCCTCGGCCGTGGTGGTGGACGCGGGCGTCTCGGCCGCGGAGGAGGGCGCGGGTACGGTGGCCCGGCCCGGCCCGGCCGGGTCCGCCGTCGGCGCGGCGGAGGCCACGGATGCCGCCTGGCGCCCCGGCTCGGAGGAGGCCGGCGCCGTCGGGCCGGCCGGCGCCGCACCGGTCTCCGGTTCCGCGCGGTACCCGTCGAACGGGGGGTGGAACGTGCCGGAGCCGCCCACCGCGCGGTTGCGTTCCTCCTCGGCCGGCCGCATCTGGCCGAACTGCGGGGGATGCGGGCTCTGGGAGCCCTGCTGGACGTGCGGGGCCAGGTCCGGGGCGTGCCGGGTCTGGGGCACCACGAAGTGCTCGAAGCCCGGGAACGCCGGGGTGGCGGAGTGGGCGGCGGAGGAACGCGGGTTGTACTCGGCCTGCCACTGCATGCGGTAGCAGTCGACCTGATCGGCGCAGGCGGCGCGAGCGTGGAAGACCGCGGTGTTCTCCTCCAGGTCCGGGTACCAGAGGTTCGGGCCCGGGAAGCGCACGGTCCGCCCCCGTGGCTTGATCGGCTCGGCGCACCCCATGCAGCAGCCCTCCGGCACGATGAGCGGGATGCCGCCGCTGTTCTCGGGCCAGCGGGGACCGCCCTCCCAGCGGTACTCCCCGTGGTGGCAGGGCGGCAGCTCGCCGCAGGCGCGGCAGACGGCGTAGTGCTCCGGGAGGACCTGCCAGTCGTGGCTCGCGGGGGCGCACCAGTGCTTGGGCGTGGACCGGGGCAGGTTCTCGTTGCGCAGGACCAGGATCACCGGGCGCTTGTAGAATTCGGAACGCTCCGGCGCCGGCTTGACCATCTGGTTGTTGGCCCGCCGCAGTTCGTTGGCGTGCCACCACAGCTCCACGTGGTCGCGCCATGCCTTCTCGTAGGACTCCGGCCACCGGTCGCCCGAGTAGGCGTTGATCTCCAGGATCCGCCACGCCTGCCGGTCGAGTACCACGATGGAGCCGGCCCGCAGTCGCAGATGTGTTCCGTTGTCACCCTCGTCCGGCCAGTCGTGCCGACCGATACGGGTGGGCTGGTCTGGGAGCCACCTGCGAACCTGCATGTCACGCTCCTCGGCAAAGAAACTTCATAGTTTCAACTGGGGCAGTGAGGAACATTCTGAACAATTTGGGCGTCCGCTTCGGTGTAGACACGCGCACGCTGTTGACCGATGGCGACCGGAAACGCTTTCGTACCGCCGCTTACTTCCGGAAACACCCTCGTGACCGGGCATTTTCCCCGCCGAGGCCCTTCCGGCCCCCACCTCCGCCGAGCACCGGGGCGGTGAGCTCGTACCCGGTCGTCCGGCTCCGACGCTCACCCGTACGTGTGGTGAGCCTCCGGTCGCCGCCACCCCGTACGTGTGCATCCCTCCGTGTACCCGCTCCGCCCCGACGGGGCGCGAGGTGGGTTGCCCGAGCGGCCCAAGGGGACGCTCTGGGAAACCGTAGTGACGTGAGAGCGTCACCGTGGGTTCGAGTCCCACCACCTCCGCAGGTCAGAGACGTGCTGGTCAGATGGGGTGTCCTTCCGTGAGGGCACCCATCTGCGTGGGGGTGTCCCACCGTGATCCGGCTCTGTCGCGTCGTGGATCAGTGCGCGTGGACCGGGCGTGGGCCGTCCCCAGGACGGACGAGGGCGCCACCCTCTCTCCGGTGTGGGTGAGGATGGCGCTCCTCGTTGTCGGAAGAACCAGCCCGCCCCCTGTCCGAGGGCGGAGGCCGACCGATGCCGGTGTTCAGGTCACGTCCTCACAGGGGTTGACGTCCTGCTCCTTGGAGCAGGACTCGAACCGCCTGGCGTACTCCTTGACGGCCGACTCGAACACGTCCGTGGAGGAGACGATTGTCCACTGCGTCGTTTGCACGCCGAAGTCCCTGTCGAGCGTCAGCCGGGTTCGGTCCTCGGAGAGGGTGCCTGTGACGGCCCCGTAATCGGTCAGGCCGTTGAATTCCCACATGCTGTCCGAGCCGCGCCCGTTGAAGTCGGTCTCTTCCCGGATCTCTTTGCCCTGCCCGTCGAAGTGCACGAGCGTGTACTTCCCGATCACCTGACCACCCTCGGGGTGGACCTGGAAGGCCAGCATGGCGTGCAGCTCGCCTTCCACGGCCATGGCGACGTACTTGCGGGGTTGTGTCGCCTGTGTCGTACCCGCAGCTCGGCTGTGGGTGGCCGAGTCGGCGGTGGCCGCAGGTTGCTCGTCGCCGCTGGAGCAGCCGGCGGCCGATGCAACCAGCAGTGCGGTCAAACCTGCGATGGCGGCGGCGTGCATCCGCACGCGCGGGAACAGACGCCGTAACTTCGATACCCGACCCACGAGACCCCCGGTGTTGCAGTCGCTGGAGTGACGAACTACGGCTGAGCAACGTAGCAGGGGCGTCGACTGACGTCGATCGCACGAAGCCACTCCGCATCGTCTACTTCTCCCGGCGGTGGGGTATTGCCCAACTGTTGCGTCGGTGCAGGGTGTTGCCGACGGGGTCTGCACGGGTCGTCAGCCTCTGCGCGACGCACATGGACCGACGCCGACATGGGGGTGCTCAGCACGGTGGCCAACGATCGACCTGATGCGAACACACCCGCCCAGGGCGGCGACCACGGGGACGGTGCACAGCTGCCCGCACCACCGCCCCCGGGCCCCGCCGACGCCGGACGGCGGGCAAGGCGGTGACGCGGGCGGAGGCTGGTTCAGCAGGCATCAGCAGGCAGCCTGGATCGGCGCCGGGGCGACGGTGCTTGCAGCCCTGATCACCGTCGTGGTGCCTGGTCTCGTTTCCTCCGGTGACGACAAGGCCGACGGTGCCTCGACCCCCGTGCCCACTTCATCGGCTCCCACCTCGGCGCCCGGATCCCCACCCCCCTCCGCCTCGCCGTCGGAGCAGACCGAGGCGCCGGACCCCGATCGCGGTTCTTCGCCCGGGGGAAGCGAGATCTGGAGGGGCTCACTGCTGCTCGACACGGTGTCGAAGGACCTGGACGCCGGACAGCCCGTCGCTGTCGGCTATGCCGACGAAGGCGATCTGTACATGACGCCGGAGAACCGGATCAACGGTGGGAAGGACACCGTGATCTCTCTCTGGTCGGGAAGGACGACCGGTCTCCCCGGCTTCGAGGAGTGCTCGGCAACGGTCACGGCGGAAGGAGCCAAGGAGCAGCAACTCGCCAAGGGCGTGGTGCTGTGCGTACGTACCGGCGCTGGGAACATCGCCCGGCTCGAACTCACCGAGCTCGGCTCGAACGGACTTGGCAGCGATTACCGCAACACGTTCGACGCCGTCATAGGGGACGCGGGCTGAGCCGGAGCTGAGACGGACGGGCGCACCGAGCCGGTGGACCCTGTGTGGACCACGCCTCCACGATCAGCTCCGATCCCGGTACGCTGTACCCGCTCCGCCCCAGGTGGGACGGGGACGAGGTGGGTTGCCCGAGCGGCCTAAGGGAACGGTCTTGAAAACCGTCGTGGCGCGAGTCACCGTGGGTTCAAATCCCACACCCACCGCGGTGATGGACGGCCCCCGACCAGGCACGACGGTCGGGGGCCGTCGTGCTGGGGCGGCCCGCGGGTGGTCCTCCCGCTCCGCTCAGGGACGGTGGCCCGTCATGCGGGCCGCCGACGCGACGGTCGCGCGTGCCTCGCGTTCCGTGAGTCCGGTCTCCCGGGCCGCCTCGACCAGGGGACCCACCAGAGCGGCGCCGATGCCGTTCTCGTAGGCGCGGCAGGCCGCCCAGAACAGGCGGGTGTTGCGCTGGCCCTCGTGGGCCGCGAGGACGAACTGGACGAGGCCCCGGCCGTGCGCGTCGGTGGTCGCGTGGACGTGCCGGTGGGCGTGGGGCGGGGGGAGCAGGAGGCGCAGCAGCGCGGGTGGGCAGGGAGCGGGCGCGAGGTGGGCCGTGCCGGGGGCGGCGGTGTAGGAGCCGTGCCGGGTGCGGGAGCCGGGGCCGACGAGGTAGCCGCCGGCGCCGCGGATGTCGATGCCGGGGGCGAGGCGGCCGGCCGAGTTGGGGACGACGGCGTCGGGCGGACCGGTCAGCCAGAGGTGGCGGCCTCCGCTGGGGGTCAGGACGACCACCGTGGGCGGGATGGTGAACAGGTGGCGCAGGGCCAGCTCGCGCAGGGCGGCCGAGGAGTCCGTGTCCCCCTTCGTGTCCAGGTCCACGCCGATGAGGTGGTGCGGCGGCAGCCCGCAGGCGATGCCGTAGCCCGTGGCCCAGGGGGCCGCGGCGAACAGTTCGCGGATGCGGGACGGGTCGGTGGAGGCGTCGTGGACGCCGTGGCCGAAGCGGCCGCACTCGCCGTGGCAGCGGGAGGGGGCCGGGTCGTCGCGGTGGGGGGAGCGCAGGGCCGGGAGCTTCGTCCGGGACAGGGGGATGACCGCCAGTCCGCGTTCGGCGGCGGACAGGGCGTGGGCGAGGGCCAGTGTCGTGGCCTGCCGGTCGGTGGTGGCCATGACTTCATTTTCGTACGTATGTTCGAGAAAAGGAAGGGTGTCCGCGTACGACGCGCCGGGGGCGGAGGGGCGGAGGAGGAAAGTGGCGGAACGCTTCACCTCTTGTGGCGCTTGGTGCGGAGCCGTCCGTACTGCACGGTGGTGCAGGGAAAGGGGGGCAAAGGGGTTTATCGACTTGTCCTCACGCTTGAGGGCGAATCGGGGCTTCCGAGGTGGTTCGCCGGGGGGCGGTGGGCAACTCTGATCACGCGACGTCGTGCACGGCGCCGAGGCGGTCGGCCAACTGCCTTGGTGCAGGAGCTGGTTCACAAGTGCAGGTACTTCTCGCGTTGTCGGCAGGAAGCCGGTGCGCACCGTGTTCTGGAGGAACTACATGGCAAGCATCCGTACCGCTCGCGTCATCGCCGCCGTCGCCGCGCTCCCGCTGGCCGTCGCCCTCTTCGGCGGCGTCGCGACGGCGGACAACGGCGCCCTCGCGGACGACGGATCGAACGCGACCTCCGCGGAGGCCTTCGCGGGCATCGTCGGCAGCGGTGTCGGCGACGACAACAACGGCAACTCGTCCACCACGCAGCAGCAGGCGGTCGGCCCGGGCGCTTCGAACCAGAACAACACCGCGCAGGTCGACGGCTCCGCGTTCACCGCCATCAACCAGGGCAACGAGAACGTGGCCGTCAGCTTCTCCCCGCTGTGGTGAGCTGAGGGGCCGGTGCGGGCACTCCGGCGCCGGCCCCGGTCTCCTCACGGGTGTGCTTCATGGGGTCGTACGACGTCCGGGCGGTGGTGCTCCGATGCCACCGCCCGGACGTTCGTCCCCGCCGGACCGCGCGGGAGCCGGGGTTTCTCAGGGGTGAACCCGCAGTGCCCCTCGCCCTCTCCTCCACCCAGAGGAGGTGCAGCCGGCCCCACCCCTACAACCTGAGGCGGACCCCGCTTCGGGACCTGCGGCCGATCCGCCGCGCACCCCTCCGCTCATAGCGTTGAGTCATGACCGCACCCGTCTGCACCAGCGCTTCGAACGCCGCCACAGCAGTGGCGCAGACCTTCCCGTACCCGTCGTTCTCGTCGTACGTGAAGGCCCGCCGGCCGGTGCTGCTGCGTACCGCCCGGTCGCTGACCGCGAACCCGAGCGACGCGGAGGACCTGCTGCAGACCGCGCTCACCAAGACGTACGCGGCCTGGGAGCGCATCGAGGACCACCGCGCCCTGGACGGCTACGTGCGCCGGGCGCTGGTGAACACGCGGACGTCGCAGTGGCGCAAGCGCAAGGTCGACGAGTTCGTGTGCGACGAGGTGCCCGAACCGGACCCCGAGCCCGACGGGGAGGACCAGGCGGAGCGGCAGGCGCTGCGCGACGCGATGTGGCGGGCGGTCATGAAGCTGCCGGCCCGGCAGCGGGCGATGATCGTCCTCAGGTACTACGAGGACCTCAGCGAAGCCCGGACGGCCGAAGTCCTCGGAGTGTCCGTGGGCACGGTGAAGTCGGCGGTCTCCCGTGCGATCGGCAAGCTCCGCGAGGACCCTGAGCTGGGTCTCGACCGGTGACGGGCGGCTCCGCGGCACCGCGGCGGGCGGACCCGTCGGGCCGCTTGCACTGATCGATCACCCGGAAGTAGTGACATACCGCGCGGTATGTGCGCAGAATCAGCGCACCCCTTACCGCCGCGTAGGCAATGTCGCCCCGGGAGGACACCGTGCTGAGCACGATGCAGGACGTACCACTGCTGATCTCGAGGATCCTGACCCACGGGTCGACGATCCACGGCAGCTCGCAGGTGACCACCTGGACCGGTGAGGACGAGCCGCACCGCCGCTCCTTCGCCGAGATCGGCACCCGCGCCGCCCAGCTGGCGCACGCCCTGCGCGAGGACCTCGCCGTCGGCGACGACGAGCGCGTGGCGACCCTCATGTGGAACAACGCCGAGCACGTCGAGGCGTACTTCGCGATCCCCTCCATGGGCGCGGTCCTCCACACCCTCAACCTCCGCCTCCCGGCCGAGCAGCTGGCCTGGATCGTGAACCACGCCGCCGACCGGGTCGTGATCGCCAACGGTTCGCTCCTCCCGCTCCTCGCCCCCCTGCTGCCGCACCTGAAGACGGTCGAGCACGTCGTCGTCACCGGCCCGGGCGACCGCTCCCCGCTGGACGGGGCCGCCGTCCGGGTGCACGAGTACGAGGACCTGATCGCCGGGAAGCCCACCGCGTACGACTGGCCCGAGCTGGACGAGCGGGCCGCCGCCGCCATGTGCTACACCTCCGGCACCACCGGCGACCCCAAGGGCGTGGTCTACAGCCACCGCTCCATCTACCTGCACTCCATGCAGGTCAACATGACCCAGTCGATGGGCCTGACCGACCAGGACACCTCGCTGGTGGTGGTCCCGCAGTTCCACGTCAACGCCTGGGGACTGCCGCACGCCACCTTCATGACCGGCGTCAACATGCTGATGCCGGACCGCTTCCTGCAGCCCGCGCCGCTCGCCGCGATGATCGAGGGCGAGCGGCCGACGCACGCCGCCGCCGTCCCCACCATCTGGCAGGGCCTGCTCGCCGAGCTGACCGCGCGGCCGCGGGACGTCTCCTCGCTCACCCAGGTCACCATCGGCGGCTCCGCCTGTCCCCCCTCCCTGATGGAGGCCTTCGACGGGCTCGGCATGCGGGTCTGCCACGCCTGGGGCATGACGGAGACCTCGCCGCTCGGTACGGTCGCCCGGCCGCCGGCCCACGCGGTCGGCACGCCGGAGGAGTTCGCGTACCGCCTCACCCAGGGACGCTTCCCGGCCGGCGTCGAGGCCCGCCTCACCGGCCCCGGCGGCGAGCGCCTGCCCTGGGACGGCGAGTCCGCCGGCGAGCTGGAGGTCCGCGGCAACTGGATCGCCGGCGCCTACTACAACGGCCCGGACGCCGAGCCGCTGCGCCCCGCCGACAAGTTCAGCGAGGACGGCTGGCTGAAGACCGGTGACGTCGGCACCATCTCCCCCGACGGCTTCCTCACCCTCACCGACCGCGCCAAGGACGTCATCAAGTCCGGCGGCGAGTGGATCTCCTCCGTGGAGCTGGAGAACGCCCTGATGTCCCACCCGGACGTCGCCGAGGCCGCCGTCGTCGCCGTCCCCGACGACAAGTGGGGCGAGCGCCCGCTGGCCACCGTCGTCCTCAAGGAGGGCGCGAGCGTCGGCTTCGAGGAGCTGCGCACCTTCCTCGCGGAGGACGGCAAGATCGCCAAGTGGCAGCTCCCGGAGCGCTGGACGGTCATCGAGGCGGTGCCGAAGACGAGCGTCGGCAAGTTCGACAAGAAGGTGCTGCGCAGGCAGTACGCCGAGGGCGGGCTGGACGTCACCCGGCTCTGACCTCCGGGTACGAAGGCGCGGGGACCGGGCGGCACCCACCGCCCGGCCTCCCCGTCCACCGCTCACGGGGCCGGTCCGGCGGTGTCGGCCGGTCCGGTGGGTCCGGCGGTGTCAGTTGGTCCCGATCCGCGCGAGCAGCTCGACGATCCGGGACTGCACCTCACTGCTGGTGGACCGCTCCGCCAGGAACAGCACGGTCTCCCCGGACGCCAGCCGCGGCAGGTCGGCCTGGTCGACGGCGGCGGTGTAGACGACGAGCGGGGTGCGGTTGAGCCGGCCGTTCGCGCGCAGCCAGTCGACGATCCCGGCGAACCCCTCTTGGCGCCGGTGGACCCGCATCAGGTCCATCACGACCAGGTTCGGCCGGAACTGGCTCGCCAGCGTCACCGCGTCGGCGTCGCTCGCCGCCCGCGCGACCTGCATCCCGCGCCGCTCCAGCGCCGAGGTCAGCGCCAGCGCGATCTCCGCGTGCTCCTCGATCAGCAGGACCCGCGGCGGGTGCTGCTCGCTGTCCCGGGGCGCGAGCGCCTTCAGCAGCACGGCGGGGTCGGCCCCGTAGGCGGCGTCGCGCGAGGCCTGCCCCAGCCCGGCCGTGACCAGCACCGGCACCTCGGCCGCGACGGCCGCCTGCCGCAGCGACTGGAGCGCCTTACGCGTGATCGGTCCGGTCAGCGGGTCCACGAACAGCGCGGCGGGGAACGCCGCCATCTGCGCGTCCACCTCCTCGCGCGAGTGCACGATCACCGGCCGGTAGCCGCGGTCGCTGAGCGCCTGCTGCGTGGAGACGTCCGGCGCGGGCCACACCAGCAGCCGGCGCGGGTTGTCCAGCGGCTCCGGAGGCAGCTCGTCGTCCATGGGCTGCGGACGCGGCGGATCCGCCACCTCCACGGCCCCGCCGGGCCCGTCCAGCGGCTCGGGTCCCTCGGCGGCGTTCCGGTCCGGCGCCCCTATGGCGTACGACCGTCCCGCGCCCTCGGTCGTCGGCGCGAGCCGGGGCTGGCCGCCGACCGGGGACGGCTGCTCCTGCCCCGGGACGGAGGGGACCTTGGGCTGCGCGGTCGGCTGTTCCGCCGCCGGGTGCGGACGGGCCGCCTGCTCCGGGCGCGCCGTGGCCGCCGGGTCGGGCGGGGTGCCCAGCTTGCGGCGTCGGCCGGAACCGCCCGGCTGATGCGGTGGTGGTGTCGGCGACGCCTGCTGCACCTGGAACGCCTGCCGGTTGAACGGCACCCCCTGGCCGAGCGTGCGCACGCTGATCGACCGGCCCTGGGTGGAGTTCGGATCGACCGGGGCGGAGGCTTCCGCGGGCAGGGGCTGGGCCACGCGCGGCGTGTTCTCCGGCGGCAGCGGGGTGCCCCGGCTCGGCGTGGAGGCGGGGAGGCCCTGCGGGGCCGCCGGGGCCGCCGGGGCCGTCGGGGTGGGGGCGCCGGGTGCGCCGGCGGTGTCCGGAGCGGACGAGGGCGCCGTGTCGTCCGCGTCGTCGGGCGGCACGGGGATCCCCGCGCCCGGGGTCTCGGCGGCTGCGGGCCACGGCTGCGGGGCCGGGGCCGGAGTGGCCGGGGCCTGCGTGCCGACGGGGGGCCCGACGGCCTCCGGTGCGGCGGGCGCGGGGGGCTCGGCGCCCGCCACGGGCACGGGGGACGGGGCGGGGCCCACGGGCTGCGCGGGTCCGGCCGGCCGGCCGGGCCCGACGGGCTGTGCCGGTCCCGCGGACGCGGTGGGCTGCTGCGCGGCCCCCTGCACGGGCACGCCCTGACCGGCGGTGCCGCCCTGCGGGGGCACGGGCGCCCCCTGCACCGGGCCGCCCTGGGCGGGAATGCCGTGGGCCTGTGTCGTCTGCGCCGCCTGCGTCGCCTGTGCCGTCTGAGCTGCCTGCGCCGTCTGCGCCGTCTGAGCTGCCTGCGCCGTCTGCGCCGTCTGTGCCGACGGGGTGGCGACGGCCCGGCGGCGGCGCCCCGTCGGCGCCTCGGCCGGGTGCGGCTGCGGCGGGGTGTGGTCGTCGGCCTGGTCGTGCGGCACGGCGTCGTGCCGGCCGTCGTCGATCAGGGCATCGCCGGAAGCAGCCGGACCGGGCACCTGGACCTGTCCCGCGGCCACGGCCCCCCACGGGACCCGCCGCCTCCGTCGCACCGTCCGCCGTGCCGCTCGCCTCCGGCGCGCCGCCGGACGGCCGGTCGGCCTCGGCGGGCGGCAGGGCGAACACCTGACGCGGCGCCGCCTCCTGCGCGGCGGCACGCTCGTTCGCGGAGGCCAGGGCACGCCGCCGGCG
>NZ_BDJC01000014.1 GCF_002005565.1 Streptomyces sp. JHA26 | reverse complement strand
GGGCGCGGGCACCGGGGGCCCGTGCACGGACGGCGCCGGGACGACGGGGTCGTGCGAGGGCGGGGGCGGCAGCGGGGGCGCCGGTACGGCCGGCCGGGCACCGCCCGGGCCGCCGCCGCGCCCGCCGGCCGTCGTCGCGGGCCGCACCGAGGGGCGCCCGTTGCGGCGTCCCTCGATCAGCTCCACCGCCCGTGCGGGCAGCCACGCCGACGCCGTGCCGCTGTCGTCGGAGCCGGAGCCGTACAGGTGCGGGGCGAGCTGGGACTGGAGGTCGGCGGGGTTGGGGCGGGCCGTCGCCTCCATCTGCATGCACGACTCGATGAGCGGACGCAGCTCGTCCGGGAGTCCCTCCAGGTCGGGGCCCTCGCGCAGCAGCATGAAGACCGTCTCCACCGGGTTGGCCCCGTGGAAGGGCGGGTGCCCGGTGGCGGCGAAGACCAGCATGGAGCCGAGGGAGAACACGTCGCTGGCGCCGGTGACGCTGCGCGAGTCCTTCGCCTGCTCCGGGGACATGTAGGCGGGGGTGCCGACGGCGACGTTCGTCATGGTCAGGCGGGTGTTCGAGACGCCGGAGGCGATGCCGAAGTCGATCACCCGGGGGCCGTCCTCGACGACGAGGACGTTGGACGGCTTGAGGTCGCGGTGGACGAGCCCGGCGCCGTGGATCGACTGGAGCGCCTCCGCGACGCCCGCCGCCAGCCAGCGCACGGCCTGGGCCGGCAGCGGTCCGCACTCGTTCACTATCTCCTCGAGGGAGGGCGCGGGGACGTACGCGGTGGCCAGCCACGGCACGGCGGCCCGGGGATCGGCGTCGACCACGGCCGCCGTGTAGAAGCCGGAGACCGCGCGGGCGGCCTCCACCTCGCGCGTGAAGCGGACGCGGAACAGCTGGTCCTCGGCGAGCTCCGTCCGCACCGTCTTGATCGCCACGCGCCGGCCGGACGCCGAACGCGCCAGATAGACCAGCCCCATGCCGCCGGCGCCGAGCCGCCCCAGCACCTCGAACGGCCCGATCCGCCGCGGATCGTGCTGCGTCAGCTGATCCACCACTTGCCTGCCACCTCCCCGTACGCGCCGCGCCACCCACTATGTACGCGACCGACGTGCAGCGTCTCACCACCGCACCGCCGCGGCGGCACACACCCTGATTCTTCCTGTCCGAGGCGCTGGTGGCGAACCCTGGGACAATCGGGGTGTCACGCCCCAATCCCGGGCGAACGGCCACCCGGATCCGGCGGCGCGGCGGTCTCGGCGCCGGGGCGGCGCGAAGACCGCACCCGCCGGGCCGGCGGCGGGCCGGTGACGGGCTCGCCGTGGAAGCGCTCGCCCGGCCGGACGTCGGGGAGCCGCGCGTCCACCCGGCAGGGGGCGCGGCCGGGGAGGCGGAAGGCGTCCGTGCGGATGCATCGTTTTCGGCCACGCCGTCGGCGCAACCGCCTCGCGCGCACCCCGCGGACCAGGCACAGCAGCCACTTTGCACCCGCGCACCCCATTTGCAGTCGGCCGAATCGCGCGCCGACCGGCCGTCGGTAAGCTGACGGCATGACAGGACAAGTGCGCACCGTGGACGGCCGCGTGGCCGGTCGACGCGGGCAGGCGACCCGGCAGAAACTGCTCGACTGCCTGGGCGACATGCTGAGCTCCTCCCCCTACCGGGACGTCAAGGTCATCGATGTCGCCCGGAAGGCAGGCACGTCGCCCGCGACCTTCTACCAGTACTTCCCGGACGTCGAGGGAGCCGTCCTGGAGATCGCCGAGCAGACGGTCGCCGAGAGCTCCGGGCTGGCCGAACTGGCGGCGGGCCGCTCGTGGACCGGCAAGTCCGGTTGGCAGACGGCACAGGAACTGGTCGACGGATTCCTGGAGTTCTGGCGGAAGAACGACGCGATCCTCCGGGTCGTCGACCTGGGCGCCGCGGAGGGCGACAAGCGGTTCTACAAGCTCCGGATGAAGATCCTGAACTCGGTGAACGCGCCCCTCGCCGACTCCGTCGCCGAACTGCAGGCCAAGGGCAAGCTCGACAAGGACGTGAACCCGGCGGCGATCGCCGGTTCGCTGGTCACGATGCTCTCGGCCGTCGCCTCGCACCAGAAGGGCTTCACCTCCTGGGGCGTGAAGCAGGCCGAACTCAAGCCCAGCCTGGCCCTGTTGACGTACCTGGGCGTCACCGGCAAGAAGCCCGTGAAGTAGCGCGCCCGACCGGTCGCACGGCAGCCTGTCATCCCTGCCCGATCCGCCGCGCCCCGCGTCCCGGATGCCTTTTCCCTCCCGGTGCTCCCCACCCCGTCGCACCGCCCCCTTGATTTCCCGGCTCCGCGCCGGCCGCCTTCCCGGCCCGGGCGCCCGCGGCCGCGCCCCGTAGCCGCGCCCAGCCCGTGACGCCGGGCCGCCCGCCGCAGCCGCAGCCCGCACCCCGCACCCCACCCGCCGCGCCCGACCGGCCCGCGGGGGAACAACCGCCCGTCCGCTCGGTGTTGCGACCGGTGCAGGCTCCCGCACAGCCGGACACGGAGCCGGACACGGAGCCGGCCGCACAGCCGGACACCCGGACGCCGTCGGAGGAGACCGGAATGGCCCTGACCCGTGAAGAGCGCGAACAGTTCCTGGCCGAGCCCCACGTCGCCGCGCTGGCGGTGGACGCGGGCCCCGCACGCGCCCCGCTGACCGTGCCCATCTGGTACCAGTACGCACCGGGCGGCGACGTCTGGATCATGACCGGCCTCGACAGCCGCAAGAACGCGCTGATCAAGGTCGCGGGCCGGTTCTCCCTCATGGTCGACCGGCTGGAGCCCACCGTCCGGTACGTGTCGGTGGAGGGCCCGGTCGTCGAGACGGTCCCCGCGACCGTCGAGCTGCTGCGGGAGATGTCCGCCCGGTACCTGCCGGCCGAGAAGGTCGACGGCTACGTCGACTTCGCGTGGAAGAACCACGGCGAACAGGTCGTCGTGCGGATGCGGCCCGAGCGCTGGGTCTCCTCCGACCTCGGCCAGGTGTGAACCGTACGGCGAACGCCCCTCGCCCGGTCCGTCACCACGTGACAATCGGGGCATGGAACCCGATCTTCACGAGCTGCTGAGGTCCCTGCGGGTGTGGGACCCGGCGGTCACCGAGCTGCCCCCGTTCGACCCGGCCACCGCGCCCGGCGACCCGCTGCCCCTGTTCACCCGGTGGTTCGCCGAGGCGGTGGCGGCCGGGCAGAGCGAGCCGCACACCGTGTCGCTGGCGACGGCCGACGCGGAGGGGTGGCCGGACGTGCGGATCGTGATGCTGCACGGCGCGGACGCGGACGGCTGGTCCTTCGCCACGCACGCCGACAGCCGCAAGGGCCGCCACCTCGCCGCCCGGCCGTACGCCGCGCTCGCCTTCTACTGGCCGGTGCTGGGCCGCCAGGTGCGGGTCCGCGGCCCGGTCGCCGTCGCCCCGGCCGAGGAGGCGCGGGCCGACCTGCACGCCCGGTCGACCGGTGCGCTGGCCGCCGCCCTCACCGGCCGGCAGAGCGCCCCGTTGAGCTCCCCGGACGAGCTGGCGCGCGCCTCCGAGGCCGCCTGGGAACGGGCCGGCCGTGAGCCGGACGCCCCCGTCCCGTCCTGGACGCTGTACCGGCTGCGGCCGCAGGAGGTCGAGTTCTTCCAGGGCGACGCCCGCCGCCGCCACCTGCGCCTCGCCTACCGACGGACCGAGGAGGGCTGGCGCACGCAGCTGCTGTGGCCGTGACCGGCGCTCACCGCACGTCGGGGGCGGCCGGCTCGGCGTCGGTCGCCAGCCGGGCGTGCAGGTGCGCGTCCCGGAAGGCGTCGCGCCGGTCGGCCTCGAACATGGCCCCGCGTATCGTCCCCTCGTAGACGTACCCGCACCGCTCGGCGACCCGGCAGGAGGCGCCGTGGCCCAGGGCGTGGCCCAGTTCCAGGCGGTGGAGGCCGAGCTCGGTGAAGGCCCAGCGTGACACGAGGAGCAGGGCGCGGGTGGCGACGCCCCGGCCGCGGGCCTCGGGCAGCACCCAGTAGCCGACGTGGGCCTGCCGCAGGGACGGGACGATCTCGCCGATGCCGATGTGCCCGAGCGTCGTGCCGTCCGCCCCGTCGGTGATCCGGAACGACGCGGACCTGCCCTCGCCGGCGTCCCGCGCCCGGGCGCGCAGCGCCTGGCGGGCCGACTCGAGGTCGGTCAGCGGCCTGACCGGCGTGTTCCAGCGCCGGAAGTCGGGGTCCAGGTGGCCGCGCAGCCACGTCTGCGCGTCGGCGTCGCTGCCGGCGTCCCAGGCGCGGAGGTGCAGGCCGTGCCCGCGCGGCTCGGTGACGGAGGGGGCGAGGGTGTGCATGCGGGTGCGGACCATCGGTCCATTCAATCCGACCGGGGGGCCGCCGTGTCCGCGGCCTTTCCGTGACCGATCCGCAACCGATTCCGTTCTTGACCGATACCCATCAAGCGGAGCCGCGATTACGCTCGCCGCATGGCCGACTCCACAGCGTCCGCTGAACAGCGGTCCGCCCACCCCGCGGACCTCCCCGTGTACGTCGTGGGCGCCGGCCCGGGCGGCCTGGCCGTCGCCCACGCGCTGCGCGCGCGGGGGCTGCGGGCCGTCGTCCTGGAACGGGCCGACCGGGTCGGCGCGTCCTGGCGCCGCCACTACGACCGGCTCCGCCTGCACACCACCCGCCGCCTGTCGGCGCTGCCCGGCCTGCCGATGCCGCGCCGCTTCGGCCGGTGGGTGGCCCGCGACGACGTGGTCCGCTACCTGGAGAAGTACGCCGACCACCACCAGCTGGAGATCGTCACCGGTGTCGAGGTCTCCCGCGTCGAGCGCGCGCCCGACGCCTCCGGCTGGGTGCTGCACGCGTCCGGCGGCCGCGAACTGACCGGCGCCGCGGTCGTGATCGCCACCGGGTACAACCACACCCCGCGCCTGCCGGACTGGCCCGGCCGGGACGCGTACACCGGCGAGCTGCGGCACGCCGCCGAGTACCGGAACGCGGCCCCCTACGCCGGCCGGGACGTCCTGGTCGTCGGCGTCGGCAACACCGGTGCCGAGATCGCCGTGGACCTGGTGGAGGGCGGCGCCGCCCGGGTGCGGCTGTCCGTGCGCACCCCACCGCACATCGTCCGCCGCTCCACCGCCGGCTGGCCCGCCCAGTACACCGGCGTCCTGTGCCGACGGCTCCCGGCCGGCCTGGTCGACCGGCTGGCCCGGCCGCTGGCCCGGATCAGCGTGCCCGACCTGTCGGCCCGGGGCCTGCCGCGCCCCGAGGCCGGGCTCTCCACCCGGGCGCGGCAGGGCGCCATCCCGGTGCAGGACGTCGGCCTGATCGACGCGGTGCGCTCCGGCCGGGTGGAGGTCGTGGCCGCGGTGGCGGGCTTCGAGGACGGCAAGGTCCTCCTCACGGACGGCACCCGCCTCGCCCCCGACGCGGTGATCGCGGCCACGGGCTACCTGCGGGGCCTGGAGCCCCTGGTGGGCCACCTCGGCGTCCTCGACGGCACCGGCAGGCCGGTCGCGCACGGGGGCCGCACCCCGGCCTCCGCGCCCGGCCTGTACTTCACCGGCTTCACCAACCCGCTCAGCGGGATGCTGCGGGAGCTGGCGCTCGACGCGGTCCGTATCGCCGGGGCGGTGGCGAAGAGGGAGGGCGAGCGGGTCTCGCGGCTGCCCGGCTGAGGAACGACGGGGTCAGTCCCGGCCGAGAAGGACCAGCTCCCCGGCATCCGGGTCACCGAACAACGCGAACAACTCGGGCTTCCGCCCGCTCCCACCGATCCCCCAGTACGTCTCCTCCCCGCAGCCGCCGTCGAGCCGCACCAGGACGCCCTCACGGTCGCCGCTCAGGGCGCGGGTCCAGGTGCCGGTGCCGCTGCACCTGGTGTAGTCCCGGTGAGTTCCGAAGTCGGGCTGGGCCGGGACCCGGGTCAGCTCGGCCCGGCCGCCCGGGGCCAGCCGCAGCACGGCCCCGTCGTCTCCGCGCCAGTCCCCGGCGAGCCGCTCGTCGGAGAGCCGGGGCGGCTCGTACTCGTCGGCCAGGGCCGCCGCGCCCAGCCCGCCGACGGCGAAGAGGACCAAGCCGGCGGCGGCCGAACGGAACCAGATGCTCCACCCTCGCCACGCCCGCTCGCGCAGCAGGGCGAGACACAGCACGGGCAGGATCCCGGCGCCCGCGCACCACGGGAGCGTGTCCCGGAGCGACCAGTCCCACACCATGTGTCCCAACCCGGCCCAGCCCGCTCCGACCAGCACGGACGCCACCGTGTGCCAGGCCCATTCCGGGCCGCGCAGGCGGCGCGGGAGGAGACGGGCCAGGGTCGCGGCGGGCATGATCTGCGCGCTGGAGTGCAGGACGCCCAGGAACGGCAGGATCAGCGGGACGCAGACGATGCCCAGGAAGCCCCCGCCACGGCCGTGGTCGTCGTGCCCCGACTCCACCACGAACCACCACGCCAGCCACACCAGCGGCAGCTGCGCCGCACACAGCGCCGACGCCGCGTTCCACTCGTCGTTCGACCACGTCGGGCGCCCGCGCCCGGCCGCTCCCGGCCGTGTCCCCCACCCCATTCCCGCACCCTACGACCCGCTCAGGCCGCCTGGACCACCGGAGTCGCCCGGCGGCGGATCACCAGGGCCATCAGGGCCGCCACCGCGCACAGGGCGCCCGAGGCGTACCAGACGACGTCGTACGTGCCGAAGGTGTCGCGGACCACGCCGCCGAGGAAGGCGACGAGGGCGGCGCCGACCTGGTGGGAGGCGAGGACCCAGCCGAAGACGATCGCGCTGTCCTCGCCGTACTGCTCGCGGCACAGGGCGAGGGTGGGCGGGACGGTGGCGACCCAGTCGAGGCCGTAGAAGACGATGAAGAAGACCATCGGCGGGTGGACGTCGGGGGCCAGCAGGAAGGGGAGGAAGAGCAGGGAGACGCCGCGCAGGGCGTAGTAGACGGCGAGCAGGCGGCGCGGTTCGAAGCGGTCGGTGAACCAGCCGGAGGCGATCGTGCCGATGACGTCGAACACGCCGATGACGGCGAGCAGCGAGGCCGCGGCGGTGAGCGGCATGCCGTGGTCGTGCGCGGCCGGCACGAAGTGGGTCTGGATCAGGCCGTTGGTGGAGGCGCCGCAGATCGCGAAGGTGCCGGCCAGCAGCCAGAACGGGCCGGTGCGCACGGCGGAGAACAGGACCGCCAGGGCGCGGCGGGCGGCGCCGGGCACGGGGGCGGGCTTGGGCACGAACTCCTCGGCACCGTAGGGCTTCTGGCCGACGTCGGCCGGGTGGTCGTGCAGGAGGAGCCAGACGAAGGGGACCACGGCGAGGGCGGCGAGGGCGACCGTGACGGCCGCGGGGCGCCACGCGTAGGTCTCCACGATCCAGGACAGCAGCGGCAGGAAGACCAGCTGCCCGGAGGCCGAGGCGGCGGTGAGGACGCCGGTGACCAGTCCGCGCCGCTCGGTGAACCAGCGGTTGGTGACGGTGGCGGCGAAGGCCAGTGCCATCGAGCCGGAGCCGAGGCCGACCAACAGGCCCCAGCACAGGATCAGTTGCCAGGCGGAGTCCATCCACACGGTCAGGCCCGAGCCGAGCGCGATGACGGTCAGGGCGACGGCGACCACGCGGCGGATGCCGAAGCGGTCCATCAGCGCGGCGGCGAAGGGCGCGGTCAGGCCGTAGAGCGCGAGGTTGACGGAGACGGCGGCCCCGATCGTGCCGCGCGACCAGCCGAAGTCGTCCTGGAGCGGGTCGACGAGGATGCCGGGCAGGGAACGGAAGGCGGCGGCACCGATGATCGTCACGAAGGTGACGGCGGCCACCCACCAGGCACGGTGCACCCGGGAGCCGCGGCGCGGGCGGCCGGGCCCGGGTCGCCGTGCGGGTGCCGGGGTGTCGGTTGTCTGGGTCACGTCATCGAGCTTCCGCCCTCGGCACCGCCCGATCGAGTGGCCCGAAAGACAGTGTTCGCTAGGATCGGGCCATGCCTTCCGACCGTCCGCACCGTGTCGTCGTCCTCGCCCTCGACGGCCTGATCCCCTTCGAACTGGGCATTCCGCAGAGGATCTTCGGCCGCGCCCGCGACGAGCACGGGCGCGGGCTGTACGAGGTCGTCACCTGCTCGGTCCGGCCGCCGGGTCCGGTGCAGACGGACGCCGACTTCGCGCTCCTCGTCGAGAACGGCCCCGAGGCGCTGGCCGACGCCGACACGGTCGTCGTCCCCGCGTCGTACGAGCTGGGCCCGGTGTACGAGGAGGGCACGCTGACCGGGGAACTGGCCGCCGCGCTCGCCCGGATCCGGCCCGGCACCCGGCTGGTCGCCATCTGCACCGGGGGGTACGTGCTCGCCGCGGCCGGCTACCTCGACGGCCGCCCGGCGACCACGCACTGGGCCTCCGCCGAGCACTTCCAGCGCCTGTTCCCGAAGGTCCGGGTCGACGCCGACGTGCTGTTCGTCGACGACGGCGACGTGCTCACCTCGGCCGGGGTCGCGGCCGGGATCGACCTGTGCGTGCACATCGTGCGCCGGGACCACGGCACGGCCGTCGCCAACGAGGTGGCCCGCCGGACCGTCGTACCGCCCCACCGCGACGGCGGGCAGGCCCAGTACATCGAGCGGCCGGTGCCCGATCCGCGGCAGTCGTCCACGGCCGGCGCCCGCGCGTGGGCGCTCGCCCGGCTCCAGGAGCCGATCCAGCTGCGGGACATGGCCGAGCAGGAGGCCATGTCGGTGCGCACCTTCACCCGCCGGTTCCGCGAGGAGGCCGGCATCAGTCCCGGCCAGTGGCTGACCCGGCAGCGGGTCGAACGGGCCCGGCACCTGCTGGAGGCCACCGGCCTGTCCGTCGACCAGGTGGCCCGTGCCGCGGGTTTCGGGACCGCGCAGTCGATGCGGCAGCACCTGCAGGCGGTGCTCGGGGTCACGCCGACCGCGTACCGGCGGACGTTCCGGGCCGAGTCGTCCACCGCCCGTGGCGGATGAGGGCGCCGCCGGGAGGCGTCGGCCGGCGGCGCGGCGCCGCTCGCCCCGAGCATGGCACCGCACGCCGCCACCCGACTCCGGCGCTCCCGTCCGGTTCCCCTCACCCCCGGGGGAACCGCCGCCGAATCACGACCCACACTCGTCGAGGGCCCCGTCACCGGGCCCTCGCCGTCCCCTCGCGGCGAATCGTTGAATACAAGCGTGAAGAAGTGGTCACGATCCGTCAACCGGCAGGGGGTGTTTACCCACGTGCCTTCCGTTCGCGCGGGACGCGCACGGAAGCACGCCCGGCGCACTGCCGCGTCGACGCCGGCGGAGAACGGAAGTCGGTGCGCCCGGCAGCGCATCCGCGCCGCCGCTACACCACTTCGTACGCCAGTCCCTCGCGGGGCACCGTGTCGTCCGCACACGCCGCCGGGGCGTCCCCGGACCCGGCGCAGCGGTCCAGTTCGCACCAGATGCGCTTGCCGGCACCCTCGCGGCTCCAACCCCAGCGGTCGGCGAGGCCGTCGACGAGGGCGAGGCCCCGGCCGCCCGTCGCGTCGCCGTCCGCGCACCGGGGCACCGGGGCGTGGCCGCTGGCGTCGTCCACCTCCAGGCGGACCGTGGCCTCCTCGGTCACCGCGCCCGGCAGGACGAGCCGCAGCACGGCGGGGCAACCGGTGTGCACCACCGCGTTGGTGACGAGTTCGGAGACGATCAGGACCAGTGTCTCGGCGAGTTGACCGTCCGCCGCTATCCCCGCCCCGGCCAGTCGCGAGCGCGTCCACCGACGGGCTCGCCCCACCTCTGCGGGGTCGGGCCGGATCTCCAGCTGCACTTGAAGCACCTGCACCGCTCACACCATCCGAACCGGCGGACACAAAGGCTCGCGCCTCATGAGGGCCACGATCGTAGCCACTTCCAGCATGGCCAGAACAACGGCCGGGCCAGGGTTCACGGAACGTGAATCCCGTGGAGCACAGCATGGTTGACGTACAGTCACCGCAACAAGCGCTTCGGGCATATTCCAGCGCGAAGGAGTACTCGTGCGGCATACTGTGCGACGCTCCGTCCGGGCCGTCGAACGGGCGGCGGCCGGCGGCCTCTCCGCCGTGCGGGACACGGCGCACGCGTCCGGTTCCGGAGCCGCCCGGAGGGCGGCACCGGCGCGGTCGGCTCTCGGGAGCGCTCGCATCCCCCACAAGGTACCGGAGCACGGTGCCGACTCCGGTCCGTGACGATCTGCGCGTCGGACCCGGTCCGGTGGTGACGCTCAGTGACTCGACACCGCCACGATCCGCGACATCGCGGGTGGGGACGCCGCGGCCCCGCGCGTCACTCGGGCACGGTGAACCAGCGGGCGAACGCCGGGACGGCCTCCGCCTCCCCCACCTTGCCGTCGCCGTCCGTGTCGAGTCCGGCGGCGACCGCACGGGCGGTGGCCTCGGGGACGCCGAGCGCGGTGAGCATCCGCGCGGTGTCGGCGACGGTGACGGCCCCGTCGCCGTCCGCGTCGGCGACGGCGAGGGCCGCGTGCAGGAACGGGCGGGCGATCTCGGCGAACCCGTCCGGGTTGTCCCGCAGCCGCTTGACCGCCGCGGTGACGAACTCCTCACGGGTGATGCGCTGGTCGCCGTCGCGGTCGGCGATCCCGGCCATGCCCTGCCAGAGCGCCTCCGCTCCGCCGTACAGGGCCTGGCCCCTGTCGGACCGGGCGGCGACGGCGAACTCGGCGAGCAGCGCCTTGGCCGCCGTGTTGAAGTCCTGCCGGTCGATGTAGCCGTTGCCGTCCTGGTCGAAGGTGGCGAACCGCGCCGCGATCCTGCGCTCGTACTCGCTGCTGACCATGTCTTCTCCGACCGCCTTCTCGTCACGTCGGTGGGTGCGTCTCGCACGGAGAGTACGACGCCCGGGGCCCGCCCGCAGGGCGAACCCGGACCTGTCCCTCCCCCGGGTCCGTCCCTCCCCCGGACACGCCGCGGGCCCGCCCCTACGCGGAGAGCGGGCGCGGTGCGTCGCCGGTCGCCGAGGCGAGGTCGGGGTGGACGTCGAAGAGCCGGCGCACGCCCAGCGCGCCGAGGACCCGGTTGACGTGGGAGCCGTCGACGGCGCCCTGGGCGGGCAGTATCAGACGCAGCCGGCCCTGGCAGGAACGGATGAGACGCCGGGCGGCGATGAGCACGCCGACCCCGCTGGAATCGCAGAACAGGACCTCGGAGAGGTCCAGGACGAGACTGTGCCGCCCCTCGGCCACCTCGTCGTGCACCCGCTGCCGCAGCACCGGGGACGACACCAGGTCCAGTTCACCCGCCACCTGGAGCACGGCCCAGTCGCCCCGCTCGCCGCCGGTCACATTGAACGTCACCACCATGCCCTTCGTCCGTCGGTACGTCCGGACCCCTCCGAAACGGAAGCCGTTCCTACACTTCTTGGCCGCGCGCCTGCCCACCGGCCGTTCCCGCAAACACCCGGCCGAAAACGGGCTCCGATCAAAAGAGGCTTGTTTCAGACCCTTTCGATCCTGTTCGATCGAATTCGGTCGCACCCTGGAGGGTAGGCGGTCGATCTGAGAGCCCGATGAGTGCCCCATGAGTGCCCTACCACCTGCGGCCCGCCGGGGGCGCGCGTTGGCACAAAGGGGCGTGTGCCGCCGGACGTGCCGACTACATTCGAGGAGACGGTGGCCACAGGCTGGACGCCGGTACGGGGCCGACCCGGCCGTCGGGGCCGAGCAGGGGGGTGGAGGAGCCGCATGGCGAAGAAGGACCCGCCGTTGCACTGGGACCGCACGATGCAGCGGCGGCTCGCCCGGGGCGAGGCCGCCGCCCTCGGCGAGCTCTACGACCGGTTCGCCTCGCTCGTGCACGGCCTCGCCCACCGCGTGCTGGACGACGAGCGGGCCGCCGACCACATCACCCGCGCCGTGTTCGCGCACGTCTGGGAGCGCCCGGAGACCTACGACCCCAAACAGGGCCCGCTGCGCGGCTGGGTCGCCGCCCTGACCCACCGCCTGGCCGTGCAGCGGCTGCGGGCCACCGAGGCGGCCGCCCTCGCGCGCGACGGTTCCGGCACCACCGAGGACCTGGAGCGCAAGGTGCGCCACGCCTCGGTCACCGCCCGCGCCGACTACATCGTCCAGTCCATGCCGGCGTCGCTGCGGGCCGCCCTGGAGCTGGCCTACTTCCAGCGCCGCGACTACCGCCAGACCGCCGCCGACCTCGGCGTCACGGAGGACGAGGCACGCCGCCGCCTGCGCCTGGGCCTGCAACTGCTGGCCACCGCCCGCGACGCGGCATCACCGGGGGCGCCGCCCGGGTACGGGGGTGCGGCATGAGCGGGGCGTACGACGAGGACGGCGAACGTCCCCTGCCCGCCGTGGAGCCGGCCGCGCCCCTCGTACTGGAGCATCACGTGCTGACCTCCCTCCTCGGTGCCTGGGCGCTGGCCGCCTGTTCCCCGGAGGAGGCCGCGGCCGTCGAGGAGCACCTGGGCGAGTGCGGCACCTGCGCCGAGGAGGCGCTGCGGCTGCGCGACGCCGTCGGGCTGCTCCAGCGCCCGGAGAGCCTCGACCTGGACCCCGCCCTGCGCACCCGGGTCCTGGAGGGCTGCCTGGAGCGCCGCCCGCCGCGCATCCCGGTGCCCGAGTGGGCCGCGCCCTACGACGCCGAGACCGCGCGCCTGGACGCGCTGCTGCAGGACTTCGGGGACTCCGAGTGGCACGCGCCGGTACGGCTGCGCTGGTTCGCGGACGACGGCACGGCGAGCCGGCGCACCACCGTCGCCGGGGTCATCGCGCACCTGCTGACGGTCGACGGGCTGGTCGGGACCGCACTGGGCCTGCCCGACCCGCTCGGCGGGATCGCCGCCGAGGCCCCGGCCCCGGCGAGCCGCACCGAGGCCTACTGGCGCGCCTCGCACTCCCCGCCGACGCGCGTGGTGCGGGGGCCGTGGCGCGAGCAGAGCCACGCCGTCGTCCGGACCGTGGCGTTCACCGGCGGTGCGGGCCGGATGCCGGTCTCCTACGGCGACTTCGAGCTGCCGCTGCGCGACGCCATGCTGGACCGGGCCTTCGAGTGCTGGGTGCACGGGGAGGACATCGCCGAGGCGGTGGACTACCCGTACGAGCCGCCCTCGCCGCGCCATCTCCACCGCATGATCGACCTCGCCGCCCGGTTGCTGCCGGACGTCCTGACCACGCGCCGCAGGGCCGGGCTCGCCGCGCCCGCCGGCGGCCGGCACCTGGTCGCGGCGGGCCGGCCGGGGCGCAGCCTGCGGCTGGAGATCGAGGGCTCGGGCGGCGGCGAGTGGCTGATCCCGCTGGACTCGCCGGCGGCGGTGGGCTCCGCCGACCACGAGGTGGCCCACGTCGCCCTGGACGGCGTCGAGTTCTGCCGCCTGGCCGCGGGCCACGTGCCTCCGGCGGAGGCGGCGGCGGGACAGGTCGGGGACCGGGAGGCGATCCGGGACGTCCTGTTCGCGGCGGCGAGCTTGAGCCGGATGTAGGGGGCGGTCGCGGATCCGCCGGCGGGTGCGGGCGCGACGGAGCCCCCCGAGCCGCTAGGCGAACACCACCGTGCGGCGCCCGTTCAGCAGGATCCTCCGCTCCGCGTGCCACTTCACGGCCCGCGCCAGCGCCTGGCACTCCACGTCCCGCCCGATGGCGACCAGCTGGTCCGGCGTGACGTCGTGACCGACCCGCTCGACCTCCTGCTCGATGATCGGCCCCTCGTCGAGGTCGGCCGTCACGTAGTGCGCGGTCGCGCCGATCAGCTTCACGCCCCGGGCGTGCGCCTGGTGGTACGGCTTCGCGCCCTTGAAGCTCGGCAGGAAGGAGTGGTGGATGTTGATGATCCGGCCGCTGAGCTGCTTGCACAGGTCGTCGGAGAGGACCTGCATGTAGCGGGCCAGCACGACGAGTTCGACGTTCTCCTCGCGCACGATCTCCAGCAGCCGCGCCTCGGCGTCCGCCTTGGTGTCCTTCGTCACGGGAATGTGGTGGAAGGGGATGCCGTAGGACCCCACCAGTTCCGCGAAGTCGGTGTGGTTGGACACCACGGCGGCGATGTCCACGGGCAGCGCGCCGATCCGGGCCCGGAACAGCAGGTCGTTCAGGCAGTGCCCGAACCTGCTGACCATGAGGACGATGCGCATCCTCTCGTCGGCCCGGTTGATCTGCCAGTCCATGTGGAAGGAGTCGCCGATGGCCGCGAAGCTGGCGCGCAGCTTGTCCACGGTCACCGGCGCGTCGGCCGAGAAGTGGACGCGCATGAAGAACAGGCCCGTGTCGTGGTCGCCGAACTGCTGACTGTCCTCGATGTTGCATCCGGTCATGAACAGGTAGCTCGACACGGCGTGCACGATGCCCTGCTTGTCGGGACAGGACAGGGTGAGGACGTACTGGTCGGCCGGTGCGGCGGCGGGGCTGGACTGCTCGTTCATGGGGGACAGGGTCCCATATCCGGCACCCCGGCCGGCGCTCGTCCCGTCAGGCGGACCGGGTCAGGATCCGCAGCGCCTCGAGGCTGCGGGGCTCCGCCTCCGGGTCGTCACCGTCGCCGGCGGCCAGCCGCACGTGCGCGTCCCGCGCCGCCCGCACCGCCTCCGGCCAGTCCGGGTGGTCGAGGTAGGCGGCCACCGGCGCGTCCGGCCCCACCTGGTGCATGATCCGCAGGACCCGCAGCACGGCCGTGTCGACGAGGGCCGCCTCCTGGGAGTCGCGGAAGATGGTGCCGACGTACTTCTCGGCGGACCAGTGGTCCAGCCAGGTGTCCTCCACCAGCCGGTACACCGCGTCGGTGACGTCGCCGTAGCCGGGCGTGCCGGCCAGCCAGACGTCCCGCTGGAACGCGGGCGCGGAGAGCATGTGCAGCGCGGAGCGCACCTGGCTGCGCCAGCGCCACCACGGCATGTCGTTGAGTGGCATGCCGCCCATGGTGGAGGAGCGACGGCCACGACGGGAAGAGTTCTCCGTACCTTGCACGGTCATCGATCGTACGTTCCCCTCCACTCGTGGCGTACCGGCCCCCGCAATTCACCCCGTCGTCACCATGCGTTGACCGAAGGTCACTTCCAGGTTATCCGTGTGACGGAATCGTGCGTGCCCATGACCGGCAGTCGACGCAACCGCAGCACGTTCCTCCGCGGCCGCCGCGGCCGCTCCCGGCCCACCCGAACCGGCGTGCTGACCGCGGGCGTGCTGACGGCGTGTGCGTCGCTCGTCGCCGGCTGCGGGGTCGTCCCCGGTGTCACGGGGGGCACCGGGGACGACCCGATCACCGTCATGACCTGGGCGCCCTCGGACACGGGCGCGACCAACAAGCCCGGCATGCCCGCCTTCGCCCGTGCCTACGCCCGCTGGGCCAACGCCCACGGCGGCCTGGGCGGCCGCAGGCTGAACGTCCTGACCTGCAACGACCACGACGACAGCGTGGCCGCCGCGAAGTGCGCCCGCCGTGCCGTCAAGGAGGGCGCGGTCGCCGTGGTCGGCTCCTACAGCCAGCACGCCGACTCGTTCCTCCCCGTCCTGGAGGGCGCCGGCATCCCGTACATCGGCGGCTACGGCATCACCAACGCCGAGTTCACCAGTCCCCTGTCCTACCCCGTCAACGGCGGCCAGCCCGCGCTGCTCGCCGGTCTGGGCAGCGCGCTCGCCGAGTCCTGCGGGCCCGTCACGCTCATCCGCCCCGACACCATCGCGGGCGACCAGCTGGCCCCGCTGCTCGACTCGGGCCTGTCCGGGGGCGGACACGCCGCGACCCACGACCAGCGGGCGGAGGAGGACGCCACCGAGTACGACGACGAGTCCGACCTGGCGCTGCGGCGGGCGACCGCCGACCCGGCGCGCAGGGGGTGTGTGGTGCCGGTCCTCGGCGACCGCACCGGCACCTTCATGGACTCCTTCCGGCGGGCCCGCGAGGAGTATCCGCGGGTGCGGACGGCGACCGTGCTCGGCAGCGTCGACCAGTCGACCGTCGACGCGTCCGGCGGCGCCTCGGGCCCCTACGAGGGCGCGTACGTCACCAGCTGGTACCCGGGGGTGGACGATCCGGGCTGGAACAGGTTGAAGAGGGTCATCCGGGAGGAGGCGTTCGGCGACAACAGCGTCGACGCCGCGGACGCCGGGGTGCAGACCACCTGGATCGCGTACACCGTGTTCAAGGAGGTCGTCGAGTCGCTCGGGGACGGCGAGGTGAGCGCCGACCGCATCACCCGGGCCCTGGACGACGGGCTGGAGGTCGACACGGGCGGCCTCACGCCGACGCTGCGGTGGAGGTTCCAGGACAAGCTGGCCTCGGTCGGCTTCCCGCGGCTGGTGAACACCGAGGTCACCCTGCAGGTCGTCCGGCAGGGCCGGCTGGTGTCGGCCCTCGAGGGCGCCGTCGACACCACGCGGACCCTGCGCGACGCCGACCTCGTCTGAGCCGGGCCGGGCCACCGGCGGGCGGGCGGGCCGTGCGGGCCCGCCCGCGGGCGGTCACAGCTGGGTCGGCTCGCGCTCGGTCAGGCCGTACTTCTGGGCGATGGTGTTCCAGAGGTCGGCGGCGTTCGCCTTCTCCTTGCTCGCCGTGCCGCTCGCCCGGTTGCCGGCCTGCGTCTCGGCGGTGGTGCGGGCCTTGCCCTTCTTGCAGCCGTTCTTCTTGGCCGTCTGGTCGGCCCAGGCCGCGTAGTGGTTGTCGGCCGAGGCCGAGGCCTGCCACGCCTTGGTGAGCGCGGCGGTCAGCTCGGCGTGGCCGGGCAGCTTGTCCACGGACAGCCGGGAGAGGCTGGTGACCAGCCCGGCGCGCTGCTTGGCGGCCTCGCGCAGGTCCTTGGCGGCCTGGGGCAGCTTGTCGCAGGACCTCACGTCGGCCACCGCGTTGATCACGGTGGTCCGGCTGCTGCCGCTCTCGGCCAGCAGTTTGTCCAGCTCGACGGCCTGCTGCCGGACCGGGTCGACGGACGGCGACGCCGAGGCGGGGTTCGTCGCGGAATCCACGGGGGCCGTGGCGGACACGGTCTGGTTGCCGCCCTTGTCGGCGTCGTCGTCCCCGCCGGCCATCATCGCGCCGGCGCCGACCCCGACGACGGCGATGCCGACGCCGACGGCCGCGAGGAGCGGCAGCCGGGAGCCGCTCCGGCCGCCCCGGCCCGCGTCGTCGTGACCGCCGCGGCGCCTGCCGCCGCCCGGGCCCTGCGGGACGTACGCGGGGGCCGGCTCGTCGAAGCGGGGCAGCTGCTGGGTGGCGGAGGCCGGGGCGTCGGCCGGGGCGCTGCGGAAGAGGTTGTCGAACTCGGCGGGCGGCTGCCGGCCGTCGTCGGCGCCGGGGACACCGCCGTGGGGGGCCGCGGAGGGCCCGGCGGGCACGGGCGCGATGTACTGCGTGGCCTCGGCGTCGGGAGCGGACGCCACCGGGGCGGCCGGGGCGTGAGCGAGGTACTGCGTCTCGTCGGAGGGCGCTCCGGCGGATCTCTCGGGCGGCAGCGCCCCCGGGCTCACGGGGGGTATGTACTGCGTCGCCCCCTCGTCCGCGGGCACGCCGACCGGCGGCAGGTACTGGGTGGCGCCCTCGTCGGCCGGCGGGAGCGGCGCGGACGGCAGGCCGTGCTGCCCGTACGCCGGCTGCCCGTACGTCTGCTGTCCGTATCCGGGCTGTCCGTACCCGGGCTGTCCGTACCCGGGCTGTCCGTACGCCGGCGGCTGCGCGTTCTCCGGGGCAGCGGGCCGGGGCCCGTCTCGGGCGGCAGGCCGCCGGGGCCCTGCGCCGGGCCCTGCGCGGGCCAGGCGTGCTGCGCGGCGGGCGGGCCGCCGGCCTCCGGGGTCCCCCAGGGCTGGGCGCCGGGCGGGGTGGGCCAGCTCCCCGCCCGGGACGGGCCGTGCTGCTGTCCCGGGCCCCAGGGCTGGTCCCACGCCTGGGCGCCGGGCGGCGCCGCGGCGGGCACGGGCCCGGCGGTGTGCGGTCCGGCGGGTCCGCCCGCCGAGCCCGGCAGCACGGGCGTACCACCGTCCGAGGGCAGCACGATGCCTTCGCGCGCTTGCCGCGGCGAGGGCTCCTCGCCCTGTCCACTCTGCGTCACCGGGACTCCTGTGAATGGGGGACCTTCGGAATCGTCGGCTCACGCTACCGGGTCACCCGAGCCCACTGCCACGCCGCAGGGGGCGTGACCTCCTTCCCTGTGACCGCAGTAACAAAACCGGGCCCCGGCACGCTGTTGACGTTCCTTTCCGCCCTCCACACGGAGTTTCACCGTCCGTTCACGCGCCGGCGGCCCGTAGGTTCACGCGGCGGCGGGCAGGTCGAGCCGTGCCCCGAACTCCCTCACCACCGTCTCCTCCCGGTAGGGCTCCAGGCGCTGCTGGAAGTCCTCCAGGTACTCGGCACCCCGGTTGGAGCGCAGCGTCTCCAGCAGGTCCACGGCCTTCAGCGCCGTGTGGCAGGCCTGTTCGATCTCCCGCTGCTGCACCTGCGCGGTGGCCAGCAGCACGTGGCCGATGGCCCGCCTGCGGGCCCGCGACTCGGGGTGCCCGGCCAGGGACTCCTCGGCGCACCGCGCCGCCGCGTCGGCCTGCCCGAGGTCCCGGTGGCAGTGCGCCAACTCGTCGGCCAGGTAGGCCCGGTCGAAGTGCGCGATCCACGCCGGGTCGTCACCGGAGGCCGGGTCGGCGGCCTCCATCGCCTCGACCGCGCGCCCGGCGGCCGCCTGGGCCGACCGCGCGTCGCCGAGCAGGGCGTGGCCGCGGGCCTCGGCCGCGTGGAACATCGACTCCGCGCGCGGGGTGACCCGCCCGCGCGTACCCTCCTGCGCCGCGCGCGCCAACTGCGCGATCTCGCGCGGGTTCCCGAGCTGCGCGGCGAGGTGGCTCATCGACGCGGCGAGGACGTAGCCGCCGTACCCGCGGTCCCCGGCCGCCTGCGCGAGCCGCAGCGACTGGATGTAGTACCGCTGGGCCAGGCCCGGTTGCCCGGTGTCGACGGCCATGTACCCGGCGAGCTCGGTCAGTCGGGCGACCGCGGCGAACAGCTCCCGGCCGACCGTCTCCCGGTAGGAGCCCGCGAGCAGCCCGGAGACGACGCTGTTGAGGTAGTGCACGACGACGGGGCGCACGTGCCCGCTGCCGTACTGGTGGTCCAGCTCCACCAGCGACCGCGTCATCGCCCGCACGGCCGCCACGTCGGACTGGCCCACCCGCGGCCCGGCCGAGCGCGACACCTGCGGGTCGGGCGCGGAGATCAGCCAGTCGCGGCTCGGCTCCACCAGCGCGGACGCGGCGACGGAGGAGCCGGACAGGAAGTCCCGCCGCCCCACGTCGCTGCGCCACAGTTCGCAGACCTGCTCGATGGCTCCCAGGACCGTCGGCGAGAACTGGAGGCCGACGCCCGACGCGAGGTTCTTGCCGTTGGCCATGCCGATCTCGTCGATCGTGACCGTACGGCCGAGCTTGCGTCCCAGCGCCTCCGCGATGATCGCCGGGGCCCGGCCGCGCGGCTGCTGTCCGCGCAGCCAGCGGGCCACCGACGTCTTGTCGTACCTCAGGTCGAGGCCGTGCTCGACGCCGCACATGTTCACCCGGCGGGCCAGGCCCGCGTTCGAGCAGCCCGCTTCCTGAATGAGCGCCTGCAGCCGTTCGTTCGGCTGCCGCGCGACGAGAGGCCTTGCGGCCATGGCGTACCCCCATGCGGTCTCGATGCTGTCTCGGCGGAACGAGAGATGTCCGGCCGTGAAGATCAATGCCCCGTCGACGTGCCGACAATGCGAAGCTTGTGAGGTTTGCCGGGGTGACGGCCGGCGCCGGCCCCAGACCTGGCTACCCAGCTCCGGCCGCGGATCCTCCCGCGCGCCCCCACACGTGCACCCATGCGCCCCGAGCGCGGGATCGGTGCTCCTCCCCCGCGCGCAGGGGGGCCGTAACCCGTAGTGGGTGCGGGAGTTGAGTTCCACGTGGAAGAGACCATCCCGGGCACCGAAACCGCTCAGATCCCGCAGCAGCGCGGAACGTCGCTGCTGGAGACCGCCGTCCGCTACGCCGAGGAACGCCACTGGGACGTGTTTCCCGGGACCTGGCTGGAGGCGTCCGGCGGGGTGCAGCGCTGCTCCTGCGGGGAGGCGGCGTGCGCCGCCCCGGGCGCACACCCGGCGCGCGGAGACTGGGCGACGCAGGCGACGGGCAGCGCGACCGTCGTCCGCCGGATGTGGCAGCAGTGGCCGACGGCGTCGGTGCTGCTGCCCACGGGACGGACGTTCGACGCGATCGAGGTGCCCGAGACCGCGGGGTTCCTCGCGCTCGCCCGGATGGAACGGATGGAGCTGGCGCTCGGACCGGTGACGCTGGCGCCGGACCGGCGGATGCGGTTCTTCGTCCTTCCGGGGGCCGCGGTGAAGGTGCCCGAGCTGGTGCGGGCCCTGGGGTGGCCGCCCCGCTCGCTCGATCTGACCGCGCTCGGGGAGGGCGGGTACGTCGCCGCGCCGCCCACGCGGTACGGGACGCGGGGGGCCGTGCAGTGGGTGTGCCGGCCGACCCCGGCGAACCGGTGGCTGCCGGACGCGGAGGAGTTGATCTCACCGCTGGCGTACGCGTGCGGACGGGACCGCTAGGGACGCCTCCTCCTCCGACATACGCGTGCGGACGGGGACCGCCGGGGGCGCCTCCTCCTCCGTGTGGCTCGTGTCCGGCGGTGGCCGCGGCCCGCGCCGCGGAGCCCCGTGTCCGCTCAGCCCCGTGCCTCTTCGGCTCGCTTCCCTCCCCGTAGGGTTCTGGTCGACGGAGGGAGTCGTGATGAGCGCAAGCGCCGTGCGGGTGCAGGGGTTGTGGAAGCGGTTCGGCCAGCAGGTCGCCGTGGGCGGGATCGATCTGGAGCTGCCCGCGGGCAAGTTCATCGGGCTCGTCGGGCCGAACGGGGCCGGGAAGACCACCACGCTCTCCATGGTCACCGGGCTGCTCCGGCCGGATCAGGGGTCGGTCGAGGTGGTCGGGCACGACGTGTGGCGCGACCCGGTCGAGGTGAAGGCCAGGATCGGGGTGCTGCCGGAGGGGCTGCGGCTGTTCGAGCGGCTGTCGGGGCGGGAGTTGCTCGCCTACTCGGGCCGGCTGCGCGGACTGCCCGGGGCCGAGGTGGACAAGCGGGCCACGCAGCTGCTGGACGTGCTCGACCTGGCCGGGGCCCAGCACAAACTGGTCGTCGACTACTCGACCGGCATGCGCAAGAAGATCGGCCTGGCGACCGCGCTGCTGCACAACCCCGAAGTGCTGTTCCTGGACGAGCCGTTCGAGGGGGTCGACCCGGTGTCGGCGCAGACGATCCGGGGTGTCCTGGAGCGCTACACCGCGTCCGGCGCCACCGTCGTCTTCTCCTCGCACGTGATGGAGCTGGTGGAGTCGCTGTGCGACTGGGTGGCCGTCATGGCCGCGGGCCGCATCCGCGCCACCGGCACGCTCGCCGAGGTGCGCGGTGGCGCGGCGTCGTTGCAGGAGGCGTTCCTCGAACTCGTGGGCGCGGGCGTCCGGGACGCCGGGAGCGACCTCGACTGGCTGGGGGGCGGGGCCCGATGAGCGCACGGACCGCCCCCGCACCGCCGGCCGGCCCCGCCGCCCCGGCCACGCCCCTCACGGTCGTGTTCGTGCGGCTGAAACTGTCCCTGCTGCGCAACGGGCTGCGCCTGTCCGGCGGGCGGCGGGCCGCCTACGTCGCCTCGGCCGTCGTCGTCCTGCTCTTCGCCGCGCTCCAGCTGATCGGCCTGATCGCGCTGCGCGGACACGCGCACGTGGACGCCCTGGTCGTCCTGCTCGCCGCGGTGCTCGCCCTGGGCTGGGCGGTGATGCCGTTGTTCTTCCCCAGCGGCGACGAGACCCTCGACCCGACACGGCTGGTGATGCTGCCGCTGCGGCCCCGTCCGCTGGTGCGGGCCCTGCTCGCGGCCTCGCTGGTGGGCATCGGGCCGCTGTTCACGTTGTGCATGTTCGCCGGCTCCGTGGTCGCCGTCGCGCACGGCGGGGCGGCGTTCGCCGTCGGCGTCGTCGGCGCGGTCCTCGCGCTGCTGGTGTGCGTGACCCTCGCGCGGGCCGTCGCCGCCGCCAACGTCCGGCTGCTGACCAGCCGCAAGGGCCGCGACCTGGCGGTGCTCAGCGGCCTGGTCGTCGCGATCGGGGCGCAGGTGGTCAACTTCGGCGCGCAGCGGCTGGGCACGTCCGGTCTGGAGCAGCTCGACCCGGTGGCCGACGTGCTGCGCTGGGTGCCGCCCGCGACGGCGATCGGCGCGATGGACGCGGCGAGCGACGGTTCGTACGGCGTCGCCCTCGCCCAGCTGGCGCTGACCGCGGCGGCCCTGGTGCTGCTGCTGTGGGTGTGGGCGCGGCACCTGACCCGGCTGATGACCACGCCCGACGGCTCCACCCTCCAGGCGGCCGAGGGCAGGCCCGTCCGCGAGCGGGACCCGGCGGGGCTCGCCCGGCTGCTCCCGGCGGGCCGCACCGGCACCACGATGGAACGCTCCCTCAGGTACGTGTGGCGCGACCCCAAGACCAAGGCGGCCTGGGTGACCTCGCTCGCCATCGGCCTGATCGTGCCGGTGTTCAACGCCTGGCAGGGCACCGGCTCGGTCTACTTCGCCTGCTTCGCCGCCGGGATGCTCGGCATCCAGATGTACAACCAGTTCGGCCAGGACACGTCCGCCTTCTGGATCGTCGCGATGACGATCTCCTCGGCGCGGGACGCGTACGTCGAACTGCGCGCCCGTGCGCTGGCCCTGCTGCTGATCACCCTGCCGTACGTCGTCCTCGTCACCGTCGTGACCACCGCGATGCTCGACGCCTGGCGGAAGCTGCCCGAGGTGCTCGGCCTGTCCCTCGCGCTGCTCGGCGCGATGCTGGCGACCGGCGCCTGGACCTCGGCCCGCTTCCCGTACTCCATTCCGCAGGAGGGCCACAAGAACGTGGTCCCCGGTCAGATCGGGCTGGCCTGGATCTCCATCTTCGGCGGGATGGTGGGCGCCGCCCTGCTGTGCGCGCCGGTCATCGCGCTGACCGTCTGGCTGAACCTGCGCGAGGGCGGCGACGCGTGGGACGCGGTGCTGCTGCCGGTGGGCGCGGTGTACGGCGCGGTGCTCACCCAGCTGGGCCTGCGCCTGGCCGCACCGCGCACGGCCCGGCGGCTGCCGGAGATCCTGGCGGCGGTGAGCAAGGGGTGACCCGGGCGGGGCGGCCGCCCCGCCTCACCCTCCCCCGAGGGTGTCCAGGAACGGTTCGACGGCCGCCCGCCACGCCTCCGGCCGGTCGTAGTGGACGAGGTGGCCGGCGTCGGCGACCTCCGCGTACCGGCCGTGCGGCAGGACCCGGACCATCTCCTGCGCCTCCGCGCGGCCGAGCTCGCCGTCCAGGCCGCGCACGACCAGGGTGGGGCAGCGGACCTGGGCCAGCTCCTCCCAGTGGGCGTCGTGCACCCAGGTCTCGCGGGAGCGCAGCATCTGCTCCGGTTCGAAGACGGGGCGCCAGCCGTCCGCGGACTCGGCCATCACCTCGGTGTAGAACTCGCCGCGGGCCGGATTCGGCCGCTCCACCCACGGGTCGTCCTCGCCGAACCACTTGCGGACGTCGGCGAGCGTCGCGAAGGGGACCGGCCAGGCCCGGAACCACTCGGCCCACACCTGCTGCGAGGCACCGCCGAGCGCGGAGGCCCGCATGTCGCAGACGACCAGGCCGCGGACCAGGTCGGGCCGCCTGGCGGCGAGCTGCCAGGCGGTGAGCGCTCCCATGGCGTGACCGACGAGGACGGCGGGGGCGAGACCGAGCTGCTCCAGGGCGGCCTCGACGTCCTCGACGTAGGCCTCGCGGGTGTAGGCGCCCTGCGGCGGTTTGTCGCTGCGGCCGTGGCCGCGCTGGTCGAGGGCGACGGCCCGGTGGCGCGCCGAGAGCCAGCGGGCCGTGGGCGCCCAGTGCGACGCGCGGCCCATCAGACCGTGCAGTAACAGCACGCCCGGGAGGCCACCGGCCCCGTCCACCGGATCCGTCCCGCCGGGTTTGGGAGGATCACCGAACTCCCAGGCGGCGAGGCGTACGCCGCCCGCCCCGGTCACGTCGATGCGCCGCGCCATAGGTCCTGGCACCCCCAAGTGTCACGCCCTGTCGTGCCCGCGCCCTGCCGTCCCCGCGCTTCCTCGGTCTCCGCGCTGGTCCTGCCGGGCGCCCGTCGTACGGGCCGTTCGTGTCCGACCACCGCAGAGTATCGAATGAATATTCGAAAATGCCGTCTCGCCGGGCAACATCCCTCCTTCGAGTGACACCCCTCAGGGATTGATCGCCCCCACCGGGGGGAGATCTTCAGCGGGGGGCGGACCGCTCGGGGAAAACGGTCCGCGGGGACTGACCCCGAGAGCTCGGGGCTCCGGGTCAGCACAGGGGAGAACAGGCCCCGGCGCCACCAGGCGCCGGGGCCCTCTCCGTCTCTCCGGCATGGCCCCTCCCCTCCCCGGCCGGGGCCGGCACCACCGTCACCCCACGCCCGGAACCCTCACGCCCGGCCGTCCACGCGACAGCCTCGCACGCGAAACCCGCCACCGCTGCGCTTCGGCGCACCCCGCCCGGAAACGACGGGACCGGCACGGTGACGCGAACCCCCGCGCCACCGCCCGCCCGACACCCCGCGACCGGCCCGCGCGGGCACTCAGCGCTTGGCGACGAACACGTGGGACGCGACGTCCGCGTCCAGCTCGGCCGCCTCGCCGCCGCTGCCGACCAGCACACCGCCCGCCGACTCCGTCACGCTCACCACCGAACCCGGCTGCACACCCGCCCGGCGCAGCGTGTACATCAGCTGCGCGTCCGTCTGGATCGGCTCGCCGATGCGACGCACCACGACCGTCTTGCCCTCGGGACCCGGACCGAGCTCGGCGAGCGACACCATGCCCTCGTCCAGGAACGGGTCGGCACCGTCCGTCTCGCCCAGCTCCTCCAGACCCGGGATCGGATTGCCGTACGGCGACTCGGTCGGGTGCCGCAGCAGCTCCAGCACGCGACGCTCGACGGCCTCGCTCATCACGTGCTCCCAGCGACAGGCCTCGGCGTGCACCTGCTCCCACTCCAGGCCGATCACGTCGACCAGCAGGCACTCCGCGAGCCGGTGCTTGCGCATCACGCGCGTGGCCAGCCGACGCCCCTCGTCGGTCAGCTCCAGATGCCGGTCGGCCGCCACGGACACCAGACCGTCGCGCTCCATCCGCGCCACCGTCTGGCTGACCGTCGGACCGCTCTGGTCGAGCCGCTCGGCGATCCTGGCACGCATGGGGACCACACCTTCCTCCTCCAGCTCGAGGATGGTGCGGAGATACATCTCCGTGGTGTCGATCAGTCCGGACATACGTGCCCCTTGGTGAGATCTGCCGGAGGCGGAGGCCCACCGGCGCGTGCGCTGGCCCTGCGTCCAATTCTGACGCATACCACCGACAAGCGTCCCGCGTCGGGGAAAGCCGGAGCGCCCGGCACCACCGGACGCCGCCCGACACGGCCCGCCCGGCCGTATTGACACCGCACAGGTCCAGACCGCACGGTGATCCGCGACGCAGCCACACCGAAGGGGCCCCGCATGAGCGACCGCAAGCCGGCCGGCCAGTTCCTCGACGCGGCGATCGACCTGCTGCGCCGCGTCCGCGACGAGGAGGCCGACGCCATCGAGGCGGCCGGCACCCTGCTCGCCGACACCGTCCGCGCCGGGGGCCGCCTCTTCGCCTTCGGCGCCGGCCACTCCTCCCTCGCCGCCCAGGACGTCGTCTACCGCGCCGGCGGACTCGCCCTGATGAACCTGCTCGCCGTGCCCGGCGTCGTCGGCGTCGACGTCAGGCCGGCCACGCTCGGCTCCGCCCTGGAACGCGTCGACGGCCTCGCGAGCGCCGTACTGGACTCCTCACCGCTGCGCGCGGGCGACGCCCTGGTGATCATCTCCCTGTCCGGGCGCAACGCCCTCCCCGTGGAGATGGCCATGAACGCCCGCGCCCTCGGCGTGAAGGTCATCGGCGTGACCTCGGTGGCGTACGCCACCGAGACCAGGTCCCGGCACACCTCCGGCACCTTCCTGAAGGACCACTGCGACCTCGTCCTCGACTCCAAGATCGCCGTCGGGGACGCGGAACTCACCCTCGACACCGTCCCGGCACCCTTCGCACCCGCCTCCACGGTCGTCACCACGGCACTGATGCAGGCCGTGATGGCCACGGCGGCCTGCGCCCTCGCCGAACACGGCGTCGAACCGCCCCTGCTGCGCTCCGGCAACGTGGACGGCGGCCACGAGTGGAACGGCCGCGTCATGGCGGAGTACGGCGACCGGATCTTCTACCGGCACTGACCGGCCGATACCGGCACCGACCGGCCGACGACCCCCCGCACCGCACCACCCGCCCACCACCCGCCCCGAAGGACACGCCTACTCCTCGGCCACCACCGCGGCCAGGTCCAGCATCGTCGCGATGCGCACCGCCACGTCCTCCGCGTACATCGCGTCGGACCGCTCGAAGGCACTGCGACCGGCACCCCGCAGGAACGTCACGACACCCAGCGTCCGCCCCCGGCTGCGCAACACCGTGCACAGGGCGTGCACCGTGTCCGCCGGCCACTGCCGGGCCTCGGCCCACCGGCGCGCCCGCTCGTGCGGCACCGTGCCGACACCCGCGCTGGCCCGCACCGACCCCACACGCTCCACGCACTGCAGCGCCGGATGCCCCTCGCCGTACCGCACCGGCACCCCGGCCGCCCCGAACGGCAACGCGGTCCCCGGCGCACCGGAGGGCGTCGTCACGACCCGCACCAGACGGACCGGCTCCCCCGCCCCGGAATCCACCCGCGCCCCGCCCGCCACCCGGTCGATCAACGCGTGGTCCGCGAACCCGGCCAACGCGAAGTCGAGGTGCACCGTCGCCGCCTCCGCCGGGTCCTCGCACTCCGCCGCCGCCCGCGCCGCCCGGTGCAGCTGATTGGCACGGAACCGCAGCAGCGACGCCTCCTGCTCCCCCTGCCGGGCCTCCGTGACGTCCTGGAACAGCCAGCCCACACCCAGCGGCACCGGCTCCTCCGCCAACGGCGAGGCCAACCGCACGAACCCGCTGCGCCAGCACCGCCGCCGCTCCCCCTCCGGGGTGCGCACGCCCACCCAGACCTCGGCGGGCGCCGGCGGCGCACCCTCCGCCAGGACGTGCGTGAGCACGCTCTCCAACTCCTCCACACCCTGGGAGAGCAGATCACCCAGCGGCCGGCCCAGCACCGACGTACGACCGGCACCCAGCGCACGCGCCGCGTGCGCGTTGACCACGGCGGGCCGCAGATCCACGTCCACGAGCACGACACCCCAGCTCGCGTCCTCCAGCAACGCCTCGCTCAGCGCGATGGACCGCTCCAGGTCGATCTGCGTGTGCACCTCGCTGAACGCGCAGTACACCCCCGCGGGCCTGCCGTCCGGACCGCGCACGGCCGCCGACTGGGTGCGCACCAGCACCCGCCCGCCGTCCTTGGTCAGCAACGCGAACTCGTTCACCTGACGCCCCGGCGCCCGCATCGCGGACAGCAGCCGCTCCTCGACCTCCCCCGCGTCCGCACTGCGCACCGCCCAGCCGGCGAACCCCCGCCGCCCCACGGCCTCGGCCGCGCTCCAGCCCAGGATCCGCTCCGCCTCACGGTTCCAGTGGGTGACGACGCCCTCGGCGTCGAAGGCGCACAGCGCCGCGTCCATCCCGTCGAGGAGCGCGGCCAACAGGTCCGCACCGTCCCGCTCGGGCTGCTCCGGCTCGTCCGGCCCCAGCTCGTCCGTGGTCCCCCTACGCCGGGAAGCACTCACCTGAACCCCCTGCAGGCTGCGTCCGCCGTACCGTACGCCGGTTCGTCCACCGGCCTTCATTCAACTCGAACGTGACGCAGCACACAGCGGGTTCCCGCAAGATTGCGGAAATCGTTGCCCAGCGGAAACCCGGCATACGCCCCCGTCAACAAGGGTCCCGCGGTCACCTCCCCGCCGCCAGCCGCAGATCGACCCACTCGTCGCTCTCACCGTCCAGGACGTACCGCTCCCGCTCGGCGAAACCCCGCGCCGCGGCGAACCGCAACCCCTCCTCGTTCGCCGCCAGCACCACCGTCTCCACCGCCGCGGCACCCAGCCCGCGCGCGTGCGCCAGCCCCCGCTCGTACAGCGCCGCGCCGATCCCCCGTCCCCGGAACGCCGGCAGCACCCGGGCGATCACCGTCGCCACCCGCTCCTCCCCTCCGGGCGGCCGCACGGTGGAACACCCGACGAGGACGTCCCCCAGGTAGGCGTTCTCCAGCCGGTACCGGCCACTGCGCTCGCGCACGTCGTCCAGGGACATCGCGGCGGGCGGCACGATCACGTTGTGGACGTGCCGCCACTGCTCGGCCATGGCGTCGCCGTCCACGGCCTCGATCCGCAGCCCCGAGCCGGGCCCCACGGGCCCCCGGCGCGCGTCCACCTCGATCTCGATCCGCATCCGCTCGTCCGCGAGCCCGCACACCGTCATCGTGGCCGCGGGCCGCACCTCGCCGAACACCCGCCGCAGCACGGGCCAGCAGGGCTCGAAGTCCTCCCGCACGGGCAGCAGGTACCGCACCCGCACCACGTCCGCGAACGTGCAGCCCGCCTCGGCCAGCGCGGCGCCTATATTGCGCAGGCACTGCTCGGCCTGCTCCACCACGTCGTCGGCGATGGTCATCGCCGCGTAGTCGAACCCGGTCGTCCCCGACACGTGCACCCGGTCCCCGTCGACGACGGCCCGGGCGTACCCGATCCGCTCCTCGAACGTGGACCCGCTCAGAATCGTCCGCCGCTGCGTCATGCGCGGAACGGTAGGTGACCGGGCAGGACGCGTCCACGCGTATCGGCCTGCGGCCCCGTACCGCCTGGCAGAACACACCGCCGACCACCGCACACGCCACGCTGTCCTCGGGTACGAGACCCGTGTCGAACCACAGGCCCGAGAACATCGGAAAACGGGTTGATTCGCGGTGGAGGGCTTCCTAGTGTTGCTGCTACTTCGGAAAGGAGGTGGTTCGGCAAATGTATGAATACCGGACGGAAGAGGTGGCTGCGGGCTAGCGGCCCGTCACCACACCTGTGCGGTGCCGGACCAGCGTGTGCGCGATGCACGCAGCCGGCCAATCCATCGCAGTCACCCGACCCGCGAGTCGCCGGTACGTCCGGCCGGCTCCTCCACGGAGGAACCAGACTCGCGGGTCGTCTGCGTCGTGCGGGGGCCGGTGGGGATCAGCCCGCGATGTCCTCGTAGCCCTCGATCTCGCGCGGGTCGCGGGGGCCCGGGCCGGTGTAGTGGGCGGAGGGGCGGACCAGGCGGCCCGTGCGCTTCTGCTCCAGGATGTGCGCCGACCAGCCGGCCGTGCGGGCGCAGGTGAACATGGACGTGAACATGTGGGCCGGGACCTCGGCGAAGTCCAGCACGATGGCCGCCCAGAACTCGACGTTGGTGGCCAGGACGCGGTCCGGGCGGCGGTTGTGGAGCTCGGTGAGGGCCGCTTTCTCCAGGGCCTCCGCGACCTCGTAGCGCGGGGCGCCCAGTTCGCGGGCGGTGCGGCGCAGGACGCGGGCGCGGGGGTCCTCGGCGCGGTAGACGCGGTGGCCGAAGCCCATGAGGCGCTCGCCGGCGTCGAGGGTCCTCTTGACGTACGCCTCGGCGTCCCCGGTGCGTTCGATCTCCTCGATCATGTGCAGGACCCGGGAGGGCGCGCCGCCGTGCAGCGGGCCGGACATGGCGCCGACGGCGCCGGAGAGGGCCGCGGCGACGTCGGCGCCGGTGGAGGCGATGACGCGGGCGGTGAAGGTGGAGGCGTTCATGCCGTGCTCGGCGGCGGAGGTCCAGTAGGCGTCGACCGCGGCCACGTGCTTGGGGTCGGGCTCGCCGCGCCAGCGGATCATGAAGCGTTCGACCACGGACCGGGCCTTGTCGATCTCGCGCTGCGGGACCATGGGCAGGCCCTGGCCGCGGGCGGACTGGGCGACGTAGGACAGGGCCATGACGGCGGCGCGGGCGAGGTCGGCGCGGGCCTGTTCGGCGTCGATGTCCAGGAGGGGTTTGAGGCCCCAGACCGGCGCCAGCATGGCGAGCGCGGACTGGACGTCGACGCGGATGTCGCCGGAGTGCACGGGTATGGGGAAGGGCTCGGCGGGCGGCAGGCCGGGGTTGAAGGCGCCGTCGACGAGCAGGCCCCACACGTTGCCGAAGGAGACGTGGCCGACCAGGTCCTCGATGTCGACCCCGCGGTAGCGGAGGGCGCCGCCCTCCTTGTCGGGTTCGGCGATCTCCGTCTCGAACGCGACGACTCCCTCTAGTCCGGGTACGAATGCGGACATCAGGCGGCTCCTCGTGGTCGTGATGTGTGGCGACCGGTGCGGGGACGAGTGCGGTCGTCCCCATGGATCCACGGTCGTGTCGCGGCTCGCGGTCCCTGCGGTCACCCGAGTGATGCCCCGTCCGGCCGGTGCTCATCCGGCCGGGGCGGAACCAGCACGATATCCCTGGGTGTCACCTTTGGGGAGGGGTCGCGGCACCCAGTGCCACTCGATGCCGCTCGGTGACGAAGGACACCCGGGGGGTGCCCGGCGGATGCGGCAGGATGGCCGGTGTGACCGACCGCGATGCCGTCCCCTTCGATCTTCCTTCGATGCGCAAGCAGTACCGGGCCGACGGGCTCCTGGAGAGCGAGCTGGCCGCCACGCCCGTCGAGCAGTTCGCGCGCTGGTTCCGGCAGGCCGCGACGGAGGCGGGCCTGTTCGAGCCGAACGCCATGGTGGTCTCCACGGCGGACGCCGGGGGCCGGCCCAGTTCCCGCACGGTGCTCCTGAAGCACTTCGACGAGCAGGGCTTCGTCTTCTACACCAACTACGAGTCCCGCAAGGGGCGGGAGCTGGGCGAGAACCCGCACGTGTCGTTGCTGTTCCCGTGGCATCCGATGGCCCGCCAGGTCATCGTGACGGGGGTGGCCCGGCGGACCGGGCGGGACGAGACCGCCGCGTACTTCCGGACCCGGCCGCACGGCTCCCAGCTGGGTGCGTGGGCGAGCGTCCAGTCGTCGGTGGTGGCCGGCCGGGACGCCCTGGATTCCGCGTACGCCGAGCTGGTGGCGCGGTATCCGGAGGGTGAGCGGGTGCCGGTGCCGCCGCACTGGGGCGGGTTCCGGGTGGTGCCGCGTGCGGTGGAGTTCTGGCAGGGCCGGGAGAACCGGCTGCACGACCGGCTGCGGTACGTGGCTCGGGCCGACGGGGGCTGGCGGGTGGAGCGGCTCGCTCCGTGATGCGCCGGGGCGGGCCGGGGCGTGTCAGTCCAGGGCGGCGTCCAGCAGGTCCGCCCACTGGGCCACGACCCGTTCCCGTCGGGCGGTGTCGTCGGTGAGGAGGTTGGCGAGGCCGAGGCCGCGGGCCATGTCCAGCAGGCCCTGGACGGTCTCGCGGACGCCGGGGCGGCTCTCGTCGGCGCCAAGGAGGTCGACGGCGATGCGGTGGCTCTCGCGGCCGACGCGGGCCTCCAGCTCGGTCACCCGGTCGCGCAGCTGTTCCTCGTCGGAGGCGGCGACCCACAGGTGGAGCGCGGCGCGGAACAGGGGGCCCGTGTAGAGGTCGACGAGGGCGGTGACCACGGCGTGGCGGTCGTCGGTCGCCGCGCCGTCGGGGAAGAGGGCGCGCAGGGCGCCGGAGCGTTCCTCGGCGACGTACTCGACGGCGGCCGTGAACAGGTCCTCGCGGGTCGGGAAGTGGTGCTGGGCGGCGCCGCGGGAGACGCCGGCGCGTTCGGCGACGGCGGAGACCGTGGAGCCGGCCCAGCCGTGTTCGGCGAGGCAGGCCACGGCGGCGGCCAGGAGCCGCTGCCGGGTGGCCCGGCTGCGGTCCTGCTTGGGTACTCGTTCGGCACGGTCGGCCGTGCTCACAGCGCCCATTCCGGATCCCGTCGTTCGAGGAAGGCCGTCATCCCCTCGCGGGCCTGCGGGGAGGAGAACAGCCGGGCCGAGAGCGCGGTCAGGTCGGCCGCGTCCCGGTCGAAGGCCTCCAGCACCCTAGCCGTGAGCAGCCGTTTCGTCTCGGCCAGGCCCTGTGGTGAGGCACGGCGCACACCGTCGAGGACGGGCGCGAGGACGGCGTCGACGTCGTCGCCGACAGCGGTGAGCAGGCCGGTGCGGGCGGCCTCGGCGGCGTCGAAGCGCTCGCCGGTGAGGTAGTGGCGGGCGAGGGCGCGGGGGTCGGCGCGGGGCAGCACGGTGAGGCTGATGACGGCGGGTGCCACGCCGATGCGGACCTCGGTGAAGGCGAACGTGGCCTCGTGCGACGCCGCCGCGATGTCGCAGGCGGCGAGCAGGCCGAGGCCGCCGGCGCGGACGTGTCCGGTGACCCGGGCGAGGACCGGTTTCGGCAGTTCGACGATCTGCCGGAGCAGGGCGACGAGGGCGTCCGGGTGGGGCGGGTCGCGCAGGTCGGCGCCGGCGCTGAAGGTGGTGCCGGTGTGGGTGAGGACGACGGCGCGGACGCCGGTGTCCCGGCCGGCGTCCTTCAGTGCGTCGGCGAGGTCGGCGACGAGGGTGGCGGAGAGGGCGTTGCGGTGGTGCGGGGAGTCGAGGATGAGGGTCTCGACCCCCCGGGTGCGGGCGCGGACGACGGGGGTCACGGGCGGCCTCGCAGTTCGCGGCGGAGGATCTTGCCGCTGGCCGCCCGGGGCACGGCGTCGACGAAGGTGACGCGGCGGACGCGTTTGTAGGGGGCGACGCGTTCGGCGACGTACATCATGACCTCTCCTTCGGTGGGCCCGTCGGCGGGTGTCCGGCGCACGACGTGGGCGTGCGGCACCTCGTTGCCGTCGTCGTCGTGGTCGCCGACGACGGCGGCGTCGGTGATGCCGGGGTGGGTGAGGAGGAGGGCCTCCAGTTCGGCGGGGGCCACCTGGAAGCCCTTGTACTTGATCAGTTCCTTGACGCGGTCGACGACGAACAGCCAGCCGTCGGCGTCGACGTGTCCGACGTCCCCGGTGTGCAGCCAGCCGTCGGCGTCGATCATGGCGGCGGTGGCGTCGGGGCGGCCGAGGTAGCCCTTCATGACCTGGGGGCCGCGGATGAGGATCTCGCCGGCCTCGCCGACGCCGAGGTCCTCGCCGGGAGTGGTGAGGGAGACGATGCGCATCTCGGTGCCGGCGATGAGCTTGCCGACGGTGCCGGGCGGTGCGTCGGCCATGGCGTCGAGGGGGACGACGTGGGTGCCCGGGGACAGTTCGGTCATGCCGTAGGCCTGGCCGACGGGCGGCAGGCCGAGCCGTCGGGAGCAGGCGGCGGCGAGCTTCGCGTCCAGGGGGGCGGCGGCGCTGACGACGTACTTCAGGGAGGACAGGTCGTAGTCGGCGACCAGGGGGTGTTTGGCGAGGGCGAGGACGATCGGCGGGGCGACGTACAGGCCGGTGATGCGGTGGTCCTGGATGGCGGCGAGGAACTGCTCCAGGTCGAAGCGGGGCAGGACGACGACGGTGGCGCCGAGCCGCAGCGGGGCGTTCATGAGGGCGGTGAGCCCGTAGATGTGGAACAGCGGCAGGACCGCGAGGACGCGGTCGCCGGGTCCGGCCCCGACGGCGGGCTGGAGCTGGGCGAGGTTGGTGGCGATCTGCCGGTGGGTGAGCATGACGCCCTTGGGGGTGCCGGTGGTGCCCGAGGAGTACGGGAGGGCGGCGACGTCCTCGGCCGGGTCGATGGCGACCTCGGGTTCGGGTGCGGTCGAGGCGAGCATGTCGACGAGGGAGCGGTGGCCGGGTGCGCCGTCGCAGACGAAGATCTCCTGGATCCCGCCCGCGAGTTCGGCGGCCCGGCGGGCGACGCCCAGGAGCGGGGAGATGGTGACGATCCAGCGGGTCCGTGAGTCGCCGAGCTGCTTGGCGAACTCCTCCGCGGTGGCGAGCGGGTGCACGGTGGTCACGGAGGCGCCCGCGCGGGTGGCGGCGTAGAAGGCGAGCGGGAAGGCGACCGTGTTCGGGCTGTGCAGGGCGAGGACGTCGCCCTTGCGCAGGCCGGCCTCGGCGAGGGCGGCGGCGATGCGGCGGTGGAACCGGTCCACCTGTTCGTAGGTGAGGGTGGTGCCGTCGGTGCCGTCGATCAGTGCCGGGGCGTTCCCGAACACGGCGGCCCGACCGAGCACGGCGTCGTGGATGGGCTGTTCGACGGGCGGGACGTCTGCGTACTGGCTGCGGAACACGGTTCCTCCAACGCCGTCCGGGAACGGCCTAGTACGACTTGGGCAGGCCCAGGGTCTGGTGGGAGACGTAGTTGAGGATCATCTCCCGGCTCACCGGGGCGATACGCGCCACGCGCGAGGCCGTTACCAGCCGGGCGAGTCCGTACTCGCGGGTGAGGCCGTTGCCGCCGAGGGTGTGCACGGCCTGGTCGACGGCCTTCGCACAGGCCTCGCCGGCCGCGTACTTGGCCATGTTGGCGGCCTCGCCGGCGGCCGTGTCGTCGCCGGCGTCGTAGAGGTGGGCGGCCTTCTGCATCATCAGGCGGGCGAGTTCGAGGTCGATGTGGGCCTGGGCGAGGGGGTGGGCGATGGCCTGGTGGGCGCCGATGGGGGTCTTCCAGACGGTGCGTTCGCGGGCGTACGCGACGGCTTTGGCGAGTGCGTGGCGGCCCATGCCGATCGCGAAGGCGGCGGTCATGACGCGCTCGGGGTTGAGGCCGGCGAAGAGCTGGAGGAGGCCGGCGTCCTCGTCGCCGACGAGCGCGCCGGCGGGCAGCCGGACGTCGTCGAGGGTCAGCTCGAACTGCTTCTCGGCGGCGTCGAGTTCCATGTCGATGGGGCGCCGCCCAAAGCCCTCCGCGTCGCGCGGGACGATGAACAGGCAGGGCTTGAGCCTGCCGGTGCGGGCGTCCTCGGTGCGGCCGACGACGAGGGTGGCGTCGGCGATGTCGACGCCGGAGACGAAGACCTTGCGGCCGGTGAGCAGCCAGTCCCCGGTCGCCGGGTCGCGGCGGGCGGTGGTGGTGATGCGGTGGCTGTTGGAGCCGGCGTCGGGTTCGGTGATGCCGAAGGCCATCAGGCGGCTGCCGTCGGCGAGGGCGGGGAGCCACTCCCGCTTCTGGGCCTCGGTGCCGAAGCGGGCGATGACGGTGCCGCAGATCGCCGGGGAGACGATCATCATGAGCAGTGGATTGCCGACGGCGCCCATCTCTTCGAGAACGAGCGAGAGTTCGGTGATGCCGCCGCCGCCTCCGCCGTAGGCCTCCGGCAGGTTGACGCCGATGTAGCCGAGCTTGGCGGCCTGCTGCCAGAACTGGCGGGTGTCGGTGCCGAGGGTTCGGGGGTGGCTTCTGGCGAAGGCCGATACCGCTTCGCGGAGGGACTTGTGCTCTTCGGATTCGAGTACGGGGGTCATGCGGCTCCTTCGTCTGCGGGTCTCGTCGTGGCTGGTCGCGCAGTTCCCCGCGCCCCTAACCGGCGTCCCCGTCGACCACGGCCAAGAGGGCGCCGACCTCCACCTGTCTGCCGGGCTCGGCGTCGAGAGCGCTCAGCGTGCCGGTGACCGGGGCGGTGATCTCGTGTTCCATCTTCATCGCCTCCAGCCATAGCAGGGGCTGGCCCGCCCGGACGGCCGCGCCCTCGGTCAGGCCCTCCGCGACGCGGACGACCGTGCCGGGCATGGGGGCGAGGAGGGAGCCGGGGGCGTGCCGGGCGGTGGGGGCGGGGAAGCGGGGCAGGGCGGTGAGGACGGTGGTGTTCACGTGGACCCGGTCGCCGTAGCGGGCGATCTCGTAGCGGCGCCGGACGCCGTCGGCCTCCAGGACGACCAGGCGGGCGTCGGCGTGGACGACGCGGACGCCGTCGGCGGCGAGGCCGTCGCGGGTGTGGTGGTAGCGGACCTCGTGTTCCTCGCCCGCCAGGGCGTACCGCTTGACCTGCGGCTGTGACGGGACGTTGCGCCAGCCGCCGAACCGGGAGCGGCCGTGGGCGTCGGCGAGGGCGGCGGCCAGCGGGGCGAGGGGATCGGGGGCGGGCGCGGTGAGGGCGGCGAGGTGACGGTCGTAGAAGCCGGTGTCCATGCGGGCGGAGGCGAACTCCTCGTGGCGCAGGGAGCGGACGAGGAGGTCCCGGTTGGTGACCGGGCCGTGGATCGCCGCCCGTTCCAGCGCGCCGGCGAGCCGGCGGACGGCTTCTGCGCGGGTGGGGGCGTGGGCGACGGCCTTGGCGAGCATCGGGTCGTAGTGGACGCCGATGTCGTCGCCGTCGGTGCAGCCGGTGTCCAGGCGGATGCCGTCGGGGACGGCGAGGCGGTGCAGGCGGCCGGTCTGCGGGGCCCAGTCCTGCGCCGGGTCCTCGGCGTACAGGCGGGCCTCGACGGCGTGGCCGCGGGCGGGCGGCGGGTCGGGTTCGAGGGCGTGGCCCTCGGCGATCCGGAGCTGGAGGGCGACCAGGTCGATGCCGTACACGGCTTCGGTGACGGGGTGTTCGACCTGGAGGCGGGTGTTCATCTCCAGGAAGTGGGCCCTGCCGTCGGCGACGAGGAACTCGACGGTGCCGGCGCCGACGTAGTCGACGGCGCGGGCGGCCCGGACGGCCAGCGTGTGGAGTTCCTCCGTCAGCTCCTCGGTGAGACCGGGCGCCGGGGCCTCCTCGATCACCTTCTGGTGGCGGCGCTGGAGGGAGCAGTCGCGGGTGCCGAGCGTCCACACCGTGCCGTGCGTGTCGGCGAGGACCTGCACCTCGACGTGGCGGCCGTTCTCCACGTAGGGCTCGACGAACACCTCGCCGTCCCCGAAGGCGCTCGCCGCCTCCGCGCGCGCGGCGGTCAGCGCGGCGTCGAGGTCCGCCAGGCGCCGGACGACGCGCATGCCGCGTCCGCCACCGCCCGCCGCGGCCTTGACCAGCACCGGCAGGTCGGCCTCGGTGACCGCGTCCCGGTCCAGGGGCGCGAGGCCCATCAGTTCCTTGGCGCGGGTCTTGGACGCCATCGCCGCGATGGCCTCGGGCGGCGGCCCGATCCAGGTCAGGCCCGCGTCGGTGACGGCGCGCGCGAAGTCGGCGTTCTCGGAGAGGAAGCCGTAGCCGGGGTGCACGGCGTCGGCGCCGGCCGCGAGGGCGGCCTTCACGATCAGGTCGCCGCGCAGGTAGGTGTCGGAGGGCGCCGTTCCCGGCAGTCGTACCGCGGCGTCGGCCACGCGTGTGTGGAGGGCGTTCTCGTCGGCGTCCGAGTGCACGGCGACCGTCCGGACGCCGGACTCCTGGCAGGTGCGGAAGATGCGGCAGGCGATCTCGCCGCGGTTGGCGACGAGGACGGTGCTGATCACGGGGAACCTCACATCCGGAAGACGCCGAAGCCGCCGCGCACGCCCTCGTAGGGTGCGGTGTGGACGGCGGACAGGCACAGGCCGAGGACGGTGCGGGTGTCGCGCGGGTCGATGACGCCGTCGTCGTACAGCCGCCCGGACAGGAACATGGGCAGCGACTCGGACTCGATCTGCTGCTCCACCATGGCGCGCAGGGCCGCGTCCGCCTCGTCGTCGTACGGCCGTCCCTTCGCGGCGGCCGACTGGCGGGCCACGAGGGAGAGCACGCCGGCGAGTTGCTGCGGGCCCATGACGGCGGACTTGGCGCTGGGCCAGGAGAAGAGGAAGCGGGGGTCGTAGGCGCGGCCGCACATGCCGTAGTGGCCGGCGCCGTAGGAGGCGCCGAGGAGGACGGACAGGTGGGGGACGCGGGAGTTGGCGACCGCGTTGATCATCATGGCGCCGTGCTTGACGATGCCGCCCTGCTCGTACTCCTTGCCGACCATGTAGCCGGTGGTGTTGTGGAGGAACAGCAGCGGGATGTCGCGCTGGTTGGCGAGCTGGATGAACTGGGCGGCCTTCTGCGACTCCTCGCTGAACAGGACCCCTCGGGCGTTGGCGAGGATGCCGACCGGGTAGCCGTGCAGGGCGGCCCAGCCGGTGGTCAGGCTGGTGCCGTACAGGGGCTTGAACTCGTCGAAGTCGGAGGCGTCGACGATGCGGGCGATCACCTCGCGCGGGTCGAAGGGGGTGCGCAGGTCGCCGGGGACGATGCCGAGGAGTTCCTCGGGGTCGTACGTGGGCGGCTCGGCGGCCGGCGGGTCGGGGTACGCCTTGCGGTGGTTGAGGCGGGCGACGACGCGGCGGGCCTGGCGCAGGGCGTCGGGCTCGTCCACGGCGAAGTGGTCGGCGAGGCCGGAGGTGCGGGCGTGCATCTCGGCGCCGCCCAGCGACTCGTCGTCGCTCTCCTCGCCGGTGGCCATCTTGACCAGCGGCGGTCCGCCGAGGAACACCTTGGCGCGTTCCTTGACCATGATGACGTGGTCGGACATGCCGGGGACGTAGGCGCCCCCGGCGGTGGAGTTGCCGAAGACGACGGCGACGGTGGGGATGCCGGCCGCCGACAGCCGGGTGAGGTCGCGGAAGATCGCGCCGCCGGGGACGAAGATCTCCTTCTGGGAGGGCAGGTCGGCGCCGCCGGACTCGACGAGGCTGATCACGGGCAGCCGGTTGGCGAGGGCGATGTCGTCGGCGCGCAGGGCCTTCTTCAGCGACCAGGGGTTGCTGGCGCCGCCGCGCACGGTCGGGTCGTTGGCGGTGATCAGGCACTCGACGCCCTCGACGACGCCGATGCCGGTGACGAGGGAGGCGCCCACGGTGTACTCGCTGCCCCAGGCGGCCAGCGGGGACAGTTCCAGGAAGGGTGTGTCGGGGTCGAGGAGCAGTTCGATGCGTTCGCGGGCGAGGAGCTTGCCGCGCTTGCGGTGCCGGGCGACGTACTTCTCGCCGCCGCCGGCGAGGGCCTTGGCGTGTTCGGCGTCCAGCTCGGCGAGCTTGGCGAGCATGGCCTCGCGGTTGGCCCGGTGGGCGGGGGCGGCCGGGTCGACGGTGGTGGGCAGGACCGTCACAGGAGTACCTCCGGGATGTCCAGGTGGCGGGCGCGCAGCCACTCGCCGAGCGCCTTGGCCTGCGGGTCGAAGCGGGCCTGCGCGGCGACGCCCTCGCCGAGGATCGACCCGACCGTGAAGTTCAGGGCGCGCAGGTTCGGCAGGACGTGCCGGGTGACGGGCAGGTCGCGGGCCTCGGGGATCAGCTCCCGGAACCGGCCGGCGGTCAGTGCGTGGGCGAGCCAGCGCCAGGCGTCGTCGGTGCGGGCCCACACGCCGACGTTGGCGTCGCCGCCCTTGTCGCCGCTGCGGGCCCCGGCGACCAGGCCGAGGGGGGCGCGGCGCACGGGCCCCGGCGGCAGCGGTTCGGGAAGGTCCGGTTCCGGTACGGCGGTGAGGGTGGCGGAGTCCCGCGCCGGGGGGATCGCCGTCCGGCGCCCGTCGGGCAGGACCGCCACGTGCTCGACGGTGTCCTGCGGGACGTGGACGGCCTCGAAGACGCCGTAGGGGGTGCCCTTGCCGGGGGGCGCGGTCACGTGGAAGCCCGGGTAGCTCGCGAGGGCCAGCTCGATCGCGGCCCCGCTCAGCGTCCGCCCGACGGCCTGCTGGTCGGCGTCGCGGACGACCAGCCGCAGCAGCGCGCTCGCCGTCTCCTCGGTCGGCGCGTCCGGCCGGTCGGTGCGGACCAGGTCCCAGCGGACGTCGGCGGCCTCGGCGAGGGCGGGCTCCATCTGCGCCCGCACGAGGGCGGCCTTGGCCTCGACGTCGAGGCCGGTGAGCACGAAGGCGACCTCGCCCCGGAAGCCGCCGAGGCGGTTCAGGCCGACCTTGAGGGTGGGGGGCGGCGCCTCGCCGCGCACGCCCTCGATCCTGACCCGGTCGGGCCCGTCCTGGGCGAGCCGTACGGTGTCCAGCCGGGCGGTGACGTCCGGTCCCGCGTACCGGGCGCCGTCCGTCTCGTACAGCAGTTGGGCGGTGACCGTGCCCACGTCGACGAAGCCGCCGGTGCCGTCGTGCTTGGTGATCACCGAGGTGCCGTCGGCGTGCAGCTCGGCGAGCGGGAAGCCGGGACGCCGGACGTCGCCGTCCCGGAAGAAGGCGTAGTTGCCGCCGGTCGCCTGCGCCCCGCACTCCAGCACGTGCCCGGCGACGACCGCGCCCGCGAGCCGGTCGTACTCCGTCGGCGCCCAGCCGAAGTGCGCGGCGGCGGGCCCGGTGACCAGGGCGGCGTCGGTGACGCGGCCCGTGACGACCACGTCCGCGCCGGCCCGCAGGCACGCGGCGATGCCGAAGCCGCCGAGGTAGGCGTGCGCGGCCAGGGTGCCCGGGTGGGCGGCGGTGAGGTCGTCGCCCTCGACGTGCGCGACCCGGACGGGGATGCCGAGCCGGCCGGCCAGCGCCCGCACGGCGTCGGCGAGTCCGGCGGGGTTGAGCCCGCCGGCGTTGGTGACGATCTTCACGCCCCGCTCGTGGACGAGGCCGAGGCACTCCTCCAGCTGGCGCAGGAAGGTGCGGGCGTATCCGGCGCCGGGGTCCTTGAGCCGGTCGCGGCCGAGGATGAGCATGGTCAGCTCGGCGAGGTAGTCGCCGGTGAGGACGTCCAGGGGGCCGTCGGTGAGCATCTCGCGCATCGCGTCGAAGCGGTCGCCGTAGAAGCCGGAGGCGTTGCCGACGCGCAGGACGCTCACTCGGCGGTTCCCTTCGGCGGGCGTCCGGCTCCCGGCGGTCCGGCGAAGGCCTGGGCGATGTCCAGCCAGCGGTCGGCGTCCGGGCCCTCGGCGGTCAGGGCGAGGTCGGCGCGGTGGGCGCGCTGGGTGACCAGGAGGCAGAAGTCGAGGGCGGGGCCGGTGACGCGCTGGGTGGCGTCCTCGGGGCCGTACGTCCACGGGTCGCCGCCGGGGCCGGTGAGTTCGACGCGGAACGGCTCGGCGGGCGGGGTGAGGCCGTGGGCGGCGTAGGCGAAGTCCCGGGTGCGCACGCCGATGCGGGCGATGTGCCGCAGGCGGCCGGTGGGCGGGCGCGTCGCACCGAGCGCCTCGGCGACGTCGAGGCCGTGGGCCCAGGTCTCCATCAGCCGGGCGGTGGCCATGGAGGCGGTGGCCATGGGCGGGCCGTACCAGGGGAAGCGGGCGCCGGGGGCGGCGGCGCGCAGGGCCTCGTCGAGGGCGGCGCGGTCCTTGCGCCAGGCGGTCAGCAGCTCGGCGGGGGTCTGCCGGGCGCCTTCCTCCGCGCCCTCGTCGACGAAGGTGCCGGGTGCGGCGAGGGCCCTGTCCACCAGCGCCTGGAAGCCGTCCGCGTCGGTGACGGCGACCAGGGCGGCCCGGTCGGTCCAGTTGAGGTGGGCGATCTGGTGGGCGATCGTCCAGCCGGGTGCCGGGGTGGCCGTCCGCCACTCCTCCGGGTTCAACATGGCCACCAGCGCGTCGAGTTCCTCGCTCTCCTCGCGCAGGTCGTCGATCACGGACGTCGGGTCGGACACGGGGCGCTCCCCTCGGGCACGGCGATGTGCGGGGCGGTGTGGGGGAGCATGGCAGGGCGGGGATTAACAATCAAGCATGCTTGCATGATTTTTCGCGACGGGCGTCGCGGGGTCCGTCGCGGGACGGCTTCACCCCCGCACGGTCACCCGGCCGGCCAGACCGTCAGGTCGAAGGTGAGGAAGCCCATCTCCGGCATGGCGGTCGACTTGGTCTGGACGACCATCAGCGCGATGTCGCCGTTGCGATGCCTGACGCAGATCTCGCTGCCTGCCGACGCCGCGGCCAGGGGAAGCTCGTGCGAGCCGTTCGTGCCGGAGGTCAGGTCGCGGCACGTCTCGTAGGTGGCACCCGGATCGTCGGGGACCAGGACGATCACGCTGGTGTCGCTCGTCAGCTCACAGCCCACCGACTCGCAGCCGAAGCGGATGTCCCCCTTGCGGTCCTTGCTCTCCTCGCCGTTGTGGAGGATCAGCGAGTTGTCGCCCTTCAGCAACGGGGCGATGTAGGCGTGGGCCACCGGTGCCGTGGTCCCGGCCGCGGGACCGTCGGGCTCCGTGTGCGACGCGTCGGCGGACGAGGCCGCACCCGGCCCGGTCGACGGCGCGGCCTCCCCGCCCGCCGCGGACCCCTCCGCCACCGGACGGGGCGTACCGGACACGGACTCGGATGCCGCCGCCGACGCGGCCGCGTCCCGGGCCCGGTCGAAGCCCCGGCCCGCCGCGTCCAGGAGTGCCGACCCCGCCGCGATCACCAGGCCGCATGCGACGACGGCGGCTGCCGAGATCAGGGCGGCGCGTCTCCTGCGGCGCTTGCGCTCCTCCGGCCCGACCGGCTGCTGCGGGGCGAACGGGCCTCCCGGTCCGGCGGCGCCCGGCCAGGGCCCGGAGGTGGCCTGCCAGGGTGCCGGGGCGGTCCCGTACGGCGCGGTCCACGGGGCCGTGTGCACCGCGGTGGAACCCGGGGCGGCTGCCGGAGCCGCGGCGGTCGCCGGTCCCGTGGCCGCGACCGGCGGCGGAACCGTCACCGGCGGCCCGGCGATCTCCCGCCACACGGCGGGCCCGGTGTCCTCCCCGCCGTCCCGGCCCAGCTCCCGGCGGCACCACTCGACGATCTCCGCCGGGGTGGCCCGAGCCTCCGGGTCGGCGGCCAGGCACCGGCCGAGCAGGGTGCGCAGGCGCTCGGGCAGGTCGGACAGGTCGGGCTCGGAGTGGACGATCCGGTACAGCACGGTGGCGGCCGGGCCGTCGCCGTACAGCGGCCTGCCCAGGGCCGCGAAGGCGGCCGTCTGCCCGAGCGAGAAGACGTCGGTGGCCGCCGTGACATCGCCGCCGGATGCCTGCTCGGGGGCCATGTACTGGGGCGTGCCGATGGTGGTGCCCGTGGCGGTGTGCGCGGTGCTGTCGGCGGCGAGCGAGATGCCGAAGTCGATGACGCGCGGGCCGTCGGCGGCCAGCAGCACGTTCGCCGGCTTGAGGTCCCGGTGCACGATGCCCGCGCCGTGGATGGCCTGCAGCGCCTCGGCGACGCCCGCCATCAGCCACAGCACCGCGGGCACCGGCAGCGGCCCGCTCCGGGCGACGGCGCCCGACAGGGAGGGCCCGGGCACGTACAGCGTGGCCAGCCAGGGCGGCACGCCGTCCGGGTCGGCGTCGATCAGTTCGGCGGTGTAGGCGCCCTTCACCCTGCGGGCCGCCTTGATCTCCCGGCCGAAGCGCCGCCGGAAGGTCGGGTCGTCGGCCAGTTCCGACCGTACGACCTTGACGGCCACGGGCCGGCCGCCCCGGGTGTGCGAGAGGTAGACCCGTCCCATGCCGCCCGCTCCGAGCCGGGCCGCGAGACGGTAACCGGCCACCGTGCGCGGATCGTCGTCCTGCAAGGGCTGGAAGACCTCGGCCGTGTGGTTCATCGGTTCCCTCCCCATGATCCCGATGAGCTGACCAGGCACGCAGCCTATGCGATGCCGGGGCGGCCGGTGTCCTCGGGACCGTCCGGCCCGGGCGCGTCGGCGGGGTCCGACGGCGGTGCCGCGGGTGACTCCGGGGCCGTGGAGGTGACCGTGCAGCCGCCCGCCGGCTCCCGCGTCGAGGCGAAGACGTCCGCCGCCGGGTTCCGGGGCGTCGGACGCCTGGGCGAGGTCGCCCTGGTGAACAGCGGCGACGGCGCCACCCTGGCGATCCGCGCGACCACCTCCCACGGCGACGTCACCGCCCGCAGCCTCTGACAGGGCGCCGGGCCGGGACCGTCGGGCCGGAGGGCGTCGGGTTAGGGGGTGTCGGGCAGTGGCTCGGTCCGGCGCCCTGCGGCCCGGCGCCCCACCTGCGTCCGCACCGCGCCCATGCTCGCCGCGACGACCAGGGCGATGGCGGCGGCCTGGGGGGCGGACAGGGCCTGGTCGAGGACGAGGAAACCGGCCGTCGCGGCGATGGCGGGCTCCAGGCTCATGAGGATGGCGAAGGTCGGTGCGGGCAGGCGCCGCAGCGCGAGCAGTTCGAGGGTGTACGGCAGGACGGAGGAGAGCAGGGCCACCCCGGCGCCCAGCCCGAGCGTCACGGGGTCGACCAGTTCGGCCCCCGACTCGGCGATGCCCAGCGGCAGGAAGAGCACCGCGCCGACCGCCATGGCGAGGGCCAGCCCGTCGGCCTGCGGGAACCGGCGCCCGGTGCGTGCGCTGAAGACGATGTACGCCGCCCACATCGCGCCCGCCCCCAGCGCGAAGGCGGTGCCGGCCGGGTCGAGGCCGTCGAAGCCGCCGCCTCCGAGCAGGAAGACGCCGGCCAGGGCGAGCGCGGCCCAGACCAGGTTGACCGCGCGGCGGGAGGCGAGGACGGACAGGGCGAGCGGGCCGAGCACCTCCAGGGTGACGGCGGGGCCGAGGGGGATGCGGTCGACGGCCTGGTAGAAGAGGCCGTTCATGCCGGCCATGGCGATGCCGAAGACGACGACCGTGCCCCAGTCGGCCCGGGAGTGGCCGCGCAGCCGGGGACGGCAGACCAGGAGCAGGACGACGGCGGCCACGACCAGCCGCAGGGTCACCACACCGAGGGCACCGGCCCGGGGCATGAGGCTCACCGCCAGCGCGGCGCCGAACTGCACGGAGAGCCCACCGGCGAGGACCAGACCGACCGGCCCGAGGGAGCCGAACCGCCCGCCCGGCGCACCGTCCGGCGCGGGCGCGTGGCCGACGGCGGGCGCGGCGGCAGCCGGGGACGGGGTGCCGGGGGTGGCGCTTGGGGTACTCACGGGGGCTCCGGGACGGTGTGCGGGTGGACGTCGTTCAGCATGCTGCACTGCCCGGTTCAGAGTAATGGACTCTGTCAGGCACATAGTGCTTTTACGCAACTGTCGGGTCCGGGGCGTACGGCTGTCAACGCACGTCCGCCAGGCGAGCCGGGAACACCCTGCCCTGGCCGCGCGGCCAGGCGGTACCGTCCACCGGGTGAGACGACTCCTGACCCGCCTCTGGCGCCTGCTGCGCCCCGTGCAGAGCCGCGTGATGTGGCTGGTGAACGCCAAGTTCGTGGTCGGCGTGACCGGCGTCGTGCGGGACGACGAGGGGCGGGTCCTGATGCTGAAGCACCGGCTGTGGGCGCCGGGCCGCCAGTGGGGTCTGCCGAGCGGCTTCGCGCACAAGGGCGAGGACTTCCGGCGGACCGTGGTCCGGGAGGTCAAGGAGGAGACCGGCCTCGACGTGGAGGTGGGCCGGCTGGTCATGCTGAACAGCGGACTGCGCACCCGCCTGGAGGTGGCGTTCGAGGCCCGCCTGCTGGGCGGCGAGCTGCGCCTGGACCCGTTCGAGATCCTGGAGGCCCGCTGGTGCCGCCCGGACGACCTCCCCGAGGACGTCCAGCCGGTGTGCCGCCCGCTGGTACGGGGAGAGACGGTGCCCTGAATCCGCTCGCCGGGGTGTCGAAAACGGCGGTGCCCGATCGACGCCAGGGTGAAGGCAGTACGGCAGTACCCATCACCCGAGGAGGCACCCCTCATGACCGTGACCGCGGACCTGGCCATCACCCTGGACGGCTACGTCGCCGGCCCGAACGTCACCCTCGACAACCCGGGCGGCGACGGCGGCGAGCCGATCTTCGAGTGGATCCACACCCTGGCGAGCTGGCGGGAGCGCCAGGGCATGACCGGCGGGGACGAGAACCGCGACTCGGAGCTGATGCGCGAGTGGTTCGACGCCACCGGGGCGGTGATCATGGGCCGGATGATGTACGACACGGGCGAGGAGTTCTGGGGCGACACCCCGCCCTTCCGCACCCCGGTCTTCGTCCTGACCAACCGTCCCCGTCCCACCCTGGTGAAGGAGGGCGGCACCAGCTTCACCTTCGTCACCGACGGCATCCACAGCGCCCTGGAGCGGGCGAAGGCCACCGCCGGAGACCGGAACGTGGACATCGGGGGCGGCGCATACACGGTGCGGCAGTACCTCGCGGCGGACCTGGTCGACGAGCTCCAGCTGCACGTGGTGCCCGTACTCCTCGGCGGCGGGCTGCGCCTCTTCGAGGGGCTGGGGGCACGGCGGCGCGACCTGGAACAGGTCCGGGTCGTCGAGACCCCGCTGGCCACCCACCTGAAGTACCGCTTCGCGAAGTGACCGTCACCCCATGGTCTTGGCCCCGTCCAGGGACTCCCGGATGATGTCGGCGTGCCCCGCGTGCTGGGCGGTCTCGGCGATGATGTGCATCAGCACCCGGCGGGCCGACCACTCGGTGTCGTCCTGGAACCACGGTGCCTTGGGCAGCGGCTGGGTGGCCCCCAGGTCGGGCAGGGTGGCGACCAGTTCGTCGGTCCGGCGGGCCACCTCGGCGTAGTTGGCCAGCACGCCGGCCAGCGTCTCACCGGGCAGCATCCTGAACCCGTCGGTCCATCGCGCCCGGTCGGCCTCGGTCATGGCCGTGAAGTCCCCCATCACGGACGGGCCGTCCAGGATGAAGTTCCGCCAGTTCCGCTCGACCGCGGCGACGTGCTTGATCAGGCCGCCCAGACAGAGCTCGCTCGCAGTGGTCCGCAACCCGGCCTGCTCGTCGGTGAGGTCACGGGTGGTGAAGCGCAGGAAGTTCCGGTGCTCGGCCAGCATCTCCAGCAGGTCGGCGCGCTCGCCGGTCGCGGCCGCCGGGGCCTGGGTCGGGTCGGGGGTGGTGGTCTGGTCGATAGCCATGGTCTGTCTCCGTCTTCCGGTGGGGCCGTTCCGTCGATCGAGAACCACGCTAGGAGCCATATAGGTCACATCCTGTCCTAGACGGCCCGGGGCACGAATCGATCACCGTGATCGCCCGGGCCGCGCCTTCAACCGATCCTTCCGGACGCGCCCGGCTCGGCGGGACGTGCCCGAGTCCTCGACCGGCTCCGGCGCGGCGGCCGGGGCGGACCCCCGCCGGCCTCCGACGAGCGGCGCGCTAGGAGAGCTTGAGAAGCAGTTCACTGAGTTCGGTCGGCATGGTGATCATGCAGTCGTGGCCGGTGGGCAACTCCCAGACCTGGGCGGCAGTGCCGTTGGGCTGGACCGGCGGGACGGGGCGACGGGTGACGCCCTCCGGCATGGCGCCGACATTGTGGATGTGCGTGCGGGGGATCGCGTCAGCGGCCGGGTTGCCCAGTCGCACCGGCTGCTGAAGACAGCGCACCGGCTGGTCCGAGAGCATCCCGTGCAGCCACGCGACGTCAGCCGGGTCGGTGACGCCGAACAGGCCGAACGGCGCGGGCTGCTCGGGCATCGGCGGCACACGCCAGCCGCTCCCGGACTTCTCGGCGAGCTCGATCAGCTGCCGTGTCACGGGGTGGATGTCGACTGCGGACTCGCCGTCCTCCGGGACCATCGCGTCGAGGTAGACCAGGTGCGCGATGCGTTCCGGGATCCGGTGGGCCGCGGAGGAGATCACCAGTCCTGCGTAGCTGTGGCCGACTAGTACGACGTCGTCGAGGTTCTCCTCGGTGATCAGCCCGACCACGTCGCCGACGTGCGTGTCGAGACCCACCTCCGGACCGAGCAGGTGTGCCTTGTCTCCGTAGCCGGTCAGGGACGGCGCGAACACCCGGTGCCCGGCGGCCTCCAGCAGCGGTACCACCCGCTCCCAGCACCGTCCGTTGTGCCAAGCGCCGTGGATCAGCAGGAATGTGGACATCGATCTTCCTTCGCAGGAGCAGATGAGCAGATGAGCAGATGAGCACGGTCACGCGCATGCCGCTGGTTCGCGGCTCTGGCGGTTACTTTTCGTGCCTCGGTACTGTTTGAGTACCAAGAGCATGCTGGTGCACACGACGCACCACAGGCAATAAGGCACTTTTCGGTGCCTCGGTTCTCCGGAGGTAACCATGGACGCGGCACAGGGTGATCCGCAGTCGGTGGCGCGGCCCAGCGACGCGTGCCGGACCCGGGTGGTGCTCGACATCGTCGGTGACAAGTGGTCGCTGCTGGTCGTGCGCAACCTCAAAGACGGACCGCGCCGTTTCACCGAGCTCAAGAGGGCCATCGACGGAATCAGTCAGCGCATGCTCACCGTGACGCTACGCGGCCTGGAGCGCGACGGAATCCTGACCCGCACCGTCCACGACGTGATGCCGCCGCATGTCAGCTATGAGCTGACCGACATGGGCATCACCCTGCGCGAGGCCACCGCGCCTCTGCTCGAATGGAGCGTCGCGCACCTCGCCCGGATCGACGATGCCCGCGCCGCCTACGCTGCCCGCACCGGTCCACCGACGGCCTCATAGCGGGATGGCAAGCGGGTGCCACCAGGCAACCCCACTCGGAGACACGGCCTGACGGCCTAAAGGGCGACCTCCCCGCCGCCCATCAGCAGCCCCAGTCCCTCGGTGTCGTCGAAGGCGTCCCCGGACAACCGGGTGACGCCCTGGGTGGCGGGCCCGTTCGCCGTGCCGGGCAGCAGGTAGGCCACCCCGTCGACCGTGTCGCTGCCCGGCGCGGTCACCACGAGGTCGGCGTACCCGTCGCCGTCCAGGTCGGTGAGGCCCACAGCGGCGCCGAAGTCGGCGTCCCCGCCCGGGGCGGCGCCGAGGTCGTCCCCGTCGAACAGCCGGGCGCCCTCGCCACTGAGCCCGTCCGGACCGCCCGCCAGGAACAGCACCTCCTCCGGCCCCGGCTCCCCGTACACGTCCCACCGGGGAGACCCGGCCACCACGTCCGCGTACCCGTCGCCGTTGACGTCCCCGGTGGCCAGGCTGGTGAAGACGGCGTCCTCGTCCTGGGGTTCGGCGCCGGGCACGCCCGGGGTGTCCCGGTCGACGGTCGTCGTCCTACGCCTGCCCGGCCCGTCCTCCGCCCCGTACACCACGGTGACCGAACTGCGGCTCGCGTCGCCGCCGCGGGGGCTGAGGACCAGGTCGTCGTAGCCGTCGCCGTCCACGTCGCCGATCGCCCCCTCGCCGGCGTCGGGGAGGTGGATGCCCTCGGGCTGCGTGAACCCGCTCCGGCCGCCGCGCAGATAACTCACCGGCCGGTTCAGCTCGGCCCAGGGCGCCTCGGGCTCCGGGTCGGCGGCGTGGAAGCTCACCAGGTCGTCGATGCCGTCGCCGTCGAGGTCCCCGGCGACGAGGTCCCCGTAGTTCGCGTCGCCGACGTCGGGGGCGGGCCGGCGCGGGGCGGGGACGCGGGCCGTCCCGGCGGGGGTGCCGTCCCGCTCGAAGGGCCCCTTGAGCAGCCCCTTGTCGGAGCCGAGCCCGAAGACCAGGTCGGGGTGCCCGTCCCCGTCGAAGTCCCCGGCGACCAGCTGCTCGTCAAGGACCGGGTCGTTGTCCCAGGCGACATGGCTGACGTCCGTGCCGGGCACCCGGGCGGCACGCGAGAGTCCGTCCCCGGACCCCCACATGATGATCACGCTCGGCTTCCAGTCGAAGACGGAGGCGGCGAGGTCGGTGTACCCGTCCCCGTCGAAGTCGCGGGCCACGACGTCCGTGCCGAAGAATGCCTCGTCGCGGTTCTTCCCCGGTATCCCGGCGTCGTCCTGCGTGAGGTACTGGCACCGGCCGATCCCCGTCCCGCCCCCGGCTCCGTACGCGACCTCGATGCTCCCGCCCCCGGCCCCGCCCTCCACGCTCCCCATCGCCCCGAGCGCCAGGTCGGGACGCCCGTCCCCGTCGAAGTCGACGGCGCCCTGCGGGACCTTCGCGGGGGCGTGGGCACCGCCGGTGCCGCATCCGTACGGCGCGGCGATGCGGGCCGGCTCCTCATCGGCGATCACCACCCCCGCGGCGACCGCCAACGCGACAACGACCGCACCGCCCCCGACCACCCAGGACCGCCTGCCCAACCGCCGCCGCGACGCCTCCACCCGATCACCCGAACCGTCCATACGGACGATCACGCGACGACCGCGGACGCGGTTCCGACTCCTCAGACCGGCCGGCGCCCGACCGCGAGCAGATGCGAACTCGCCGCCAGCAATTCCGGGTACGGCTCGGCCATACGGGCAGCGGTGAGCACCGACTCGAACAGACTCGACTCACGGAACGACTGACCGGTGTTCCGCTCCGCCGCCGCGAGCAGGGACCAGGCGGGCCCCTCGATCCCGAAGACGGACGCGTCCAGGAATCCCGCCGCCGCGACCTCCTCGCGCAACTGCTCCCCGCTGTGGAAGTACGCCGTGGTGAACGCCTTCTTCCCGTCGTGGATCTGGGTCGCGAGGATGGTTCCGATGCTCTCCCGCATCGACTCCGTGTGCAGGTGCGCGTAGGCGGCGTGCTCGAAGAGCGAGGCGTACCGGTTGATCCCGGCGACCGCGAGGAGTCCGCCCGGCCGGAGCACCCGAAGTGCCTCGGCGAGCGCACGGTCCCGGTCCGCCCGCTGCGGCAGGTGGTACATCGGGCCCAGCACGAGTACGACGTCGTAGGCGTTGTCGTCGGCCGTGAGGTGTCGGGCATCGCCCAGCTCGGCGGTCGCGCCGGTGGCCGTCGCCTGTGCGACGTGTCGGGGGATGGGATCGACCACGTGCACCTCGTACCCGTCCTCCACCAGCCACCGTGCATGCGTGCCGGGACCACCACCGACGTCGAGCACCCGGGCCGGCGGCGAGGGGAGGTAACGGCGCAGCAGCTCCTGCGTGCGTACCATCTCCAGACGCCCGTCGGCGGTACTGACCAACCGGTCCGCCTCGTCGACGGTCTCGCTGTAGAACCTCACGATCTCCGGCGTCACCTCAAGGCTCGTCATCCAGGCATTCTCGTGGCCGCCCGGTGAAGCGGTCCATGGGGCGCGGGTTTCCTGTTATGCCTCGCCGTCGCCATCGGGCAAGCGGGCGACGAAGGAGCCCAGTCCTACTTCGGCACGGATCAGCCCCTCCGCCTTCAGGTGAGCGAGTGCCTTCTGCGCGGTCGATGCCGCAATGGCGAACTCGGCAGACAGCTCGACCACCGACGGAACCCGCGCATCGATGGGGTAAGTACCGTCCGCGATACGTGCCTCAATGGCTGCGGCGACCTGCCGCCAGACGGGTCGGGTGCGATCGAGCTCGGGAGTCATGCGGTGGACGCTAAAACTCTGCGGTAGACCGCGCGACCGCAGTAGACTGCAGTAGACCACGAGACCAGTCCAGCTGAAACCCCCGCGACGGGTGGAGCCGTCCGGGGGCGTGGCCACCAGCTGAGACCCCTAAGGAGCTGCTGACGTGCTGTACCTTATCGGCTGCCTCGACACCTGGGTGACCCTGTTGCTCAAGCCCCGAGGCACCCACCGTCGTACCAACCCGCACCCGGCAAGCCACACCGCACCGCCCTCTCCGCCCGCCACCGGCACAGTCCCCCTCCCCTCCCACCGCAGCCCTTACGGCCTGCCCACCACGCTCGACGGCACCCAAACCGTGGCCGTGCGCCCGTATCTGCTCTTGGGCACCCTGTACGCACCGGAGGCGGCGGCATGACGACGCCGCGTGAGCCCCGTCTGCTCCCCTGGTCCGGCGCCGAGGGCAAGCCGTGTTACCTGATCACCGACGACGGCGGCGGCCCGGTCTCCCGACTGGCCGACACCACCGAGTCCACCCAGCTCGGCATGGGAGCGGAGCTCCTCGCCCACGCCCGCGACCTTCTCCCCCGCGCCCCGCACGGCGAACTCCGCTACCTCGCCGAGCGCCTCACCGAAGCCCTCGCGGACGCGCTGCGCGTGGCCGAGAGCCGGGGACGCAGGCTCCGGGGCCTGAACTGATACCACGGTGCCATCCGGCCCCCGAGGATCAGCCGCCAGTCGTACGCCCAAGTACCGCTCGGCGGCGACGCGTTGGGCGGTACCCGGCGTCTAACTTCGACCGCATGCACAGCAGATCGAACACCTCGCGCAGAACCGTCCTGACCGCACTGCTCGCGGGGGGTCTGGCCGTCCCCCTCCTGGGGGCCGCCCCCGCCGCTTCGTCGGCGTCCGCCCCGGCGCTGGAGTTGCCCCCGCCCACCGGGCCGTACCCCGTGGGCCGCCGCACCCTGCACCTCGTCGACCGGCTCCGCACCGATCCCTGGGTGCCGACGGCGCGCGGCAGGGAGTTGATGGTGTCCGTGTCCTACCCGGCACGCCCGTCGGGCGGGGCACCGGCGGCGTACATGACCGAGAGCGAGGCGCAACGGCTCCTGGAGGCCAAGGGACTCGCCGGGGTCGTACCGGCCGCGACGGTCGCGGGGGCGCGGACGCACGCGCAGGTCGACGCACCCGCCGCACCGGGCCGTTTCCCCCTGGTGCTCCTCTCCCCCGGCTTCTCCATGCCGCGCACCACGCTCACCGCGCTCGCCGGGGAACTGGCCGCCCGCGGTTACGTCGTCGCCGTCGTGGACCACGCCTACGAGTCCGTCGGCACGGAGTTCCCCGGCGGGCGGGTTCCGCCCTGCGTGGCCTGCGACCGGGTCGGCGTCGATGTCGAGGAGTCGGCGGTCGTGGAGGGCCGGGCCGCGGACCTGTCCCTCGTGATCGACGAGTTGACGGGCCACCGGAGAGCGGGGGCGCTCGCCCACGTGATCGACTCGCACCGGATCGGCGTCGCCGGGCATTCGATCGGCGGGGCGGCCGCCCTGGCGACGATGGCCGCCGACCGGCGCGTCCGGGCAGGGGTCAACCTCGACGGGGGCTTCTTCGTACGCGACGCGGGGTCCGGGCTCGGCCGGCGTCCGTTCATGATGGTCGGCGCCGAAGACGTGCACGGTCCTGCCAACACCGGCAACGACTGGGCCGAAACCTATGACCGCCTGCACGGCTGGAAGCGCTGGCTGACCGTTTCCGGGGCCGGGCACTTCTCCTTCACCGACATCCCCTGGCTGGCGGAGCAGCTGGGGCTGCCTGATCCGGAGGTGCCGCTCTCGGGCGAGCGGGGCTGGTACATCACCCGCGACTACGTCCGCGCCTTCTTCGACCTCCACCTCCGGGGCATCCCCCAGCCCCTCCTCCAGGGCCCCACGCCCTCCCATCCGGAGGTCGACTTCCACCGGCCGTAGGAGCCCCCACCGGCGCCCTCACTCCAGCCCTTCCGCCAGCACCTCCGCCAAATGCCGCCCCCGCACCCCCGCCAGTTGCTCCAGCTGGGTCCGGCACGAGAAGCCGTCCGCCAGGACCACCGCGTCGTCCGGCGCCTCGCGCACCGACGGGAGCAGCTGGTCCTCCGCGCAGGCCACCGACACCTCGTAGTGGCCGTCCTCGAAACCGAAGTTGCCCGCGAGGCCGCAGCAGCCGCCGCTCAGCTCACCGGTCAGGCCCGCCGCCTCGCGCAGTCGGCGGTCGGCCGCTTCGCCCAGGACCGCGTGCTGGTGGCAGTGGGTCTGGCCGGTGACCGGACGGTCCACCGCGGGCGGGGTCCAGTCGGGGGCGTGGCGCTCCAGCGCCTCCGCGAAGGTCAGCACCCGCGCCGCCAGCCGGGCCGCGCGCGGGTCGTCGTGGAGCAGCTCGGGCAGGTCCGTGCGCAGGGCCGCCGCGCAGCTCGGTTCCAGGACGACGACCGGCGCGGACGTCTCCAGCACCGGGGCCATCAGGTCCAGCGTGCGGCGCATCACCGCGCGGGCGCGGTCCAGTTGGCCCGTGGAGACGTACGTCAGGCCGCAGCAGACCCGGCCCCGGCGGGCGGCCAGGAGAGCCATCGCGGACCTCGTACGACCGTCCCCGACGCCCCCTCCCCGCAGCGTCGGCGGCAGCGCCACCCGCAGCCCCGCCGCCTCCAGCACCCGTACGGCCGCCCGGCCCACGGAGGGCGAGAGGTGCTCGGTGAACGTGTCCGGCCACAGGACCACCAAGTCGCCGCCCCCGACCGGCCCTCGACGCCGCCCCCGCCACCACCGGCTGAACGTCTCCCCCGCCAGCCGCGGCACCTCCCGCTCCCCCGCGATCCCGCCCAGCCGTTTCGCCACCGCCGCCAACGGCCGTACCGACGCGAGCGCGTTGACGACCGGTGCCACCCGCGCCCGTGCCGCCCAGCGCAGCCACACCGGCAGCCACCCCATCGCGTAGTGGGCGGCGGGGCGGCGGCGCCCGGCGTAGTGGTGGTGCAGGAACTCCGCCTTGTACGTGGCCATGTCGACCTCGACCGGGCAGTCGGAGCGGCAGCCCTTGCAGGACAGGCACAGGTCCAGGGCGTCCCGGACCTCCGTCGACCGCCAGCCGTCCGTCACCAGCTCGCCCGCGAGCATCTCGTGCAGCAGCCGGGCGCGCCCCCGCGTGGAGTGCTCCTCCTCCCCCGTCGCACGGAAGGACGGGCACATCACCGAGGCCCCCGCCGCCGACGTCGTACGGCACTTGGCGACCCCGACGCAGCGGCGCACCGCCGCCGAGAAGTCGCCCCCGTCGGACGGGTAGCCGAACGCCACGTCCACCGGCTCGTGCGGCAGGACGGCGAAGCGCAGGTTCGCGTCCAGCGGTGCCGGGCGGACCAGCATCCCCGGGTTGAGGAGGTCGTCCGGGTCCCAGACGCCCTTGGCCCGCTCGAAGAGGGCCACCGTCTCCGCGCCGTACATCCGCGGCAGCAGCTCCGCCCGCGCCTGCCCGTCCCCGTGCTCGCCCGACAGCGAGCCGCCGTGCGCCACGACCACGTCCGCCAGCTCCTCCGAGAAGCGGCGGAAACGGGCCACCCCGGCGTCCGACAGCAGGTCGAAGTCGATGCGCACGTGGATGCAGCCGTCGCCGAAGTGCCCGTACGGCGTGCCGCGCAGGCCGTGGGAGGTCAGCAGCGCCCTGAAGTCCCGCAGGTAGCCGCCGAGCCGCGCCGGCGGCACCGCGCAGTCCTCCCACCCCGGCCACGCCTCCGCACCTCCCCCAGACTCCGTCCGGGAGGTGCCCCCAGGCATCCGCGTCGCCGTACCGCTCGCGTCCTCCCTGATCCGCCACAGCGTCCGCTGCCCGGCCGGGTCGGTCACCACGAGGGCGTCCACCACATCGGCCGCCCGCACCACCGCGTCCGCGCGCGCCCGCGCCTCCGCCTCCGTGTCGCCGCCCGTCTCCACGAACAGCCAGGCCCCGCCCCGGGGCAGTCCGACCGGGGACGGCACGAGGTCGGCGGCCATGCCCTCCACGGTCAGGGGACCGAGGGGCAGCAGGCCCGCCGCCGCCTCCGCCGCCCCCGCCTCGTCGGCGTACCCCAGCACCGCCAGCGCCCGCGCCCGCGGCGCCTCGACCAGCCGGACGACGGCCTCCGTCAGCACGCCCAGCGTGCCCTCCGAGCCGCAGAAGGAACGGGCCACGTCGGCGCCGCGCTCCGGCAACAGCGCGTCCAGCGCGTAGCCGGAGATGCGGCGGGGCAGGTCGGGGAAGCCCGTGCGCAGGCGGGCCAGGTCACCGTCGACCAGTTCGCGCAGGCCCGAAGGGGCCCCGGCCCAGTCGCGCCCCAGCCGCAGGGACCGCCCCCGCGCGGTCAGCACCGTCAGCTCCCGCACGCTGTCCGCCGTCGTGCCCCAGGCCACCGAGTGCGAGCCGCAGGAGTTGTTGCCGATCATGCCGCCCAGCGTGCAGCGGCTGTGGGTGGAGGGGTCGGGGCCGAAGCGCAGGCCGTGCGGGGCGGCGGCCTCCTGGAGCCGGTCGAGGACGAGCCCCGGCTGGACGACGGCCGTACGCGCTTCCGGGGCGAGGGCCACCAGCCGGTTCATGTGCCGGGTGAAGTCGAGCACGACGCCCGTGCCCGTCGCCTGCCCCGCGATCGACGTGCCGCCGCCGCGCGCCACGACCGGCACGCCCCGCTCCCGGCACACCTCCAGCACGGCCGCCACGTCGTCGGCGTCCCTCGGCGCCACCACGCCGAGCGGCACGCGCCGGTAGTTGGACGCGTCCATGGTGGTCAGCGCCCGGGAGGTGACGTCGAACCCGACCTCGCCGCGGACGGCCCTGCGCAGTGCTGCCTCCAGATCGGTCATGCGTCCAGGATGGTCCCTTGTAGCTCACTACAGGTCCGCACGGTGGAGATCTCGTCTCATCGGACGGACACCCGCCCGTCCGGTTCCGCCCAGCGGGTAGCCTCCGGCTCGTGGCTGAGATCCAGATTCCTGCTGACATCAAGCCCGCGGACGGTCGATTCGGCGCGGGTCCCTCCAAGGTGCGGGTGGAGGCGCTGGACGCCCTGGCCGCCACCGGTACGTCCCTCATGGGCACCTCCCACCGCCAGGCCCCGGTCAAGAACCTGGTCGGCAAGGTGCGCGAGGGCATCTCCGAGCTGTTCCGGCTCCCCGACGGCTACGAGGTGGTCCTCGGCAACGGCGGCTCCACCGCGTTCTGGGACGTCGCGACGCACGGCCTGATCGAGAACAAGTCGCAGCACCTCACCTTCGGCGAGTTCTCCTCCAAGTTCGCCAAGGCGGCCAAGCTCGCCCCCTGGCTGGCCGAGCCGACGGTCGTCTCCGCCGACCCGGGCACCCACCCCGAGGCGCGCGCCGAGGCCGGCGTGGACGTGTACGCGTTCACCCACAACGAGACCTCGACCGGCGTCGCCATGCCGATCAAGCGGGTCGCCGGCGCCGACGAGGGCTCCCTCGTGCTGGTCGACGCCACCTCCGGCGCGGGCGGCCTGCCCGTGGACATCGCCGAGACCGACGTCTACTACTTCGCCCCGCAGAAGTCCTTCGCCTCCGACGGCGGCCTGTGGATCGGCGTCTTCTCCCCGGCCGCGATCGAGCGCGCCGAGCGGATCCACGCCTCCGGCCGCCACGTCCCGGAGTTCTTCTCGCTGCCGACGGCGATCGACAACTCCCGCAAGAACCAGACGTACAACACCCCGGCGCTGGCCACCCTGTTCCTCCTCAACGAGCAGCTGGAGTGGATGAACGGCCAGGGTGGCCTGGACTTCACCACCGCCCGCACCAAGGACTCCTCGTCCCGCCTGTACGCCTGGGCCGACGAGTCCAAGTACGCCACCCCGTTCGTCTCCGACCCGGCCAAGCGCTCGCAGGTCATCGGCACGATCGACTTCTCCGACGACATCGACGCCGCCGCCGTCGCCAAGGTGCTGCGCGCCAACGGCGTCGTCGACACCGAGCCGTACCGCAAGCTCGGCCGCAACCAGCTGCGCGTCGCGATGTTCCCGGCGATCGACCCGGCGGACGTCGAGGCGCTCACGAAGTGCGTCGACTACGTGATCGAGAAGCTCTAGCCTCCGGCGACAGCACACGGAGAGGGCGCCCGGCGGACGATCCGCCGGGCGCCCTCTCCGCGTCTCAGGTACGCCGGAACAGCCGCCGCAGCCCGAACAGCACCGCGCACGCCACGAGCAGGCCGACCGCGCCGACCTTGAGCGTGTTCCCGTCGGACGAGTCGCCGGAGGAGGCGGACGTGCCTCCCGAGGAGGACGAGGGCGTCTCGCCGCCGTCCCCGGGCGCGTCCTGGGCCTGCACCGGGCTGTTCGCGCCCTCCATCCCGAGCAGCAGCTTCTTCCCGTCGGCCGTGTAGGTGGCGGACTCCCCCTGCCCCAGGGGGACGCTGATCCGGCCCTTGCGCTGGATCTTCCCGCCGTTCCAGGCGTACCGGATGCCGCCGAGGTAACCGCGCACGACGAGCTGCTCGCCGTCCGGGGAGAACGCGGCGTCCGTGGCCCACAGGTCGACCGGGACGGTGGGCTCGAAGACGTTGGTGCCGGACGACGACAGCTTCGCCGGGCCCTCGTACAGGTGCCCGCCGTCCTCGTTCTTGTCGATGATGTAGACCCGCCCCGTCTTCGGGTGCACGACCATCGACTCGGCGTCGCGGGCGCCGTCCGCGTACTTCACGACGTACTGCGTGGCCTTGACGGTCTGGTCCTTCAGTTCCCTCGGCTCGGGCAGCTCGTAGATCCACACGTACGGCCAGGTGCCGCCGAGGTTGTCGCCGATGTCGCCGACGAAGATCTTGTTGCCGGGGCCGATGGAGATCGCCTCGACGTCCCGGGGCGTGCCCACGCCGGAGAGCGTGACGCGCGCGACGGTCTCGCCGGTGGCGCCGTCGACGGCGTAGAGGTAGGGCCCGGTGTCCTGGTCGTTGTGGGTCCAGTAGACGCCGGGGTGGAGGCGGGAGGCGGCGAGGCCGCTGGACTCGGTGATGCGCGGGTCCTTGATCGTGAACCCGTCGCTCCCGCCGCTCCCTCCGTCCCCGTCCGCGGCGGAGGCGGGCACGGCGAACGCGCCCACGAGGAGGGCCGAGGCAAGGAGGGCGAAAGATCGGCGCATGCGCCAAGCCTGCCATCCCGCGGGGGCGTTCACGCCGCCGGTCACCCTGCGTGGCCGGGCTCACATCGCGCCGGCCAGGCCGATCCTCCATGATGAGCGGATGCTCAGGTTCATGTTCGTCGGTGACTCCATGACGATCGGGAGCGCCGGGGAACACACCTGGCGCTACCGCATGTGGCAGCACCTGCGCGACGCGTACGGCCGCCCCTTCACGTTCGTCGGCCCCCGCGAGACGCTGCACGACCCGTCGACGGACGCCCCCACCTCGTGCGCCTACGCCGACCCCGACTTCCCCCGCGCCCACCTGGCCGGCTGGGGCGAGGGCTGGCACCACATGACGCCGCTGATCGGCGAGGCGGTCCGCGCCCACCGCGCGGACGTGCTCCTGGTCTCCCTCGGTCTGATCGACCTCGGTTTCTACACCAACCCGGAGCAGACCGCGGACAACGTCCGCGCCTTCGTGGCCGCGGCCCGGTCGGCGAACCCGCGCGTCCGCGTGGCCGTCATGCCGGTGATCACGAACGTCCGGGTGGAGGCCGACGCGGCCTTCGCCGCCCAGGTCCACCGCTTCAACGGCCTCCTGGCCGAGACGATCACCGACCTCGACGAGCGGCGCTCCCCGCTCCTCCTCGTCCCGCCGCCGGCGTCGTACGACTTCCACACGGACACGTACGACGGCACCCACCCCAACGCCGACGGCGAGCACAAGATCGCGGGGGCGTTCGCGGAGGCGCTGCACGGGGAGTGGGGGCTGGGCGGGCCCTACACGGGCGCCCCCTAGTCGCCTGGCATATGCGCGCCCTGCCGTGACCCGGCCGCCGTACGTATCGTTGTACCGCGCGGCCGCTCCCGCCCGTGGGACGGCCGGGGAGGAGCGCCACGATGACCGTCCTCGAAGACAGGACCGCCATGGCCGACGCCAGCACCCAGCGCCTGGACGAGTGGTTCGAGCGGCTGGAGCGGATGCCCGTCCCCGAAGGATTCAGGGTCGAGATCGTCGGGGGCACCGTCCACATGACACCGCAGCGCGGCACGCGCTGGGGAATCATCCGCCGGATCGTACGGCCCATCGAGGACCGGTTCGGCATGGACGTCGCCGTCCTCTCGGACGTCCGCATCGACTTCCCCGGCCACGAGAACGGCTTCTGCCCGGACGTCGCCAAGCTCCGTGACGGAGCGGAGCAGGACGAGACGGGCCACTGGCGCCACCAGGACGTCGAGTTCGTCGCCGAGGTCGTCTCCCAAGGCACCGCCGCCAACGACTACGGCCCCAAGAAGCTGGCCTACGCCACCGCCGAGGTCCCCCTCCACCTCATCGCCGACCCGTACCAGGGCAGGTGCCACGTCTTCACCCACCCCAAGGACGGCGACTACACGACCGAGACCCGGGTCGTCTTCGGAGAGGACCTGGACCTCACCGGCACCGTCCTCGACCTCACGCTCCCCACCGCCGGCTTCCCGCGCGCCTAACCCCCCGCGCCCGCTTGCCTCGAGCGCACTCCAAGTCGTTGGCTTGGGGACCATGAAGTACACGCAGCTCGGACGCACGGGACTCAAGGTCAGCCGGCTCGTCCTCGGCACCATGAACTTCGGTCCGCAGACCGACGAGGCCGACAGCCACGCCATCATGGACGCGGCGCTGGACGCCGGCATCAACTTCTTCGACACCGCCAACGTGTACGGCTGGGGCGAGAACAAGGGCCGTACCGAGGAGATCATCGGCAACTGGTTCGCCCAGGGCGGCGACCGGCGCGACAAGACCGTCATCGCCACCAAGGTGTACGGCAACATGGGCCCCGACGGCGAGGCGTGGCCCAACCACGACAAGCTGTCCGCCGTGAACATCCGGCGTGCGGTCGACGCCAGCCTCAAGCGGCTGCAGACCGACCACATCGACCTCTACCAGTTCCACCACATCGACCGCGCCACCGGTTTCGACGAGATCTGGCAGGCCATCGACACCCTGGTCCAGCAGGGCAAGATCCTCTACGCCGGGTCGTCGAACTTCCCCGGCTACAAGATCGCCCAGGCCAACGAGACCGCCGCCCGGCGCGGCGGGACGATCGGTCTGGTCAGCGAGCAGTGCCTGTACAACCTGGCCGAGCGCCGGGCCGAGATGGAGGTCATCCCGGCCGCGCAGGACTACGGCCTCGGCGTCATCCCCTGGTCGCCGCTGCACGGCGGGCTGCTGGGCGGGGTCATCAAGAAGGAGGTCCAGGGCGGGCGCCGCGCCTCCGGACGGGCGGCCGACACCCTGGCCGACCCGGCGAAGCGCGCGCAGGTCCAGGCCTACGAGGACCTGCTCGACAAACACGGCGTCGAGCCCGGCGAGGCCGCGCTGGCCTGGCTGCTGACCCGGCCCGGGGTGACCGGCCCGATCGTGGGTCCGCGTACGGCCGAGCAGCTCGCGTCGGCGCTGCGGGCCGTGGAGCTGGAGCTGTCGGACGAGCTGCTGGCCGGGCTCGACGAGATCTTCCCGGGCCCGGGGCCGTCGCCGGAGGCCTTCGCCTGGTAGGACGCGCGGGGTCCGGCGGTGGCGGCGGGGCTCGGCTAACCGAGCGCCGCCGCCACCGCCACGACGACGAACATCAGCACGAGCACACCGGCCATGATCCGGTTACGGGTCTTCGGGTCCACGCCCCCGAGCCTAACCGGACGCGCCGAGCGGGCTGCGGGCGACCGTCTCGTAGCGGGGCTGTTCGCCCGGCACGCCGGACCTCGGCAGGTTGCTGCGGACCAGCGCCAGGTCGGTCACGGTCCAGGTGCGGCCGGTGAAGCCGGCCAGCGCGTCGACGTACGGCGCCGCGTCGAACGCGTCCCGGCTGCGGGCCAGCGTCAGGTGGGCCTTGTAGCGGCGGTGCTCCCCCATCTCGATGCCCGCCCTGCGCCCCGCCGACTCGGCGCGCTCGGCGAGCAGGCGCAGGGTGGGCAGGCCGCCCGCCGCCCCGGCCCACAGGGCCCGCCCGTGCCCGAACTGGCCGCCGCCGCGCAGTGCCAGCTCGAAGGGCGGGGTGCGGTGGGCCGCCCTCTCCAGGCGGGCCGACAGGTCGGGGACGAGGGCGTCGTCGACCTCACCGTAGAAGGCGAGCGTGAGGTGCCAGCCGGGGCGCCCCGTCCAGCGCAGCCCGTCCGCGCCGGGCAGCCTCCTGAGCACGGCCACCTCGGCGGCGAGATCGGCGACGACGTCCTCGGGGGGCAGTACGGCGGCGAAGAGTCTCATGCCGTCACCTTCCCAGACCTCTACGCCGCCGGCGCCAGCTCCTCCCGGTGCTCGCGCGGCACGAAGCGGACCTGCGGATGCCCCCGGTGCCAGCCGACCGACAGGCGCAGGTTGCCGACGCGGGCCAGGACCAGGCCGATGACGAGCGCGGCGGTGGCGGCCACCGCGCCGCCCGCGGCGAAGCCGACCCGGGCGCCGTAGGTGTCGGTGACCCAGCCGACGATCGGGGCGCCGACGGGGGAGCCGCCGAGGAAGACCATCATGTACAGGGCCATGACGCGGCCCCGCATGGCCGGGTCGGTGGACATCTGGATGCTGGTGTTGGCGGTGACGTTGACTGTCATGCTGAAGACGCCGATCGGGATCATCAGCAGGGCGAACAGCCACAGCTCCGGCGCCGTCGCCGCGACGATCTCCAGGACGCCGAAGCCGAGCGCCGCCGCGATCAGGACGCGCAGCCGGGCCGTGCCGCGCCGGGCGGCGAGCAGGGCGCCGGTCAGGGAGCCGACGGCCATGAGGGTGTTGAAGAGGCTGTACTCGCCGGCGCCCGCGTGGAAGACGTCGTCGGCGAAGGCGGACAGGAAGACCGGGAAGTTGAAGCCGAAGGTGCCGATGAAGCCGACCAGGACGATGGTCCAGATCAGCTCGGGGCGCCCGGCGACGTAGTGCAGGCCCTCGCGCAGCTGTCCCTTGCCGCGCGGGGCGCGCCGGACGACGTGCAGCTCGCGGGCGCGCATCAGCAGCAGGCAGCTCAGCGGCGCCACGAAGGACAGGCCGTTGGCGAGGAACGCCCAGCCGGTGCCCACGCCGGTGATCATCAGGCCGGCGACGGCGGGGCCGACCAGGCGGGCGGACTGGAAGTTGGCGGAGTTGAGGCTGACGGCGTTCTGCAGCTGGTCGCGGCCGACGAGCTCGGAGACGAAGGACTGGCGGGCGGGGTTGTCCATGACGGTGGCCAGGCCCATCGCGAAGGCGGCGACGTAGACGTGCCAGACCTGGACGTGGCCGGTCAGGGTGAGGACGGCGAGGGCGAGCGCGGTCAGGGCCATCGCGGACTGGGTGACCAGCAGCGTGGGCCGCTTGCGCAGCCGGTCGACGAGGACGCCGCCGTAGAGGCCGAAGAGCAGCATCGGCAGGAACTGCAGGGCGGTGGTGATGCCGACGGCCGCGGAGGAGCCGGTGAGGCTGAGCACCAGCCAGTCCTGGGCGATGCGCTGCATCCAGGTGCCGATGTTGGAGACGACCTGGCCCAGGAAGAACAGGCGGTAGTTCCTGACCCTCAGGGAGGCGAACATGGACGTCTTGCGCGGGGCCGCGGGGGCCTTGGACAGGGGGTCGTCGTGGTCAGGTGCGGGGGCGGAAGCTGCTCCGGGTCCCGTACTCAAAAGGGTTCGCCTCCTCGCGAATGCTGCCTACAGGTGTGCGAGCTTCTCCAGTACGGGGGCCGCTGCCCGCAGCTTCGCCCACTCGTCCTCGTCGAGCCCCTCGACCAGTGCGGCCAGGAACGCGTTCCGCTTGCGGCGGCTCTCCTCGAGCATCACCACGGCCTGCTCGGTGTGCGTCACGACCTTCTGGCGCCGGTCCTCGGGGTGCGGCTCCAGCCGGACCAGTCCCTTGGCCTCCAGGAGCGCCACGATGCGGGTCATCGAGGGCGGCTGGACGTGCTCCTTGCGGGCGAGTTCGCCCGGGGTCGCGCTGCCGCAGTTGGACAGGGTGCCGAGCACCGACATCTCGGTCGGGCTGAGCGACTCGTCGACCCGCTGGTGCTTGAGCCGACGGGACAGCCGCATCACGGCGGAGCGCAGGGAGTTCACGGCGGCGGCATCGTCGCCATGCTTGAGGTCCGACATGGTCCTTAGCGTAACTCATTAGGTTCGCGAAATACCAATGCGCATCCTGCCGACTGCCCGTGACTCCCGCCACTGAAACCCGATCTTCACTCGTACGAGTGAGCTATTTCCGGAAACCGGAGCATCGCCCGGCCGGGGGGTGACCCTCGTGCGCATGGGGACCAGCGTGCTCAGCCTGCGGATGGACGGGGAGCTGCTCGAACGGCTCCGGGACCATGCGGCCAAAAGGGGAATGAGCGTCCAGGACTATGTCGTCCGGACGCTCATGCGCAATGACTTCGACGAGCGGTTCCAGTCCGCCGTCGAGGAGACGGAGCGGTTCCACGGGGTGCCGTGACCCCGTGGAACCGCTCCGTCGGACGGGTCAGGTCAGGCCCAGGGCCGGCATCAGGTAGTAGAAGGCGAAGACCGCCGACACCACGTACATCGCGACCGGGACCTCCCGGCCCCGGCCGGTGGCCAGGCGCAGCACCGCGAAGGTGACGAAGCCCATGCCGATGCCGTTGGTGATCGAGTAGGTGAACGGCATCATCAGCATCGTCACGAAGGCCGGGACGGCGACCGTGAAGTCGGACCAGTCGATCTCCGTGATCGAACCGGCCAGGATCAGGAAGCCGACCGCGACCAGTGCCGGGGTGGCCGCCTGCGACGGGACCATCGTGGCGATCGGCGTGAGGAAGAGGGCCACGGCGAACAGCGCGCCGCTGACGATGTTGGCGAAGCCGGTCCGGGCGCCCTCGCCGACGCCCGCCGTGGACTCCACGAAGCAGGTCGTGGCCGAGGAGGAGGCGGCACCGCCCGCGGCGACCGCGACGCCGTCCACGAACAGGACCTTGTTGATGCCCGGCATCTGGCCCTTCGCGTCGGTCAGCCTGGCCTCGTCGCTGACGGCCATGATCGTGCCCATCGCGTCGAAGAAGCAGGACAGCAGGACGGTGAAGACGAAGAGGACGCCGGTCAGGACGCCGACCTTCCCGAACCCGCCGAACAGGCTGACCTGGCCGACCAGGCCGAAGTCGGGCGTGGAGACCGGGTTGCCGGGCCACTCCGGGGTGGTCAGGCCCCAGGACGGGACGTCGGCGACGGCGTTGATGACCATCGCGATGACGGTCATCACGACGATGGAGATCAGGATGGCGCCGGGGGTCCTGCGGACGATCAGCGCCAGCGTGAGCAGCACGCCGAGGACGAAGACCAGGACGGGCCAGCCGAGCAGGTGACCGCCCGTGCCCAGCTGGAGCGGGACGGTGGTCTGGGCGGCGTCCGGCATCCGGGTGACGAACCCGGAGTCGACGAGGCCGATGAGCATGATGAACAGACCGATGCCGATGGCGATGGCCTTGCGCAGCCCGAAGGGCACGGCGTTCATCACGCGCTCGCGCAGACCGGTGGCGACCAGCAGCATGACCACGAAGCCGGCCAGCACCACCATGCCCATGGCGTCCGGCCAGGACATCCGCGGGGCGAGCTGGAGGGCGACGACGGAGTTCACGCCGAGACCGGCCGCGAGCGCGATCGGGACGTTGCCGATCACGCCCATGAGGAGCGTGGTGAACGCCGCCGTCAGCGCGGTCGCGGTGACCAGCTGACCGTTGTCGAGCTGGTGGCCGTACATGTCCTTCGCGCTGCCCAGGATGATCGGGTTCAGCACGACGATGTAGGCCATCGCGAAGAAGGTGGCGAGACCGCCCCGGACCTCGCGGCCCAGCGTGCTGCCGCGCTCGGAGATCTTGAAGTAGCGGTCGACGGCGTTCTGCGGGGGTCGCCGGTCTTCCGGCGATTCGGGGGACGGGGGGACCTTGGCGGTGGCCGAGGCGGACATGAGAGACCTCATCACCGACAGGTTCCCCCACGGCCTTGTCGGTGTTTCCTACGAATGAAAGCGGTCAGAGACAAACGGGTTCAGTATGAACGTATGAGCCGCGGATCGCTATCTCCGCGCGTAGAACCGTGCGGCGGCGTGCCGGGGGAGGACGAGGCGGAGGGCCGGGAGGGTGCCCGCGCCGTCCTCGTAAGCTGTACGCATGGCGAAGTGGACACCTGTACATGAGGCGCCGGAGCCCCTGGAGGGCCCCGTGGTCGCGACCATCACCGGCGGCACCATCCTCTGGTTCGTCCTCTTCCTGGCCCAGCTGCCCTTCTACGGCTGGTTCGACGACCACGGGCACACCTGGTGGGTGTGGACCTGCCTGGCCGGCGGCGGACTCGGCCTGATCGGCATCTGGTACGTCCGCAGGCGCGACGCCGCGATCAAGCGGGACGCCGCGGCCCGGCAGGACGACGCGGCCCCGCAGGCCCACCCCACCGCGTAGTACCGGGGCGGCACGCGGCGCACCGCGTGGTACCGGGGCGCCACACGGCACCCGCACCCCCTCGTACCCAGGTCGGATCTTCCGGGCATCCGGGGGGTGAAGCCCCAGAACCGCACGTACCGTCGAATGCATGACGCACATCGACGCGGACGCCGCACTCGATCCAGCGCATCCCGTCCCCCCGTCCCCGCCGGAGACGGGGCTGACCGCCCAGGAGGTCGCCGAACGGGTCGCGCGCGGACAGGTCAACGACGTACCGGTGCGCAGCAGCCGTTCGCTCGGCGAGATCGTCCGCGCCAACGTCTTCACCCGCTTCAACGCGATCATCGGCGTGCTGTGGGTGATCATGCTGAGCGTGGCGCCGATCCAGGACAGCCTGTTCGGCTTCGTCATCCTCGCCAACACCGGCATCGGCATCCTCCAGGAGTGGCGGGCGAAGAAGACCCTCGACTCCCTGGCCCTGATCGGCGAGGTCAGACCGGCCGTGCGCCGGGACGGCCGGAGCGTCGAGATCAGCACCTCGCGGATCGTGCTGGACGACGTCATCGAGATCGGCCCCGGCGACAAGGCCGTGGTCGACGGGGTGTGCGTCGAGGCCGACGGACTGGAGATCGACGAGTCGCTGCTGACCGGCGAGGCCGACCCGGTCGTCAAACGGCCCGGGGACCGGGTCCTGTCCGGCAGCTTCGTGGTCGCCGGCGGCGGCGCGTTCCGGGCGACCGCGGTGGGGCGCGAGGCCTACGCCGCCCAGCTCGCCGAGGAGGCGTCCCGCTTCACCCTCGTCCGGTCCGAGCTGCGCTCCGGCATCTCCACGATCCTGAAGTACATCACGTGGATGATGGTCCCGACCGCGATCGGCCTGATCGTCAGCCAGCTGCTCACCGAGGACGACGCCTTCAAGGACTCCGTCGCGCGCACCGTCGGCGGCATCGTGCCCATGGTCCCCGAGGGCCTGGTCCTGCTCACCTCGGTCGCCTTCGCGATCGGCGTGATCCGCCTGGGCCGCAAGCAGTGCCTCGTCCAGGAGCTGCCCGCCATCGAGGGCCTCGCCCGCGTCGACACCGTCTGCCTGGACAAGACCGGCACCCTCACCGAGGGCGGCATGGACGTCACCGGACTGCACCTCCTCGGCGACGCCGACGAGGGGTACGTCCGCGCGGTGCTCGGCGCCCTCGGCGAGTCCGACCCGCGCCCGAACGCCTCCCTCCAGGCGATCATCGACGCCTACCCGGTCGCCGAGGTCGCCGAGGAGTGGCGCTGCACCGAGTCGCTGCCGTTCTCATCCGCCCGCAAGTACGCCGGCGCCACCTTCGACGAGGACGACGGCACCTCCGGCACCTGGCTGCTGGGGGCGCCCGACGTGCTGCTGGCCGAGGGCGACCCCGCCCTCGCCGAGACCGGGCGGCTCAACGAGCAGGGCCTGCGGGTGCTGCTGCTCGCCCGCGCCACCCGGGACCTCGACGACGCCGAGCCGGCCGAGGGCGCCGTGCCGACCGCGCTGGTCGTGCTGGAACAGCGGCTGCGGCCGGACGCCGCCGACACCCTGCGCTACTTCGCCGAGCAGGACGTGCGGGCCAAGGTCGTCTCCGGGGACAACGCGGTCTCCGTCGGCGCGGTCGCCGCCAAGCTCGGGCTGTCCGGTGATGCCGTCGACGCGCGCCGGCTGCCCGCCGAGCGGGAGGGCATGGCCGCCGAACTCGACGCGGGCACGGTGTTCGGGCGGGTCACCCCGCAGCAGAAGCGGGACATGGTCGGCGCCCTCCGGTCCCGCGGGCACACGGTCGCGATGACCGGCGACGGGGTGAACGACGTCCTGGCGCTGAAGGACGCCGACATCGGCGTGGCGATGGGCTCGGGCTCGGAGGCCACCCGGGCGGTCGCGCAGATCGTGCTGCTGGACAACAGCTTCGCCACCCTGCCGTCGGTGGTGGCCGAGGGCCGCCGGGTCATCGGCAACATCACCCGGGTCGCGACCCTGTTCCTGGTGAAGACGGTGTACTCGGTGCTGCTGGCGGTGCTGGTGGTGTGCTCGCGCGTCGAGTACCCCTTCCTGCCCCGCCACCTGACCCTGCTGTCCACCCTCACCATCGGCGTCCCGGCCTTCTTCCTGGCCCTCGCCCCCAACAGGGAACGGGCCGGGCGGCACTTCGTGCGGCGGGTGATGCGGTACGCCGTCCCCGGCGGGGCGGTGGCCGGGGCGGCCACCTTCGCGACGTACCTGCTGGCCCGCCACCACTACAGCGGGCCGGGGGCGCTGGACGCGGAGACCAGCACGGCGACGCTGACGCTGTTCCTGATCTCGATGTGGGTGCTGGCGATCGTCGCCCGGCCCTACACCTGGTGGCGGGTGCTGCTGGTCGCGGCGATGGGGCTGGCCTTCGCGGTGGTGCTGGCGGTGCCGTGGCTGCAGGACTTCTTCGCGCTGAAGCTGGTGGGGACCACCATGCCGTGGACCGCCGTCGGGGTGGCGGTGGCGGCGGCGGCCTCCCTGGAACTGCTGTGGAGGTGGGTGGACCACCGCTTCCCGGCGTGACGCGCGCGCCGGGAAGCGGTGGTCCACGGACCGAGGACCCCTCAGTCGAACCAGCGGTCCCGGGCCAGTTCCTCCGTGCGGGTCGGGTCCTCCAGGAGGGCCGCCACCTCGAACCGCCGCGGCCACTGCCCCGCCGCCCAGGCGAGGCCCGCGGCGACGCCCTCCAGGGTCGCGGCGTGCAGCACGCCGTCGGGCGTGAGCCGCCAGTCGATCTCCACGCCGTCGACCACGAGCTCCTCGTGCTCCACGTACGACGCCGGGGTCCCCGCGCCGAGCAGCACCCGCACCGGCTCCGGCACGTCGTGCCCGGTGCCCTCGGAGTGCACCTCGCCGGTGACGGACTCGCTCAGCCGCCGCACCTGGAACAGCTCCGCCAGCTCGGCGGCGAGCGCCGGCCGTACCGGCAGCAGCGGGACGCCCGACGTGAAGGGCAGCAGGTCGGGCGAGTCGACGACGACGGCGTCGGAGGCGTCCACCACCTCGACGCGGCCGTCGCGGACGGCCCGCAGGTCGTCCGGCAGGGTGACCTGGTCCGGGTCCAGCTCGGCCAGCGCCCCGTACAGGGCGTGCAGCTGGGAGGCCGTGACCGGGCGGTCGGGGTCGGCGAGGCGGTCCAGCAGCTCGGCCGCGCCGCCGGGCTCGGCGAGCAGCGCGGCGACCGAGGTGCGTACGCCCAGCGCCCGCAGCACCTGCTCGTCCTCGAAGCCGGTCGCGTCCGCCTCGTCGTACAGGCCCCGCAGCAGCGGGTCGCTGCCGGCCGCGCGCAGACCGGCCGGGCGCCGCCCGCCGAGCACCGGGTGCCCGCGCAGCCACCACGCGGTGTACGGCCGTACGACCTCGTGGGTGCCGTCGTGCAGCAGGACGCGCACCGGCTCGACCAGGGCGTCCCGCAGCGGCGGCCGCGACAGCAGGGCGAGGGCGCGCGGCCACTGGTCGTCGTCCACCAGGTCCAGGTCGCGCACGGCGACGATCTCGGTGGCGACCGGCGGGACGGGACTGTCCGGGAAGCGGTCCAGGACGTCCTCGCTCCACACGTCCACGGCGTCCAGCAGGCCCGCGTCGTCGGGTTCGGCGTAGTCGCCGTCGCGGGGCTCCAGTTCGTCCGGGTCCAGGACGACGTCGGTGGCGCGGACGAGGGCGAAGGTGACGAGGACGCCGCAGGCGGCGAGCGGTTCCGGCCCCCACTTCCCGGCCAGCTCCGCGTCCACGGCGGCGAGTTCGCCCTCGCGCATGACCTGGGCGAAGGGGCCGCCGGGGAAGACGAGTTCACCGGCCGGGGAGAGTTCGCCGTCCTCGTCGGGCAGCGCGAGCGCGCCGAGCCACGGCTCGTCGCCGGGTTCGAGCCCGGCGTCGCGGACCAGGCCGAGGACCGTGTCGGCCAGTTCCTCGGCGTCGAGGGCGTCCTCCTCCCAGTTCACGCCGCCCTCGTCGTCCAGGGATGCGGCGACGGCGGCCCGCACCTGCGGGGTGGTGAGCACGGCGCGCGGGGTGGCCGGGAGGGCGCCGAGCTTCTCCAGGAGCGGATGGGCGGCGTCCGGGTGGGCGACCTTGAGACCGAGGCGGGTGAGGACCTCGGGGTCGATCGAGGCGGCGTCCGGGGAGGGCAGCAGCACCTGCCGGGGGCCGATGGTCGTACGGCCGTCGGCCAGGGGCACGGGCAGGCCGGACAGCCGGTCGGGGTCGACGCCGGCGAGGCTGTCGTAGAGGCCGCGCCACCAGGCGGGGGCCTTCTCCAGGCCCGCCAGCCGGTCGATCGCGTCGGTCAGCGGCACCCGGGCCACGCCCAGCGTGCGCAGTTCGGAGCGGCGTTCGAGACCGGCGGGCAGCAGCGTCGGCAGCACCTGGGCCAGCACCCGCACGGTGTCGGCGCCCGCGCCCTCCACCACCTCGGCGTCGCGCGGCCGCAGGGACTCCGGGAGGTCGTCCTCCGCGTCCTGGCCCGCGGAGGGGGCGGCGGGCGGCAGGAAGGACGTCCGGGGCAGCCGGTCGAGGATCGCCTGCCGCAGCGCGCCGTCCAGTTCGCCCCGGCCCAGTGCACCGGGCACGAGGTCGATGAGGCCGGCGCCGACCGGCCGCCAGTCGGCGAGCAGCCCGGCGTAGGCGTCGGCGGCCCGTTCCGTCAGGAAGTCGGTGAGCGGTCCCGGCGCGGTGTGCCGGCGGGTGGAGTCCAGCGGGAAGGACGCGATCAGCAGCGCGGGCACGCCGAGGGGCTCGTCGCTGGGCGTCGGCGCGTGCACGACGGGGCTGGTGCGGGGGCGGACGGGGGCGCCGTCGGCGTCGACGGGCACCGCCCAGGTCACGGACCAGTGGGGGCGCAGGCGTTCCTCCACGGGCCGGTCGGCGAGGAGGTCGGGGGTGAGGGGGCCGTGCGCGGCGGCGGTGCGCCACCGGGTGACGCCCTCCCGGGAGTCCTCCACGACGGTCAGCGCGTCCTCGGTGCGGCGGGAGAGGGTGCGCACCTCGTCGCCCGCCTCGATCACCACCTCCGCCAGGCCCGGCAGGGCGAGCAGCAGCGCGTCGTCGACGGCGTGCAGGAGCCGTTCGGCGAGGTCGGCGGCGGCGGTGTCCCGCAGCGGCAGGATGACGGCCGTGTCGTACGGGTCGGGGGCGCTGCCCTCGGCGGGGAACGGCAGCCGCAGCAGCGGCACGTGCCCGTCGCGCCGCCGGATCTCGTCCCCGAGGCCGGGGCTGTACCGCGCGGTGTCGGCGGCCAGTTCCCGTGCCTCGGCCAGGGACCAGCGCACGCCGCCGTGCCGTCCGACGACGGCGGGTTCGTCGGTGACGGCGAGGACGGCGGCGAAGCCGACCCCGAACCGGCCGACCGCGGCCTCGCCGCCCTCGCGCTTGGCGGAGGCGCGCAGCGTGGACAGCGACTCGGCGCCGGTCGCGTCCAGCGGGGCGCCGGTGTTGGCGGCGACGAGGACGCCGTCGCGCAGGGTCAGCCGGAGTCGGCCGGGCACGCCCGCGCGGGCGGCGGCGTCGGCGGCGTTCTGGGCGAGCTCGACGACCAGCCGGTCGCGGTAGCCGCCGAGGACGAGGTCCTCCTCGGCGTTGGCGTCCTCACGGAACCGGGCGGGGCTCGTCGCCCAGGCGTCCAGCACCCCGCGCCGCAGACGTGCCGTGGCGAAAGGGTCCGCCCCCTCGTCGGCGGGCCGCTCGAACATGCTCACGGTCATCTCTCCTCATCGGCCCTGATCTGCGTGGAGTCGAAGGTACCGCTCCCTCCGGCGCGGAAACGCACGGCACCGGGTTCCACACGGCACACGTCCCACGCGCGTCCGGATACGCCCCGGTACCGGAGGGGCCCGAGGACCTCGCCGGGCCGGGTCGCGCGATCAGGACCCGGGCACGTACGGGACGAAGGCCGCCCACGCGTCCGGGGCGAAGGCGAGGCGAGGGCCGTCGGCCGGGGGGTTCTTGGAGTCACGGACGTGGACGGTGCCGGGGGTGAGGGCGAGTTCGACGCAGGAGTTGCCGTCGTTGCCACCGCTGTAGCTGCTCTTGAACCACTTCAGCTCGGAAACGTCCCCGGCAGTGGTCTTGCGGATCATGTTTCTCCCAGCAGTTGTTCGATGAAGGCCAGCGACTCGCGTGGAGAGAGAGCCTGCGCTCGGATCGTGCCATACCGCAGTTCGAGGATGCGCAGATGCCTGGGGTCCGAGGTCGGCCTCCCGTTGAACGCCCCGTCGGAGCGGCCCACCGCCGTACCGTCCGCGAACTTCAGCAGCTCGATCCTTCCGTCCAGCCCTGAATGGGTGTCACAGCTCGTCGGCATCACCTGAAGCACGACGTTGTGCAGCCGCCCCACCTCCGACAAACGCTCGAGTTGCCGGTGCCAGGCCGCCTTCCCTCCGATGGGACGACGCAGGACTCCCTCTTCCAGGACGAAGCTGAGCGCCGGTCCCGGATCGCGGTCGAAGACGGACTGCCGAGCCAGCCTCGCGGCGACCATGCGTTCCACGTCGTCCGGCGAGTACGGCGGCTGTGCCGCCCCGATCACCGCCCGCGCGTGCTCCGGCGTCTGCAGGAGCCCGGCGATGATGTTGCACTCGTACAGGCCGATCTCGACCGCCTTGGCCTCCAGCTTGCCCAGTTCCCGCACCTTCTTCGGGTACCGGACCTTCTTCACGTCCTCCCACGTCGCCGCGATGAGCCCGCCCGCGTCCAGGACCTCGTCGGCCCTGTCCAGGTACTCCTGCCGGGGGATCCGCTTGCCGCCCTCGACCTTGTAGACGAGGTCCTCCCCGTACCCCACCGCCGCCGCGAACTCGGCGGCCCGCATCCCCGCCGCCTCCCGGCGGAGCCTCAACTGCCTCCCCACGGTGGCGATGACGGCGACGCCCCACTCGTCGTCCGGGTCCACCTCCCACCCCGGCCCGTCGGCCTCGTCCCCGAGCCGCCCCGTCCCCGCCTCGACCACCGTCATCCCGCGCCCTTCCGTCGTACCGGTTGCGTTGCTCCCGGCGCCCTACCCGCGCGCCCGTCCCCGACAGCCCCGACAGCACCGGACAAGCTCCGGACAGTCACCGTACGCATCCGCTGAGTCACTTCTCACGGTACGCACACACCACCACGCTGAGTGACGTGAATCAGGAAACCGCCGAACTCACCTCGCCCGTCCGCAACTTCAGCGTGCAGCTCTCCCCCACGCCACGCGGCGCCCGCCTGGCCCGCCTGCTGGCGACCGAGCAACTGCGTTCCTGGGGACTGCCGCTGGACCCGGCCCGCCTCGTGGTCGCCGAACTGGCCAACAACGCGAGCGCCCACGGACGCGTCCCCGGCCGCGACTTCCGGCTCACGCTCTACGTCGTCGGCGACACCCTGCGCATCGAGGTCACGGACACCCGGGGCGAACGGCTTCCCGAGTCTCGGACACCCGCGCCCGACGCGGAATCGGGCCGCGGCCTGCTGCTCGTGGAAGCGCTGGCCCACCGCTGGGGAGTGACCGAGGGCCGCTTCCCGCGCAAGACCGTGTGGGCCGAGCTGCGCCGTACGCCACCGGAACCCGGGTTTTGAAGCTCCGGTGATGTCGGTGCCCTCCCAAGACAAGAACTCGGGGAAAAGCACCCCACCAAGCCCCACCTTTCCGCCCGAGGCCGGCGATCACCCGGGCGGGTGAACATCACCGGCTCAGCTGGATTTCCGGGCCCCCAACTCCCCTACTCTCAGCGCAAGCACACCCGAAAAGACTTCGGCCCCCGCTGGGACTGGCATCCCGGTGCGAGGGCCTACCACCAAGGAAGAAGAAGGCTTCCCGATGGATACCCAAAACCCTAGCGCGCCCCCGCGCGCCCAGTCAGCCCCCGCCGCCGATCCGACCCGTACGCGTCACCACGGCGGCGGCATCGTCCACGACAACACCCGCCACACCACCCGCTTCGTGGTGATCGGCAACCACCTGGTCCAGCACAAGGAGCTGTCGCTGCTGGCGATCGGCCTCGGCTGCCACCTCCAGTCACTGCCCACCGGGGCCAGCGCCGACATCAAGTCGCTCAGCGCCCGCTTCCCCGAAGGCCCCACCCGCATCGCCGCCGCCCTGCGCGAGCTGGAGACCCACGGCTACCTGCGCCGCGAACGCGTGCGCACCCCCACCGGCCGCATCGTCACCCGCACCGTCTCCTGCAACCAGCCCCGGCACCGGCGCGAGGCCGACGGCGCCGGGTGCCCGCGGCAACCGGCCCGACCGGCGACGGAGCACGCGACCCGGCGCGTCCCGCGCCCCCGCAAGGCCCTCCCCGCCGTCCCGCAGCCGAGCCGCGAGTCCCCGGCCCTCCTCCAGGCGGCCGTGGACCTCCTCGCCGGCCTGCGCCGCCACGACCCCCGCCTGCTGCTCTCCGCGGCCGACACCGCCCACCTGGCCCCCGGCGTCGCCGCCTGGCTGGAACGCGACGTCGCCCCCACCGCCGTACGCCACACCCTGACCACCGGACTGCCCGACGAACCCCTGCACCGCCCGGCCGCCCTCCTGGCCCACCGCCTCACGGCCCAGCTGCCACCCCCGCCCCCGTTCCGCGCACCGGCCACCCCGCCACCGCCCCGCCACAAGATGCGCAACTGCGACGGCTGCGATCGGGGCTTCCGCGCCCCCGAGACCGAGACCCACTGCCGCGACTGCCGCACGGTGGAAAGCCACGGCACGGTCCCGAAACCGCCCGGCCGTGCCCCCGCACGCACTCACTGACCAGGAGAAACGCTCGCCGATGTTCGCCTCAGCCCACCCCGGCCGTCCCGGACGACTACCCTGGCCAGTGCACTCCCGGGAGGACTCGATGAGCACGCAGGCCGAGCACGGACACGAGCTGGTTCCCCGCCCCGAGCAGACCCCCGACGCCCTGCGGGCCGCACTCGCCGTCGTCGCTCCGGAGCGTCTGGCAGAGATGCAGCGGACGAAGGACGAGGCGTTCGCCAAGGCCGTGGAATGGCAGTCGCTCAGCCCCGTACGGAGCTGGATCCTGACCTGGGCCCGGGACATCGAGATCGCTCGCCGCCCCGATCTCGCCGCTCGCCACGCCCATGCCAAGCACCGCCTGGAGCATGCCGACACGGCCGTCGGCCGGGAGGCGCTGCGGGAGCTGAGCGCCGTCCTGGACGAGGCGATGAAGGCAGTACGCGCTTGAGCTGGACCTGGGAGTACGCCTTCGGCGCAGAAGAGGCCGCCCGCACCGCCCCACCCGCCTTCCTCGCCGAAGTGGAACGCAAGGCCGCCGAACTGGTCCGAGCGGCTGAGGCACTGTTCGTGCACGGCCGTGCACACGGCGGAGAGGATCCGAAGGGCGGCGACATCACCGTTCCCGGCGGAATGTTCGCGTACCAGACAGTCGTACGAGCCGAACGCGTTTACGTGGTCCAGATCACGTACCTGGGTTTCTGAGGCGGCATCCGCCCCCACACGACAGAGGAGACTCCCCCGCGGCCGGACGGCGCCCCCCGCTCACCGCCCGTCAGGAGTGCCCGAGCTCCGCCGACGCCTCGTCCTCGGACACCGGCACCGAGCCGGAGTCCGGCGCCGGCCGCAGCGGGAACGGGTCGATCCGCGTCTCGTCGATCACCGGCGGCGCCGGCTGCGGGGTCTTCGGCATGACCGCGGCCTCGGAGTGGCCGCCGCAGCCGTAGGCCAGGGACACGACCCGGCCGTCCGCCGGGGAGAACTCGTTGGCGCACACCCCGAAGGCCTGGCCCAGCGAGCCGCCGATGCGGGCCAGGAAGCCGCAGGAGGCGCAGGAGGCGGGCGCGGCCTGGGCCATCGGCGTCTTGGGCCCGAAGGCCTCCTCCCACCGGTCGGCGGCGATGTGCAGGCCGTAGCGGGAGAGCACCCGCGCCCGGCGCAGGCCCAGCTCCTCGGCGACGGCCGCGATCGTGCCGCGGGCCGGGGTGGTCGACAGCTCGGCGGGGCGCCCGGCCGTGACCTCGGCGTCCTCGGCCTCGACCAGGTCGGCCATCTCGTGGGAGACGACGGAGTTCGGCGGCGGCTCGTCCTCGCCGATCCAGCCCGGCTCCAGCCGCAGGTCCTCCGCGTCGGTGGGCAGCAGGTCGCCGGGCCCCATGTCGCCGGGGCGCAGCCGCTCGCTCCACGGCACCCACTCGGGGGCGAGGAGGGCGTCGGGGCCGGGCAGCAGCACCGCCTCGTCCACGGTCACGATCTTGGCGCGGGAGGCGCGGGCCACGGTGACGGCCCAGCGCCAGCCGCGGTAGCCGAGCTCCTTGGCGGCGAAGTAGTGCGTGACGACCCGGTCGCCCTCCGACACCAGCCCCTCGTGCTCGCCGACGACGCCGGGGGCGGCGGCCTCCTCGGCGGCGGCGCGGGCGAGGTCGACGGCCTCGGCGCACAGACGGTCAGGGGTGCGGCTTCGCGTTGTCGCTGCGCTCACAGGTATCGCTTCTCTCCATACGCCGTCTCACGAGTGCGCCGCTGCCTGCGAGGGGCGGACGGAGCGGACCTGTGGACCGCGTCGACGTCCGCGCCCGATCGCGCTCGGGCACACCTACGTCATCCATTCTGCGGTATGGCCGTAAGGCGCGCGGCCGAGAACGTTCGCCACGGCGCGCTAGGCACGCTACCTGCTCATGTGCGCTGGGCCTACACCGACGGGAGTTTCGGCGGGGGCACGATCCCGCTTCGGCACGGTCCCGCCCCCCGTCCGCGGCCGGACGGGACCGGCACCGGACCCCGTGCCGCGCCCGCCGCGGACACCCGCACCGGACCCCGCACCGGACCCCGCGGCAGCCCCCGCCCCGTCCCCCCGGCCACCCCGCGCCCCGGCGCGCCGCACCCGACCCGATCGGTGTCATCCGCACCGCAACGGCGCTACAGCCCGGCCTCTCGGGGCACTATGACGGGGTGGCAGCCGCACGGACGGAGTTCAAGAGCGGGAGCCGGGGACGTGGTCCCGGCTGGTTCCGTACGGTCGGCCGTGCCCTGCGCCTGCCGGTGACGGGAGCCGCGCGCGGCATCCGCCGGGCGACGCACGCGCACGGCGCCGGCGAGTCCGGCCTCGGCAAGCTGATCGAGCTGCACGGGGTGAACGGCGCCGGCGACGTCATGATCACCGTCGCCCTCGCCTCCACCGTCTTCTTCTCCGTGCCGACGGACGAGGCGCGGGGCCGGGTCGCGCTCTACCTCGCCATCACCATGGCCCCCTTCACGCTCCTCGCCCCCGTCATCGGCCCGATCCTGGACCGCGTCCCGCACGGCCGGCGCGCGGCCATGGCGACGGCGATGGGGGCCCGCGCGCTGCTCGCGCTGGTGCTGTCCGGGGCGATGATCACCGGCAGCATCGAGATGTACCCGGCGGCGCTCGGCGTGCTGGTCGCCTCCAAGGCGTACGGCGTGGTCAGAAGCGCGGTCGTGCCCCGGCTGCTGCCACCCCGGTTCTCCCTGGTGAAGGCCAACTCCCGGGTGACCCTGTGCGGGCTGCTCGCCACCGGCGTGGCCGCGCCGATCGCGGCGGGACTCCAGCACCTGGGGCCGCGCTGGCCGCTGTACGGCGCGTTCGTGATCTTCGTCGCGGGGACCGTGCTGTCGTTCACGCTGCCGCGGACGGTGGACTCGGCGCGGGGCGAGGACCGGGCGCTGCTCGCCGCGGACGAGCGGCACCTGCACGGACCGCACCGCCGGTCCGCCAGGCGCCCCGGGCTGCGCACGGTGGGCCCCGCGGTCACCCACGCGCTGGCCGCCAACGCCGCCATCCGCTGCCTGACCGGCTTCCTGATCTTCTTCCTGGCGTTCCTGCTGCGCGTCCACCCGATGACGGGCCAGAACGCGGCCGTGTCCCTCGGGATCGTGGGCGTCGCGGCCGGCACCGGCAACGCGCTGGGCACGGCGGTCGGGGCGTGGCTGCGGTCACGGGCCCCGGAGATCATCATCGTGACGGTCGTCGCGATCGTGCTGGGCGCGGCACTCACGGCGGCGGTGTTCTTCGGCGCGGTGCTCGTGGCCTGTCTGGCCGCGGTGGCCGGTTTCGCCCAGGCCCTGGCCAAGCTGTCCCTGGACGCGCTGATCCAGCGGGACGTGCCGGAGGCGGTCCGCACCTCGGCGTTCGCCCGCTCGGAGACCCTCCTCCAGGTGGCCTGGGTGCTCGGCGGGGCGGTGGGCATCGCGCTGCCGCTGAACGGCACGCTGGGCCTGTCGGTGGCCGCCGCGATCATCGCCGCCGGATGGCTGACCACCGTACGGGGGCTGATCGGTTCGGCCCGGCACGGGAGCACCGCACGGGCGAGGGTGGCGTGACCACGCCACGCCGGACCCAGGTGGGGGGACGGCCGGAGGCGCAATATAGCCTTCGGTCCATGACCACGTTGCCCCGCGGCGCAGCCGCCATCGGACACCGCGTTGTGCGACGCCGCCGTGCCGTCGCCGCCGCCGGTGCCGTATCCGCCGGACTGCTCCTGCTGTCCGCCTGTGACGAGCCGACCGCCATGTCCACGATCACGGTCGGCAGTGACTCGGTCAGCTCCGAGGCCACCTGCGGAGGGGAGGGCGAGGCCCTCTCCGACGACGCGATCAACAAGTGCCTCAAGGACCCGGACGTCGAGTCCATCAGCGTCGGCCAGGACGAGACCGTCCGCTTCGGCGTCGACCCGGAGATCGCCGACGACCACTGGACGATCCTGATGAACGGGCAGCAGCTGGTCGAGGACAGCAAGAAGACCTACCGCACCATCCCGGGCAGCGTCTTCTTCAACGCCCAGTACGGCGCCCAGGGCGACTCGACGAACGTCGCCATCGCGGCCCGCGACGGCAAGGAAGGCAGCCAGAAGATCACCGGCGTGTGGGTCTTCAAGCTGAAGAAGGACGACTGACCACGTCCTCCGTACGCGTCCTCGTGGCCACCGCGGTCCCCGTCGAACGGGACGCGGTGGCCCGGGCGTTGCCGGGCCCGGCCGTGGAGACCCCCCGGCCCGGGACGGTCCTCCACCGGTTCCCGGACGACGGCCCGGACCTGCTGGCGGCCGGCGTCGGCCCCGCCCTCGCCGCCGCCTCCACCGCCGCCGCCCTGACCGCCGCCGCCCTCGACGGCGCCCCGTACGGCCTGGTCGTCTCGACCGGCATCGCCGGCGGCTTCGCGCCCGAGGCGCCGGTCGGCTCCCTCGTCGTCGCCGACGAGATCACCGCCGCCGACCTGGGCGCCGAGACCGCCGACGGCTTCCTGCCGGTGACCGACCTCGGCTTCGGCACCGTCACCCACCACCCGCCCGCCGGACTGGTGCGCGCCGTCGCCGCCGCGACCGGGGCCCGCCCCGGCACCGTCCTGACCGGCTCCACCGTCACCGGGACCGCCGAACGCGCCGCGCTGCTGCGCGCCCGCCACCCCCGCGCCCTCGCCGAGGCCATGGAGGGCTTCGGCGTCGCCGAGGCCGCCGCCGCGCACGGGGTGCCCGTGCTGGAACTGCGCGCGGTCTCCAACCCGGTCGGTCCGCGGGACCGCGCCGCGTGGCGCATCGGCGACGCCCTCACGGCCCTGACGGACGCCTTCGGGAAGCTCACCCCCCTCTTCACGAGTTGGAACCCCCATGAGCGCTGAGACCCTGCAGATCGCGTACTCGCCCTGCCCGAACGACACCTTCGTCTTCGACGCCCTGGCCCACGGCCGCGTCCCCGGCGCCCCCGCCCTCGACGTGACGTTCGCCGACATCGACATCACCAACGGCATGGCCGAGCGCGGCGAGTTCGACGTGCTGAAGGTGTCGTACGCCGTACTGCCGTACGTCCTCGACCGGTACGCCCTGCTGCCCTGCGGCGGCGCGCTGGGCCGGGGCTGCGGGCCGCTGGTGCTGGCCCGCGAGGCGGGGGCCGACCTCGCCGGGCGCACGGTGGCGGTGCCGAGCGAGACGTCGACGGCGTACCTGCTGTTCCGGCTGTGGGCGGCGGACACGGTCCCCGGCGGCGTCGGCGAGATCGTCGTCATGCCGTTCCACGAGATCATGCCGGCCGTGCGGGACGGGAAGGTCGACGCGGGCCTCGTGATCCACGAGGCACGCTTCACGTACCGGGACTACGGGCTGCACAAGCTCGCCGACATGGGCGAGCACTGGGAGGCCACCACCGGGCTGCCCATCCCGCTCGGCGCGATCATCGCCAAGCGGTCACTGGGCGCCGGGACGCTGACGCGGCTCGCCGACTCCGTCCGCGCCTCGGTGCGCGCGGCCTGGGACGACCCCGAGGCGTCCCGCCCGTACGTGATGGAGCACGCCCAGGAGATGGACCCGGCCGTCGCCGACCAGCACATCGGGCTGTACGTCAACGAGTTCACGGCCGACCTGGGCGAGGACGGCTACGCGGCGATCCGGGGGCTGCTGACCCGCGCGGCGGCCGAGGGACTGGTACCGGCCCTCGGCCCGGACGCGCTGGCGTTCCCGTAGGACCCCGGGGTCAGACGTCCAGCTGGTCGGCGACCGCGCGGAGCAGGCCGGCGATCTTCTTGCCGGCCGCCTTCTCGGGGTAGCGGCCCCGCTCCAGCATCGGGGTGATGTTCTCCAGGAGGGTCGTCAGGTCCTGCACGATGGAGGCCAGTTCGTCCGGCTTCTTACGCTGCGCGGCGGCGACCGAGGGGGCCGGCTCCAGCAGGGTGAGGGACAGGGCCTGGTCGCCGCGCTGGCCGGCGACCACGCCGAACTCGACGCGCTGCCCCGGCTTCAGCGTCTCGACTCCGGCGGGGAGGACCGAGGAATGGACGAAGACGTCACCGCCGTCGTCACGGGAGAGAAAGCCGAAGCCCTTCTCGCTGTTGAACCACTTGACCTTGCCGGTAGGCACGTCTGTCCTCGTCCTCGTACTCGTCGGAAAACTGCTCTTGATAGCACTCGGGCGGGTCGTGGGACCCGCCGGTACCCAGGCTAGTGGTCTTCGGGCCGGTGACAAGACGTCCCCCGGTCGTTCCTTCGGGCTGGGAACTACCCTGGTCGAGTGCGTGACGAAACTCGAACGAATTCCGCCGGGCCCGGTGACCTCCTGATCCGCGCCGGTGTGATCGTCTTCTTCATCGGCGCCGTGGCCACCCTGGTCACGGTGGCCCCGCTGTTCCTGGGGACGACGCCCTTTCCCACCTACATGTTCGGACTGAGCATGCTGATGGGAGTGGGTTTCCTGGTCTCCGGGGCGGGGGTGCTCCGGTCGATCGCCGCGGGGCGGCGTCAGGCGCGCGCCGTGTCGAGCCCGTCGGCGTCGCGGTAGCCCGCGAGCCACTGGGGGAACTCCGTCAGGTCGGCGAGGACGACGTCGGCGCCCGCCGCGCGCAGTTCCCCGGCGTCGCACGGCCCGCTGGCCACGGCGACGGAGAGGGCGTTCGCCGCGCGTGCGCCGCGGACGTCGCCGAGGTGGTCGCCGACGTACACGTCCGCGCCGTGCTCGCGCAGTGCCACGGCCTTCTGCTCGGCCCACAGGTCGCCGATCACCGCGTCCGGCTCGATGCCGAGGTGCTCCAGGTGCAGCTTGGCGTTGGGCTCGTACTTGGCGGTGACGACGATCGCCCGGCCACCGGCCTCCCGTACCGCCTCGATCGCCTCGCGGGCGCCGGGCATCGCGGTCGTGGCGGTGACGGCGTACGCCGGGTACATCTCGCGGTACAGGGCGGCGGTGGCCGCGACCTCCTCGGCGGGGAACCAGTGCGCCAGCTCCTCCACCAGGGGCGGCCCGAGCCGGGTGACGGCCAGGTCGGCGTCGACGTACGTCCCGGTCCGCTCGGACAGCGCCAGGTAGCAGGCGCGGATGCCGGGACGGGAGTCGATCAGCGTCATGTCGAGGTCGAAGCCGACGGTGGGCGCGGGGCGGGTGGTGGAGGCCATGGCCCCCATTGTGCCCGGGGGCCTCAGGGGCCGAGGGGGCCGGTCCGGGCGCCCGGGCCGGACGCCGCCGGGCCCGCCCCCCGGTCAGGCGCGGGGGCGGCGGGAGCGCCAGAGGAGGTAGAGGGCCGTGGCGACGGCGGCGGAGCGCAGGACCCAGGGCCAGGTCTCGGCGACGGCGTCGTTCATGTGGCCCTCGGCGATCGGGTCGCCCCAGCGGCCCTCCGTGCGGCCCCAGAGCCAGACGACGCCGGCCGCCGCGACGGTGCCGGGCAGGCCCAGTACCGCCCACTTCGCCTGGGCCGGGGTCAGCCGGCGGGAGAGGTAGGCGATCAGCCAGCCCAGGCCGAGCGGGACGAGGCTGCCGAGCACGGCGCCGGCGATCAGCAGGGCGGCGGCGATCAGCAGGAGCGGGTTGTTCCAGCCGCCCTCGGGCCACAGGCGGGGGCGGCGGCGCGGGGCACGGGCCCGGTCCGGCTTCCCGGGGGGCGGGTCCGCCGTCTCCTCCGTCGCCGGTGCCCTCCGGCCGACCCCGGTCCTGCCGTCCCTGCCGTCCTTGTCGTCCCTGCCGTCCGGCTTCCTCGGTGGGGCCTTGAGCAGGTCCGGGATCTCCACGCCGCCGACGAACCCCGGCACGCTGTCGCCGCCGCCGAACGGCCCGTCGTCCACCCGCCACCAGTCGGGCTGCACGGCGCTGTCCCCCAGCTCCCGCGCGCTCGCCAGGTGCGGCGGGGCGGCGGCCGGTTCGGGTGCGGGCGGGGGCGCGGCCGGGCGGGGGCGCGGTACGGCGCGCCGCAGGCCCCTGCGCCTCTCCCGGTTCTCCGGAGCGCCGTCCCGCTGTACGGGTACGGCGGCGGACGGCTCGCCGACCGCCCCGTCCGCCCCGCCCGCCCCGCCCGCCCCGCCCGGCCCGTCCGACCCGCCGGTGCCGCCCGCCGCGTCGACGACGTCGTCGGGGCTGCCGATCCGGTCCAGGATGCGGCGGACGGCGGCCGGGCTGTCGACGGTCGTCCTCGCGCGGTGCCGGTCGATCTCGTTGCGCAGTTCGGAGACCAGCCGCATGCGCGTGGCCGACGGCAGTTGCCGTTGCTGGGCCACGTCGCCGACGCGGCTCAGGTACTCGTAGACGACCTGGTCGCTCTCGATCCCCACGAAACAATCCCTCCGGGGCGGATGAGGGGTGACACCCCGTCGGACGACGGTACCGAATGTTCCCGTGCGCGGTGGACGTCCCGCGCGCCGGACCGCATCGCGCACGCGTCGCTCCGCCGCCGTGTCCACCCGCTAACGTTGGCCGGATGAGCACCGAGGAGAAGTCCGCGGCCCCCCGGTCCCTCGCGGAAGCGCTCCGCGCGAGGGACGACGTCTCCCTGGCCGCCCTCCTGCGCAGCCGTCCCGACCTCGTCACCCCCGTGCCCACGGACCTCACCCAGCTCGCCACCCGGGCCGGCACCCGTGCCTCGGTGGTGCGGGCCCTGGAGCGGCTGGACCGGTTCACGCTGCAGACGGCGGAGGCGCTGGCCGTGGCGGCGGACCCGGCGACGTACGGCGAGCTGCTCGGCCTCATGGCCGGCGACGACGGTGACCCGGTCGTCACCGGTGCCCTCCCGCGGGCCGTCGCCCTGCTGCGCGAGCAGGCCCTGGTGTGGGGCGGTGACGACCGGCTGCGCCTGGTGCGCACGGCCCGCGAGCTGCTGGCGCCCTCCCCGCAGCACCCGTCCCCGACGGGACTGGGGCCCACCGTGCGGGAGGCCGCGGCGGGGATGTCGCCGGGCCGGGTCCAGGAGATCCTGACCGCCCTCGGTCTGCCCTCGACACACGACTCGGTCACCGCCCTGGCCGGGCTGAGCGAACTGTTCACCGACCGGGAGCGGATGTCGGCCCTGCTGGCCGAGCTGCCGGCGGACTCCCTCGAGGTGCTGGACCGCCTGGTCTGGGGCCCGCCCTACGGCCAGGTCACCCATGATCCGGCGCCCCACCTGCGCCGGCTGCTGGACCGCGGCCTGCTGCTGCCGACCGCGCCCGGCACGGTCGTCCTGCCCCGCGAGGTCGCCCTGCACCTGCGCGCCGGCCGGGCGCACCGGACGCCCGAGCCGGTGCCGCCGCCGGTGGAGGCCGCCGCCGCGCACGCTCCGCGGGTCGTGGACGCCACCGCGGCCGGCCAGGCCCTCACGGCGCTGGCGACCGTCGAGGAGCTGCTGAAGGACTGGCACGAGGGCGGCCCTGCGGTGCTGCGGGCCGGCGGGCTGAGCGTGCGCGACCTGAAGCGGACGGCCGTGGCGCTGGACGTGCCCGAGCCGGTCGCCGCGTTCTGGGTCGAACTGGCCTACGCGGCCGGGCTGCTGGCCTCCGACGGCGAGGCCGACGAGCGGTACGCGGCGACTCCGGCGTACGACGAGTGGCGCGAGCTGCCCGCCGCCGAGCGCTGGGCGCGGCTCGCCGAGGCGTGGCTGACGGCCACCCGGACGCCGGGGCTGGTCGGCGGGCGGGACGCCAAGGACCGCACCCTCTCGGCGCTGGGCCCGAACCTGGACCGGTCGGCCGCGCCCGAGGTGCGGCACCGGGTGCTGGCCCTGCTGGCCGGGCTGCCGGAAGGGTCCGCGCCGGACGGGGAGTCGGTGCTGGCGAGGCTGCGCTGGGAGCGTCCGCTGCGGGGGCCGCGGCGGGACGGCGGGGCCGACCAGGAGGGGGACCTGCGTACCCGGCTCGCCCGCTGGACGCTGTCCGAGGCGGAGCTGCTGGGCGTCACCGGGCGCGGCGCGCTGGCGGCGCCGGGGCGGGCGCTGATCGGGGCGCCCGAGCCGCCCCGCCCGGTGGACGCGCCCGAGGAGTCCGAGGGGCCGGGCGCCAAGCTTCCCGTCCACCACCGTGCGCCCGCGGCGCTCCCGTCGCCGAGCTCCGCCGAGCGGGCCGCCGCCACCGCGGCCGCCGCCCGGCTGCTCGCGCCCCTGCTGCCCGATCCGCTGGACCACGTGCTGCTGCAGGCCGACCTGACGGCGGTGGCGCCGGGGCCGTTGGAGCGTCCGCTCGCGGACGTGCTGGGGGTGCTCGCGGACGTGGAGTCGAGGGGCGGGGCGACCGTCTACCGGTTCACGCCGGGCTCGGTGCGCCGCGCGCTGGACGCCGGCCGGACCGCCGCCGACCTGCACGCCTTCCTCGCCCGGCACTCCCGTACGCCGGTGCCGCAGCCGCTCACGTACCTGATCGACGACGTGGCCCGCCGGCACGGACGGCTGCGGGTCGGGGCCGCCTCGGCGTACGTGCGGTGCGACGACGACGCGACGCTGGACGAGATCCTCGCCGACAGGCGGGCCGCCGGCCTGGGCCTGCGCCGCCTCGCGCCGACCGTGCTGGCCGCGCAGGCCGATCCGGCGGCGCTGCTGGAGGGGCTGCGCGCGATGGGGTTCGCGCCGGCCGCCGAGTCCGCCGGGGGCGACGTGCTGGTCGCCCGCGCCGACGCCCACCGCACGCCGCCGCGTACGGCGCCGGAGCCGGTGCCGGACGGGCCCCCGGTGCCCGACGACACGCTGCTGGCGGCCGCGATCCGCGCCGTGCGCGCCGGTGACCTGGCCTCCACGGCCCCGCGCAAGCCGGGTCCGGGCGCCGGCGAGGGCGCGCCGGCCGTGAACGGCGAGCTGCCCCGCACGAGCGCGGCCGAGACCCTGGCCACCGTGCAGGCGGCCGTGCTGACCGGCGAGGCGCTGTGGATCGGCTACGTGAACGCCGAGGGCGCGGCCAGCCAGCGCGTCATCGCCCCGATCCGGGTCGAGGGCGGTTTCGTCACGGCGTACGACCACACGGCGGACGAGGTGCGCACGTATCCGCTGCACCGGATCACGGGCGTGGCGGAGCTGGCCGAGGACGGCTGACCGCGCCTGCCGTGCGGGAGGCGGACGCCGAAAGACGGGAGACGGGCCCGCCCGTCGAGCAGGGGGCGGGGGGCCGGTCGGTCGTCGGCCACGGTGGGGCGGGGGTGTACGCCCAGGTCGCCTCGGTGCCCGCGTGCCGGACGTGGGCGGTCGCCCGGAACGGCGGCCGGAACGCGGGAACGGTCCTCGTGGCCGGGGCGTGATCAGCGCCGGAGTGCTTCGACGGGCTGGATGCGGGCGGCGCGCCAGGCGGGGTAGAGCCCGGCCAGTGCGCCGGTGGCGAGGCCGATCAGCGGCGCGGCGAGCACCGTCGTCGGCTGGACCACCGGCGTCCAGTCCCGGGCGACCGCGACGCCGACGACCGCGAGGACTCCCAGGGAGGTGCCGATCACGCCGCCGAGGGAGCCGAGGACGGCCGACTCGGTGAGGAACTGGGTGAGGACGTGCCGGGAGCGGGCCCCCAGCGCCCGCCGGAGTCCGATCTCCCCGGTGCGTTCCATCACGGCGACCAGGGTGGTGTTGGCGATGCCGACCGCGCCGATGAACAGGGAGACGGCGGCCAGGAGCAGGAACAGCTGGCCGAGGTCGTCGCTGACGCCGCTGCGCAGGCTCCTGGGGTCGGGCGGCGGTACGGCCTCGAAGTACTCGGGGTGGTCGGGGCGCAGCGCGTAGGGGACCTCGCGGGCGACCTGCTGGGCGGCGCCGACGCGGGTGGAGACGAGCATGTCCGCGCCGTCCTTGGGCGGGCCCCACAGTTCCTGGGCCGTGCTGCGGGGGACGATCACGGACAGCAGCAGGTCGGCCCGGCGTCGCACGTCGCCGACGATGCCGACGACCGTGAACGCGTCGTCGCCGATGAAGACGGCCGGGTGGGTGTCCAGGGTGGTGATGCCGAGCCGGCCGGCCATGCCCGTGCCGAGCACGGCGACGCGCTGCCGGGTGGTGTCGTGCCAGGTGTCGAACAGACGCCCCTGGCGCAGTTCGGGCTCGGCGGCCCGGACGGCGCCGGAGGAGGCCGCCACGACCTGGATCTGCCGGCCGGCGGAGGTGTCGGCGACCGGGGAGGAGCTCACCTGGCGGCCGTCGCGGAACTGCACGGGCCACAACACCCCCGCGTGCTCGACCCCGTTGAGGCGCTCGACCCGTCGGGCGGCGTCGTCCGGGAACGCGAGCGGGACGAACTCGGTGTGCTGGCGGGCGATGTCGTGGACGGTGACCTCGGTGGCGGCGAGCATGGTGAAGCGGCTGTCGATCTGCGAGGCCGCGGTGGCGGTGAGACCGAGCACGGCGACGAACGAGCCGACGCCCAGGACGGTGCCGAGGGCGGTGAGGGTGGCCCGGGCCGGACGCTGGAGGATGCCGACGGTGGCCTCGGCCAGCGCGTCCCGCCAGGAGAAGCGCGTGAGCACGGTGGCCTCGGCGCGGCCGGACCCGGTCGTCCGCGTACGGCGGGCGGACCACGGCCCGTGCGGCATCCGGTGCAGGAGGCGGTGCAGGACGCGGCGCGTCACGCGGGAACCCCCTGGGGCTGCGGCTCGGCGAGGACCCCGTCGCGGATGGACAGCGTCCGGGTGCCGCGCGCGGCGACCGCGGGGTCGTGGGTGATGACGACGATCGTCACTCCGTCGGCGTTCAGTTCCTCGAGCAGGCCGAGGACCTGTTCCGAGGTGGCGGAGTCGAGGTTGCCGGTCGGCTCGTCGCAGAGCAGCACCGACGGGGAGCCCACCAGGGCCCGGGCGATCGCGACGCGCTGCCGTTCGCCGCCCGAGAGGGTGGTGGGCAGGGCGTCGGTCCGGTGGCCGAGGCCGACCCGGGCCAGCACCTCGCGGGCGCGCGCCGTCCGCTCCCGGCGCGGGACACGCTGGTACACGAGGGCGAGCTGCACGTTCTCCGCCGCGGTGCGGTGGGGAAGCAGGTGGAACGCCTGGAAGACGAAGCCGATGCGCCGGCCCCGCAGCGCCGAGCGCGCGGCGTCGCCGAGCCGGCCGGTGTCGGTGCCGCCCAGCAGGTAGCGGCCCTCCGTCGGGGAGTCCAGCAGGCCGACGATGTTCAGGAACGTCGACTTGCCGGATCCGGAGGGCCCGACGACGGTCACGAAATCCCCCTCGTGGACCGTGAGGTCGCACGGGAGCAGGGCCGTGACCGCGGGCGGCCCCGGATAGGTGAGCGCGACCCGCTCCAGCGAGATCACCGGCACGGTCACGCGCCGCCCCCCGCCCCGGTCGCGGCGGCGCCGGTGACGACCTTCTCGCCGGCCGTGAGCCTGGTCCCCGCCACCGGCCGGACCTCCACGTATCCGTCGCCCGAGGCGCCGGTCGTCACCGCGACGCGCCGCTGGGTGCCGTCGGGCCCGACGACCGTCACCGTCGTGGCGCCGTCCGCTCCCGCGGAGATCGCGGACACGGGGACGACGAGGACCTCGCCCTTGGTGGCGGCCGTGCGGATGGTGAGGCGTACGTCCTGTCCCGTCATCGAGTCGGCGAGCGGCTTGTCCGGCGTCACCGTGACGGCGTAGCCGGGGGCGGTGCCGTCGCCGGGCGCGGCGTCCGCCTCGGGGCCGCCGCCGGAGTCACCCTGGCCGCGGACGGGGTCCACGGTCTCCGCCACGGCACGGACCTCGGCCTGGGCCGTGGTGCCGTCGAGTTCGGAGAGGATCTCGACGCGCTGTCCCGGCCGGACCAGGCCGCGCTGACTGCGGGAGAGCGTTCCGGTCACCACCAGGCGCCCCGCCGAGATCGTCATCGCGCTGCCCTGGACCTGGTGTCCCACGACGGCGCCGACGCTGCTCACCCGGGCGGGGAAGCTCTGCACGTACACCACTTCGGAGGCGGGCAGCATCGGGCCGTTGCCGGCCTCGGCCTTCGCCAGGTCCTCCTGGGCCTGCTCCAGGTCCTCGCGGGCGCGGTCGATCTCCACGGACCGGTGGGCGGGGGACACCGCCGAGGACCCGTCGGATCCCTTTCCGTCGCCGGAGCCGGCCGGCTGCGCGGGGGCCGGCTGCGCGGCGGCGGCCTGGAGGTCCTCGAGGTGCCGGCGGGCCTCGGTCACCGCGTCGCGGGCGCCCGCCAGGGTGGCTTCACCGTCCGGGTCGGCGGGCAGCGGGTCGTAGCCGGCGCTGCGGTACAGGTCGTTCAGGGCCGCCTTGGTGCCGGCGCCGAAGTACCCCTTCCGGTCGCCGCCCACCGAGTGGCCCGTCCCGTCGAGCGCCTGCTGGAGCTGGGCGACGTCCTTGCCCTCGACGCCGGGCTCGAGGTCGCGGTAGACCGGCAGCTTGCCCGGCAGCGCGATGACGGGACGTCCGGAGACCTCGAGCAGGACCTCGCCCGGCCGGACGCTCTCGCCGGCCCGCACCCCGACCGCGGTGATCACGGTGCCGCCGGCGCCCTCCTGCGCGGAGCCGGAGGGCGTGACGTCCACGGACTGCTCGGCGGCGACCATGCCCCGGACGATCACGGAGTTGCGCAGGACGCGCTTCTCCACCGGGGCGGTCATCACGCTGGGCGGCGGGGCCGCGGTGTCGGCCGCCGCCTGCGCGGGCGACTTGATGACCTGCGACGCGCCGATGCCCAGGCCCGACACGGCGACGGCCCCGATCAGGGCCGTGACGAGCACGCGCCGGCGCCGGGCCAGCTGCCGGCCCGCGGAGGGTTCGGCGTCGTCGTCCCCGACGAGGGTCACGGCACGCTCAGCCACGGAGCGCCGCTTCCGCGGCCTTGACCGCCTTGACGTTCCTGTCCTTCAGCTGCTCCAGGGCGAGCTGGTTCTGCTCGACCTGCCGCGACTGGATCTCGGCGTCCACCTTGTGCCAGACGGCGATCAGGTTCGTCTCCTTCTTGCAGTCGATGTCCGCGAGGGCGAGGGTGATCTGCTTCTGGTCCGCGGCTCCCGCGCCGTTGCGGAACGCCATGTCGACGGCGGCGAACGGGTCGGCGACCGTGTAGCCCTTGCCCTTCATGCAGGTGGACCAGGCACCGATCACCGGCCGCACGCGGGGGTCCTCCTGCGATTTCACCAGGCTGTCGTGGTCGAGCCGGGAGGGCAGGGTGAAGTCGATGCGCGCACCGAGCTCGTCGAACGCCTGCTGCTGGCAGCCGCCCTCCGGGATCTTCCGGCCGTTGTACGTCGGCGGTGCGGGCTCGGCCCGCGGATCGGTGCCCTTGCGTCCGGTGAGGACGGCGGTGGCAGCCGGGGACAGGTTCAGCGGAGCGGGATGTTCCGCGGCGTCCGGGGGCAGCTGGTACCCGTACTTCGCGGCCGCTGCCCGGTCGCTGATCCCGTACCGGCGCGGCATGTTCGAGTCGTCCGCGTTCGGCGGCGGGTTCACCCCCACCGGGGGGAAGACGACGGTGAAGCCGTAGTCGGCCATGCACTCCGTCTGGAGCGTGCGGGCCGCGCGCTCGATCACCATCGCGTCCTGATACGTCTGCATGTATGGCTGCAAAGGAAGCGTCAGGCCCTTGACGAGCCCTTGGTCCGCCACGGTCTGCGGCCACTTCGACGTGTCGCCGACCGCCGTGGCCGCCCTCGCGGCGGCGGTGCCCCCGGCGTCGGACCCCTCCGACGACGAGGAGCACCCCGCGAGGGCGACGGACGCGGCGGCGACGGCTGCCGCCGCGATCCGGAATCCGCGCCTGCGGTCAGGCCCAGTGGACTGAGGCATTGTTGTTCTTCAGCGTGGCGTCGAGGTTGGTGCTGGAGGCGCAGCCGTAGTAGTGCGGGATGGACTGCGAGTGGCCCGCGTAGCCCGAGTTGTAGTACACGCGGTAACCGTCCACGGCGGAGCAGTTGTTGGCGGAGGCGGCGTTGTTCTTGACCGCCTGCCCGCTGCCGTCACCGTAGTTCGGGTAGAACACGTAGACGTAGTGGGTCACCGAGGCGCCGCCGTTGTAGGAGACGTAGGTGCCGGCCAGGTCGTAGACGTTGCCGTAGAACTTGGCGAAGCTGCCCGACGGGTTGCCCTGGCCCGACGTGGCCACCGAGTGGTAGTTGAGGATCAGGTCGCCCTCGGTGCAGCCGGCGTGGACGCAGTTGTCGCTCACCTTCTTGGTGGTCGTCGCGGCGTTCGCCGACCCCCCGGTGGACGCGACGGCCGCGACTGCGGACAGTGCGGCGACGACAGCGAGTCCCGCTCGTCTCAAGCGCATGTGTCTTCCCCTCCATAAGCCGTTCCGGAAGCCCCGGTTGACCCCCGGCCACGGTCTAGACCAACGTCCCGACCGGGATCATGGCCGGTCATGAACTTGTCAGTCAAGAGCCTTCGGGGAGCCCGAAGAGGATCCATGCAGATGACAAGTACCACATGGTTCAAACCAATTCCTGTGAAGGGACTGAGTTGTTAGTGTGACGCGGCGTTGACGTGTCCCACTCATCCGGGGCTCGAAACTTCACAACTGCAAACGAAAGAAGCCGTGTTGAGACACCACAGAACGGTCCGTGCGGGGATGGTGGTCCTCGCGGCCACCGCCGTCCTCGCCGGGCTGATACAGAGCGGTGCGGCACAGGCCGCCGCGCCCCAGGCGCCGCCGGCGAAGCCGACGCCCGAACCCGTTACCCAGCCCACGGGTTCGGGCCGGGTGGCCCACCCCGACGAACAACTCGGCAAGGGCTGGGACACCTCCCAGGACCGGGCCGTCACCGCCGCCGCCGACGCCGACGGCCTGCGCATCCTCACCGCCGAGTCAAGCACGGCGTACGCGTGGCAGACGGCGGCCGTCCTCAACGAGCCGGGCATGCCCGCCGACTCCTGGATCGGCAACCAGTGCGTCATGGACGACACCCATGTCGCCGCCGTGTACGCACCGCGCGCCTTCACGAACAAGCCGGACCTGATGCAGGGCGGCGCGTTCACCGCGATCGTGAACACCAGCACGGGCGACGTCACGAAGCTGCCGTTCACGGCGACGCTCGCCTACTTCGACCCCACCTGCAACACCACCACGCACACCGCGGCGTTCACCCAGTACCAGGACATGAACGACCCGTCACAGGTCAAGACGCGGGTCATCACCGTGGACACGGCCGGCAAGACGGTGCTGACCTCCGGTGAGCTGCGTGGTCAGGTGTCGTCGGCGGCCCCCGTGAAGGACGGCTTCGTCGCCGGACTCGGCCGCGACCTCGTCCACATCGACGGGAAGGGGAAGACCCGTCGGCTCGCCACGGGCGACAGCATCCCCTTCGACATCCGCCCCCTGGCGGACGGCCGGGTCGGCTTCGTGGACCGCAAGGGCACGAAGACGGCGCAGGCCAAGGTGTACGGCGGCAAGGGCACGCCGAAGACGGTGGCCACCGGCCCCCTCGGCGACCTCGACCTGTCCTCCGGAGCTGACGGCCGCGCCTTCCTCACCGGCAAGGCCCGGAACGTGAAGGTGGCGGGCACCGGCGTCACCGCGCTGGACGCCCCGGCCGACACGTCCGTCTCCTCGCACGGCCGCCTCGCCGTCGAGCCCGTCCTCACCCCCGGTGTCCGCGCCGGGCTGACCCGCATCAAGGCGGTCGGCAAGGGCTTCGACAAGGTGGACGAGCCCCAGGCCGGCGTGCGCGACCGCTCGGGCGAGCCCCCGGCGGCGGCGACCAAGGACGACACCACACTCACCATCACCTCGACCGCCACCACGACGGGCGAGAAGGTCGAGCAGCGGGTCGTCTCGACGGAGCCGCGCCTGGACGACGGTCTCTCCCCCGCTCTGACCGGCGGCACCGAGCCGAGGAAGCTGTCCCGCACCGCGGCCGCGACCGTCTCCCACGACCCGCGCGACACCGACCGCTGGTGCTCCGTCTCCCGCAACGACATGAGCCTCCAGGCGCTCCAGCCGACGCCGAACCAGGTGGAGTGGGCGGTCGACATGGCCGTACGCGGTGAGCTGCGCGGCAACTGGCTCCGCCAGGGCGACTACCGCAACCAGGCCGGCCTCGGCACGATCGACCCGCAGGGCCTGTTCCCCCGCCCGGAGCTCAAGGGCGGCGGGCGCATCCCGGCCAACGTGCTGCTCGGCATCCTGGCGCAGGAGTCCAACCTGTGGCAGGCCGAGTCGGGGGCCATCCCTGGCCAGATGGGCAACCCACTGGCGGCCGTCGACGGCTACTACGGCCACGACGCCAAGGACACTCTGCTCGGCTACTGGCGCATCAACTGGGACGACTCCGACTGCGGTTACGGCGTCGGACAGGTCACGGACGGCATGCGGCTGGCGGGCCACGAGAAGACCGGGGAGACGAGTCTCGACCCGTCGCTCCAGAAGATCATCGCGGTCGACTACGCCGCCAACATCGCCGCCTCCATGAAGATCCTCGCGGACAAGTGGAACGAGGTGCACACCGACGGGCAGCGGATCACGGTCAACAACGACGACCCCGCCCGGGTGGAGAACTGGTTCACCGCCGCCTGGAACTACAACCTCGGCTTCAACCCGCCGTCCGAATCGGGCAAGAACGGCGGCCACTGGGGTCTGGGCTGGTACAACAACCCGGCGAACCCCATGTACAAGGAGGGCGCCTGGGACCACCCGTTCATGGACGTCAGCCTCGACCCCGACAACATCCGTGACGCGGCGCACCCGCAGTACTGGCCCTACGAGGAGAAGGTGATGGGCTGGTCCGCCTGGTCCATCGACACCGGTTTCTCCTACTCCACCGACGGCCGGCAGGACTGGCAGGGGGAGTCCGGGTTCTCCTCGGCCGGTTTCCAGCCGGCCTGGTGGCTGACCGTCCAGGACCGCAGTGCCGTCAGCCCGCAGCTGGACACGTTCTGCAACGCGAAGAACAACTGCAGCACCACCAGCCCGGTCGACTGCCCGGACGAGGCCTGCTACCGGCAGTTCTGGTGGAACCAGGAGAACGCCACCTGGAAGACCAACTGCGACCAGACGTGTGGCAACGAGAACATCAAGTACGTCACCCTGCGCTCCGAACCGGGCCGCGGATACCGGCTGAAGAACGGCACACCGGTGTGCGGCACCGCCCCCTCGGGCTCGGACGTCGTGACGTCCATACCGACCGGCACGCAGACCTGGTCGTCGTGCGGGGCGGCCTCGTCCACGGGCAGTTTCCAGTTCACGTTCTATCCGGACTGGGACGGCAACTACGAGGCCAAGGCCGATCTGCACTCCATCGGCGGCGGTCAGGGCGGCCACTTCTGGTACACCCACACCCGTAACGAGGACCACCTCGGCGGCGACGGCAACCGGATGACGATCGACGGCACCTGGACGGCGGGCAAGTCCTACGACCTGGCGGCCGTCTACGCGTACATCCCCGACACCGGCGCGCAGACCCGGCACGCCCGGTACGTCATCACCGGCGCCTCGGGCGGGCCGTACGAGCGGTACGTCGACCAGAACGCGAACAACGGCAAGTGGGTGTCGCTGGGCGCCTACAAGTTCACGTCCACGCCGAAGGTCACGCTGACCAACTTCACCAAGACGGGCACGGCCGACCGCGACGTCGCCTGGAACTCCGTGGCGTTCAAGCCGATCAAGGGCAGCTTCGTGCAGCGCTCCCTGTCGGCCGTCTCGGTCTTCGACCCGAACCAGGAGCTGAACTCCAACTGGCCGATCTCCACCGAGATCAACTCCCCGGTGCGGTCGATGAAGTCCCTCTACGACTGGGGCATGGGGCTCGCCTACCAGGGTCCGCTGTGGAACAACACCGAGGCGGACGCGTACGGCCTGACCTCCGAGGCACGCTGCCCGACGGCGCAGGCCGTCGGTGAGTGCACCGGGCAGAAGACGTGGGACGCGGCCGACGCCTGGGCCGCGGACATCAAGGCCGGCGGCTGGGTGCCGCGCGCCGACGGCTCGGCGCCCGCGATGTCGATCCCGGTCTGGATGGCCATGTCCAACCAGCGCCCGGACACGTCCGAGCCGGCGTCCGAGGCGTTCAAGGACCCCAACAGCTACAAGATCAAGTCCGATGTGCACGTGACCTTCGTGGTCGGCGAGGACGGGAAGATCGTCGAGGGCAGCGTGGGCTCGGACTACCGCGCCCGCGTCGGCAACGCCCACCTCCCCACCTTCGTCACGAAGATCATGAAGACGATCGAGGCGGACTACGGGATCCCCGCGCCGGACATCGACTACACCACGCAGGACGCGCTGGAGTACGGCGACGTCCGCTCGTCGCGTCCGTACGCGGACGGGGACACGCCGGGTCAGGCGTACTTCCCGCACTTCCGCGGCGCGCGTCTGGACGACGCCAAGGAGTGCGTGGACTTCCGCGCCGTCGGCGGCGGCGTCCACGGCTACCGCGCGATGATCGGCCACAAGTACATCAACGACAACGTCAAGGCGTGGGTCGACGAGATCAACTCGAACCTCGAGACGAACTACGCGGTGAAGAACTTCGCCGGGGACGTCTACTCGATGTTCTTCAAGAACAGCGGTTCGTGGAACAGCAACATGTGGGGCTCCATGATCGGCAACGCCCCGCCGATCTGGCACGACATCTCGGCCGCGTTCTGCGCCGACGGGTCCGTGAAGCCGACGCACAGGGAGGAGAACGGGGACGCGAACCCGTCGAACGGGATGGTCTACCAGTCCTACATGCCCGACCTGTACGTGTACGTCGACGACCACATGACCGACAACCTCGGCCGCCCGTCGAGCCACAAGGTGAGCGGCGGTGACTGGAGGAACTTCTCCAACTTCCCTGCCACCGCTCCCAACGGCAACGCATACGGCACGTGCGAGTCGTACATCCGCGGCAGCGGGGGCAACCCGTGGGGCGTGGACGCCCCGGTCCCCGTCTTCGGTGACGAGCCGGGGAACCGGCCCGACTGGGTGGTCCACTGCGACGAGCCCGAGAACAGGTTCACCGTCAACCTCACCCCCTAGGGGCTGAGCGCACCGGTGTTTTAATGCGGTGAGACGGGAGGGGGCCGGTCTGCACGGACCAGCCCCCTCTTTCCCGTCCGAGCAAGGGAGCGTTTCTCGTGGGCTTCTTGTACCTGATCTTCTTCGGCATCCTCCTCTACCTGGGCCCCGCGATCCTCCTCTGCGTGAAGGTCGCGCGGCGCACGACGAAGCGCATGGGCTGGCTGATGGCCTTCGCGCTGATCGTCCTGCCCGCCGTCGTCCTCACCGTCGGGGGAGTGATCGACGCCCGGCGGGCCGCGTCGTGACCCCGGTCACCCGGTCCCGCAATCCGCGCCATGGGCGACCATGGAGGGTGGCGCCCATCCCGCGGAGGTATGCATGTCCTGCCTGATCGTCCAGTCCGACAAGACCCTGCTGCTCGAGGTCGATCACGAGCAGGCCGACGACTGCCGCCGTGCCATCGCTCCCTTCGCCGAGCTGGAGCGGGCCCCGGAGCACATCCACACCTACCGGGTGACCCCGCTGGGGCTGTGGAACGCGCGGGCGGCGGGGCACGACGCCGAGCAGGTCGTGGACGCGCTCGTGCAGTACAGCCGCTACCCGGTGCCGCACGCGCTGCTCGTCGACATCGCCGAGACGATGGACCGCTACGGCCGCCTCACCCTCTCCAAGCACCCGGCGCACGGACTGGTCCTGACGACCACCGACCGGCCGGTGCTGGAGGAGGTGCTGAAGTCGAAGCGGATCGCCCCGCTGGTCGGCGCCCGCATCGACGCCGACACGGTGGTGGTGCACCCCTCCGAGCGGGGGCAGATCAAGCAGACGCTGCTGAAGCTGGGCTGGCCCGCCGAGGACCTCGCCGGGTACGTCGACGGCGAGGCGCACCCGATCGAGCTGGCCGAGGACGGGTGGGCGCTGCGCCCGTACCAGAAGCAGGCCGTGGAGAACTTCTGGCACGGCGGCAGCGGGGTCGTCGTCCTGCCGTGCGGCGCGGGCAAGACGCTGGTGGGCGCCGGGGCGATGGCGCAGGCGAAGTCCACGACGCTGATCCTCGTCACCAACACCGTCTCGGCCCGGCAGTGGAAGCACGAGCTGGTGAAGCGGACGTCGCTGACCGAGGACGAGATCGGCGAGTACAGCGGGACGAGGAAGGAGATCCGGCCCGTCACCATCGCCACGTACCAGGTGCTGACGACGCGCCGCAAGGGCGTCTACCCGCACCTGGAGCTGTTCGACTCCCGGGACTGGGGTCTGATCGTCTACGACGAGGTGCACCTGCTGCCGGCGCCGGTCTTCAAGTTCACCGCCGACCTCCAGGCGCGCCGCCGCCTCGGTCTCACCGCGACCCTCGTCCGCGAGGACGGCCGCGAGTCGGACGTGTTCTCGCTGATCGGCCCGAAGCGGTTCGACGCGCCGTGGAAGGAGATCGAGGCGCAGGGCTACATCGCCCCGGCCGACTGCGTCGAGGTCCGGGTCAACCTCACCGACTCCGAGCGGCTGGCGTACGCGACGGCGGAGCAGGAGGAGAAGTACCGCTTCTGCTCGACGACGGCGACCAAGCAGAAGGTGACGGAGGCGATCGTCCGGCGGTTCGCCGGGCAGCAGATCCTCGTCATCGGGCAGTACATCGACCAGCTGGACGAGCTGGGCGAGCACCTGGGCGCGCCGGTGATCAAGGGCGAGACGTCGAACGCCCAGCGGGAGAAGCTGTTCGACGCGTTCCGGGAGGGCGAGATCAACGTCCTGGTGGTGTCCAAGGTCGCGAACTTCTCGATCGACCTGCCGGAGGCCACGGTCGCCATCCAGGTGTCGGGCACCTTCGGCTCACGGCAGGAGGAGGCGCAGCGGCTCGGCCGGGTGCTGCGGCCCAAGGCGGACGGGCACCAGGCCCACTTCTACTCCGTGGTCGCCCGGGACACCATCGACCAGGACTTCGCGGCGCACCGCCAGCGGTTCCTGGCGGAGCAGGGGTACGCGTACCGGATCATGGACGCGGACGAGCTGCTCACCGAGGGCTGACCGGTCACCCCTCGGGCAGGTTGAACACCAGCGCCAGGACGAACAGCCAGGGCAGCAGCGACAGGCCCGCCAGCCAGGCCCGCGGCACCGACCAGCGGCGGGTCCAGGGCAGCAGCCAGGAGGCCAGCCAGGCGCCGCACGCGAGAAGGCCGCCGTAGGACAGGGTTCCGAAGATCATGTCCAGGGTGGTCGTCAGCGCCCGCGAGCAGTCGTCGGGTCCGCAGCTGTCGGTCGCCATCACGGACAGTCCGCCGAACAGGAACGCCACGGGTGCCAGCAGCGCCCCGAGCACGGTCGCGACGGTGGGCGCCACCCAGGCGCGGGGGTCCCGCTCGGCCCGGTCCCGCCAGGCGGACGGGACGGGGGCGGCGGCGTGGTGGTGGTGGCTCATACGGCCAGTGAAGCGGCCGGGCGGTGGCCGACGCACCGGCGCGGGTACTCAGCCGGGACGCGTCGGCGTACTCAGACGCCGAAGGGGCGGCGTGCGCCGACGTGGTGTCGGAGTACGCCGCCCCTGGAGCCGGAGCGCGGGGCATGACGCGTCCCCTCATGAGGGCTGCTTCGGGTCCTGGGCGAACCTGGCGGCCGACCAGAAGTAGCCGAGGACCGCCAGGCCCAGGCACCAGGCCACCGCCAGCCATCCGTGGTGGCCGATCTCCGTGCCGAGCAGCAGGCCGCGCAGGGTCTCGATGGCCGGGGTGAAGGGCTGGTACTCGGCGATCGGCTGGAACCAGCCCGGCATTCCGTCGACCGGCACGAAGGCGCTGGACAGCAGCGGCAGCAGGATCAGCGGCATCGCGTTGTTGCCGGCCGCCTCGGCGTTCGGGCTGACCAGGCCCATGCCGACCGCGATCCAGGTGAGCGCCAGGGTGAAGAGCACCAGCAGTCCGAGCGCGGCCAGCCACTCCAGGGCCGTGGCGTCCGTGGAGCGGAAGCCGATGGCCACGCCGACGGCGCCGACGAGGACCACGCTGGCGACCGACTGCAGCACGCTGCCGATGACGTGCCCGATGAGCACGGAGCCCCGGTGGATGGCCATGGTGCGGAAGCGGGCGATGATCCCCTCGGTCATGTCCATGGCGACGGAGACCGCGGTGCCGATCGTGGTGGAGCCGACGGTCATCAGCAGCAGACCGGGCATGAGGTAGGCGAGGTACGCGGAGCGGTCGGCTCCGCCGTCCCCGATGCCGGCGCTCATCACGTCACCGAAGACGTAGACGAAGAGCAGGAGCAGCATGACCGGCGTGAGCAGCAGGTTCAGGGTGAGGGAGGGGTAGCGCCGGGCGTGCAGGAGGTTGCGGCGCAGCATGGTGGACGAGTCGCGCACGGCGAGGGCGAGGGTGCTCATCGGACGGCCTCCTTGGACGGGGCGGGGACGGCGGTGGGACCGGTGAGGGCGAAGAACACGTCGTCGAGGTCGGGGGTGTGGACGGTGAGTTCGTCGGCTTCGATGCCGGCGGCGTCCAGGTGGTCGAGGACGGCGCGCAGGGCGCGCTGGCTGCCGTCGCTGGGGAGCTGGAGGGCGAGGGCGTCGTCGTCCCGGGCGGCCTCGGTCAGCGTGGTGGCGGCGGTGCGGTAGGCGGCCGGGTCGGTGAAGCGGAGCCGGACGTGGCCGCCGGGGACGAGCCGCTTGAGTTCCTCGGCGGTGCCCTCGGCGGCGATCCTGCCGTCGTGCAGCACCGCGATGCGGTCGGCGAGCTGGTCGGCCTCCTCCAGGTACTGGGTGGTGAGGAAGACGGTCACCCCGCCGGTGACGAGCTCGCGGATGATCTGCCACATGGTGTGGCGGCTGCGCGGGTCGAGGCCGGTGGTCGGCTCGTCGAGGAAGATGATCCGCGGGTCGCCGACCAGGGTCATCGCGATGTCGAGGCGCCGCTTCATGCCGCCGGAGTAGGTGGAGGCGGGCTTCTTCGCGGCTTCGGTGAGGTCGAACCGCTCGAGCAGTTCGGCGGTGACCCGTCGGCCCTCCGCGCGGGAGAGGTGGTGCAGGTCGGCCATCAGGAGCATGTTCTCCTCGCCGGTGATCAGGCCGTCGACGGCGGAGAACTGGCCGGTGACGCCGATCGCGGCGCGCACGGCCTGCGCGCCGGTGGCGAGGTCGTGGCCGGCGACGCGCAGGTCGCCCGCGTCCGCGGCGACGAGGGTGGAGAGGATCTTGACGGCGGTGGTCTTGCCGGCGCCGTTCGGGCCGAGCAGGGAGAAGATCGTGCCTTCCGGGACGGTCAGGTCGACGCCGTCGAGGACGGTCTTGTCGCCGTAGGACTTGCGCAGCCCGTGCGCCGCGATGGCCAAGCCGGTCATGAGGGGTTCTCCTTCGGGTGCCGTGGGGGTCACAGGCTGCGGGCGGTGATGTCGCCGTAGGCGGTGGTCGCGTGGACGGCCAGGCCGGCGGCGGCGCCGGCGGCGTTGTCGAGCGTGTTGCGGATCCGGCCGTAGCCGGTGCCGGCGTCCAGGGAGGCGGAGACCCCGCGGGCGGCGCCGACGGAGATGTCGCCGTGCTCGGTGCGCAGCGTGACCGTGCCGCGCACGGCCTCGGTGACCAGGACGTCGCCCTTCTGGGTGCTGATCTCGGCGGGGCCGCCCAGACGGCCGACCGAGATGTCGCCGGCGAGGACGGTGAGGCGGGCGCTCGCGGTCTCGTCGAGCTTGACCGGGCCCTGCGCGCCCTCGAAGACGACGTCGCCGAGCCGTCCGACGCCCCGCAGCTCCGCGGCGGCGGCCTTCGCCTCGACGTGGGAGCCGGTGGGCAGCTGGACGGTGATCTCGACGGATCCGGACGGACCGAGGATCTGGTTCTTCGCCGGCGGGCCGTCGATCCGCAGGACGCCGTCGCCGTACTCGACCCTGGTCTGCTCCGCCGCCTTCGCGTCGCGGCTCTTCCCGGCGTCCGCGGGCAGGACCTCGACCACGGTGTCGGCCCGGTCGGCGGCGATGAACCGGATGCGGCCGGCGGGGACGTCGAGGGCGACGGAGATGGGGGCGGGGGTGTCGAACCGCATGGTGCGCTCCTTCGGGTCGTTGTTTCTGACACCGGAAACGCTACGTTGCATTCATGTTTGCGGCAACAGATTCGTTGCATAAGAAGATTGTTTACACAGCTCAGAGCTGCAATATCGTTGCAACGGATTGAAATCTAACGCAACAGAAGAACCCGTTCCGTTGCAATGAATTGAGAGTGAACGCTATGCTGGAGCCACCACGGACCACGAAGGAGGCCGCGTTGCCAGGAGGCAGGCTCACCCAGCAGGAACGCCAGCAGATCGCGACGGGACTGGCCGACGGGCTCGCCTACGCGGAGATCGCCCGGCGTCTGGACCGTCCCACCTCGACGATCACGCGCGAGGTGATGCGCAACGGCGGCCCCACCTCCTACCGCGCGGACCTGGCCCACCGCGCCACCGAGCACCGCGCCCACCGGCGCAGACAGACCGCACCCCGGGGACCGAAGGCGCTCCAGGAGGAGCACGGACGCGACGCGGAGGCCGTGCGCGCGTACGAGGAGACGCTCACCACCGTCTTCATAGCGTCGGGCACGCCCAAGATGATGGCCAGGGTCATGGCCTGCCTGACCCTCACCGACAGCGGCAGCCTCACCGCCGCCGAACTCGCCCGGCGCCTCGAGGTCTCCCCGGCGTCCATCTCCAAGGCGGTCACGTTCCTGGAGGACCAGGGGCTCGTCCGCCGGGAACGCGAAGAAGGCCGCCGTGAGCGCTACGTCGTCGACGACGACATCTGGCACCAGTCGATGGTGGCCAGCGCCCGGTCCACCGCCCAGGTCGCCGAGACCTCACGGCAGGGCGTCGGCGTCATGGGACGCGGCACGCCGGCCGCCACACGCCTGGAGAACATCGCCCGCTACCTCGACTTCATCTCGGAGGCGATCACCCGCGCCGCCGAGCAGGCCCGCGAGGTCCTCCACACGAAACCCGAAGGAGCCTCGGACGGCACCACCGGGCCGCGCCCGGATCACGGGTAGCCGGCCGGCCACGGGCGCGACGGCCGCCGCGCGGGCCGGCCCGGTCCGGCCCGGTCCGGCCCGGGCCGGTCGAAGGGGGCGCCGCCTACCTGCGGCGGACGCCCGCCTCCTCGCCGTACTCACCGAGGATCACCACGTCGAAGGCGGCGCCGAGGAACACCCTCGCGGCGCGCAGGGCGTCGCCGAGGCGGTGCGGGTGACCGCTCCGGAGCGAGGTCGCGCCGGTCGGCCGCAACGGCGGTGTGGTGGGGTGGAGGGTCGCTGCGCTCATGCCTCCATGGTTGCCCTCCGCCCCCGGCACGGGCATCGGCCGGAGGGACCGGCCCGCGGGCCCTCCGCGTACGCCTCCGGGGCGACCCGTCCCCCTCGGGCGGGACGGGGCATCCCCTAGGGGACGGCGGGTCGGCGGCCGATCGTGTCCAGCTCGGCGAGGTCCTCCTCGGACAGGGCCAGGCCCGCGCCGGTGATGTTCTCCCGCAGGTGCGCCACCGACGAGGTCCCGGGGATGAGCAGGATGTTGGGCGACCGGTGCAGCAGCCAGGCCAGGGCGACCGACATCGGGCGGGCGCCGAGCCGGGCGGCCACGGCCGAGAGCACCGAGGACTGCAGGGGGCTGAAGCCGCCCAGCGGGAAGAACGGCACGTAGGCGACGCCCTGCTCGGCGAGCCGGTCGACGAGGTCGTCGTCCTGGCGGTGGGCGAGGTTGTAGAGGTTCTGCACGCAGACGAACGGGGCGATGGTCCGCGCCTCGGCGATCTGGTCGGCGGTGGCGTTGCTCAGGCCGAGGTGGCGGATCAGGCCCTGCCGCTGGAGGTCGACGAGGGTCCCGTAGGCCTCGGCGAGCGAGCCGGGCCGCGGGCCCGTGGCGTCGCCGAGGCGGAGGTTGACGAGGTCCAGCGTCTCGACGCCGAGGGCTTCGAGGTTGCTGTGGACGGCCCGGCGCAGATCGTCCGGCTCACGGGCCGGGGGCCAGCCGCCCTGCGCGTCGCGGACCGCGCCGACCTTGGTCACGAGGTGCAGCGAGTCGGGGTAGGGGTGCAGCGCCTCGCGGATCAGCCGGTTGGTGACGTGCGGCCCGTAGGCGTCGGCGGTGTCGATGTGGGTGATGCCGAGGCGTACGGCCTCGCGCAGCACCGCGAGCGCGCCGTCGTGGTCGGCCGGCGGCCCCATCACGCCGGGGCCGGTCAGCTGCATGGCCCCGTAGCCGAACCGGGTGACGGTCAGGTCGCCCATCGTCCAGGTGCCGCCGGGGAGGGAGGGGGTGGATGTGGTCGGAGTGCTCATGCCCCCACCGTCCACGCCCCCGGCCGGCCCGCCCAGGTTCCTGCCGATCCTGGGAGTGACAGGGACAGGGACGGGCGGCACCGCGCGCCTAGCATGAAGGACATGCCTGAGGAGAACCTGCTCGGTGACTACCTCCGGGCGCGCCGGGAGCTGGTGACGCCCGAGGACATCGGCCTGCCGGTGCACGGGATGCGCCGGGTGCCGGGGCTGCGCCGTGAGGAGGTGGCCATGCTCGCCGGGATCAGCTCCGACTACTACCTGCGGCTCGAGCAGGGCCGCGACCGCAACCCGTCGGCGCAGGTCCTCGACGCGCTGGCCCGGGTGTTCCGGCTCGACGACACCGCCACGGGCTACCTCCACCAGCTCGCCGCGCCACGCCCCCGCACCCGCCGCCGGCCCCGGCGACGGACCGTTCCGCCGGCCACCGCACAGCTGCTCGGGGCGATCGGGCTGCCGGCCTTCGTGACGGACCGGACCCTCGACGTGATCGCGGCCAACGCGCTCGCCACCGCGCTGGTCCCGAGCGCACGGGTGGGGGAGAACCGGCTCCGGTCGTTCTTCCTCGACCCCTCCGAGCAGGCGCTGCACACGGACTGGACGCACACGGCGGCCCGGTGCGTCGCCGCGTTCCGCCGACGGCTCGGGTCGGACGTCGACGACCCGCGGGTCGTCCAGCTCGTCGGCGAACTGTCCCTGGCCAGCGAGGAGTTCCGACGGGTGTGGGCACGCCACGACGTGCGGCCGCCGGGCAACGGGACGATCGGGATGAACCATCCGCAGGTCGGCCGGCTGAACCTCACCATGTCGAAACTGGACGTCGACGGCGCCGACGGGATGACGCTCGCGCTCTACCACGCCGCGCCGGGGACCGAGGACGCCGAGCGGCTCGCCCTGCTCGCCTCGCTGACCACGGGTCCGGGGCGGCGGCCGGTCGGCGTGCCCGGCGTACGGGAAACGGACGGGTCGGCGCGTACGAGCTGACCGGGGCGGCCACGGGGGCGTGCCGGCCCCGCCGTCCCGCCCGGTGCTCCGTCCGGCGTCCTACCTGGCGCTCCGTCCGGCGTCCCGCCCGGTGTTCCGTCCGCCGTCCCGCCCGGCGCGCAAAACCGTTTGGCCCGCACCGGCCCCGCGCCCTAGAATCTCCGCTCTTGCCCGCCTCCCCTCACGGAGCGCCGCCGTCCGGACGGAAACCGGCCGGCCCACCGCGCAGCCCGCGCCCACCGAACCGCAGGTCATCCGGAGGCACGCTCTTGTCCACGCCCGTCCACGACGACCCCCTGTCCCGCGAGCGCGCCCACCTCGCCGCGTCCCGTGCCGCGCTGCGCGGCATGCGGGAGGACGTCGAGTCCCTCGACATCACCGACGTCACCGCGAACTGGGTCAACGCCGCCGTCCTGGAGAACCAGATCGAGGAGCGCATCAAGGCGCTGGCCGACCTCAGCGACACCCCGCTGTTCTTCGGCCGCCTCGACTACCTGCACGCCCCGGGGGCGGAGGACGCGGAGGGAGCGGAGGGCGAACGGTTCTACATCGGGCGCCGGCACGTGCACGACGCGGACGGCGACCCGATGGTGATCGACTGGCGTGCGCCGGTGTCGCAGCCGTTCTACCGGGCGTCGAAGAAGGACCCGATGGACGTCGGGCTGCGCCGCCGCTTCGGGTACACCGGCGGGGACCTCACGGCGTACGAGGACGAGCACCTGTCGGACCCGGCCGAGGCCGAGGCCACCAGCAAGCTGCTCCAGCAGGAGATCGAGCGGCCCCGCGTCGGCCCGATGCGCGACATCGTGGCGACGATCCAGCCCGAACAGGACGAGATCGTGCGCGCCGGACTCGCCGGATCGGTCTGCGTGCAGGGCGGCCCCGGCACCGGCAAGACCGCCGTCGGCCTGCACCGGGTCGCCTACCTCCTGTACGCCCACCGCGAGCGGCTCGCCCGCACCGGCACCCTCGTCATCGGGCCGAACAGGTCCTTCCTGCACTACATCGAGCAGGTGCTGCCCGCACTCGGCGAGCTGACGGTCCGGCAGGCCACCGTCGACGACCTGGTCGCGCACGTCGAGGTGCGCGGCGCGGACGACGCCGCGGCGGCGGTGATCAAGGGCGACGCGCGGATGGCGGAGGTGCTGCGCAGGGCCCTGTACGCGCACGTCACGCCGCCCACCGAGGGGATCGTGGTCGTGCGCGGCTCGCGCCGCTGGCGGGTGGCGGTGTACGAGCTGGAGGAGATCGTCCGCGAGCTGCTCGACCGCGACATCCGCTACGGCGCCGCCCGCGAGGCCCTCCCGCAGCGGATCGCGCACGCGGTGCTGGTGCAGATGGAACGGGCGGGCGAGGCACCGGACGACCGGGTGCAGAACGCGGTGGCGCGCAACGCCGCGGTGAAGGCGGCGGTGAAGGCGATCTGGCCGCAGGTGGATCCGGCCAGGCTCGTCCTGCGTCTCCTCACGGACGCGGACTTCCTCGCCGAGCACTCCGAGGGCGTCCTCACCGAGGACGAGCGGAAGGCGATCCTGTGGGCGAGGCCGGCCCGCTCGGTGAAGTCCGCCAGGTGGTCGCCCGCCGACGCCGTGCTGGTCGACGAGGCGACCGACCTGATCGAGCGCACCCACTCCCTGGGACACGTGGTCCTCGACGAGGCGCAGGACCTCTCCCCCATGCAGTACCGGGCGGTGGGCCGGCGCTGCACCACCGGCTCGGCGACCGTCCTCGGCGACCTGGCGCAGGGCACCACGCCCTGGGCGACGCGCAGCTGGGAGGAGGCGCTGGCCCACCTGGGCAAGGGCGAGGCGGTGATCGAGGAGCTGACGGCCGGTTTCCGCGTGCCGACGGACGTCATCTCGTACGCCTCCCGGCTGCTGCCGCACATCGCGCCCGGTCTGACGCCGGTGGCGTCGATCCGCGAGAACCCGGGCTTCTTCGAGATCCGCCCGGCCGCGGACGGCACGGCCGACGCGGTGGCGGCCTGCCGCGAGCTGCTGGACCGGGAGGGCTCGGTCGGCCTGATCGCCGCGGACGCGCGGGTGCCGGAGCTGGCGGAGGCCCTGGGGGCGGCGGGGATCGGCTTCGTCGGCCCGGGCGAGGAGACGACGCGGGCCACCCGTCTCACCCTGGTCCCGGCCTCGCTGGCCAAGGGCCTGGAGTACGACTACGTCGTCCTGGACGAGCCGCAGGCCGTGGTCGACGGCGAGCCCGACGAGCGGACGGGCCTGCGCCGCCTGTACGTCTGCCTGACCCGAGCGGTCTCGGGCCTGCTCGTGACGCACGCGACGGCACTACCACCCCAGCTGCAGGCACCCGTGCCGGCGTAGCTGCGGGCAGCGTGCCTCCCCCCGTACCCGAACGGCCCGGGAGGTACCCCGGGGTGGCACAGGGGGGCGCTGGGGGTACCCCCTCCGGGAGAGGCACCCCGCAGCGCCAAGCCACGCACCCCACCCCAGGCCGGCACCGGCGCGGGGCACCCGCGAGCACCGCCGGCCCCCGGCTACGCCGCCACGCGGCCGCCCGGCGGGGCCACTACGCGCTCAGCATCCGCCGCCACTCCGCGACCGCCTCCGCCGACACCGGCCCGTCCCACCCGGCGGGCCGTGCGGCGCCGCCGATGTGGAAACCGTCGATCCCCGCGTCCAGCAGTCCCGGCACGTGCTCCAGCCGCAGGCCGCCGCCGACCAGCAGCTGCTGCTCGTACCCCGGTTCGCCCCGCCGCCGCGCCTCGGCGAGCAGCACGCCCAGGCCCTCGTCCACGCCCCCGGCCGCCCCGGCGGTCAGGTACGTGTCCAGGCCGGGGAAGTCGGCGAGCCGCTTGCGCACCGCGCCACGGTCCGCGGCCCGGTCGATGGCGCGGTGGAACGTCCACCGGCACCCCTCCAGCGCCCCGGCGACCCGCTCCACGGCCGCCAGGTCCACGTCCCCGTCCGCGTCGAGGAACCCGAGCACGAACTGGTCCGCGCCGACCCCCCGCATCTCCCCGGCGACGTCCACCAGCCGCTCGACGTCCCCGGCGGCGAACCCGTCCGCGAGCCGCAGCATCACCCGTACGTCGATGTCGACGGCGGCGCGGATCGCGGCGACGGTCGGGACCGACGGGGTGAGTCCGTCGGCCGCCATGTCGGTGACCAGTTCGAGGCGATCCGCGCCTCCGGCCTGGGCGGCGACCGCGTCCTCGACGTCGAGGGCGATCACCTCCAGGACTGCACGCTTGCTCATGGGGCCCCATTCGTCGGCTCGTCGGGCTTCTCGGACCACTACAGGTCTAGTCCAATCCAAGCCTACGCCCGTCACCGCCGCGAGACGCCCCCGCCCTGCGATCAGCCCCCGAAGATGTTCAGCTCCGCCGCCTCGACCCCGGCCAGCTCGTACCGGGCCCCGTCGTCCACCGGCCGCCCCGCGTACAGCCGCACCAGCGTCGCCGCGTCACCGATGAACCGCCCCGGCGTGCGCTCACCGCTCGCCTCCCCCAGCTTCAGCGGTTCGTCCACGTCGTCGAGGTCGGCGTGCAGGGGGACGTGTCCGAGGTCCCGCGTGACGGTGGTCAGCAGCGCGAGCGCGTCCGGCAGCCCGCGCCCCGCGTAGGCCCCCGGCTCGCCGAAGGCGACCCGCACGTCGCCGGCGTGCACCCACTCGCCCAGCGCGACCCGGTCCAGGACCCCGCCGGCGCGGCCGATCACGGGCCCGGCCTCGGTCATGCCGCGTTCCAGCTCGTCGACGATGCGGGCGTTCGGCCAGTCGGCGCGCTCGGCGATGTCCCGGGCGTTGGACGCGGGCGAGAAGACGCCCTTCTCGAAGCGCCGCTCCACCACCCGCATCAACGCGGAGGAGCAGTGCGCCAGCACGTCCCGCACGGTCCAGCCCGGACACGCCACCACGGGCAGCGCGAAGTCGCCGTCCGCCCGGGACCGCAGCAGCGGCACCAGTTCGTCCCGTTCGACGGCCAGCAGCCGCCCGGGCAGCTCGGGGTCGCGTACGTCGTGCACATCGGCAGGAGTGGTCATGGGCTCCACGCTAGGGCCGGACTCGCTTCGCCGGTCGGACTATGCACGGTCGACCATCGAGTCGACGAGGAGCATCGCCGCCCGACGCTGGTCCCGGTTCCCGACACGGACGTCCTTGCGGACGTCGGAACCCTTGATCTCCGTGTGATCACTTCGGAGAGGTGCAGGGCACGGCGCAACTGCGGCCGGTACGTCTTCTTGATGTTGAGAAAGTCCCAGGTGAGCTGCTTGATGTGAGAGTCGTGAACGGTGAAGCCACCGACGACGAGGACCGGCGGGGCGTCCGGTCCGGCGGGGTCGAGCGTCTGGCCGTTGCCCGCCTCATCGATGTAGCACAGGTGCGACGATCCCTCCCGGAAACACTCGGGCCGCTCCCGAAGGAGCGGCCCCAGGACCTGGTGCAGCCTCCGCCTCGTTCCGGCGTGGACGCCACACCGTGAACATCGTCCTGGCGTAGGCCTCGGTCTGAAGCATGCCTGGCACGATCAACGGCGCGTACTGATGGAACTCGACTGCGGTCTCCTCGATCCGCGCAGCATCCCGGAAGAAGGCCGGGTACCGCGTCAGGGCGACCGCTCGCTTCATCGCGAGGAGAACCCCGTCCGCCTCAAGCAGCGTGTCCAGTTTCTCGATGGTGTCCGGCCTGGCGATACGCCGACCCTGCTCGATCGCGGCAATCTGCGCCTCGCTGTACCCGAGGAGCGGACCGAGGGCGGCCTGGGTGAGACCGGCACGCTCCCGAAAGAGCTTGATCTGCCTGCCGAAGCACCGCAGAAGCTCATCGGCAGGATCCTGACCGCGCGCCGCAACCGCCTGTTCCGGAACCTGCACCATGGGCCACCCCTGTTCCTGCCCTTACAGACACATTCGGCGCCCTTACAGCCACACTGTGTAAGGGCGCGGTTGCTGGTCACCGTACGTACACCACACAAGGCTCGCCCTCATGACGACCGAAACTCCCCCCATCGAGCGCGCCGGGGAGAATGAGGGCATGGCCGATCTCGACGCCCTCCGCGCCCGCTTCGTCCGCGCCCTGGACGGAGCCCGGGGCCCCGGCACCGGGCCGGACCCGGTGCCGTACGCCGACAACCTGCTGGCCCGCTGGCGGGAGCCCCACCGCCGCTACCACACGCTCGCCCACCTCACCGCGGTCCTCGACCGCGTCGACGAGCTGGAGCGGTACGCGGACGACCCGGACGTCGTACGGCTGGCCGCCTGGTTCCACGACGCCGTGTACCTGCCCGAGCGGTCCGAGAACGAGGAGCGGTCGGCACGGCTGGCCGAGCGCGCGCTGCCCGAGGCCGGGGTGCCCGCGGACAAGGCCGCCGAGGTGGCCCGGCTGGTGCGGCTCACCGTCTCCCACGACCCCGCCGACGACGACCGGGACGGCCAGGTGCTGTGCGACGCCGACCTGGCGGTCCTCGCCTCGCCCCCGTCGGCGTACGCCGCCTACACGGCCGCCGTCCGCGAGGAGTACCACTTCGTGCCGAACGACGCCTTCCGCGAGGGCCGTTCCGCGGTGCTCCGTCAACTGCTGGGCCTCCCGCGGCTGTTCCGCACCCCGTACGGGCAGCGGGAGTGGGAGGCGACGGCCCGGTACAACCTGGGTGCCGAGCTGGAAATGCTCTCGCCCGGGGAGAGCCCGGCGCCGTAACCTGCCCGGCATGCGAACCATGGGCGGGGACCAAGTGGAAGAGGCCGTGGCGGGCGCGGTGGCGCTGCTGCGGACGGTGACGGACCGGGACTGGGCGGAGCCCCGGGCCGGGCGGCTGGAGTGGAGCTGCCGGGAGACGGCGGAGCACGTCGCGGGCGACCTGATCGCCTACGCGGGCCAGCTCGCCGGGCGGGCCACCGACGCCTACGTCCCCTTCGAGATCACCTTCGACGGCAGCGACGACGGCTTGGACCCCGCCGACAACGAGGGCGTCCTCCACGTGATCGAGACGACCGGCGCCCTGCTCGCCGCCGCCGTCCGCACCACCCCGCGCGAGGTCCGCGCCTTCCACCCGTACCCCTTCCGCAGCGCGGACCGCGAGGGCTTCGCCGCGATGGGGGTCACCGAGGTGCTGGTGCACACGCACGACATCGCCGAGGGCCTGGGCCTGGCGTACGAGCCGTCCGCCGGGCTGTGCGAGGACGTGCTGACCCGGATCTTCCCGCACGTCCAGCCCGGCGCCGACCCCTGGCGCACCCTGCTGTGGGCCACCGGCCGCGGCGAGTTGCCAGGACGCGCCCCGCTCGCCGAGTGGCGCTGGAACAACACCCTCGTGATCCCCGCCGAACGCCTCACCCTCCAGGGCGTCACGCCGGCGGCCGCCGCCGACCTGGCCGTGGGCGGCGACGGCGGCTTCGCATGGGTCGACGGCGGGCCGTACCAGGGCACGAAGGACGCCGCCGGGATGCTGCTGAAGGCGTACGAGGCGGGCGTGCACCGGCCGCAGTGGGGCATGTTCACGCTCGTGCGCACGGAGGACGGACGGGCCGTCGGCGGCATGGGGTTCCACGGCGCGCCCGACGAGAACGGCCGGGTGGAGATCGGTTACGACCTCGTCGAGGCCGCCCGGGGCCACGGCTACGCCACCGAGGCCCTGCGCGCCCTGTCGGCGTGGGCGCTGGACCGCGAGGAGGTGACGAGCGTCTTCGCGACGACCGATCCGGGCAACACCGCGTCCCAGGCCGTCATCACGCGTGCCGGTTTCACCCGGGCCGACGAGGAGGACGCCGGGCAGTTCGCCTACGAGCTGCGCCGCTGACGGTCGCCGCCCTTGCGCCGCCGCAGCCCCGCCCCGTGCAGCAGTCGCACCACCTCGCGGCTGCTGACCTCCAGGGCGCCGGCGGACACGGCGTCGGCGTACCGGTGGGCGGGGAGGTCGTAGTGGTCGCGTTCGAAGGCGCGGCGCGGCACGCCCAGGGCCTCGGCGAACGCGTGCAGTTCGGCGTAGGAGACGTCGCTGACGAGGTGCGACCACAGGCGGCCGTGGCCCGGCCAGGTCGGCGGGTCGATGTAGACGGTCACCGGGGCGCCCTCACGACGACTGCATGCCGCCCGTGGCGGCGTCCAGCGAGCCGACCGGCGCGACCTTCACCCCGGCCTTGCCGCACACCCAGTGCGGGTCCGGGCCGAGTTCCGGTTCGACGTCCAGCGCGTGCGGGTCGCCGGAGCCGCACACCGGGCACAGCGGCCAGCGGCCGTACCGCTCCAGCAGGGCGTCCTGGACGTCCTGCGCGACCAGTCCGGCCACGAACTCCGCGCCCTCGGGCCACTGCTCGACCCACCAGCGCCGCTGCACGACGGACTCCTCGACGAGCGACACGACGTCCGCCTCCGCCACCTGGCCCGCCACCAGGTCGGCGAGCACGAGGGCGCGTGCGGCGTGCAGGGCCTGCTCCAGGGGGCTGATGGGGTCCATGCACCCATTGTGCGCACTCTTGACCCGCGGACCGAAACGAAAATATCTTTCATACGTGACCGATGACGTGAAGGAAACTTTCGCGAGCACCTCGAGCACCTCGAGTGTCACGAGTACCTCGGGTGTCGCGAGCGCCTCGGGCGCGTCCGGTGGCCGCCGTGCCACCGGTGGCGGGAGCGCGCCGCCCGCGCCCGCCGCCCTCGCGGCCAAGGTGCGCACGCTGGCGCCGTCGATGACCCGCTCCATGCAGCGGGTCGCCGAGGCCGTCGCGGGCGACCCGGCCGGCTGCGCGGCCCTCACGGTCACCGGCCTCGCCGAGCTCACCGGCACCAGCGAGGCCACCGTCGTACGCACCGCCCGCCTGCTCGGCTACCCCGGCTACCGCGATCTGCGCCTCGCGCTGGCCGGGCTCGCCGCGCAGCAGCAGTCGGGGCGCGCACCCGCCATCACGACCGACATCGCGGTCGACGACCCGATCGCCGACGTGGTCGCCAAGCTGGCCTACGACGAGCAGCAGACCCTCGCCGACACCGCCGCGGGACTGGACACCGTCCAGCTCGGTGCGGCCGTCGCCGCCCTCGCCGCCGCCGGCCGCACCGACGTGTACGGCATCGGCGCCTCCGGGCTGGTCGCCCAGGACCTCACCCAGAAGCTCCTGCGCATAGGGCTGATAGCCCACGCGCCGAGCGATCCGCACCTCGCCGTCACCAACGCGGTGCAGCTGCGCGCCGGGGACGTCGCCCTCGCCATCACCCACTCCGGGTCGACCTGGGACGTCATCGAGCCGCTGCGGGTCGCCTTCGAACACGGGGCGACGACCATCGCGGTCACCGGCCGCCCCGACAGCCCCGTCACGCAGTACGCCGACCACGTGCTGACCACGTCCACGGCGCGGGAGAGCGAGCTGCGGCCGGCGGCGATGTCGTCGCGGACCAGTCAACTGCTGGTGGTGGACTGCCTGTTCGTGGGTGTGGCGCAGCGGACGTACGAGTCGGCCGCGCCGGCTCTGGCGGCGTCCTACGAGGCGTTGGCCCACCGGCACGGGGCGCTCCGCGCGGATCGCGGCAGGTAATCGCCGTGGGCGACTGCGGGTCCGTTGTGGTTGATCGCGCAGTTCCCCGCGCCCCTAGGTATGTACAGACACCGGATGTTGAAAAGGGCCGCATCTTCATGACTTCCACCCCCCACCACCCCGACCTGCGCTCCCAGTTGGAGACCCTCGCCACCGAGGCGTTCCGGCCCGAGCTGGCCGAGATCGACCGGATGTCCACCCTCGACATCGCACGGCTGATGAACGGCGAGGACACCGCCGTGCCCGCCGCCGTCGCCGCCCGGCTGCCCGAGATCGCCGCCGCCGTCGACGCCGTCGCCGCCCGGATGAGCCGCGGCGGCCGGCTGGTCTACGCGGGCGCCGGCACGGCCGGCCGGCTCGGCGTGCTGGACGCCTCGGAGTGCCCGCCCACCTTCAACACCGGGCCCGGACAGGTCGTCGGCCTGATCGCGGGCGGCCCGGAGGCCATGGTCACCTCCGTCGAGGGCGCCGAGGACTCCGCCGAGCTGGCCCGCGCCGACCTGGACGCCCTCGCCCTGACCGCCGACGACACGGTGGTCGGCGTGTCCGCCTCCGGCCGCACCCCGTACGCCGTCGGCGCCGTCGAGCACGCCCGCGCGCTCGGCGCGCTGACCGTCGGCCTGTCCTGCAACGCGGGCAGTGCGCTGGCGGCCGCCGCCGAGCACGGCATCGAGGTCGTCACCGGCCCCGAGCTGATCACCGGCTCCACGCGGCTGAAGGCCGGCACGGCGCAGAAGCTGGTCCTGAACATGCTGTCGACGATCACGATGATCCGGCTCGGCAAGACGTACGGGAACCTGATGGTCGACGTCCGCGCCTCCAACGAGAAGCTGCGCGCCCGCTCCCGCCGTATCGTCGCGCTCGCCACCGGCGCCGGGGACGAGGAGGTCGAACGCGCCCTGGCCGCCACCGACGGCGAGGTCAAGCCCGCCATCCTGACCCTGCTGGCCGACGTCGACGGCCCGACGGCCGCCCGCCTCCTGGAGGGCTCCGACGGTCATCTGCGCGCCGCGCTGGCGGCGGCGACGGGCTGACCGCGCCCCCGGCGGACGCACGACGCCCCCGCCGGGCCCCCGCGCCACGGCCGTCGCCCTCCTCCCGGCCGACGGCCCCGCGGGCGGTTCCTGTGCCGGCCCGTCCGCGGCGCCCGGTGCCGCGCGGGGCGACGGCGGGCGGTCCCGTCGGCACCGTGTGCGACCCTGAGGAGCATGAACCACGCCCAGCTGACCGCCCTGGGCCGCGCCCTGCGTCTCCTCGGTGAGCACGGCGAGGCCCTGACCTCCGACACGCCGGACGCCAAGCTGCACGAGATCCGCGCCGACCTGAAGCGCGCGCTGGACCGACTGGAGGAGAGCGTCACCACGACGGCCCCCAGCACCCGCTGCCCCGAGCACCCCAACGGACCGGTCGACGAGGCCGCCCCCGACCTGTGCCTGCTGTGCGAGACCCGCCGCCGCGCCGCCCGCCGCGCCGAGTACGGCGGCGGCCCCCTGCCGGCCCGGCCCGCCGATCCGGCCCCGTCCCGCTACGGGGTGCGCGGCGACCGCCCGCAACCCCAGCAGCGCTGGCTGCCGGAACTGTGGAACGGCCAGGCGTGGCAGCTGTGCGGCACCCCGCGCCGCGACCGCCGCGAGGCCGAGCTGTACATCGCCGCCCAGCTGCGCGCCCCGCGCGCGGCCATGGCGTACCGGCTGGTGCACGAGTTCACGGACTACGAGGTGCTGCGGGTGTGGGGGACGCCGGTGCGGGTGGACATCGAGCCGATGGGCGGCCTGTGACGTGGTGCGGCGGGACGGCCGGCGCCGGGCGGCTCCCGTCGCCGCCGCGGCGACGGCGGCTGTCAGGGGCCGTCGGGGCCGGCTGCCGCCAGGGCCTCCGCCGCCGCCTGCCGCAGTGAACGGCCGGTGATCCAGCGGTTCTTCCCGTCGGCCAGGTACGCCGCGGCACGACGCACCCGCTCCACGTCGCCGAGGAGGGGGAGCTTCCCCTCGGTGACGAGCAGCCGCAACAGGGACTCCAGCCGGAGCGCGTCGACCGCCCGGTACGAGCGCGTGTGCTGATCGAAGCGCAGCTGGTGGTCCTCGTAGGGGTGGCGCAGCGTCATGTGCAACCAGCCGCCGCCGCGCGTGGCGACCCTCCCCTTGAACGTGTACATGCCTCTGCTGTTCGTGCTCCAGGAGTGCTTGCCCCAGGTGATCCGGATGCCGTCCATGACCCTGGACCACGGCACCAGGTACCCCTCGGAGTCCGGCCCGTGCTGGTAGAGCCCGTCCGGGCGGAACTCCACCCAGTGGGTGTCAGACCGTGTGGCGTCCCCGACTCCCCATCGGCCGTCGGTCAGTTCCAGCGGTCCCAGAGACATACGGTCCTCCCCCATGCGGTCATTGAAGCACCTGCTCCCCGGGGCCGTACGCCCTCCTGGTTCGCCCTGCGGCTCACACCTCCCGGCCCACCGGGGGCAGCGCCGTGAACTCGTGCCCCTCCCACAGGCGCCGGGAGGCCTCCTCCGGGTACGGCGCGACGGTCGGGTCGGCGTCGAAGACCCGTACCAGGCGCTGCCGCGTGTCGTACGCGGGCCAGCCGGGGTCGCCGGTGCGGGCGAACGCCGTCCAGGCGGTGCGGAAGCCGGACGACAGGGCCAGCGCCTCCTCGGACGGCTCCGCGCCGCCGAACTGGAGCAGCGCCAGGCCCGCCCGGAAGGTGCCGAAGAGGAGGGGGACGTCCAGGACGTGACAGGCGCCCAGGGCGCCGCCGTGGGCCGGGGCGGGCCAGGTCAGTTCGTAGACGTGGGCCCGGCCGCCGGCCGCGAGGTGGGCCTCGGCCAGGTGGAGGGACGGCATCGCGAACAGCCAGTCGGTCTGGACGCGTTCGTAGAGGTCGTTGGCCGACGCGTCCGGGAACGCGGCGCGGTAGGCCGCCTCGCCGCCCGGGGCGTACAGGCGCAGGGCGGCGCTCGCGCGGTCCTCGCCGATCTCGCCGAGCTCGCCCGCCATCAACGTGAACAGGCGGTTCTCGTCCCGGTTGTGGCCGACGAGCAGCTCGACGTCGCGGGCCGCGCCGGACGCCAGCGCCTGCCAGGGCGCGACCGGCAGGATCTCGCCGTCCACGACGGGCGCGAACGGGTTGCCCGTGGGCGCCAGCCGGCCCCAACGGGCGACGTCGCCCGGCATCTTCGGGGCGAGGGCCTGCCCGGCCTCGACGAGCCGGTCCGGGGCGAGGCCCGAGAGGTCGGCGACGGTCGGGCGCAGGCCCACCTCGGCGGCGAGGGCGGTACCGAGGTCGGCGGCGAGCTCGGCGGAGAGGAACGTGCCCGGCACGCTCTGGGCGACGGCCCGCCGGAAGAGCCCGGCCGCGCGGGGCATCGCCAGCAGCGAGGCCACGGACCCGGCGCCGGCCGACTCGCCGAAGACGGTGACCTGCTCGGGGTCGCCGCCGAACGCGGCGATGTTCTCCTGGACCCAGACCAGCGCGGCCACCTGGTCGAGCAGGCCCCGGTTGGCGGGGGCGCCCTCGATGTGGGCGAAGCCCTCCATGCCGAGGCGGTAGTTGAGGGTGACGACGACGAGGTCGCCGTCGGCGGCGATGCGGCGGGCGTCGTAGGCCGGGTTGCCGGAGTGGCCGAGTTTGTAGGAGCCGCCGTGGATCCAGACCATGACCGGACGGTGGGCGGCCGGGTCGGGGTCGGGCGTCCAGACGTTGACCGTCATCCAGTCGTCGCCCCCGGGGACGTCCGGGGGGCCGGCGGTGCCCGCGGCGCCCGGGTCCTGCGGGGGCGGCGGGCCGAAGGCGTACGCGTCGCGCACCCCGTCCCAGGGGCGGGGGCGGCGCGGGGCGGCGAACCGGGCGTTCCCCACCGGGGGCTGGGCGAACGGGATGCCGCGGAAGACGGCCAGGCCGCCCTCCCTCCGGCCGCGCACCGCGCCGGAGGAGGTGCGCACCACGGGTTCCACCGACTCGGCGGGTCCAGGGATCGTCATCCTTCGGACCCTACGCCGTGGTGCGCACCGCGCTCAGCTGAGGGTCTTCAGCGACGCCGCGTCGTACGGGGCGAGTGCGTCGAAGCGGCCGGAGAGGACCTTCTCGGCCCACTGCGGGTCCTGGAGCAGCGCGCGGCCGACGGCGACGAGGTCGAACTCGTCGCGCTCCATGCGGTCGAGGAGGTTGTCGAGGCTGCCGACGGGGGCGCCCTCGCCCTGGAAGGCCTTGGTGAAGTCGCCGTCGAGGCCGACCGAGCCGACGGTGATGGCGGTCTTGCCGGTGAGCTTCTTGGTCCAGCCGGCCAGGTTGAGGTCCGAGTCCTCGAACTCGGGGAGCCAGTAGCGGCGGGTGGAGGCGTGGAAGGCGTCGACTCCGGCCGAGGCGAGCGGGGCGAGGATGGCCTCCAGCTCCTCGGGCGTCTCGGCGAGGCGGGCGTCGTAGGCCTCCTGCTTCCACTGGGAGTAGCGGAAGATCACGGGGAAGTCCGCGGAGACGGTCTCCCGCACGGCGGCCACGATCTCGGCGGCGAACCTGGTCCGGGAGACGGGGTCGCCGCCGTAGGCGTCGGTGCGGCGGTTGGTGCCGGACCACAGGAACTGGTCGACGAGGTAGCCGTGGGCGCCGTGGATCTCCACGCCGTCGAAGCCGATGCGCTCGGCGGCCGCGGCGGCCTCGGCGAAGGCGCCGATGACGTCGTCCAGGTCGCGCTGGGTCATCGCCTTTCCGGTGGGCTCGTCCTCGCCGATGCGCAGTCCGGACGGGCCGACGGCCGGGGCGTCCGGGAAGGGCTGCTCCCCGGCCTTGCGGACCATGCCGATGTGCCACAGCTGCGGCACGATCGTGCCGCCCGCCGCGTGCACGGCCTCGGCGACCTTCGCCCAGCCGGCCAGCTGCTCCTCGCCGTGGAAGCGCGGGACGCGGTCGCTCTGCCCGGCGGAGGCGTGGCCGACGTAGGTGCCCTCGGTGACGATCAGGCCGACACCGGCGGCGGCGCGACGGGAGTAGTACGAGACCACGTCGTCGCCGGGGACGCCGCCCGGGGAGAACATGCGGGTCATCGGCGCCATCGCGATGCGGTTCGGCACGGTCAGGCCGTTGATGACGGCCGGGCGGGCGAGGATCCGCGCGGCGCGCGAGGCGGCTTCGGAGGCGGTGACGGTCATGGAGGGCTCCTCGGGGGTACCGATCAGTATGTGCACGCGCATGCATGCACGCCCCGTGCAACCGGTGCGCCCACCACCGCCATTCCGGCCGCCCGCCATCCGTGACCCGGCTCACACCTCCCGGCGCCTCTCGGTCCCACGGGGCACGACGCGCCCGAGGGCGGCACCCCCGGCCTGTGGCCAGGAGTGCCGCCCTCGGTACGTGAAGGACGGTCGATCAACCGGAACCGGTCGATCAGAAGTCCATGTCACCGCCCGGCATGCCGCCCGGAGCGGCCGCGGCGGCCTTCTCCGGCTTGTCGGCGATGACGGCCTCGGTGGTGAGGAACAGCGCGGCGATGGAGGCGGCGTTCTGCAGCGCGGAACGGGTCACCTTCGCCGGGTCGATGATGCCCTCGGCGATCATGTCGACGTACTCGCCGGTCGCGGCGTTCAGGCCGTGGCCGACCTGGAGGTTGCGGACCTTCTCCACGACGACGCCGCCCTCGAGACCACCGTTGACGGCGATCTGCTTCAGCGGGGCCTCCAGGGCGAGCTTCACGGCGTTGGCGCCGGTCGCCTCGTCACCCGACAGCTCCAGCTTCTCGAAGACCTGGGAGGCCTGGAGCAGGGCCACGCCACCACCGGCGACGATGCCCTCCTCGACGGCCGCCTTCGCGTTGCGGACGGCGTCCTCGATGCGGTGCTTGCGCTCCTTGAGCTCGACCTCGGTGGCGGCACCGGCCTTGATGACGGCCACGCCACCGGCCAGCTTCGCCAGACGCTCCTGGAGCTTCTCGCGGTCGTAGTCCGAGTCGCTGTTCTCGATCTCGGCGCGGATCTGGTTGACCCGGCCCTGGACCTGCTCGGCGGAGCCGGCGCCGTCCACGATCGTGGTCTCGTCCTTGGTGATGACGACCTTGCGCGCCTTGCCCAGCAGGTCGAGCGTGGCGTTCTCCAGCTTGAGGCCGACCTCCTCGGAGATGACCTCGCCGCCCGTGAGGATGGCGATGTCGCCGAGCATGGCCTTGCGGCGGTCGCCGAAGCCCGGGGCCTTGACGGCGACGGACTTGAAGGTGCCGCGGATCTTGTTGACGACCAGGGTCGACAGGGCCTCGCCCTCGACGTCCTCGGCGATGATCAGCAGCGGCTTGCCCGACTGCATGACCTTCTCCAGGAGCGGGAGCAGGTCCTTGACGTTGGAGATCTTGGAGTTGGCGATCAGGATGTACGGGTCGTCGAGGACGGCCTCCATACGCTCCATGTCGGTGGCGAAGTACGCCGAGATGTAGCCCTTGTCGAAGCGCATACCCTCGGTGAGCTCCAGCTCCAGACCGAAGGTCTGGGACTCCTCGACGGTGATGACGCCTTCCTTGCCCACCTTGTCCATGGCCTCGGCGATGAGCTCGCCGATCTGGGTGTCGGCGGCGGAGATGGAGGCCGTGGAGGCGATCTGCTCCTTGGTCTCGACATCCTTGGCCTGCTCGAGCAGGGCGGCGGAGACGGCCTCGACGGCCTTCTCGATACCGCGCTTCAGGGCCATCGGGTTGGCACCGGCGGCCACGTTGCGCAGACCCTCGCGCACCAGGGCCTGGGCGAGGACGGTCGCGGTGGTCGTACCGTCACCGGCGACGTCGTCCGTCTTCTTGGCGACTTCCTTGACCAGCTCGGCGCCGATCTTCTCGTACGGGTCCTCGAGCTCGATCTCCTTGGCGATGGAGACACCGTCGTTGGTGATCGTGGGCGCGCCCCACTTCTTCTCGAGGACGACGTTGCGGCCCTTGGGGCCGAGCGTCACCTTGACGGCGTCCGCGAGCTGGTTCATGCCGCGCTCGAGGCCGCGCCGCGCCTCCTCGTCGAACGCGATGATCTTGGCCATGTGAAGTGGTCCCTCCAGGACTGGGGGTGATTCCTTCGGACCGCGCCCGCGCCCGCGACGGACGGCTCGCCGGCCCCGTGGGTTCCTTCCCCACCCGGCCCGCGGGCCTCACCGACCCGGTCCTTCGTTGTCACTCTCACCTTCAGAGTGCTAACGCAATGATTAGCACTCGACCCGTCCGAGTGCAAGGTGCGCCCGTGAAGCGGGCCCGTCGGGGGGTGGTGTCCGGGCGGCTGCGCGCCCCGGGCCCGGGCAGGCCGAAGGGCCCGTACCCAGGGGGTACGGGCCCTTCGGAGAAGACCGCTGGCTTGCGCCGGCCGCACGTCTCAGGCGCTGAGGCGAACCATGTCGGCCTGCGGGCCCTTCTGACCCTGCGAGATCTCGAACTCGACCCGCTGGCCTTCTTCGAGGGTGCGGTAACCGTCCATCTGGATCGCGCTGTAGTGGACGAAAACATCCGCACCACCGTCGACCGCGATGAAGCCGTACCCCTTCTCCGCGTTGAACCACTTGACGGTGCCCTGAGCCATGCCTAACTCCCCTGTTACTGGCCCTTGCGCGGATCCGCACTTCGCGGATCCGGGTCAGACCTCGCCCCCCGATGGGTGGGGGCGTGCGCCGGAACGCGTCGACCGCGGCTGAATGTATCTGTCCAACTGCCGTCTGCAACAGGTCAATCGGACGAGAAATCTGGACGCGAGCGGTCCGGAATATGGGGAGAATTCACCTGGACCCGGGTCAAGTCGGGCCACACAAAGCACACAAAAGCCGCAGAATTCACCCACACTTTGGCTGCATCTTGTCGGCCTGCGGCGGGAATTCCGGGGCGCCGGCTCGAAGGGCGTCGGCGCGTTCCCCAACTCTACCGCGCTCAATCACATGGAATTGCCCCCTCCGCTTCTTTTGCGGAGAGGGCAATTCCCTGAACCCTGCGTGACACCGGTGACCGAAGGCGACCGCGGTGGGCGGGTCAGCCGCCGGCGACCGCCGGGATGATGGACACGCCGGCACCGTCCGGCGTCGCCGTCTCGAGGCCCTGCTCGAAGCGGACGTCGTCGTCGTTGACGTAGACGTTGACGAAGCGGCGCAGCTTGCCCTGGTCGTCCAGGACGCGGGCGGCGATGCCGGTGTGGTTCTTCTCCAGGTCGGAGATGACCTCGGCGAGGGTGGCGCCCTCGGCGGCGACCTCGGCCTGCCCGCCGGTGTAGGTGCGCAGGATGGTGGGGATGCGAACGGTCACGCTCATGCGAGGCCAGCCTCTCGGAAGGAGTCCAGGTTGGGGCGGATCGTCGCGGTCAGGCCGGTGCCGGCCACCGCGTCGAGGGTCTTGAGGCCGTCACCGGTGTTGAGGACGACCGTGGTGAGCGACGGGTCCAGGACGCCGCTCTCGATCAGCTTCTTCGTGACGCCGACCGTCACGCCGCCGGCGGTCTCCGCGAAGATCCCCTCGGTGCGGGCCAGCAGCTTGATCGCGTCGACGACCTGCTCGTCGGTCACGTCCTCCACCGCGCCGCCGGTGCGGCGGGCGATGTCGAGGACGTAGGGGCCGTCGGCCGGGTTGCCGATGGCCAGCGACTTCGCGATGGTGTTCGGCTTCTGCGGGCGGACCACGTCGTGGCCGGCCTTGTAGGCGGTGGACACCGGCGAGCAGCCCTCGGCCTGCGCGCCGAAGATCTTGTACGGCCTGTCCTCGACCAGACCGAGCTCGATCAGCTCCTTCAGCCCCTTGTCGATCTTCGTCAGCTGGGAGCCGGACGCGATCGGCACGACGAGCTGGTCGGGCAGCCGCCAGCCGAGCTGCTCGCAGATCTCGTACGCGAGGGTCTTGGAACCCTCGGCGTAGTAGGGCCGCAGGTTGACGTTGACGAAGCCCCAGCCCTCGCCGGCCGGGTCGCCGATCAGCTCGGAGCAGAAGCGGTTCACGTCGTCGTAGTTGCCCTCGATGCCGACCAGTTCACCGCCGTAGACGGCGGCCATGACGACCTTGCCCTGCTCCAGGTCGTGCGGGATGAACACGCAGGAGCGGAAGCCGGCCCGGGCGGCGGCGGCGCCGACGGCACCGGCGAGGTTGCCGGTGGAGGAGCAGGACAGGGTCGTGAAGCCGAAGGCGCGGGCGGCCTCCAGGGCCTGGGCGACGACGCGGTCCTTGAAGGAGTGCGTCGGGTTGCCGGAGTCGTCCTTGACGTACAGACCGCCGGTGACGCCGAGCTCGCGGGCCAGGTTGTCGGCCTTGACGAGCTTGGTCCAGCCCGGGTTCATGTTCGGCTTGGTCGCGACGTCGGCCGGGACGGGCAGCAGGGGCGCGTAGCGCCAGATGTTCGCGGGGCCCGCTTCGATGCGCCTGCGCAGTTCCTCGGTGTCGTGGGCCGAGAAGTCGTAGGCGATCTCCAGCGGGCCGAAACACTCCTCGCAGGCGAAGACCGGGCCGAGGGGCACGCGGTGACCGCATTCGCGGCAGGAGAGCGCCGCGGCGGGACCCAGGTCCACGGAGGAGGCGGAGGAAGCGGTGGTGTCGGTGGTGCTTGCGACGGTCTGCACAGCCATGTGAGGCGAGGCCCTTTCTCCTCATCTTCCTCACGACGCATCTCGCCGTGAGACGGATTTGGCACCTTCCCTAGCCGGGAGCCTCGCGCTGTGATCGACGGTGATCCACGAGAACCGACTGGAGGGTTGCCGGGGCTTCATCGGGCCGTGTCCCTCTGCCCCTCTGGATGAGCGGTATGTGGTTGTTTTTCGCATGTCACGCGGCGACCCCGGCATGCGCCGGTCCTCCGCGTTGTTCAAGACTGTAACCGAAGCCCCCGACGGTCGAGACAGTCGTCCGTAACGCGAGATGGATCACGAAGGAGCCCACCGACCGTGCTGGAAGAAGTCGAGCGCTGGCTGGGCGCACGCTCCTGGTCCGTGGCAGACCGCACGCTTCCCCAGATCATGGCCGCCAAGCGCGCCACGGGTCAGTCGGTCAGCGTGGTGCTGCCCGCGCTCGACGAGGAGGCGACCGTCGGCGACATCGTCGCGGTGATCCGCCGCGAGCTGATGCGGCGGGTCCCGCTCGTCGACGAGCTCGTGGTCGTGGACTCCGGTTCGACCGACCGCACGGCGGCGGTGGCCGCGGCGGCGGGGGCGCGCGTCGTCCACCGCGACGGGATACTCCCCCGCATCCCGGCCGTGCCCGGCAAGGGCGAGGTGCTGTGGCGCTCGCTGCTGGTCACCGGCGGGGACATCGTCTGCTTCGTCGACGCCGACCTGCGCGAGTTCTCCGCCGACTTCGTCTCCGGCATCGTGGGCCCGCTGCTCACCGACCCGGAGGTCCACCTCGTCAAGGCCATGTACGACCGCCCGCTCACGCCGTCCGGCGCGGGCACCGCCGGGGCGGCGGGGGCCGGCCAGGGCGGGCGGGTCACGGAACTCATGGCCCGGCCGCTGCTCAACATGCACTGGCCGCTGCTGGCCGGCTTCGTCCAGCCGCTCGGCGGCGAGTACGCGGCCCGCCGCTCGCTCCTCGAACAGCTCCCCTTCCCCGTCGGCTACGGGGTGGAACTGGGCATGCTGGTCGACTCCCTGCACCTGGTGGGCCTGGACGCCCTCGCCCAGGTCGACGTCGGCGTCCGCAAACACCGGCACCAGGACGGGCAGGCCCTGGGCCGGATGTCCGCCGCGATCTACCGCACCGCCCAGCTCCGGCTGGCCCGCGGCCACCTGGTCCGGCCGTCCCTGACCCAGTTCGAGCGGGGCGCGGACGGTTTCGAGCCGCGCACCTACGCGGTGGACACCGAGGAACGGCCGCCGATGGCGCAGATCGCGGAGTACGCGGCCCGGAAGGTGGCGTGACCCCTCCGGGACCGCTCCGGGACGGATCCGACCGCGTCAGCCGGCGGCGCCGTCCGACCAGCGCCAGCGGCCGCCGGAGTCCTGCGAGCAGGTCAGGTACTCGCCGCCGCGGCCGTGGGTGCTCAGTCCGCGGTGCTTCTTGGCGCAGAACTGGCCGTCGGCGTAGCAGTTGCCCGCCGGGCTGGTGAGTTCGCAGGCGCCGGTGCCCGTGCTGCCCGTATCGCCCGTGCCGCCCGTGCCGGTGCCCCCGCCGGAACCGCCCGCGTCCCGCGTCCTCGCCGGTTCGGGGGTCGGGGTCGGCTTCGGGGTGTACAGCGGGCGCCCGGCGCAGTCGTGGCCGTCGCGGGCGACGGTGAACGTCACGGTGCCCGGTCCGCCGCTCTGCTCGCAGACCTTCTCGCCCGTGCCCCAGGAGGAGGCCTGCCGCCCGGTGCCCTGGAGCCGGACGGTGAGGTCGAGGCCGGCCTTCTTCGCCGCGATGACGGCCGACCCGACGCTGCGGCCGGTGAAGTCCGCCAGCGTGACGGCGGTCGGGGTGGGCGTGGGGGACGGGGTCGAGGTCGGGGTCGGGGTGGGGGGCGCCTCGGGTGCGGGGCTGCTGCTGCTCGGCGCCGCGGTGGCCGCGGCCGGCCGCTCGTCCGCCTTCGTGTCCGCGCTCGAGTCGCCGCAGCCGGCCAGTGCCAGCGCGGAGGCCGCGACCAGCGCCGCGGCACCGGCGAGTCTGTTCCTGCGCGTGCGTATGGGCATGTGCGCCCACCCCCCTCATGGTTGAAATGTGCACGCACATCCTCGGATGTTCACATCTTTCACACAAGTGGTGTGACCACATCACCGTCCGGGTGCCGTGCGGGCACGTTTGAGGATTTCGGGGCCGGGCTAGGTTGAGGCGTATGGCTTCAACCTTCGGTGCTGCTCAGGTCCTGGTCGCCTCCAACCGGGGGCCCGTCTCGTACGAGGTGCGGGAGGACGGTTCGCTGCACGCCAGACGGGGCGGCGGCGGGCTGGTCTCCGGACTGTCGGCCATCGGGCCGGACGCGGGCGCGTTGTGGGTCTGCTCCGCCCTGGGCGACGGCGACCGCGAGGCGGTGCGGCGCGGGGTCGGCGAGGACGGCGTGCGGATGCTGGACGTGCCGGCCGACGTGCACGCGGACGCGTACAACGGGATCGCCAACTCGGTGCTGTGGTTCGTGCACCACATGCTGTACCAGACGCCCCTGGAGCCCGTCTTCGACGCGGAGTTCCGGCGGCAGTGGGCGTCCTACGAGGCGTACAACCGGGCCTTCGCCGAGGCGCTGGCCGAGGAGGCCGCCGAGGGCGCGGTCGCGATCGTGCAGGACTACCACCTGACGCTGGTGCCGGGGATGCTGCGCGAGCTGCGGCCCGACCTCAGGATCGGCCACTTCTCGCACACGCCGTGGGCGCCGGTGGACTACTTCCGGATGCTGCCGGACGACATCGCCGAGCGGGTGCTGCGCGGGATGCTCGGCGCCGACCGGCTCGGGTTCCTCACCCGCCGGTGGGCCGACGCGTTCACCGCCTGCTGCGACGCGCTGGTGGGCGGGACCGGGGGCACCGAGATCGGCGTGCACGGGCTGGGCGCGGACGCGGACTTCCTGCGGAAGCGGTCGCACGAGGCCGACGTGGACGAACGGATGGCGGCGCTGCGCGAGGAGATCGGCGAGGGGCGCCGGACCATCGTCCGGGTGGACCGGACCGAGCTGTCCAAGAACATCGTGCGGGGCCTGCTGGCGTACCGGCAGCTGCTCGCCGACCGGCCCGAGTGGCGGGAGCGGGTCGTGCACGTCGCCTTCGCCTACCCGTCGCGGCAGGACCTCGCCGTGTACCGGGACTACACGGCCGAGGTGCAGCGGGTCGCCGAGGAGATCAACGCGGAGTTCGCCACGCCCGGGTGGACGCCGGTCGTGCTGCACGTGAAGGACGACTTCGCGCGGTCCCTGGCGGCGTACCGGCTGGCGGACGTGGCGCTGGTCAACCCCATCCGGGACGGGATGAACCTGGTGGCGAAGGAGGTGCCGGTCGTCTCCGACGGCGGGTGCGTGCTGGTGCTGTCGCGGGAGGCGGGTGCGTACGAGGAGCTGGGCGACGACGCGGTGGTGGTGAACCCGTACGACATCGCCGGAACGGCACGGGCGCTGCACGAGGCGCTGTCCGTCCCGCCCGGGGAGCGGGCGGAACGGTCGAAGCGGCTGGCCGCGGCGGGGACGGCCCTGCCCCCGGCCCGCTGGTTCCTGGACCAGCTGGAGGCGTTGCGGGGCTGACCGGGGTCACCGGTGCCGTCCTCCGCGGTCGGGGCCGCGCCGGGCGGGCCGCACGTCCCCGGAGGGCGTGCGGCCCGGGCCCCGGCCGTCCCGCCCGTGTCGGCGGGGCGGCGGGGCGGGGCCGTGACGGGCGGCGGCCGCCCCCGTGGCGCCGTCTCTCAGGCCAGGCGGTCCGCGAGGGCGCCCAGGAGGGCCACCACTCCGGCCGGGCCGTCCACCTCCAGGTCCGCGCGTCGCCTCAGTTCCGTCACCTCGTCGCTGCCGCTGCACACCAGGAGGCCGGGGGTGCCCTCGGCGCGCAGGGCGGTGACCGCCGCGAAGGCCGGCAGGTCGCCGAGGTCGTCCCCGGCGAACAGGACCGATCCGGCGCCCGTCTCCCGTGCGTACTCCCGCAGCGCGACCCCCTTGTCCATGCCGGGCGGCCGCAGCTCCAGCACCATGCGCCCCGGTTCGACGACGAGCCCGTGACGGGCCGCCAGGTCGGCCAGGGGCGCCCGCAGGGCCTCGAACGCGGCCTGCGGATCGGCCGCGCGGCGGGTGTGCACCGCGACCGCCCGGCCCTTCTCCTCGATCCAGGTGCCCTGCCCGGCACCGGTGGCGTCCAGCAGCCCCGGCAGCTCGGCCCGGACGGCGGCCACCCCCGGGTGGGGCGGCGGGGCGGTGACGGTGCCGGTGGCGGCGTCCCAGCGCTCGGCGCCGTAGTGGCCGAGGACGACGAGGTGGTCCAGGCCGGGGACGTCCGCGAAGCCTCCGTGGTGGACGGCGACCTCGGCCGGACGGCCGGTGATCACCGCGACGGAGGCGACCTTCGGGGCGAGGGCCGCGAGCGCGGGCACCGCGTCCGGGTGGGCGCGGGCCCGGTCGGGGTCCGGCACGATCGGGGCGAGCGTGCCGTCGAAGTCGAGCGCGATCACCGCACGGCCGGGGCGCGCGAGGAGGGCGTCGAGCCCCTCGCGGCCGGCCTCGGTCGCGGGTGTCGGCAGGTGGTCCGCGGTGGCCCGGGAGTCGGGGGTGGATTCCTTGTGGCTGCCCATACGGCGAACCTATCCCGCGGGCGCGGGAACCAACCTCAGCGTTCGCCGCGCCGCGACTCCCGCACCCGGCGCAGCCGGTTGACCGTCACCGGGTCGAGGGCCAGGGCGCGCGGGTCGTCCAGGAGGGCGTTGAGGAGCTGGTAGTAGCGGACGGGCGCCAGGCCCAGTTCCTCGCGGATCGCGCGTTCCTTCGCGCCGGGGCCCGCGAAGCCGCGGCGCTCCAGCGCGAGGATGCCGCGCTCCCTTGCTCCGAGGTCCATGTAGGGCACCGTAACGCCCGCCACCGACAGCGGCGCTACTCGGCGCTGTCGGACAGGTTCGCCGTCGCCTGGATCTGGCTGAGCACCTCGGCGGGGCTGCCGCCGGGGGCGACCGCCTGGCCGATGCGCTTCTTCACGTCCGCGCTGACCGCCGCCCAGGACGTCTTGCCGACCGGGTAGAGCTCGGAGAGCAGCAGCTCGTCCAGGAAGGGCCGTAGGTCCTTGTCCTCGGCCGCCGTGCTCATCACCTCGGACGCGGAGGTGGTGACCGGCAGCAGGTCGTACCGGCGGGAGAAGTCGAGGACGTTCTCGTCGCTGTAGACGAAGTCGAGGAAGTCGCCGATCTCCTCCTGGTGGCCGTTCTTCTTGAAGGCCGTCATCCAGTCGGTGACGCCGAGCGTGTTCTTGCTCTCGCCGTCGGCGCCGGGGGTGGGCACCATGCCGAACTTCACGCCCTTGGCGGAGGCCGCTTTCATCAGCGTCGGGTGCCCGTTGAGCATGCCGACCTCGCCGTTCGCGAAGGCGGCGAAGGCGGCGGCGCGGTTGAGCTTGCCGGGGGCGACGGGGCCGGTGAGTCCCTTGCCGACCAGTTCGTCCCTGAGCCAGGTGAAGGTGGTGACGTTCTGGGGGGAGTCGACGGAGTAGGTGCCGACGTCGTCGGTGTAGCCGCCCCCGCCGCTCAGCATCCACTGCATGGTCTCGGCCGGCGCCTCCTCGGGGCCCAGCGGCAGCGCGTACGGGTACTTCACGCCCTCGTCCTTGAGCGCCTCGGCCGCCTCGGCGAGGTCGTCCCAGGTCCTGGGCGGGGTGACGCCGGCCTTGGCGAAGAGGGTCTTGTTGTAGAAGAGCACCCGCGTGGAGGCGGCGAACGGCAGGCCGTACTGGACGCCGTGCACCTGACCGGCGGTGGCCAGCTGGGAGACGAAGTCGGCCTGGACGGGGATGGAGAGCACGTCGTCGGCCCGGTAGAGCAGGTCCTCGGCCGCGTAGTCGGCGTAGGCGCCGATCTGCGCCATGTCGGGGGCCTCGCCGGCCTCGACCATCTCGCGGACCTTGCGGTCGACGTCGTTCCAGGAGTAGACGGTGACGTCCACGTGCACGTCGGGGTGCTTGGCCTCGAAGGACTTGGCCAGCTCGTCCCAGTACTCCTGGGAGCCGTTGTCCTTGCTGTCGCCGTAGTCGGCGGCGACCAGCTTCAGCGTCACCTCGTCGGAGCCGCCGGTGATCCCGCAGCCGCCGAGGACCGCCGTCAGCCCGAGGGCCGCCACCGCCGCGATCGTTCCTGTCCTGCGCCGCCGCACGTTCCTGTCCCGCCCCTGCTTCCGTGTTCACCGGTTCGTTCGTCCGCTTACCGGACTAAGGTCTACACCACCCCAATGGACTAGACCTCTCCCGGGTGTACGGGCCACACTGTCCCCGTGAGACACGTCATCGCCCTCGATGTGGGCGGCACCGGGATGAAGGCCGCTCTGGCGGGGCCGGGGGGCGAGCTGCTGCACCGGGCCCGCCGCGCCACCGGACGCGACCGCGGCCCCGAGGCCGTCGTCGCGGGGATCCTGGACTTCGCCGCCGAACTGCGCGCCCTGGGCGCCGAACGGTTCGGCGAGGGCGCCGTCGCGGCCGGTGTCGCCGTGCCCGGCATCCTCGACGAGGAGCGCGGCACCGCCGTGTACGCCGCCAACCTCGGCTGGCGCGACGTGCCCCTGCGCGCGCTGCTCGGCGAGCGGCTCGGCGGCATCCCGGTCGCCCTCGGCCACGACGTGCGCACCGGCGGGCTCGCCGAGGGCCGCGTCGGGGCCGGGCGGGGCGCCGACCGGTTCCTGTTCGTGCCGCTGGGCACCGGCATCGCGGGCGCCATCGGCATCGACGGCCGGGTGGAGGCGGGCGCCCACGGCTTCGCGGGCGAGATCGGCCACGTCGTCGTGCGCCCCGGCGGCACCCCGTGCCCGTGCGGGCAGCGCGGCTGCCTGGAGCGGTACGCGTCCGCGTCGGCCGTCAGCCAGGCCTGGGCCGAGGCGTGCGGCGACCCGGAGGCGGACGCCGCCGACTGTGCCGAGGCCGTCGAGTCGGGCGACGCCCGCGCGGCCCGCGTGTGGCAGGACGCCGTGGACGCGCTCGCCGACGGCCTGGTCACCGCGCTCACCCTGCTGGACCCGCGCGTCCTGATCATCGGTGGCGGTCTCGCGGAGGCCGGGGAAACCTTGTTCACACCGCTGCGGGACGCCGTCCGGCGGCGCGTCACCTTCCAGAAGCCGCCGGAGATCGTCCCCGCGGCCCTGGGGGACACCGCCGGCTGCCTCGGTGCCGGCCTGCTGGCCTGGGACCTGCTCGACACCCCTGACACGACCGCGACTCCCCGGAGGTAACCACCTGATGGCCCCAAGCAAGGTTCTCGCCGGTGCCCGGGTGGTACTGCCCACCGGCACCGTGGACGGCGGCCGCGTGATCGTCGACGGCACGCGGATCGCGGACACGGCGCCCCCGGACGCGGAGGTGCTCGACCTCGCCGGCCACTGGGTGGTCCCCGGCTTCGTCGACCTGCACAACCACGGCGGCGGCGGCGCCTCCTTCGCCGGCGGCACCGCCGAGGACGTCCTCAGGGGCGTCCACACCCACCGCCTGCACGGCACCACCACGGTGGTCGCCTCCGCCGTCACCGGCGACCTGGACTTCCTCGCCCGGCACGCCGGGATGCTCGCCGAGCTGGCCCAGCAGGGCGACATCGCCGGCATCCACTTCGAGGGGCCGTTCATCTCCCCGTGCCGCAAGGGCGCGCACGACGAGGAGCTGCTGCGCGACCCCGACCCGGCCGAGGTCCGCAAGCTGATCGACGCCGCGCACGGCCACGCGAGGATGATGACGCTGGCCACCGAGCTGCCGGGCGGCCTGGACTCCGTGCGGCTGCTCACCGAGCACGGCGTGATCGCGGCCGTCGGGCACACCGACGCGACGTACGAGCAGACGGTGCAGGCGATCGACGCGGGCGCCACCGTCGCCACGCACCTGTTCAACGCGATGCCCCCGGTCGGTCACCGCGCCCCGGGTCCCATCACCGCCCTGCTGGAGGACGAGCGGATCACCGTCGAGCTGATCAACGACGGCACCCACCTGCACCCGGCCGCGCTCCAGCTGGCCTTCCACCACGCGGGCGCGTCCCGGGTCGCCTTCATCACCGACGCGATGGACGCCGCAGGCTTCGGCGACGGCCGCTACATGCTCGGCCCGATGGAGGTCGAGGTCGCCGACGGCGTGGCCCGGCTGGTGGAGGGCGGCTCGATCGCCGGCTCCACGCTCACCCTGGACCGCGCCTTCAAGCGGGCGGTGACGGTGGACGGGCTGCCCGTCGAGGACGTCGTCGCCGCGATCTCCGCCAACCCGGCGCGGCTGCTCGGCCTCGACGACCGGATCGGTTCGCTGGAGCCCGGCAAGGACGCCGACCTGGTGGTCCTCGACGCCGGGTTCGACCTGGTGGGCGTGATGCGCCGGGGTGAATGGGTGGTCGGTCCCCACCTGGGCTGATCCGTCCCCGGGTCCGTCCCCGGGTCCGCCTCCGGGTCGTCGGCCGCGACCGCACCGGGGACTGGGCCGACGGCCGTCCGTTTGGCATGATCGTGACTCCGGACAACGTCTTCGGCGCACAGGGCGGACACGGACCATCGGGGGAGGTCGACACGGGTGATACTCACGGTCACGCTGAACACCGCTCTGGACATCACCTACCGCGTCCGGGACCTGCGGCCCCACACCTCCCACCGGGTCACCGACGTGACGGAACGCCCGGGCGGCAAGGGGCTGAACGTGGCCCGGGTGCTCGCGGCCCTCGGACACGAGGCCACCGTGACCGGCTTCGCGGGCGGCACCACCGGACGCGTCGTACGGGACGGGCTGACCGGTGTGCGGGGGATCACCGACGCGCTCGTGCCGGTCACCGGGGCGACCCGCCGCACCGTCGCCGTCGTCGACGAGCGCACCGGCGACACCACCCAGCTCAACGAGCCGGGCCCGGCCGTCACCCCCGCCGAGTGGCACGCCTTCCAGGAGGTCTACGAGGACCTGCTCGCCGGCGCCTCGGCGGTCGCCCTGTGCGGCAGCCTGCCGCCGGGCGTACCGGTGGGCGCCTACGCCGGGCTGGTGCGCACCGCGCGCGCGGCGGGCGTGCCGGTGCTGCTGGACACCAGCGGGGAGCCGCTGCGCCGGGGCGTCGCCGCCCGCCCGGACATGATCAAGCCGAACGCCGGCGAACTGGCCGAACTGACCGGTTCGCACGAGCCGCTGCGGGCCACCCAGGCCGCCCGGCGCCGCGGCGCCCGGTCCGTGGTGGCCTCCCTGGGCGCCGACGGCCTGCTCGCGGTGACCCCCGAGGGCAGGTGGCGGGCGGCCCCGCCCGCGCGCGTCCCCGGCAACCCGACCGGCGCGGGCGACTCCGCGGTCGCGGGCCTGCTGTCGGGCCTGGTGGAGCACCTGCCCTGGCCGGACCGCCTGACCCGCGCGGTGGCCCTGTCGGCGGCGACGGTGCTGTCGCCGGTGGCGGGCGAGTTCGACCGGGCGGCGTACGAGGAGCTGCTCGGCCGGGGGGTCGCGGTGACGGCGGAGGCCGACGCGGCGTGAGCCGCTGGTCCTTGACCCGGCCCTTCTTCAGGGGGCGTGAGCCGCTAGTCCTTGACCTGGCCCTTCTTCAGGGAGAGCCGGTCCAGCAGGATGTTGCACTTGTCGCCGTCCCCGCAGGACAGCGAGATCGTGTTCGTGCCCTTGTTGAGCGTGGGCCAGGCGTAGGTCTTGGTCCAGCCCTTGGCGAAGTCGCCGCTCGCGGCGTGCGCGAAGTTGCCCAGGTTCATCTTGCTGCCGAACGGCTTGCCGTTGACCGTGAGCGTCATCGACTGGTCCTCGCCGGCCGCGCTGAAGCGGGCGAAGAGGGTGTAGACGCCGTCCTCGGGGATGCCGTTGACGGTCCAGGTGACCGAGGCGCCGGGCTGGTCGAGGCCGGTCACGTAGGCGCCGCCGTCCGACTCGGCGCCCTGGACGTCCGAGGCCGTGGCCACGCCGGGCGACAGCTGCAGCTCGCCCGCCTGGGCCGACGGCAGCTTCACCTCCTCGTCGGCGCTGCTGCTCGCCGTCGGGCTCGGGTCGGTGCTCTGGGTCTGGGTGGGGGAGGGGCTGCCGCCCGCCTCGTTGCCGCCCTTGTCGTCGTCCGCGTCGCTGCTGGTCATCGCCACGGCGATGCCGATGACGACCGCGGCGACCACCGCGACCGCGCCGATCAGCAGGCCCTTGGTGTTGGGCCCGCGGCGTCCGCCGCCACCGGCGCCGCGGGGCTGCTGCGGGGCGGTGGGGGCGCCGCCGCCGGGGAGCGTCTCCGGGGCGGCGTAGTGCGCGTTCGGCCTGCCGTAGGCGCCCTGCTGCGGACCGAAGGCGCCCTGCTGCTGCGGGGCCGCCTGGCCGTAGGCGGCGGTCGGGGCCTGCTGCGCCCCGTACTGCCGGGTGCCGACGGGACGCACGCGGTTGACGGAGTTCGGGTAGCCGTAGCCACCGGACGGCGGCTGGGCTCCGTTGGCCTGCCCGTCGGCGTACAGGTAGCCGAACGGGTCGTCGTCCTCGGGCGTGCTCGCGCCGTTGTCGCCGGGCGTCATCCCTAGGTCTCCTAACCAGGTGCGGTGCGTTTGCGGTACAGGTGGTGAGAGGGCGAGCCTACCTGCTCCCACTGACCCGAACGGGTGACTCGGTCGGGCTCAACGCGCTGACCTGGGGCTCATCCCGCACGGCGGTGCTGTTTGGGACGAGATCGTTTCTCTACGTACATCCGCTCGTCGGCGGACTTCAGGACCTCGTCCGCCGTCATGCCGCAGTGGGCCCATCCGATGCCGAAGCTGGCGCCGACGCGGACGGCCCGTCCCTCGGCGCGGATCGGCTGGACGATCTCGTTGCGCAGCCGCACGGCGAGGTCCTGGGCGTCGGCCCGGCCGAGGCCGTCGGCGAGGATCACGAACTCGTCGCCGCCGAGCCGGGCCACCGTGTCGCCGTCGCGCACCCCGCCGCCGAGCCGGCGGGCGACCTCGATGAGGACGGCGTCGCCCGCGTTGTGCCCGAACCGGTCGTTGATCGACTTGAAGCCGTCCAGGTCGCAGAAGAGGACCGCGAGTCCCTTGGCGCCGTCGTCCGGTCCGTCGCCGGGGGCGACGGTGTGCACGTGGTGGTCGAAGGCCCCGTAGGGATCGGTGCCGGAGCTGAAGTCGAAGGTGTGGCCCCCGGAGTCGGTGACGGGGTGCCCGTAGGCCGCGTCCATCACGTCGGCCGCCGCCGCGTGCGGGGACTGCGGGCGCCGGCACAGCCGGGCGGCGAGCCGGGCGCGCAGCTCGGCGGAGTTCGGCAGGCCGGTGAGGGAGTCGTGGGAGGCGCGGTGGGCGAGCTGGAGCTCGCGGCGCTTGCGCTCCTCTATGTCCTCGACGTGGGTGAGCAGGAAGCGGGGCCCGTCGGCGGCGTCGGCGACGACGCTGTTGCGCAGGGAGACCCAGACGTAGGTGCCGTCGCGGCGGCCCAGGCGCAGCTCGGCCCGGCCGCCCTCGGCGGAGGTGCGCAGCAGGGTGCCGATGTCCTCGGGGTGGACGAGGTCGGAGAAGGCGTAGCGGCGCATCGCGGAGGCGGGGCGGCCCAGCAGGCGGCACAGGGCGTCGTTGGTGCGCAGGATGCGGCCGTGCTGGTCGCCGCCCATCTCGGCGATGGCCATGCCGGAGGGGGCGTACTCGAAGGCCTGCCGGAAGCTCTCCTCGCTCGCCCTGAGGGCCTGCTGGTCGCGTTCGAGGCGGACCAGGGCGCGCTGCATGTTGGAGCGCAGGCGGGCGTTGCTGATGGCGATGGCGGCCTGGAAGGCGTACATCTGCAGGGCTTCGCGGCCCCAGGCGCCGGGCCGGCGGCCGTTGCGCGGGCGGTCCACGGACAGGACGCCGATCAGTTCGCCGCTGGCGTCCCCGCGCTGCGGGCCGGGCGCGTACATGGGGGCGAAGAGCCGGTCCGAGGGGTGCCACTCGTCCTCGAAGCGGGGCGCGGGTCCGTCGGTGTACCACTGCGGGACGTCGTCGTCGTCGAGGATCCAGCCCTCGGTGTGGGGTATGAAGATCAGGTCGCCCCACTGCTCGCCCATGGCCAGGCGGCGGTCCCAGGACTCGCGGGAACCGACCCGGCCGGTGATCAGCGCCTCGGCGGCCTGGTTGCCGGAGAAGGCCGCGACGACGAGGTCGCCGTCGGGGCGGACCAGGTTGACGCACGCCAGCTCGTACCCGAGGGCCTGGACGACGCCGTCCGCGACGGCCTGCAGGGTGTCGGCCAGGCTGCGGGCCTTGTTCACCTCGGCCATGACCTGGTGCAGCTGCCGCAGGGACGCAAGACGGACGTAGGGCTCCGACTCGGTCTCCATGCTCGCCCTCCCCCCGAGACCTCGCAGCGAATCAAGGGTTCTCTTCGGCGTATCGTCCTACCAACTCCCGCCACTGAATCACAGCGCGCTGCTCACTCGGTACACAGGGTCAACAATTACTGTCTCTTGTGACTCAAGTCACAACCAAAGATGAACAATTGCGTGGTGATTCTGTGTTTTCCGCGTGCGTTTACCGAACGCAAAGTTTGTAGGTATGCGCACGACTCCTCCGGGGGCCCTCCGCCCCGGGACCTAGGCCGGTCCCGGGCCCCGGTTCGGACCGGGGGCCGATGCCGCGCCGGAGGCCCGGCGACTAGCGTGGCGGAGTGTCGAACACTCCCCCGCTCACGTCCCCCGCGCCCCCCGCGTCCCCGTTGCCGTCACCGGTCTCCGGGCATCCTGAGGGGGTGAGCAACGACGAGTTCCGCGCCGCCATGTCCCGGCTGGCCTCGGGCGTGGTCCTGGTGACCGCGCAGGAGCCGCCGCTCGACCCCGACGACCCCGGGGCACCGCGCGGCGAGGACGCGGGCATGACGGCCACGGCCTTCATGTCCGTGTCCCTGGACCCGCCGCTCGTCCTGGTCAGCCTGCGCGAGGGGTCCCGCATGGACGACCTGCTCGACGAACAGCCCCTGTGGGCGGTCTCCGTCCTGTCCGAGAACCAGCGGCACATCGCGGGGCGCTTCGCGATGAAGGGCCGCGTCAGCGACCGGCTCCTGTTCGAGGACCTCCCCCGCACACGGGGCGAGGCCTCGGGGGCACCGCTGGTGGGCGGCGCCCTGGCGACCCTGGAGTGCCGCACCGAGCAGCGCGTGCCGGCCGGGGACCACACCCTGGTGATCGGCCGCGTCCTGACCGCCTCGGTGGCGAGCGCGGACGGCGGTCCGCTGACGTACTTCCGGGGGCGGTACCGGCAGTTGGGCTGAGCGGTAATCCCCTCGCCCGGCACGCGCGATCCCGCCTAGGGTGCGCGCATGACGACCGGCACCGCGCTCCGCCTGGAAGAGATCACCCCCGCGAACATCGAGGCCGCCCTCGCCGTACGCGTGCGCCCCGAGCAGGAGTTCGCCGTCACCCCGGTGGTGAAGTCCCTCGCCGAGGCCTACGTCCACCCCGGCAAGGCCTGGCCGCGCCTGATCGTCGACGGCGACCGCCCCGTCGGCTTCCTCATGGGCTTCTTCGACATCGACTGGTACGACGACGGCAGCGCGCTGCGCTCCGGCCTGTGGCGCCTGAACATCGCCGCCGACGAACAGGGCCGGGGCTACGGCCGCTTCGCCGTGGAGTCGGTGGCCGCCGAGATCCGCCGCCGCGGCGGCACGGAGTGCTTCGTCACCTGGCACCCCGGCGAGCACGGCCCCGAGGACTTCTACCTGCGCCTCGGCTTCCGCCCGAACGGCGAGAAGGCCGAGGAGGAGACGGTCGGCGTGCTGGCGCTGGACTGAGCCGCGGGCCCTCCCGGTCAGTCCCAGCCCCGCGCGGAACGCCCCCGCTTGGTCTCCGAGCGCTGCTTCTTCTCCCGCAGCCGGCGTTCGTTGATGCCGCGCGGGATGCGGGTCGGCCTGCGGGGCCTGGGCGGCGGTGCGGTGGCCTCCGCGAGGAGGGCGGCCAGGCGCACGGCGGCCGCCTCGCGGTTGCGCCACTGGGAGCGGTGCTCGGAGGCGCGGACGGTGACGACCCCGTCGGACAGGCGCCCGGCCAGCCGCTCCAGCGCCCGCCGCTTCCACACCTCGGGCAGGGCCTCGGTCCGCGCCAGGTCGAAGCGGAGCTCCACCGCCGTGTCCGTGGTGTTGACGTGCTGTCCGCCCGGCCCCGAGGAACGCGAGAAACGCCAGACGAGCTCGGCCTCGGGCAGGGAGACGGAGCCGCGGATGACATGGGGACCGGACATGCCTTCCATGTTCCCGTCCGCGGGCGGCACGCGTCACCCGAATATCCGGTCCCGGTCTCCGGCCCCTGCCCCCGGTCCCGGTCCTCGGCCCCGGCCTCGGTAAAGAAAGTAAAGAGGGGCGGAACCTTGTGGACCCCTCTCGTCGTTCATGGTGGTAGCTGTAGCTTTCTTGCCGTACGTAAACGAAGGAAGGGACTCCCAACAATGGCTGTAAGCCTGTCCAAGGGTGGCAACGTCTCGCTCACCAAGGAGGCTCCGGGCCTGACCGAAGTCACCGTGGGCCTCGGCTGGGACGTCCGTACCACCACCGGCACCGACTTCGACCTCGACGCCTCCGCGATCGCGGTCAACACGCAGGGCAAGGTCTACTCCGACGCCCACTTCGTGTTCTTCAACAACAAGCAGACCCCGGACAACACGATCGTCCACACCGGTGACAACCGCACCGGCGAGGGCGCCGGCGACGACGAGGCGATCAACGTCAACCTGGCCGCCCTGCCGGCCGACATCGACAAGATCGTCTTCCCGGTCTCGATCTACGACGCGGAGAACCGCTCGCAGAACTTCGGCCAGGTCCGCAACGCCTACATCCGCATCATCAACCAGGCCGGCGGCGCCGAGATCGCCCGCTACGACCTGTCCGAGGACGCGGCCACCGAGACCGCCATGGTCTTCGGCGAGCTGTACCGCAACGGCGCCGAGTGGAAGTTCCGCGCCGTCGGCCAGGGCTACGCCTCGGGCCTGGTGGGCATCGCCCAGGACTTCGGCGTGAACGTCTGACGTCCACCCGCCCGTTCTCCCGTACGAAGGCCCCCCGGCCGTGCGCCGGTGGGCCTTCGGCGTCACGGCGGCAGGCGCCGTTCCCTCACCACCGCGGACGCGTCCGTCGGCCCCCGCGCCCCCGCGCCCGATCCCCACATCGCCCCCCTGGGCACCGCGGGGCCGGTGGCCGCTTCCGGCGGGCGTTCCACGTGAAACGCCCCATAGGATCACGGGGTGCGCCTCACCCGTCTGCTCGTAGCCGCCGCCACCGTCACCGCTCTCGCGGCGTGCAGCGGTGGAGGTGGCGGTGTCGTCGGCACCCCCGGCGGTTCGGGCGTGCGCGACCCGTACTTCCCGAAGGCGGGCAACGGCGGCTACGACGTCGGCCACTACGACCTGGTCCTCGACTACGACCCCGACGCCGGGCGCCTCACCGGCACGGCGACGATCACGGCACGCGCCACCCGGGACCTGTCCGCCTTCAACCTGGACCTCGAGGGTCTGGACGTCGAGAAGGTCACCGTCGGGGGCCGGGACGCCCGCTTCAACCGGGCCGGGCAGGAGCTGACCGTCCGTCCGCCCGACGAACTGGGCGACGGCGAGACGTTCCGCGTGCGGGTCCGGTACTCCGGCGAGCCCGAGACCGTGACCGACCCGGACGACTCCGAGGAGGGCTGGCTGCCCACCGAGGACGGCGCGGTCGGACTCGGTGAACCGGTCGGCTCGATGGCCTGGTTCCCCGGCAACCACCACCCCTCCGACAAGGCGACGTACGACCTCGCGGTGACCGTCCCCGAGGACTACGGGGCCGTCTCCAACGGGCAGTTGACCGGTGAGACGACCGAGGGCGGCCGTACCACGTTCCGCTGGCACACCGGCGAGCCGATGGCGAGCTACGTCGCCACGGTCGCCGTCGGCGACTGGCGGATCAGCCGCTCGGCCACCGAGGACGGCCTGCCGGTGTACACGGCCGTCGACCCGGAGCAGGCCGGCGCGAGCCGCGCGGTCCTCGCACAGATCCCCGAGATCGTGAAGTGGGAGCAGGACGTCTTCGGCCCCTACCCCTTCTCCTCCACCGGCGCGATCGTCGACCGCCCGCAGGACGCCGGCTACGCCCTGGAGACCCAGACCCGCCCCTACTTCCCCGGCGCCCCGGACACCGGGACCCTCGTCCACGAGCTGGCCCACCAGTGGTACGGCGACTCCGTCACGCCGAAGACCTGGCGCGACATGTGGCTCAACGAGGGCTTCGCCACCTACGCCCAGTGGCTGTGGACGGAGGACCACGGCGGCGACACCGCCCAGGAGACCTTCGACGCGCTCTACGCCGGCACCTACTTCGGCGACGAGGAGGAGAGCGAGGCCGTCTGGGCGTTCCCGCCCGGCACGCCGTCCGGTGCCGCCCACCTCTCTGACAGCCCGGTCTACCAGCGCGGCGCGATGGTGCTGCACCGCATCCGGCAGACGGTCGGCGACGACGCCTTCCGCGCCCTGCTGCGCGACTGGGCCGCCGCCCACCGCCACGGCAACGCGGACACCGGCGACTTCACGGCGTTCGTGGAGAAGTCGGCCCCCGACGAGGACTTCACGGAGATCTGGGACGACTGGCTGTACGGGGACGGGAAGCCGGAACGCCCCTGAGGCGGGGCGCCGGCCGCCGCCTCACCGCTCGGCCGCGTCGGACCCCTCGAACGCGTCGAGCAGCCGGGGCAGGTCCGGCGGCCACAGGGCCTCGGGGGCCTCGGCGAGTTCCGCGCGGCTCCACCACCGCCAGGTGAGGATGCCGTCCGCGGCGTGCGCGGCGGCGAGGTGCGGGCCGGTGGGCTCGCGCCGGGGGCCGCGGGCGACGTAGATGTGCTCGTGCTGGCGGACCGGGCCCACGTCCAGGTGGGTGAAGTCGTGCTCCCACGTGCACAGCAGCGGGCCGGGCTCCAGGTCCGTCCAGCCGGTCTCCTCGCGCAGTTCGCGCAGGGCGCCCTCGCGGGGGCTCTCGTCCGCGTCGAGGCCGCCGCCGGGCATCGCCCAGTGCACGCCGACCTCGACGTTGTCGTACCGCAGCAGGAAGACCGCGCCGTCCGGGTCGAGCACGGCGACGCGTGCGGCGCGGCGCGGGACGCGCAGCGGCTTGCGCAGCACCGTGCAGGGGCGGCCGGCGCGCAGGTCCCGGCGGTGACCGAGGGTCTCGTAGCCGAGGGCGGCCCAGAAGGCGAGGGCGTCGCCGTTGCCGTCGAGGACGGCGAGCCGCAGGCCGGTGTGGCCCGCGGCCCGGAAACGGTCCTCGACGAGGGACGCCAGCCGCCTGCCGTGGCCCTTCCGGCGCAGGTGCGCGTCCACCATCAGCAGGCCGATCCACGGGTCCGGGTCGGCCGGGTCGGGGTGCCGGGCGAGGGTGATCGCGATCCCGACCAGCCGGCCCGCGTCCCTGGCGAGCAGGATCTCCGCGCCGGGGAGCGCCGACTCCTCGGCCAGCGCCGCCGCCACCTGTTCCGGACGGATGTCGTCGGGGTCGGGGAAGTCGCCGCTGAGGGCGTGGAAGGCGCGGTGGGAGGCGTAGAGGGCGGTCAGCTCGGTGAGGAGCGGGCCCGGGACGCCGTGGTCGGGAGCGAGCGTGAGTGGGGTGATGATCACGCCGGGCAACCTACCCGGCACGGTGGCCCGGGGGCGAGGGCATGACACCATCACCTGCGTGCTCGACATCGGCTACGCCCTCTCCACCCGATTCCCCGACCCTCCGCAGACCGACTACCGCCGCGCGGACGTCCACGCCCTGCGGCACGACCTGTTCTGCGGGGACGTGTACCTGGCCGACACCCGAAAGGACCAGGAGATCTCCACGGCCTGGGGATGGGTGCCGGTGCTGGACTTCGCGTGGGCGCTGTGCGACATCGTGGAGCGCATCGACCGGGACCCGGCGGGCTCCCGGGCCGCCCGGCCGCAACACGCCGAGCTGGACTTCACCGAGTCCACCGACCGCCTGCTGTTCGAGCGCCGTTTCGGCTGGGTCGACATCGAGGCGGAGTGGCTGCCGGCGTCCGAACCGCCGCTGTCCTTCTCGCACGGCGCACTGCGCCGGGAGGCCCGGGACTTCTTGCACGACCTGATCGCCGACCTCACGGACATGCACGAGGACCTGGCGGAGAACCCGGCGATCTGGACCCTCCAGACCCGCTTCCCCCGCGTCTCCTGAGCCCCCGCCCCGCACGCCCGGCCACGAGCCCCACCCGGCCGGCCGCCCTGCGCGCCGTCCGTCCGCACGCCTTCGGCCCGGCCGGGAGAGCGGTTCCGGGGCCCTGACGGCCGACACGCCCCGCGGACCACCGGAAAGGGATGCGATACATCCCGATTCATGGTCTTCTGGCCAAATGAGTGCCGCCCGGACAGGTGAGGGAACCGCCCCCGCGGACGCCGACCCCCGCCGCTGGTGGGGGCTGATGGTGATCGCCCTCGCCCAGCTGATGGTCGTCCTCGACGCGACCATCGTGAACATCGCGCTGCCGTCCGCGCAGCGCGACCTGGGCATGTCCGACGGCAACCGCCAGTGGGTGATCACCGCCTACACCCTCGCCTTCGGCGGTCTGCTGCTGCTCGGCGGACGCATCGCCGACCTCGTGGGACGCAAACGCACCTTCGTCATCGGGCTGATCGGCTTCGCCGGCGCCTCCGCGATCGGCGGCGCCGCCGTCGGCCCCGCGATGCTCTTCGGCGCCCGCGCGCTCCAGGGCGTCTTCGCCGCCGTCCTCGCGCCCTCCGCGCTGTCCCTGCTGACGACCACCTTCACCGACCCCGAAGAACGCGGGAAGGCCTTCGGCATCTACGGCGCGCTGGCCGGCAGCGGCTCCGCCATCGGCTTCATCGTCGGCGGCGTGCTCACCGAGTACCTGAACTGGCGCTGGTGCCTGTACGTCAACATCCCCGTCGCCGTCGCCGCCGTGACCGGCGCCCTGGTCCTCCTGCACGACCGGCCCGGCCACACCGACGTCCGCCTCGACATCCCCGGCGTGCTCCTCGGCTGCGGCGGCCTGGTCGCCCTCGTCTACGGCTTCAGCGAGGCGCAGCCGCGCGGCTGGGGCGACCCGTTCGTCCTGGCGCTGTTCGCCACGGGCGCCGTCCTCCTCACGGCCTTCGTGTGGTGGCAGACCCGGGCGCCGGTGCCCCTGCTGCCGCTGCACATCGTCCGCGACCGCAACCGCGCCGGCTGCTTCCTGACGATGATGCTGGCCGTCATCGGCATGTTCGGGATGTTCCTGTTCATGACCTACTACCTCCAGGTCATCCTCGATTACTCCCCCGTGCAGACCGGCCTGGCGTTCCTGCCGATGACCGCCTCGATCCTCATCGGCTCCACCCAGATCTCCGCGCGGCTGCTGCGCCACGTGGGCCCGCGCATGCTGATGGCCCCCGGCATGCTCCTCGCCTCCGGCGGCATGGTGGTCCTCACCCGGATGACCGTGCACTCGCAGTACGCCTCGGAGATCCTGCCCTCCCTGATCCTGATGGGCCTCGGCATGGGCCTGACCTTCATGCCGGTCTTCTCCACCGCCACCGCCGGCGTCGCCCCGCGGGACTCCGGCGTCACCTCGGCGACGGTCAACACCTCGCAGCAGGTGGGCGGATCGATCGGCACGGCGCTGCTCAACACCGTCGCCACCAGCACCAGCGCCTCCTGGATCACCTCCCACCTCACCGACCCCGCCCGGCGGCAGGAGATCATCAGGGAGGGCGTCGTCCACGGCTATACGGTCGCCATCTGGCTGGCCGCGGGCATCATGCTGCTGGCGGGCGTCGTCGCCGGCCTGATGGTCACGGCCAAGGCCCCCAAACACGGCACCCCGGCCGACCGACCCGTACCGGAACCGGTGGGCTGAGGCACCGCCGAGCGGGCGCCGCCCGCGGGCGGCGTGAACCGCCGGCGTCCTTCGGTCGAACGGCGGTCGAACGGCCGAAGAGCACTCGTCGACGACCTGCCCGAACCCGGCCACGCGCCCCGTACGGCCGCTTCCGCGTCCCTACGCTGACGCGCGTGCGAGGACACCGGCAGGGGCAGCGGCAGGGACAGGGACAGGGACAGACGGACGAACGCGGGAGCGGCGCCCGCGGACGGACGCCCCCGGCGCCCGGCGCGGGACGCGCGCCCGGCCGGGGTCCGGACGGCGCCCCCGGACCGCACTCCCTGCTCGCCCTCCAGCAGAGCGCCGGCAACGCGGCGACCGCCCGGGCGATGCGGCCGGGCCCGGC